>NZ_CP042823.1:2570000-3223750 GCF_008000895.1 Methylobacterium sp. WL1 | reverse complement strand
ACATCGGTGGCGTGCCGGACCCGCAGGCCGTGCTCGATCAGCCGGGCGATGAACGCGCCGTCCTCGCCGAGCGGGATCTCCGGCATGCCCCCGACCGCACGGTAGGCCGTCCGGGTCACCGCCAGGGTCGCGCCGATCGCGGTCCGGTGGCAGGGCCACGGGTCGTTCGGGTCCGGATCGATCCGCGCTTCGGCCTCGGTGATCAGGGCATCGTAGATGTCCTCGAGGTTCCCGCGGGCAGGGAGGGACGGCGGCAGGAGCGCGGCTTCCGCGGCGTCGAGTTCGACCCGGCCGGCGACCGCGTCGGCGCCGGCCTCGATGGCGGCGCGATTGCGGACGACCCAGTTCGGCGGAACGCGGCTATCCGCATCGGTTGACAGGATTATCCCCATATTCCCCGCATCCCCGAGCCAGGCGGCGGCGAGATCCATTGCCTTGCGCCGCGCCCAGCCGGCATGCGCGCCGGAGAACTCCTCGCTCGCGACCCGCACCGGGATCGATAGGGCCGGCGCCAGCCGTGCGACGAGGGCGTCGGTGCCGTCGGTGCAGTTGTTCAGGAACAGGACGAGCCCGAGGCTTCCTGGGGCGAGCCCGACCTGCGCGTCGATGGCCTGGAGACAGGCCTCGATCCGCTCGACCTCGTTGCGCACCGGGATCGCGATGATCGCGGTGGGCGTAGCATCGGCTGGCTTGGTGGTGCGCGTCACCGGGTCGGTCTCCGTCTGAGCCCGCACGGACGGGACCGGACGCGGGCCGCCCGGCTATGCCCGACGCTGCCTGAACGAAACCGGAAGGGGCCGCTCTGGCGGGATCGATCCGTCAGAGCGTCTTTTCCAGCAGGCCCTCGATCCACTCCGGCTGGGTCTCGCCCACCGAGCGGCCAATCTCGGTCTCGCCCTTGTAGGCGATCAGCGTGCTCTGCATCCGCACATTGAGACGCCGCAGCAGGTCCTTCTGACTGTCGAAATCGATATCGAAGATCTGGAGATCCTTGAAGCGCGGCTCTGCGGCGAGCTTGGCCAGGATCGGTTTCTGCGTCTTGCAGATCGGGCACCAGGGGGCGCTGACTTCGATCAAGATCGGCTTGCCGCTCTTCTGCGCCGCCTCGAACGACGCGGCTGAGAACGGCATCGCCTCACCGGCAAGAGCCGGCGACAGGCTGGCCGCGAGGGCGAGACAGGCGAGCGCAAGCGCGGCGCGTCGGCTCTTCATGATGCGTTTCCTTCGGCGCCAGGGCCTTGATGGTCTTTCGGCGTCCTCGGTGTCGTTACACGATGGGGTCCGGAACGCGGCGCCGAAGGTCGGATCTGGCGCTGCCGCCCCGTCACATCATCGAGAGGCGTCGCCGAGCCGGTCCTGTTCGATCAGATCCGCGATGTCCTGCGCGTCCACGGCGTCCATCGGCCGCCAGATCCGCAATGCCCGCGTGGGGGCACCGGCCCGCATCACAAGCACGATGGTCTCCATGTCCGGGCAGCCGGGATCCGCGCAGGCGATCTCGTTCACCGCAAGCGCGTCGGCCTCGGTCAGGCCGAGCGCAACGATCAGCTCCTGCTTCAGACGCGCTGCGATCCCGGCACGCTCCGCCGAGCGCGTGCGCCACGCTTTCAGACTCACGAAAGCCATGCCGAATGGTTTTCCCTGTGGCGAAGGCGGCGGTGCTATGCCCGTCGTTTAGAGGGTGCGACGCGATTCGACCGATGTCGATCCGATCGTGTTGCGCCTTTTAGGACGGGTCAAGCAGTCGACCCCCGTTCGTGACCGAAACAAACGTCGTGCTCGACCGTAATGCCTGCGCGCGCGCAGAGGACATGAAAATTTGCGACCCTGGCGAGACGGACCGGGTGACCGGCGAAGCTATCACCACGGGAACCTCAAGGAGGCCCTGATCGAGGCCGCGCGCCGGTTCATCGCCGAGCGCGGGATCGGCGGATTCGCGTTGGTCGATGCCGCTCGCCTGGTCGGGGTGACGCCGGCCGCCCTCTATCGGCACTTCCGCGGCCGCGATGCGCTGCTCGAAGAGCTGGCCGGGCGCGGCTTCGCGGAACTCGCGGCCCGCCTGGCACGGGCGCTGACCTCCCGGGGTACGCCCCTCGAGCGCTTCACCCGGATGGGCGAAGCCTACCTCGCCTTCGCCGAAGAGGAGCCGGCTTATTACGCGGCGATCTTCGAGACCCGCGGCACCGTCGCCGAGCCGTCCGACACGGAGGCGGGTGCGCCTGGACGCCCGTCCCCGTTCGACCTGCTGGTCGAGGCGCTGCAGGCGACCTTCGCGGATGGGTTCGGGGGCGTCGCGCCCCGGTTCATCGCCCTCGAGGTCTGGGCGCTGGCACACGGCATCGCGACCCTGTCGGCTGCCGGGCATCTGCCGCGGGGGCCGGGCTTTCCGGACAAGTACGAGCTTCTGCGCGCCGGCGTGCTGGCGCTGGTCCATGGTGTTGCGCAGCCGGGTGAACGCGCCCGGTCTTGAAAGCGTGCCCCGGCACCCGCATGTTAACTCCGTTCACATGAGCAGCGGAGCCAAGCCGTGACCACGCAATCCTCTTCCCCCTGGGCGACCGGCAAGCTCTGCCGCTCCGGCCCATTCCCCCGCCGGTCTCTCGAAATCGGCGCGCTCGTCGTCGGGTTCATCTATTGGTGGCCGGTCGGCCTCGCCCTCGTTGCGTGGAAGATCGCCGGCTACCCGGCCTTCTCGGAACTGCGCGACGCCGCACGCCGGGGTGTCGCCGGCTTTGAGGGCAGCGGGCGCTCGGCCTCGCGCTTCGCCCGGGCCTTCGAGGCCGCCAACCGCGGCGGCACCGGCAATGCGGCGTTCGACGCTTACCGCCGGGCCGAGCTCGATCGGCTCGAAGCGCAGCGGAAGGCTCTGGAAGACGAGAGCCGCGCCTTCACCGACTTCGTCGAGGAGCTGAAGCGGGCCAAGGATCGCGAGCAGTTCGACGCCTTCATGGCCAAGCGCCGCGGCGAGGGCGGCCAGGACCGCTCCTACACTGCCTGAAGACATGGCAGAGGCGGGGCCCGGCGGGATAGCCGGGCCCCGTTCATATGGATTCTTAGGCCGCCCGCACCGTATTGAGGAAGCGGGACACTTCCACCGTGAGGCGCTCGGATTGCCGCGACAGCTCTGAGGCCGCGCCAAGCACCTGCGCCGCCGACTGTCCGGTCGCCTCTGCTGCCTCCGCGACGCCCGCGATGTTGCTGGTGACCTCGCCGGTGCCGATCGCGGCCTGCCCGACGTTGCGGACGATCTCCTGCGTCGCCGCGCCCTGTTCCTCGACCGCTGCCGCGATCGAGGTGGCGACGGTGCTGATGTCCTGGATCCGACCGGTGATCGATCCGATCGCGGTCACAGCCTGTCCCGTCGATCCCTGGACGCGGGCGATCTGGCCGGCGATCTCGTCGGTCGCCTTGGCGGTCTGCTCGGCCAGCGCCTTCACCTCGCTCGCCACCACAGCGAAGCCCCGTCCCGCATCTCCGGCGCGGGCCGCCTCGATGGTGGCGTTGAGCGCCAGCAGGTTGGTCTGGCCGGCGATCGACGAGATCAGTCCGACCACGTCGCCGATCCGGGCGACGGCAGCGCTCAGCTCGTGTACCAGCGCGCTCGTCTGCCCGGCCTCGTCCACGGCGCTCTGGGCCAGCTTGGCGGACCCGTCCATCTGCCGGCCGATCTCCTGGACCGACGAGCCAAGCTCCTCGGCGGCCGCCGCCACGGTGTTGACGTTGCTGGCGGCCTCCTCCGCCGCGGACGCCACCGCGCCGGACTGCGCCGAGGTCTGCCCAGCCATGGCCGACAGCGCGCTCGCAGTGGTATGCAGTTCCGTCGCAGAGGACGAGACCCGACCGATGATGCCACCGACCGCCTTCTCGAAGCTGTCGGCTATCTCGCGCATGCCGGCCTTGCGCTGCTCCTCGGCGGCGGCGCGCGCCTGCTCAGCCTCGACCTCGAGCGCGCGAGTGCGGATCATGTTGTCCTTGAACACCTCCACGGCCGCCGCCATGGCGCCGATCTCGTCGTGCCGGTCCCGGGCTGGCACCGTCACGCCGGTATCGCCGCCCGCAAGCCGCGACATGATTTCGGTCATCCGCTGGATGGGGCGCGAAATCCGGAACACGGAAAAAGCCGCCGCCACGAGTGCCGCGATCACCGACAGGATGACGTTGCCCCAGGCCGCCGCGGACGCTGTCTTGGCCCGATCCACCGCCTCGTCGACCTCCTGGGTTGCGTTCCGCTCGTTCAGGGCGACCAGGCGCGAGAGCGCGGCGCGCGTCTCGTCGTAGAGCCTCACCGTGTCGACCCCGCCGAGCTGCGCGAGCGCCTCGGCCTGCTTGCCGGAGGCGATCAGCCGTCGCATCGCGCCGTCGACCTGCTCGTAGCGGCTCCACAGGGCGACGAATGCATCGTAAAGCCCCCGCTCCTCGGGGGTGGAGATCAGGCGCTCGTAGGTATTGCACCGCTCGGCAAGCCGCGTGAGCGTCGTCGCGAGCTGCGCCTCGCCGATCCTGAGGCTGTCGGGATCCTTGGAGAGGGTGATCAGGCGGAACTGCTTGATCCGCACCTCCGAGGCCGCGACCTCGACTGCGTTGATCCGCGATACCGACGGAAGCCAGTTGCTCGCGACCTCCGTCATCGCATGCCGAATGTCGGCAAGCTCGATGATCGATAGACTTCCCTGACCTGCCGCGAGCAGGGCGAACAATCCAAATATGGCTGCAAGCGTGGTCTTGAGTGAAACGGTGAGGCGCATGGCTTTGAACCGATACCCGGATGATAGCGTCAGCTAGCAGATGGGGTGTGTCTTTGAAAAGTCGGCGGGTAATGTTTGGCGTCAATTTCTGTTTCAGACGATCAACGATTTGATTGACGCAGAATTGAGCGTCTTCGCTATTTAATCTGTTTATTTAGATTTCAAATCTGACGACATATGCTTCGGATACGTATGTTTGATAGATTCAAAAGAGCATCACGTCAAAATGAGTTTGGGTCTTTATCAGAATGAGGTCGGTTTTTTAAGGGTCAGGCGCGCAGACGCGTCGTCACCCGACCGCTGCGCCACGCCAACGTCATTCCGGGTTCCAGTCAACGCGCGGCCTCGATCGGGCCTGAATAGGTGTATTCGCGGCGTGTCACGTTGCGCCCGGGCGTCCGCTCCTGCATTCCTGCCCCTCTGGGGTGGAGGGATGTGCGATGCCGGCGAGTCGGGTCACGGTGGTCGATCACCCCCTGGTGCAGCACAAGCTCACCTATCTGCGGGACAAGAACCGCTCGACAAAGGGGTTTCGCCAGCTGCTGAACGAGATCGGCATGCTGCTCGCCTACGAGGTGACGCGGGACCTGCCGCTGGAACCCGTCACGATCGAGACGCCGATCCAGCCGATGGAGGGCCGCCAGATCCAGGGCAAGAAATTGGTTTTCGCGCCCATCCTGCGGGCGGGTGTCGGTTTCCTCGACGGGATGCTGTCGCTGGTGCCCTCGGCCCGGGTCGCCCATGTCGGGCTGTACCGCGATCCCGAGACGCTGGAGGCGGTCGAGTATTACTTCAAGGCCCCGTCCGATCTCGCCGACCGAACCGTGCTGGTGCTCGACCCGATGCTCGCCACCGCGAATTCCGCCATCGCGGCGCTCGACCGGTTGAAGGCCCGCGGAGCTTCGGACCTACGCTTCGTCTGCCTGTTGGCCGCCCCGGAGGGTCTGGCGAAGTTCCAGGCCGCGCATCCCGACGTCCCGATCTGGACGGCTGCGATCGACAGCCATCTGAACGACCATGGCTACATCGTGCCGGGCCTGGGCGATGCAGGGGACCGGATGTACGGCACCCGCTGACCGAACAGCCCCCCGGCTGGGCCAATTCTATCGATCAGTCCGCCGGTGTTTCGCACATTGGTCGGATGCACATTGTATTCATCACGCCGAATGCTACAAAAATCGTCCGATCCCCGATGCGGCGCCAAAAGCCGCACGGCCCGGAGGAGGAATCAGCATGGCGATGGATCGCAGCGTGACGAGCCGGGCGGTGGCCCTGCTGGCGGCAGCCGGGTTGTTGGCCGCGGGTGAGGCCCGGGCGGCGGACCCGATCAAGATCGGGGTGATCGCGGAGGCGCAATCGGTGGTCGGGGCCTCGATCCCCCAGGCCGTCCAGCTCGCCGCCGACGAGATCAACGCGAAGGGCGGCATCGACGGGCGCCAGATCCAGGTGGTCTCCTACGACGACAAGAGTTCGGCCTCCGACGCCGTCCGGGCGTTCCAGCGGGCGGTCTCCGAGGACAAGGCCCACGTCGTTATCGCCAGCTACATCTCCGAAGTCGTGCTGGCGTTGATGCCCTGGGCGGCCCGGCTCAAGACCCCGATGATCACCCCGGGCGCCGCCTCCAACGAGATCAGCCTGGCGGTCCACAAGGATTACGCCCGCAACAAGTACACCTTCCACGGTTATCTCACCTCGGCGGCTCTCGCCCAGTCGATCTGCGATTCGACCAAGGACATGCTCCTCGACCTGATGAAGGTGAAGACCGCCGCGATCATGAGCGAGGACGCGGCCTGGACCCGTCCGCTCGACGCGGGCTACGAGAAATGCCTGCCCGAGATCGGCGTGAAGGTGGTCGATCACATCCGGTTCTCGCCGGATACCGGCGATTTCACGCCGATCTACAACAAGATCGAGGCCGGCAAGCCGGACCTGATCGTCACCGGCATCTCGCATGTCGGCGTGCAGCCGACCGTGCAGTGGCGCAACCAGCAGGTGCCGTTGGCCATGACCGGCATGAATTCGCAGGCGACCTCCTCGACCTTCTGGGCCAACACCAACGGGGCGACCCAGGGCGTGATCTTCCAGAGCATCGCGGTGCCGGGCGCCGCGATCACCGACAAGTCGCTGGCCTTTAGCGAGGCCTTCAAGAAGCGCTTCGGAAGCGATCCGTCCTATGCCGGCTACATGGCCTACGATCAGGTCTATTACACCGCCGACGCGGTGAAGCGGGCCGGCTCCACCGAGGCCGACAAGCTGGTCGAAGCCCTGGAGAAGACCGACTGGGTCGGCACGGTGGGCCGGACGCAGTTCTACGGCAAGGACGACCCCTTCACGCACTCGATCAAGTACGGGCCGGGCTTCGTCACCGGGCTGATGGCGCAGTGGCAGGACGGCAAGCAGGTCGCGATCTGGCCGACGAGCCTCGCGCAGGGCAAGATCGTTCTGCCCCCGGCCGTGAAGGCGGCGGCGCGATAGTCTGCCGGCTCCACAAGGGGCGGCTTGCCAAGCGCGCCCGTTGCCGCAAGTACAGCCTGACCGCGTCTCCCGGGGCGCGGCCGGGAATACGTACGCGTTGAGGATGCTTCGATGGCTAGCACCGCCCTGCCCGAGACCATGCGCCGGATCCATTTCACGGGACCGGGCGGGCCGGAGGTGCTCGCCGTGGAGACTGCGCCGCTGCCGCGCCCCGGGCCGGGCCAAGTCCTGATCGAGGTGGTGGCCGCCGGCGTGAATCGCCCGGACGTCATGCAGCGGGCCGGCCTGTATCCGCCGCCGCCCGGCGCCACCGAGATTCCGGGCCTCGAAGTCGCCGGCCGTGTCGTGGCTTTGGGTGAGGGGGTCGACGGTCTCGCCATCGGCGACGAGGTCTGCGCCCTCGTGATCAGCGGCGGCTACGCGGAGTTCGCGGTCGCCGAGGCCGCCCATTGCCTGCCTCGCCCCAAGGCTCTCTCGCTCGTCGACGCGGCCGGGCTGCCGGAGACCTTCTTCACGGTCTATTCGAACGTGGTCCAACGCGGCCGACTCGCCAAGGGCGAGAGCTTCCTGGTGCATGGCGGGTCGAGCGGCATCGGCGCCACGGCGATCCAGATGGCCAAGCATCTCGGTGCCCGGGTGTTTGCCACCGCGGGCTCGGCCGAGAAATGCCGCTTCTGCGAGGATCTCGGAGCCGATGCCGCCATCGACTACAAGCAGGCCGACTTCGCCGAGGAGATCAAGCGCCTTACCGATGGGCGCGGCGTCGACGTCATCCTCGACATGATCGGCGCGAGCTACCTCGCTCGCAACATCAAGTCACTGGCCCCTGACGGCCGCCTGGTGATGATCGCCCTCATGGGCGGCTACAAGGTGGACGGCCTGAACATCACCCCGATCATGCGCAACCGGCTGACCTTCACGGGCTCGACCCTGCGGCCGCGCCCGAAGGCCGACAAGGCAGCGATCGCCGAGGGCCTGCGCAAGGATGTCTGGCCGGAGCTCGAGGCGGGGCGGATCCGTTCGGTCACGCACGCCTCCTTCCCGCTGGAACAGGCCCAGAGAGCCCACGCGCTGATGGAATCGAGCGCGCATCTCGGCAAGATCCTGCTCACCACCGGTCGCTAACCGGCGCGCCCGACAGGAACCCGCCTCGACGGCGCCGCGTTGGCGGCCGGTAACGAGATCGTGTCGCGCGCGTCGCGTCCGGGTGGGGAGGGTGTGAAAATGGTGGAGAAACTGAACCAGCAGGAAAGCCGGCAGGGCCAGCGCGGCAAGCCCGTCCTGTGGGTCCTGGTCGGCAGCCTCGTTCTTCTGGCGATCGCGACGGTCGGCCTGCTGACCTGGAACGGCGCCAACTCCCCGAAGGATTATGCCAGCCAGAGCCAGGATGCGTCCCGGCGTGAGGTGACCGGCTCGGTCAACGGTCAGTCCGGCAGCGCCACGCCGTCGAACAGCACCGCGGTCCCGGGCGGCAACCCATCCTACCCGCAGCCGGCCCAGCCGAACGCAAACGGCGGCACGGCGAAGTAAGGTTCTTGATTCGGGGCGGCGCCGGGCGCCGTCCCGTGTGGCGTTCGCTGCGACACGACGTTCAGCGCGTCGGGATCGGGGTCGGCCCACGATAGTCGTAGAAACCGCGCTTGGCCTTGCGACCCAGCCAACCGGCCTCGACATACTTCACCAGAAGCGGGCAGGGCCGATACTTGGAGTCGGCCAGGCCTTCATAGAGCACCTGCATCACGGACAGACAGGTATCCAGCCCGATGAAGTCGGCCAGCTGCAGCGGCCCCATCGGGTGGTTCGCGCCGAGCTTCATGGCGGTGTCGATCGACTCGACCGACCCAACGCCTTCGTAGAGCGTGTAGATCGCCTCGTTGATCATCGGCAGCAGGATGCGGTTGACGATGAAGGCCGGGAAATCCTCCGACATCGTCGAGATCTTGCCGAGCTTGGCGATGAACGCCTTGGCCGACTCGTAGGTGGAATCCTCCGTGGCGATGCCGCGGATCAGCTCGACGAGCTGCATCACCGGCACCGGGTTCATGAAGTGGATGCCGATGAACCGCTCCGGGCGGTCGGTCGCCGCGGCCAGCCGGGTGATCGAGATCGACGACGTGTTGGTCGCCACGATCGCATCCGGGCGCAGGGACGCGCAGAGGGTCGAGAAGATCTCTCGCTTGGTCGCCTCGTTCTCCGTGGCGGCCTCGATCACGAGGTCGGCAGGGCCGAGGTCGGCGAAGCCGGGCGCCGGCTTGATGCGCGACCGGATCTCCCGGCTTTCAAACTCTTCGATCGTGCCCTTGGACACGAGCCGCGACAGACCCGCGTCGATCGACGACAGGCCGTTCTCGAGACGGTTCGGGTCGCGGTCGTTCAGCAGGACATCGAGACCGGCGGTAGCGCAGACCTGCGCGATGCCGCTGCCCATCTGGCCCGCGCCGATGATGCCGACCCGCTTGATCTCCATGTCCATCTGTCGACCTGTGCCCCCGTACGGACGTTGCTGCGCGCCTGCCCGAGGGGGTGGACCGCGCCAACGCCGCGGCCCGTGCGAATACGGGCCGTCCCTGACTTCTAGACCATTCTCGTTCGCAGAAGGAACCCGTCGACAGGCGCGTTGCGACAATGCTCGCCCGGTGAACCTCGCCGGGCGAGCGCGACCGTTACTGCCCCTTTGCCTTGCCGATCTCCGCCTGGAAGTCCGGTACAACCTGGAATAGGTCACCGACCAATCCGTAATCCGCCACTTGGAAGATCGGCGCATCTTCGTCCTTGTTGATCGCGACGATGACCTTCGAATCCTTCATGCCGGCAAGGTGCTGGATCGCCCCTGAGATGCCGACAGCGACGTAGAGATCCGGCGCCACGACCTTGCCGGTCTGGCCGACCTGCCAGTCGTTCGGCGCGTAGCCGGCATCGACCGCCGCGCGCGAGGCGCCGACAGCGGCGCCCAGGGCATCCGCCAGGGGCTCGATCAACGCGTGGAATTTCTCGGACGATCCGAGCGAGCGGCCGCCCGACACGATGATCCGGGCCGAGGCCAGTTCCGGCCGGTCGGACTTGGCGATCTCCTCGCCCTTGAAGGTGGAGCCACCGGACGCGGGCGCCGCCGCGGAAACGGCTTCGACGGTGGCGGCCGCGCCGCCCTGTTCCGCCGCCTTGAACGCCGCGGTGCGCACCGTGATCACAGTCTTGCCGGCGGGGATCTGGACGGTCTGGATAGCGTTGCCCGCGTAGATCGGGCGCTCGAACGTATCGGGCGAGATCACCTTGATGATGTCCGAGACCTGCGCGACATCGAGCAGGGCGGCCACCCGCGGCAGCACGTTCTTACCCGTCGTCGAAGCCGACGCGATGATGATGTCGTAGGGTCCCGCAATCGATGCGATCAGCGCGCCGAGCGGCTCGGCGAGGTCGTGGTCGTAGATGCCGTCCTCGGCGTTCAGCACCTTCTCGACGCCGTCGAGCTTGGCTGCCGCCTCCGCGACCGCCTTCGAGCCGGCGCCCAGCACGAGGGCGTGGACCGGCGCACCGATATCCTTGGCGGCGGTCAGCGCCTTCAGGGTGCCGTCCTTGATCTGGCCGTTGCCGTGCTCGACGAAGAGGAGTGCCGTCATGGTCGTCTGGTGCCCTTGGAGGTGATGGCGCGCCGCTCGACCGGGACGGGAGCGGCGCGAGCGAGTTAGATCACGCCGGCTTCGACCTTGAGCTTCTGGACGAGCTCGGCGGCCGAGCCGACCTTGACGCCGGCGGAGCGCCCCGGCGGCTCGGCGGTCTTGAGCACCTTGAGCCGCGGGGTCACATCGACGCCGAGCGCTTCGGGGCTCAGCTCCTCGAGCGGCTTCTTCTTGGCCTTCATGATGTTCGGCAGCGACGCGTAGCGCGGCTCGTTGAGGCGCAGATCGGTGGTGACGATCGCCGGGAGCTTGAGCGTCACGGTCTGCAGGCCGCCATCGACCTCGCGGGTCACGTCGAGGCTGCCCTCAGAAGCCTCGATCTTGTACGCGAAGGTGCCCTGCGGCCAGCCGAGCAGCGCGCCGAGCATCTGGCCGGTCTGGTTCGAATCGTCGTCGATCGCCTGCTTGCCCAGGATCACGAGCTGCGGCGTCTCTGTCTCGACCACGGCCTTCAGGAGCTTGGCCACCGCCAGCGGCTCGCAGTTCACGTCGGTCTTGACCAGGATGGCCCGGTCGGCGCCCATCGCGAGTGCGGTGCGCAGGGTCTCTTGCGCCTGCTGCGGGCCGATCGACACAGCCACGATCTCGGTGACGGTGCCCTTCTCCTTCAAGCGGATCGCCTCTTCGACGGCGATCTCGTCGAAGGGGTTCATCGACATCTTGACGTTGGCGAGTTCGACCCCGGAGCCATCGGCTTTCACGCGGATCTTGACGTTGTAGTCCACCACCCTCTTGACGGGCACCAGCACCTTCATGGCGGTCTCGATCCTTCCCCGTGGATTCTTGTTGCCGGACCCGCCAGGCCTTCAAGCGTTCGACGCACGGGGACGGCGGGTCCGCAAAGCGGGCGGACCGTAACGGCCACATTTCGGCCTTGTCAACGCGAGGCGGTAAAAGCTCCTGCCTGGCTGGACTGGTCTTCGCGGCCGCGACGACCCGTTCCGATTCGCCTCAGCGATTGGCGCCCGGCACCCAGAGCACGTCGTCGACCCCATCCGCGTTCGCGGTACGGCTCGCCACGAACAGGAAGTCCGAAAGGCGATTGAGATACTGAACCGCCTCGGGCGAGACGATCTCGCCGTCGCGGTCGGCGAGGCTCACTGCCAGGCGCTCGGCACGCCGGCACACGGTGCGGGCGAGATGAAGCGCCGCCGAGGCCGGCGACCCGCCAGGGAGCACGAAGGATTTCAGCGGTGCGATCGACGCGTTGAGGGCGTCGATGTCGCGCTCCAGCCGCTCGACCTGGCTGGCGACGATTCGCAGTGGCTCGTAGGGCAGGGGCTCCGGGCTGGGCGGGGTCGCAAGGTCGGCGCCCAGATCGAACAGGTCGTTCTGGATCGCCCCGAGCATCCCGTCGAGGGCGCCCTGCGTGTGCAGACGGACCATCCCGATGCAGGCATTGGTCTCGTCGACCGTGCCGTAGGTCTCGACCCTCAGGTTCGCTTTAGATCGGCGCTGCCCATCGGCCAGGGCGGTGGTGCCCTTGTCGCCGGTGCGTGTGTAGATCCGGTTGAGCTTGACCAAGGGACCTGCGCCTCACAACGGATTGCGAACCCGGCGAGTTCGCGACTCGTAGGGCCTAGAGCCCTTCAGGCGGTCGCGCAATTGGTGCCGTTATCAGAACGTGTAGCCGATCTTGCCGCCGAAATTGGTCAGGCCGCGGTTGTTCGCGCACAGGCCGGCGTTCGACATGTGCTCGACCGTCGCCATGACGCTCCAATGCTCGGTCAGGCGATAGCCCAGAGCCGCCGCCTCGCGGAACATCGGCGAGCAGCCGAGCGTGTTGAAGCCGTAGGGCGTCTGCGCCTTCGGCCCAGTATAGCCGTTATGGGCGACGCCGCCGAAGAAGCCGTCGAGGAAGACGCGTCGACCCAGGGTCTCGGGGAAGATGTCGACGGTCCAGGTCGCACCGAGATACGCGTAGCTGGTCCGGCCGCCCGTGTTGTAGCTGCCGCCCACCGTCGGACGCGGCACGAAGGCCTGCCAGAACGGGTCGGCGCTCACCTGCGGCTTGGCGAACAGGATCTCGCCGTTGACGTTGGCCTTGCTGAACCCTGGAAGCTTGCCCTCGGCGCTGCCCGGATCCTGCACGGCGCCGCCGATGCGCACCTCCGAGACGATGCTCAGCGGCTGGGCCGGGGCCGCATAGGCCGCAGGCAAGGGCGGCGCGTCAGCCGCGGAGGCTGGCAGGATGGCCGCACCGATGATGAGGCTGACGACGCAGGTGCGGAGGGCGGCAATCATGGGGCTCGGCCGGTTGGGCAAGGCGGTCTGTCTCTACCGAGCGTAGCACGGCGCCTTGGGACGCCGGCGGCCAATTCATCCTGGACCCCCGCGAAAGGTGCGCGGTGCGGCGACATGGACACAGTGAGACGGCGGCCCGGACGGCGGCTGCCGGATCCGGAGACGGCGTTCAGGCCGAGCGCCACCAGACGACACCCATGATGACCAGGATCGCCACGAACTGCAGCAGAACGCGCAAGCGCATCAGCTTCTGAGAGACATTGGCGCTGCCGCCCCGCATCATGTTGGCAAGGCCGAACAGCAGGACCACGGCAACCGCCGCGCAGGCGACGAAGACGAGCAGATTGGACGACATGACGGGATGAATCCGAACCCGACGGGCGCCGGGATCCGGCGCGCCGCCGCTTGACGAGAGGCATTCGGCTCGCTCGGCCGACAAGAAGCCGGTCCGGCGAGCCGATCACGAGACTGCAGCGAAGGCCGGCTAACCGCGGGAAGCCGGACTTCGCTGTCAATTACGCCGGAGCAGGCGCTCGAAATAGTCGAGCTCCTCCCGCGGCCTAGTGGGATCGCCGAGCTTGCGCCGCAGCTCTTCCATGATGCGGCGCGTCCGCTGGACAGCCGATTCGTCGGCGGTCGGCACGCGAACCCGGCCGTCGCTCATGTCGCGACCTTTGGTCGGCCGGCCGAGCGGGTCGTCGTCGCGAGCGCCGGCCTGGCCCTGCTGACCAGGCTGCTGGCCGCCTTCCTGCTGACCTTCGCCCTGGCCCTCGGCCATTTCCTGCATCTGCTGCGCCATGCCTTCCGCGCCCTTCTTCAGGCCTTCTAGCGCGCGACTCTGAGCATCCACGGCTTCGTCGGCATCGCCCTGCTTGAGAGCGTTCTCGGCCTCACGCATGGCGTCCTCCGCATCAGAGAGGCCCTGCTCGCCGCGCATGCCGTTCTCCTTCATGCGCTGCTCGAGATCCTCCAGGCGCTGCCGCAACGCCTGCTGCCGATCGCCGACATTGCCCTGATCGCCCTGGCCCTGCTTCTGACCCTGTTTTCCCTGTCCCTGCTGGCCTTGCTGACCCTGCTGCCCTGGACTCTGCTTACCCTGGCCCTGTTGCGGCTGCCCGCGGTTCGACGGCCGCTGCTGGCCGTTGCCCGGCTCCTGGCCATCTTTGAAGGTCTCGTCGCGCAGGCCCTGCTGCTCGCGTGCCATCGCGTCGAGGTCGCGCATCTGCTTCTGCATCTCGCGGCTGGCCTGATCGGATTGACCGCCCTTTTCCGCGGTCTGTAGGTTCTCGAGGATGTTGCGCAGCTGCTCCATCAGGCGTTGCGCCTCGGCGGTGTCGCCGCGCTTCATCGCCTCGGCCATGTCCTGGATCATCTTGTCGAGATCCTCGGGCGTGACCGTCTTCGATTGCTGGTTGTTCTGGCTCTTCTCGCCCGGATCGCGCGGCTGGCGGCTCTGCTTCTGCGCCATCTGCGAGAGGAACTTGTCGAGGGCCTGCTTGAGGTCCTGCGTGAGGCGCTTGATCTCATCGTCGGGGGCGTTGCGCTCGATCGCCTCCTTCAGCCGGTCCTGGGCCTGGCGCAGCTGCTTCTCGGCATCCGACAGGTCGCCGTCCTCGATCTTCAACGCCATCTCCCACAGGAGATCGGCGACCTCGATCAGGTCCGCATCGGACTTCGCCCGGCGCAGGCGCTCTGTCGCAGTCCGAAGGCCGAGGAAGACCGGCGGCTGCGGCGTGAACATGTCGGGGGCGACCAGGAGCGCGTCGAGGGCGCCCTGCACCCATAGACGGTCCGCATCCGGCGCGGTGACGAGGCGGAGGCGGTCCTCGGCAAGCGCCCGCGCCAAAGGATCGCGGAACTGCCGCGCCGGGAGCGTGATCTCGGCGGATGCCGTACGCCCCTCCTGGCCAGCCTCGTCCTTGACGACGATCTGATAGCGCACCCGGGCGCCGGACCATGGGCTATCTGTGAGATCGACCAGGGTCTTGGTGTCAGTCTCCCCGGAAGCATCGGCCGGCAACGCCAGGTTGATCCGTGGGACCGGGGCCAGCGAGCGGCCCGCCCTCAGCGGTTCGATCACGCCTTCCGCTGAGCTGATCCCGTAATCGTCCTTGGCGCGGTAGGTGAGGTTGAAGGTGCCGCGGCCGTTCACCTCCGGGCCGCCGACGGCCGTCACCTCGGGCGGCCGGTCCGGGATCGCGTCCACGGTCAGCTTCTGGCGACCGGCGGGCGTCACAATGACAAGTTCAGCCCCACCGACGATGCGGTAGCGCTCCTCGCGCAGGTCCGGCCGTTCCTCCTGACTGGGGATTGGCGTGAGCCCGGCATTCGGCGTCAGCGTGGTGTTCGTTGCGGCCTTTCCCTGACCGGCGATGCGCACGATCAATTGCGCGTTGATCGGTGCCCGCAGGTGTTGGTCGCTGCCGTCCATCGCGATCAGGAGCGGCGGCAGCCGGGTATAGAGCGGCGGATCGATCCAGCCGTCGACCCGGAAATTCGGCCCTTGAGCCACCGGCTCGTGCCAGTCGAACGCGGCTGCGACGCGCGCCCGCCATTCGGGTCCGGCCACGAACAGGCTGGCCACCGCGGCCACCACGATTCCAGCCCGCAGGGCATAGGGATCGCGTCGCGTCATGCCGGGGCGCGGCAAGCCGACCCGCAGGGCCGCGACCGCTTGTGCGGCCCTGCGCTGATGCAGTGCCCAAAGGGTCCGGCTGCCAGGATCCGCGGCGCCGACTGCCAGCGTATCCTGCGCAGCCGAGGCCGGTCCATGACGCAGGGCCGGATCGCGCGTGGCCGCCTCCCGGTCGAGCCGGGCCAGGGCCACCCGGCGATCGGGCCGCGCGAGATGCGCCAGCGGCAGCAGCGCGACGATCAGCAGGAGAGCCAGAATGGCGAGCCCGATCTGCCGCCAGAGCGGGTCGAGATCGAGCCAAAGACCGGCCCAGGACAGGGCGAGGAACAGCAATCCGACGCCGAGTCCGCGCCATAGCACCGGCCAAGCTTGCTCCCAGAGGGATGCCGCCCGGGCCTGGGCGACGAGCCGGTCGAGCCGCGCGGCGGCCGCTTGTCCCGTCCCGGTGCCGGTCGTGCTGTCGAAGCCGTCCCTGTCGTTCACGCCGACCGTTCCGCCTCAATCGCGAGGATATATCGGAGGTGCCCGAGAGGATCTGGGTTCCGACACCAAGAGGCTAGCATGGTGGGCCGGGTCAGTCGGCGGGTCAAATCGGCGCGATGGTCTCAGAGCGTGGGCTACGTGGTCGCCTTGGTCGCCACCAGCATGTTGCCGCATGCCAGCTCTGAGAAGGCGTCCGGCGGAAGCGCATTCAGGAATTTCCACCACACGGGATCCTGCTGATCCATCGAGACCATGTCACTGACCGTCAGGCGCGAGAAATCGTGGCGGAGCTGCGGATCGATGAGGTGATGGGCGAAACGCCCGAGGATCCACTGGATCGTGTAGGCCGCCGTCTGGTGGGCGCCAGTATAGGCCATGTCCGTCTTGAACCCGTTGTCCTCGAACAGGCTGATCAATCCTTCGCGGGTCGCATTAAAATAATGAGACGGATAGCCGTGGACTGGCTGCAGAAACGGCCAATCGATGAAAACTTGACCGCCCGGCTTGAGCATCCGTGCGATCTCTTCGATCACGAGCCACGGCTTGCGCGTGTGCTCAAGAACCGCGAAACATCCGACTCCCGATAAAGTCCCCGATCGTATCGGATAAAGACAGTTCGGCTCGACGATCAAATCGGCAGAACGGGATGGATAGACCTCCAGGTAGAGGCAATTTTCGAAGGTGCGTTCGCGGTAGCCGCAGCCCAGATCGAGAAATAGCTCGTCGGGGCAAGCCCGAACCAAGTTCACGAACATTTCAACTTCGTGATTGGCGCTCTCACTCTCGTAATCACGTAAATCGAAATGTCGATCTGTCGTAAAAATCGGAAATGTCCTGTTCGGCTCCTGATCAAATGGCGCTTGTAGAGCGGACCTGAACCGCTCGTATTTTGCTGTGCGCAGGTCGCGCATGACCACACGTCCTTCTCTGAACGAGCCCCGCTGAGGCTCGAAGGACGTGGCTAATGAACAAAGGCTGCTTCAAGCTTGCGCTTAGATCAGCCTATCAGCCAACTTCAACGATTTCCGATTAAATTTGGCCTGCCGGGACGACGCCCGTCCGGCAGCTGCCGATCTTCAATTGTGCGCCTGGATGAAGTTGCGCACCTGCGGGTAGATCTGCGTTTCCCAGCGCTTTCCGGCAAAGACGCCATAATGGCCGACGCCGGCTTGAAGGTGGTGCGTCCGCATGTAGGGGGCGAGCCCGGTACAGAGGTCGTGCGCCGCCATGGTCTGACCCGGGGCGCAGATGTCGTCCCGCTCGCCTTCGACGGTCATCAGCGCGGTGCGCTTGATCGATCCCAAGTCGATCGGCTCGCCCCGGTATGTCAGCTCGTTCTTGGCGAGCGTATAGTCCTGGAACACAGTCTTGACCGTTTCCAGGTAAAACTCGGCCGCGAGGTCGAGGACGGCGAAATACTCGTCGTAGAAGGTCTCGATCGCCTCGGCCTTGGACTCCTCGCCGTTGGCCATGTGCCAGAACAGGTCGTTGTGGCCCTGCACGTGGCGCTTGGCGTTCATCGACATGAACGCCGAGACCTGCACGAAGCCCGGATAAACCTTTCGGCCGGCGCCCTTGTGACGCGACGGGACCGTGGCGATCAGGTTCTTCTCGAACCATGCGATCGGTTTCGAGGTCGCGAGTTCGTTCACCCCGGTCGGGTTGATCCGGCAATCCACCGGGCCGGCCATCAGCGTCATGCTGCGCGGGGCGGCCGCATCCTTCGCCTGCGCCATCGCGGCGGCGGCGACCAGCGCCTGCACAGTCGGCTGGCAGACCGCCACCACGTGCGATCCCTCGCCCATGACTTGGAGGAACTGGATCAGGTGCGCGACATACTCGTCGAAGCCGAACCGGCCAGCCGAGAGGGGGATGTCCCGGGCGTTGTGCCAGTCGGTGATGTAGACGTCGTGATCGGGCAGCATCACGCGCACGGTGGCGCGCAGCAGCGTCGCGAAGTGGCCCGACAGCGGCGCGACCAGCAGCACCTTGGGCTGCTCGGTGTGGATGTCCTTCTTGAAGTGCAGCAGCGTGCCGAACGGCGTGACCGTGACGGCTTCCTCGCTGACCGGCACGCTCCGGTTGCCGACGGTGACCGAATCGATCCCGTAGGCGGGCCGCGCGAAGGTCAGGCCCATCCGCATCATCATGCGCGCGTTGGCCGACATCCAACGGGCCGGCTCGCTCCATCGGATCCAGGGCGACCAGGCGTCGTTCAGCATCCGTCCCCAGGCCCGCGTCTGGGCGGCGAGGTCGGTCTGCAGGTCGAACGCGTCGTACATCATCGGGCGGGCACTCGCGGGCGCCCGGCCCGACACGCGGGCGATCGGGACGGCAAACTCGGGCGGATGCCGGGATGTGGACTGCATCAGCATGGCCGGAGAGCATCTGCCGGCGGCACGGAGGCTGCAACCGCCCAGAGGGTGCATACCAACAGGAAAGCGGAGGCCGTGGCTTTGATGTACCAGCTCTAAACTGGACACCCGCCGCACGGCCGTAGCACCGCGCGGTGGATCAAAACAGGTGCCGGCCAGCGCAGATTGTCTGGTTGTAGGCGCCGATTTGGGTATTCTCCCGCAGGATCGCATTCACGGCCTCGAACATGGCGGCAGGCGCTCTTCGGAAGCCGGGCTTTCGATCACCACGACCAGCTCCGGCTTGTTGGACGACGCGCGCACGAGGCCCCAGGTACTGTCCTCGGTGGTGATGCGTACGCCGTTGACGGTGACGAGATCGACGGTCTTCGAACCGGCGATCGGCTCGCGCGTCCCTCATGGCGCGCAACCGCGGTGACGGTCTCCACGACCCGGTACGTCACGTCGTCGGGACGATGGGGTGACATGGTCGGCAAGCCCCAGGACTTCGACAACGCCCGGTAGAAGAATCCGGCAGTCGCCGGTAGAGGTCGGCCATCGACGTCCCGGGGTTGCGGTCGAGCATCTCCAGCACCGCGATGGCGGTGATCAGGCCGTCGTCGCAGGTGCGCCTGATCGGCTCGTTGAAGACGAAGTGGCCGGACTTCTCGATGCCCGCCAGCGCTCCGAGCTCGTTCACCTTCCGTCTGATGGACCTGGGGCCGGCCTTTTGGTGATCGGTCTCGATCGCCGGAGCCTGCAGCTCTGGGCGATGTGGAAGAGCCCGGCCGATTTCAAGACGACCACGAAGGTCGAGCCGGGATCGTGCTTGCCGAGGTCGCGCGCCAGCATCACGCCGATCGTGTCGGCAGAGAGCTCCTCGCCCTCGTTATCCACGACCCCGCAGCGGGCGGCGTCGAAGCCGAGGTCGACATCGACGCCGTGCTCCTGTGACCGCGTGCGCGATGGCGTGGAGCATCACCATGCCATCGGAGTTCTGATTGTAGCGCGGGAACGAGCCGTCCGGGTCCACGTCCAGCGGCACGACCTCGATGCCCGGCGCCCCCAGCAGGCGCGGTGCGAAAGCACCCGCGGTGCCGTTGCCGCAGGTGGCCACAACCTCGCGCTTGCAGGTCAGCGGCTTCGCCCGCGACTTGAGGTCCTGTCCGCTTCAGGTCAGCAAAACTTCGTGTGACTTGGCTCGACCACCGATCTGCGGCGGAGCTTACCAAACATCTCGTCTCGCTGAAGGTCAGTCCGTCCTACGAGGCGCGGCGGACGACCCGGAAGGGCTCGGCTTCGGTGCGGCGATGCTCGCAGGCGATCTTGAGGTAGCGGTCGCCGCCACCGGGCAAGCCGGCCTGAGCCGCCATGGTCTGGGCATGCATCAGGCATTCCATCGGTGAGTGTGCCGGCGCGATGATGATGTCGAGGGCGGTGTCGCGGGAGCAATCCTGCGCCAGCAGGGTGCCGGCACAGACCAGGGCGACGGACAACAGTTCGGACATGACGGACCTCAGCTTCGTGGATCGAAGGGTCCGCGGGGTGCTCTGGCGTCCGAGCCGCCGCGTTGTCGTTGCCTGGGTGTTTCCTTGCCTTGATCGGCTATCTCAAAGCACGCGGCGTGCCAGCCGCGCTCGTCTGTCGTGAAGAATCGGATTTAATCGGGCTCAGTCCCGAGACGAAAGCCACTGGGTCTCGGGTTCGGCCGCCGGGAGCAGGGCTGCGACGTCGTCCAGATCCACCACGTAATGGTCCGTCAGCACCCGCCACATCTCGGCCGAGGACCTGACCTGTGGCCTCAGCCCATCCAGAGTGTGGGCGAGCAGCGTCGCATTCACGAGCTTCGGACGTGCCAGAAGCGGATCAGCGTTCAGCATCGGTTCGACCCCGTTTCGGTGCCCGCACACTCCGCCGGGTTTAGTTAACGCGTGGTTACGTCGTCGCCTTAAACCTTCACTTTGTCTTGAGCTGTTCGAATTATGTCTTGGCCGGCGGGCGATATCCGCATCGGACCAGACCATGCACATGCCCCGGCGCGGTGAGTCCTGATTTCGGCACTGGGCAACGTGTTGGAGAGCATTATCCCGAATGCCGGCGGCCGGTTTTCGCAGGGCGTCGATGCGGATCGAGATCCCCGCGCGCCGGGACGCCTCCGATCACCGGCGCACGACGAAGGCCGTCTCGTCACCGGTTCCGATCGGTCCGGTTCACAAGCCCGACCCCATCCCTTATCAGGCGTGAGAGATCGAGACGGTCCCGGCGGAATGGGGACGCGCCACCCTTTCGCGCGATCATCCGCGCTGCGGCGCGGCCTCGACCCACCCGTACCGCTCTCGGACCATGCCCTTGTCGTGATGCGCCTGCCACCGACCGGTCTCCCCGGCGGCAGGCGCTCCAGGCCGAATGTACGAGCGGAACACCATGGACGCCACACCTGAAGTGATCGGCGCGCCGCAGGGGCCGGCCACCCGGTTCGTGCTCGCCTCCGGGTCGCCGCGCCGCCTCGCGCTGCTGCAGCAGATCGGTATCGAGCCGGATTCGCTCCTGCCCGCCGACATCGACGAGACGCCGCGCAAGGCCGAGCCGCCGCGCGAACTGGCCCGACGCCTCGCCCGCACCAAGCTCGCCGCCGCGGAAGCCGCCCTGCACCATCAGGACCAGAAGGTCCCGACCTGGTTGCTCGCGGCCGACACGGTCGTCGCGGTCGGGCGACGCGTCCTGCCGAAGGCGGAGAGTCCGGACGAGGCTGCCGATTGCTTGCGCCTGCTGTCCGGGCGTCCGCACCGGGTCTTTACGGCGATCTGCCTGCTGTCGCCGAACGGCCGGCGGGAGCGGATCGTCGAGACCCGCGTGCGCTTCAAGCGCCTCTCCGGCCGCGACATCCAGGGCTATCTCGCCTCGGGCGAGTGGCGCGGCAAAGCGGGCGGCTACGCGATCCAGGGCTTGGCCGGCGCCTTCGTGGTGAAGCTCGTCGGCTCCTATAGCGCCGTGGTCGGCCTGCCGCTCTACGAGACGATGAGCTTGCTCGACGGCGAGGGCTATCCGGTCCGCGCCGCCTGGGGGAGCCTGGCATGAGCGCGTGGCCGATGAACCCGGAGCGCTGCCCGATCTGCCGGCGCCCCTCCACCGAGCCGTTCCGGCCGTTCTGCTCGCAGCGCTGCGCCGATGTCGATCTCGGCCGCTGGCTGAACGAGCGCTACACGATCCCGGTGGAACTCGATCCCGATGCTCCACCGCCGGAGCCGGAAGACGAGGGCTGAGGACGCGGGCTAAATTTTCCGACGCCCACGTCACGTCGATGTCACGGCAAGGCTGGACAGGCCTCGAACTCCTCACTATACCCCGCGGCGTCCGAGACCCACAGCGGCCCGGACGACGCCCAGGTAGCTCAGTTGGTAGAGCATGCGACTGAAAATCGCAGTGTCGGTGGTTCGATCCCGCCCCTGGGCACCATCCTTCCGCTAAGCGGTTGATGGTGTCGACGTAATCATTCTCTGATATTATAAGTCCTCGTGGCCCCGAACGCCGTCTGCGTAGGGCGCGACGTCTTTGAGTGACTGGCCAGCTCCCGGGTTGCCGGGACGAGTGTCGGCGTTCGATTTCGCATCGTTGGCGTATTTGGCCGCGCGGTGCGCTCGCCGCTCGCGCGCGTGTTCGAGCCCGTATGCAACGTCGGATCGCCCGCCTCCGCAATCCTGCCGATCAAGCACAACGCGATTCGATCCTTTAGGGAAGCCGCAAGCGCGCTCGCCCACCGAAAATGTTTCGTGCATCGCACTGAAAATTATTTGGTATACCAGTGGAGTGGCATCTCCAGACAAGCTTCGCTACGCTGCTCCCCACACGGCTCGAGCCGATCCGTAGACCACTTCAACCCGTACGCCAGCGGGCCGGTCGCGCGATAAGACGAAGCCGAACGTTGGGAGTGGAAGCATGCCGCGCAACATCCTGATCCTGGGCGCCTCATACGGCTCCCTGCTGGGCACCAAGCTCCTGATGGCCGGTCACAACGTGACCCTGGTGTGCCGCCGCAAGACCGCGGACCTGATCAACCAGGAGGGGACAGAAGTCCGCATCAAGCTGCGCGACGAGCCGAACCACCGCGCAATCCTGTCGCGCGACCTGCCCGGCACCCTCGACGCCGCGCCGCCGGAAGACATCGATCCGTCGCGCTACGACCTCGTCGGCCTTGCCATGCAGGAGCCGCAGTACAACAACCACACGATCCGGGTGTTGATGATCAAGATCGCGGCGGCCAAGCTGCCGTGCCTGTCGATCATGAACATGCCGCCGCTGCCGTATCTCAAGCGGATCCCGACCCTAGCCGCCATGGACCTCGACAACGCCTTCACGAATGCCGGCGTCTGGGATCGCTTCGAGCCGGGGCTTGTGTCCCTCTGCTCGCCCGATCCCCAGGCGTTCCGTCCGCCGGACGAGGGTGCGAACGTGCTCCATGTCGGCCTGCCCACCAACTTCAAGGCAGCGACCTTCGCCGACGAGGCCCACAACCGGCTGCTGCGCGAGCTGGAGGCGGATATCGACGCCGTCCGCCTCGACGGCCACGATGTGCCGGTGAAGCTCAAGGTGTTCGATTCGCTGTTCGTTCCGCTGGCGAAGTGGTCGATGCTGCTCACCGGCAACTACCGCTGCATCACCCCGAAGGAGCCGCAATCGATCCGCGACGCCGTGCACGGTGACCTGGCCAAATCCCGCGCCATTTACGAGCATGTCGACGCCATCGCGCGCAAGCTCGGCGCGGATCCGCAGGACCAGGTCCCGTTCGAGAAATACGCCAAGGCCGCGGAGAGCCTGCTCAAGCCGTCCTCCGCGGCGCGGGCGGTGGCGAACGGCACGCCGTTCATCGAGCGCGTCGACCTGCTGGTGAAGCTGATCTCACACCAGCTGGACATGCCCGATGCAGAGATCGACCGCACGGTCCAGATCGTCGACCGGAAGCTCGACGAGCGGGTGATCGAGGGCTGACCGGGCGCGGCGTCGGCAACACCGCTGGATGGTTTGCCGGATACGGTTGTAGCCGATCGCGCTCCAGGGTAGATCCGCCCGCTCTGGCGCGCGGCGAGGGGCATGAATGGGTGATGACGTGGCCGCTCTCCTTCTGGCGCTGGCCACCGAGAACGCCGAGTTGCGGGCTCAGCTCGCTGCCGCCCAGGACATGTTGATGGAGACGGCGATCGACGCGGGCCATCTGCATGCCCGGATCGAGACGGTTCAGGACGAGCGTGATGCCTGGCGGGCCGAGTCCGAACGGCTGGCGCGGCGGAACATCGGAACCGGGTGACGGCGGCAGTATCGAGGGCGCGGAGCATTCCGGCGGCAGCCGGCCGGACCAGCGATCCGTCGTCTCCGATGCGAAAATCAAACCTTGCATCGGGGATTAAATCGTTCTGTGTTCTAGCGGTGACAAACACGCAAAAGTTGAGGTTTTGCGAATTCTGGCTCATTGAAGTTGCGGCCCGTTCCACTAAACCAGGTTAAATTCCGGTTCGGAACCAGATACTGCGATGCCCAAATTCAAGCCGCTCGAATGCCAGACTTGTTCGACACCTTTCCGGGGGACGCTCGACGCGCTGGACGTGACCGGCAACTGGTCCTGGGATGGCGCCTCAAATCGCGTCCGTGCGGACATGTTCGTGGCGCTACTGTTCAATGTCGATCCGGAGTCGGCTGAGGCGGGGCTTCCGGCAGCGGCGTTTTCGGCGGGTATTCATCCGGAAGATCGGGATAGGGTGCTAGCCCTTCTCCGTCGGCGCGTCCGTGACGGTGATCTCTATGTCATCGAATACCGGGTCCGTTCGGCGGACGGCGCCACCCGGTGGGTGCTCGGCCGTGGCAGATTCCTAGCCGATCACCGGGGAAGGCCTATCAGCGGCCACGGGATCATCGTCGACATCACCGATGTGCGGAGCGGAGAGCGTGCCGTTGGGGCACTTAGCGCGCTTGATCACCATGAGGCGGAGACGCCACTGGAACGCGCGGCGGACTTCGCCATGGCGGCGCATCGCGCGATCTGCGAGCTGCAGGATCCGGCCCTGCGGGCGCGGGCCGACGCGCTCCTGCTCGATCTCGGCCGCAGGCTGGCCGATCAGGAGCGGCAGGCTCGCCGCGCGCAGCTGAACTGAGGCGTGCGGACGCGTCAGGCCGGCTCCGGATCGGTGATGTGAAGGTAAGTCGGGTCGAACTCCGCAGCGGCCCGCAAACCGTCCCAATCGTGAACCGTAAGGCGCCGGCTGCGCAACGTGATCAATCCGGCGGCCTTCAGGTCGCGGATGGTGCGGTTCACATGGACCGGCGTGATCCCCAGGGCGTCCGCCAATTCCGGCTGCGTCATCGGCAGGTCGCAGGTGAGATCGGGGGCGAGGCCGACGACGCCCAGACGGGTGATCAATTCGCAGAACAGGTGGGCCATGCGCGCGAACGCCTCCCGGCGTCCGGTATTGAGCATCCACTCACGGACGAGGGCGGCGTCGATCAGTGTCGCCCGCCACAGCGCGTCGCCGAGGCGCGGGAACGCTCGCAGCAGCGCGCGAACCGCCTCGTGCTGGACGAAGCCGACCTTGCTCGGGCCGACGGCGGCGATGCTGATGTCGAGGACCTTCAGGTGCAAGCTCTGCATGTCGGGGATGTCACCCGCGACATGATAGGCCATCACCTGACGCTTGCCGCCCTGCGTGGATTTGTAGGTGCAGGCGATACCCTCGAGCAGGGCGAAGCAGCGCCCCGGCTCGTCACCCTCCCGCACGATATCCTGATAGGCCTCGAACTGCGCAATCTGCATGGGCACGGCGTTCAGCGCGGCCCGCTCGTCATCCGTCAAGGTGAAGAGGGCGATGCTCTCGATACGACGGATGAAGGGATGGCGATTGGTCTGGTCGAGAGCTCCCGTCATCATACCCCCACCGGCTGGCGAGCGTATCCAGTCTCGCAGCCCTCAGCGCTCGCGTTCGAGGGCTGATCCGGGGACGGCATAGCAGCAGCCTATGGCCTCGACCATAGGCGGGTGACTGGTGTTCACCGGTGGACAACACGCCATGTCGTCGAAATGCGCCGTGCGCTCCGAGGTCGCTGGCGACCAACGGACGAGCAGCCGGATTCTATGCGCGACGTCTCGACCCAGGGATCATGCGGATGTGCATCCATGTTGGATCGGGATTAGGCGCTCAGGAGCGTTTCTGGCGGACCACCTCGGATGCCGGTGCGGTGTCGCGGAGGCGGTCAGCCTCTTTCCCCACACCGGCCGATACCGAGACGAAAAAGGAGATCGGCGCGATGTCGGCCATGGCCGCGCAGACCTCCGTCCAGTCCGCGGCCAAACAGGCCGCATCCAACGTCAACGAGACGTGGCGGCTGCATCCGAGGTCTTGGGCTCATCGGTACAGGAGATCGGCCAGCAGGTCGACGGCTCGGCCAAGCTCGCGCTGGGTGCCGTCACGGAGGCTGTGCAGACCGCAATCTCCGTTCAGGAACTGAGCGCCACGGTAGCCTGGATCGGCGACGTGGTCGGGCTGATCTCGTCGATCGCCGGGCAGACTAACCTGCTTGCGCTCAATGCCACTATCGAAGCGGCTCGTGCCGGTGCGGCCGGCCGCGGCTTCTCGGTCGTAGCCTCCGAGGTGAAGGCCTTGGCCGAGCAGACCGCCAAGGCAACGGAAGAGATCGCCGGCCAGATCGCCAGGGTCCAGGCTCCGACTGGCCAGGCGGCGTCGGCCTTCGGGTCGATCACCGCGCGCATCCAAGAAATCAACGGCGTGGCGATCAGCATCGCCACGGCAGTCGAGCATCAAGGTGCGTCGACCGGGGGATCGTTCGCAACGTCGGTCAAGCGGCGACGGGCACGGGTGAGGTCACCCCCAACATCGCCGGTGTCGCCAACGCCGTCGAGGACACAGGCGCCGCGGCAATCCAGGCCCTGAATGCGGCCTCGGAACTGTCGCGGCAATCCGAGCACCTCGCCGCCGAAGTCGCGCGCTTCCTCGACACGGTACGGGTCGCCTGATCGCTCGCTCGGGGCAGGCCGGCCCACTGCGAAGGGCCCCGGGGGGCTGGAAATCTCGCGGCTGTCCGCGCACACACGCGATGCGGCGCCGTCGCCGTGCAGCCTGAGGGAACGGTCCGATGAACACGGCAGATCTCGCCCCGCATGCCCACCAGGTCCTGCGCGAGGCGACGCTGCCCGAATTGCCGAACCATTACCGCGGCAAGGTGCGGGACAATTACGACCTCCCTGACGGACGGCGCATCCTGATCACCTCGGACCGGATCAGCGCTTTCGACCGGGCGCTCGCCGCGATCCCGTTCAAGGGTCAGGTGCTGACCCAGACCGCGCGCTACTGGTTCGAGCGCACGGCCGACCTCTGCCCGAACCACGTCCTGGCCTACCCGGACCCGAACGTCGTGGTCGGCCGCCGCCTGGAGATCCTGCCGGTCGAGGTGGTGGTGCGCGGCTATCTCGCGGGCACGACCTCGACCTCTGTGCTCACGCGTTACAGGGCCGGCGAGCGGGAGATGTACGGGCATCGCTTCCAGGACGGCATGCGGCCGAACGAGCGCCTGGGGAAGCCCATTATCACGCCGACCACCAAGGCGTTCGACGGGGGCCACGACGAGCCGCTGACGGAAGCCGAGATCCTGGAGCGCAACCTGCTCACCCCGGAGCAATGGCGGACCGTCTCCGAAGCGGCCCTGGCGCTGTTCGCCCGCGGCCAGGAACTGGCGGCCGAGCGCGGGCTGATCCTGGCCGACACGAAGTACGAGTTCGGCACCGATCCGGAGGGGCGCATCGTGCTCGCCGACGAGATCCACACCCCGGACAGCAGCCGCTACTGGTTCGCGCAGAGCTACCCCGAGCGCTTCGAAGCGGGGACCGCCCCGGAGAGCTTCGACAAGGATTTCGTGCGCAACTGGGTCGTGGCCCGATGCGACCCGTATCAGGACCCGATCCCCGAGATCCCGGCCGAGATCGTGCTGGAAACCGCTGCGGTCTACATCCGGGCCTACGAGACGATCACCGGCGCGCGCTTTACGCTCCCCGAGTCGGACGACGTGCCGCTCGACCGCGTCCGGCGCAACATCGCCGCCTATCTCGCAGCCGAGCCGGTCGTCTGAGGACGGGACGGCGCCCGAGCGCCGCCCCATTTGGTCGCGTCAGGCGGCCGCCTTGATCGGGGCCGGGGCCGGCGCGTCCATGGCGCGCAGGTAGACGTCGAGCAGCGTCTCGTGCTCGTCGCGCTCGTCCTTGTCCTGCTTGCGGATCTTCAGGATCTCCTTGAGGATCTTAACGTCCAGGCCTTCGCCCTTGGCCTCGGCGAAGATCTCCTTCTTCGCCTCCATCAAGTCCTTGATCTCCTCCTCCAGCCGTTCCACGCGCTCGATGATCGAGCGGATGCGGTCGCCCGCGACGCCCACGGTGTCGGTCATGTCGGTCATGCAAAGCCTCGTCGTATGACGGGCCGTACCCTCGCGGCAGAGGGTAAGCAGGGCGTTAAGGCCGGGGATCGCCGTCGCCGATCCGGCCCTCGATCCACCCGACGATCGCGTCCGCCACCTGATCGCTGTTCGATTCCAGCATCATCATGTGGCCGTTGCCGTGGATCCCGTGCTCGGCCAGCGCCAGCCGGTCCGGCTTGGCGCCCGCCTGCGTGAGGAAGGCCGCCGTGCAATCGTCCATGGTCGCCCGGAACGAGGCCTCCGCGGTGACGATTACCGCGGGCACCTTGGCGAGGTTCGGCAGGGCGCGGGCGGGCTCCGCCTGCAACCAGCAGCGGATCTTGTCCGGCCCGGCCGCGCGCTCGGCCTGGACCACGGTCAGGTCCGTCGGGCCACTCACCGGCGGCTCGAAATGCAGCGGCACGCGGGTGATGCCGTAGGGGCGGGCCCGGGCGTCCCCGACCCGCTCGTACCAGTCGGTGCCGCCTTTGAACCGGACGTCGAAGAAGGTCGGTCCGTTCGGCTCGACGGCGACATGGGCCTTGACGAGGTCGGGCCGCTGGTCGGCGACCGCCCAGCCGAAAACGCCGGCCTGCGAATGGGTCAGCACGATAGCCGGCCCGATCTTTTCGAGGAGCGCGATCAGCGCCGGATCGACCAGTTCCTCGCTCTTCAGGGCGCTCGCGATGTAGGGCACCTGAGAGCGGTAGAACGCATCGAAAGCCGCGTTGCCGCGCAGGCCCGGCCCGCCCGGCCATTGGGTATGCAGCTTCGCCTGCGGGTAGAGCCCGGAGCGTTCCTGGCCGGTGAACACGGTCTCGAGGTCCTCGGCGGGCAGACGGGCGTAGGGTCCGTACGTCTCCGCATCGCCGCCCGAGCGTCCCCGCCCGACCTGATCGACAACGTAGACCGCAAACCCCTTGGCGGCGAAGCGGTCGGCCCAGCCGGACCGTCCGTCGGGCGTCCCGAGGAAGTTGGTCCCGGTCTGCGCCGTGCCGTGAACCATCACCACCGGATAGGGCTGCGTGACCCGCTCCGGTGCGCGATACGCGACGAACATCTGCCCGTGGGCGGTCGTCCGGTTGTTCGCGGTCTCGTAGCGGCCACCGACGAAGAAGTAGCCGGCGGGTCGGGTCGGCTTGAAGGGCCCGGCTTCCTCGGACCGAGCGCCCTGAGCGGCCCCGAAACAGAGCAGAGCCAGGGCGCCCGTGACGGCGATTTTCAGCATCGTGTCCTCCCGCTTTCGTGTCACGCGATCGGCGGGAGGCCAGTCATCGGGCGTACGGGCCGGCCGCCTCGTCGTTGTCGTCGGCCCGCCGGGTTCAGGCGTGGGCGAACCGGCGCTTCTTGCCGAGCGCCTCTTCCACGGTGCCGGCACCGTCGAGATAGCCGTGCACCTTGGGGTTCGGCATGATCAGCGAACCCACGAACGCCACCGCCATCAGCACGGTCACGTACCAGAAGAACGTGCTCTCCATGCCGGCGTCCTTGAACCACAGGGCGACGAACTCGGCGGTGCCGCCGAACATGGCGTTGGCCAGCGCGTAGGACAGGCCGACGCCAAGGGCGCGCACGTTAGTGGGGAACAGCTCGGCTTTCACGATGCCGCTGATGCCGGTGTAGAACGACACCACCGACAGGCCGAGGGTGATCAGGGCGAAGGCCAGGTAGGGATCCTTGTTGGTCCCGAGAGCGGTCATCAGCGGCACCACCATGAGCGTGCCGAGGCCGCTATAGAGCAGCATGTTCGCCTTGCGACCGATCCTGTCGGACAACGCGCCGAACAGCGGCTGGATCGCCATGTACACGAACAGCACGCAGGTCATCACCTGCGACGCGGAGGTCTTCGGCATGCCGGCGGTGTTGACCAGGTACTTCTGCATGTAAGTGGTGAACGTGTAGAAGCTCAGGGAGCCGCCGGCCGTGTAGGCCAGGACGACGCAGAACGCCCGCCAGTGCTTGAACAGCTCGGCGAAGGTACCGGCGGTCTCCTTGTCGCCGGCTTCCTTGGTCTCGGCGAGCGAGCGGCGGAGGTACAGCGCCACCACGGCCAACCCGGCGCCGATGAAGAACGGGATGCGCCAGCCCCAGGCGGTCAGCTCCGGGGCGGTCATCACCGTCTGGAGCAGCACCAAGACCAGCGACGCGAGCAGCTGGCCGCCGATCAGCGTGACGTACTGGAACGAGGCGAAGAACCCGCGCTTCCCCTTGATCGCGACCTCGCTCATGTAGGTCGCCGAGGTGCCGTATTCGCCGCCCACCGACAGGCCCTGAAGCATGCGTGCAAGCAGCAGCAGGACGGGGGCCAGCGTGCCGACATGTTCGTAGGTCGGCAATATGCCGATCAGCAGCGAGCCGAAGCACATCATCAGCACCGAGACGACCATCGAGGTCCGCCGCCCGACCCGGTCGGCGATGCGCCCGAACAGCCAGCCGCCCACGGGGCGCATGAAGAAGCCCACCGCGAAAATGCCGGCGGTCTGGAGGAGCTGGCTTGTCGAATCGCCCTTGGGGAAGAAAGCCGGCGCGAAGTAGAGCGCGAAGAACGCGTAGCAATAGAAGTCGTACCACTCGACCAGATTACCTGAGGACGAACCGACGATCGCCCAGATCCGACGCTTGCGGTCGGCGGCGTCGTCGGCGGCACTCGGTGCGATACCGATCGTATCGTCCCTCAGGGCGGACATGGCGTCTCCATCGCGTGATTCATCGGCCGGTAACAGCCGGCCTATTCTTCGATGGCGGCGACGTTACAGGCGACGACCGTGATCGCAAGTCCGTGATCGGACTTTGGCCGGGACAGCGGCCGACAGTGTCATTTGTCTTCGCCCTGGATCGCTGACCGGCACGGAACGGTTTTGCGCGGGACCCCGTTGCGGCCCGGCACGGGTGCCGAAGGCACCACAACCACAACGGGACGACAGGCCATGGCGCGGATCTTCAGGGACACGGTGGCGGCCGCCATCCTCATCGCCGGCGCGGCGACGGCGTTTGCGCAGGGAGGCCCCGGCGGCCCGGGCGGCACTCCCGACGCTGCAGAAAGGGGTGGCCGCGACGGCGGCCCGGTCGAACAGCGCGGCGGTCGTGACGAGACCGGCCCAGGCCAGCGCGGTGACCGCGGCGGCCGCGATGAGACAGGCCCCAACCAGCGCGGCGATCGAGGGGCTGCAGGTGAGCGCGGCGATCGTGGCGTGCGCGACGGCGTGCGGGGCGGTCGCGGCGGCGGTTCGGCCCGCGGTGCGGTCGGCCGTCTCGACACCCGTCAGCGCACCGAGTTCCGCGGCTCGATCACCCGGCTCGGTGTCTCGCCGCTGCGGGACGTCGCGTTCGGCCTCGCGGTCGGAACCGCGATCCCGCGCTCCGTCAGGCTCCACCGGCTTCCGCCCGCGATCATCGAGATCGTGCCGGAATACGAGGGATATGACTTCATCCTGGTGCGCGACGACATCGTGATCATCGATCCCGATACTTATGAGATCGTCGACGTGATCCCTGCATGATGTGCGGGATGGTCGCTTCGCCCCGAGCGCAATCATGACCGACAAACACCTGCTCCGCCGGGGGCACGGATCCCGGCGGGCAGCATTTTGATGAGAGATTCAAGAAAGCCCTGACACTCACCTTGATGCGCAGCAAGAGATTGCAAGATGACCGAAAGCTGTGAAGAATAGCGAAGCGGTCGGCACGGTTGATGCTTCTGAACCAGCAGCTGAGACGCTTCGATGAAGATCGAGCGTTCAGTGTCCGCGGACAGCATTCCAGTTATCGACAACAAGTATCGGTGTCGATTTACGGATGCAGGTCCTGCGGGGGTGATCGATCGATTAGCGGCTGACGAGGGCAGGGCATGTCGGGACAGGAATTCAACGCGGTCGGACCTGCGCGCGGCTGGCGACCGCGCCTTGGAGTCTCCGGCCGCGCTATGCTCCTGATCCTGAGCGTGGTCTGTGCCGCCTTCGGCGCAAGTTCTGCCTATCTCTACGCCACGCAATCCTCCGCCCTACGGGCTAACCTCAACGCAAACATGGCGAGCCTGAGCGTCGCATCGGCGCGGAGTGTCGGAAACTGGTTGCGCGGCAAGCTCGACGTGACACAGCTCATGGCGCAGCAGATCGCGCTTGCCGGAATCGGGCCGGAGGCGAACGACGTCCTCGGTCTGCCGATGGCGCGCAACCTCTTCTTCAGTGCGTATATCGGCCGTCCGGACGGCTTTTACACAATGGTGCCCAAGTCCGAGCTGCCCTCCGGCTACGACCCGCGTGAGCGTCCCTGGTACAAGGATGCCTTGGCGGCGGGGCAAGCTGTCTTGACCGAGCCCTATATCGACGCCGGAACCAACGCCGTCACGATAACTGCGGCGGGGCCTGTCTTCGGCAAGAACCGGGCGGTCCTCGGCGTGATCGGAGGCGACTTCGACAGCGCCGCCCTGACCCGGATGATCGCCGAGGTCGGCGCGGGCGGCAAAAGCTACGCCTATTTGGTGTCGCGCGGTGGAACGGTGCTGGCCCATCCGCGCGCGGAGCTGATCGGCAAACCGCTGTCGGACTTGATCGCGGGGCCGCCGCCGAAGATCGGCGGCGACCTTGCCGCGACCCAGGAGGGCGGCCGGCCGACCTTCACCGCCTTCGCCCGCGTCCCGAACCTGCCGCCATCGCTCGAGTGGTACATCGCGCTCTCGGTCGACAGCGCCGAGGCGCTGGCTTCGACCACGCTGTTGGCGAAGGAGCTGGCGGTGGCCACCCTTCTGGTCCTGCTCGTGCTCGGCCTCGTCGTCGGCCGGCTGATGACGCTCACCGTCTCGCGTCCGCTCAATCGCTTGGTTGGCGTCCTGCAGCGCATGAGCCAGGGCGCGCTCGATACCGAGATCGCCGAGGCTCGGCGCGGCGACGAGATCGGCCTGGTCGGCCAAGCGGTCGAGGGCATCAAGGCGCTGGTGGCGCAGCGGGCGCGCGACCAGGCCGAGGCGAAGCGCGGGGCGGACGAGGCCGCCGAATCCGAGCGCAGGCGCGCGATGAATGCGCTGGCCGATGGCTTCGAGCAGGCCGTCGGGGCGATCGTCGGCATGGTCTCGTCCTCGGCCACCGAGCTTGAGGCCACGGCCCAGACCCTGACGGCGAGCGCGACCCAGGCTGCGGCGCAATCGACCAGCGTCGCGGCCGCCGCCGAGGAGGCGGCCACCAACGTCCGCACGGTCGCGGCCGCAGCGGAGCAACTCGGCACCAGCGTCCGGGAGATTGCCGGGCAGGTGGAGGGCTCGACCACCCTGGCGCAAGCGGCGGTCGGCGAGGCGGACCAGACCGGCCATCTGGTGCAGGACCTGGCCCAGGCGGTCTCGAAGATCGGCGACGCGGTCGGGCTGATCTCCAGCATCGCGGCCCAGACCAATCTCCTCGCCCTGAACGCGACGATCGAGGCCGCGCGCGCGGGCGAGGCCGGACGGGGCTTCGCCGTCGTTGCGTCCGAGGTGAAGGAACTGGCTGCCCAGACCGGACGCGTCACCGAAGAGATCACCGGCCTGATCGGTCGGATCCAAGGATCGACCGACCACGCCACGCAGGCGATCGGCGGGATCATGACGCGCATCCGCGACATCAACCGCGTCACAGGCGCGGTAGCGGCCGCGGTGGAGCAGCAGGGCACGGCGACCCAGGAGATCGTGCGCAACGTCAGCCAGGCGGCGAGCGGGACAGACGAGGTCACCACGAACATCACCGGCGTCGCCGCGGCCTCGGAGCAGACCGGCACGGCCGCCCATCAGGTGCTCGACGCGGCCTCCGCGCTCTCGCGGCAATCGGCGCAGCTGTCTCGCGAGGTTGCAGACTTCCTGCACACCGTCCGGGCCGCTTGAGCGCGGCCCGACGGGCGGCTGTCAGCGGCTGCCGTCGAGCAGCTTCGATACCACCCGGGCGGTGTAATCGACCATCGGGACGATACGGGCGTAGTTCAGCCGCGTGGGCCCGATCACGCCGACGACGCCGACGATCTTCTGCGACCCGTCGCGGAACGGCGCGGCGATCAGCGACGAGCCCGAGAGCGAGAACAGCTTGTTCTCCGAGCCGATGAAGATCCGCACGCCCTCGCCGCCCTCGGCGCGGGCCAGGAGGTCGATGACGTCCTTCTGGGTCTCGAGATCGTTGAACAGCAGGCGGATGCGCTCAAGGTCCTCGACGGCGCGCAGGTCGTCGAGCAGGTTCGCTTGACCGCGCACGATCAGTTGCCGGGCTTCGCTCGGGCCCACCGGCGTCGCGAGGCCTGCATCGACCAAGCGCTCGGTCAGCGCGTCCAACTCGCGCTTCATCGCCTTGCGGCCAGCCTCGATCTCGGCGCGCAGCGTGCCGAGGGTGCGGCCCTGCAGCCGGGCATTGAGGAAGTTCGTGGCCTCCTGGAGCGCGCCGGCTGGCAGACCCGGCGGCAGGTCGACCAGCCGGTTCTCCACCGAGCCGTCGTCGGAGACCAGCACCACGAGGGCGCGGGCCGGATCGAGGCGGACGAACTCGATGTGCTTGAGGTGGACGTTCGCCTTCGTGGTCAGAACCACGCCAGCGCCGCGCGAGATGCCCGACAGCATGGTCGAGGCTGCGGCCAGCGCCGAATCGAAGGTGTGGCCAGAGGCGGCGGCGCGCATCTCCGCCTCGATCCGGGTCTGCTCCTCCTGGCCGACATCGCCGAGTTCGAGCATGGCATCCACGAAGAACCGCAGCCCGAGCTCGGTCGGCAGCCGGCCGGCCGAGGTGTGCGGCGCGAAGATCAGGCCGGAATGCTCCAGGTCCGCCATGACGTTGCGGATCGAGGCCGGCGACAGCGCCATCGGGAGGATGCGCGCCAGGTTGCGCGACCCCACCGGCTCGCCGGTCGTGAGATAGCTCTCGACGATCTGCCGGAAGATCTCGCGGGCGCGCTCGTTGAGGGCGGCGAGCGCCTGCATCGAGGGGTCTTGCGGAAAGAGGCTGTTGGAATCGGTCACGCGGTCATCCTGTCGTGCGATCATGTCCGCCCGGTGTCCAGGGATCAATCCGTACGGCGATGCTTGCCCGCGCAGGCTCCGCGGCCTAAGAGCCCGGCCCTCACTCTCTCATCAGAAAGGGCCCGCGATGAGGCCTTCGAAGCGCGCCGCCGACGAGCTGCGGCCGGTCACCCTGGAGCGCGCGGTCTCGCGCTACGCCGAGGGCTCCTGCCTGGTCAGCTTCGGCAACACCCGCGTGCTCTGCACCGCCTCCCTCGAAGAGCGCGGTCCCCCGTGGCTGCGCGGCTCCGGCAAGGGCTGGGTCACCGCCGAGTATGCGATGCTGCCGCGCGCGACGCATGACCGGACCCGGCGCGAGATCAATTCGGGCAAGCCGTCGGGCCGCACGCAGGAGATCCAGCGGCTCATCGGCCGGTCACTCCGCGCGGTCACCAACCTGCCCGCAATGGGAGAGCGCCAGATCACCGTCGATTGCGACGTGATCCAGGCCGATGGCGGCACCCGGACCGCGGCGATAACCGGTGCCTGGGTGGCGCTCTACGATTGCTTCGCCTGGATGCGCACCCGCTCGATCATCTCGGTGGACCCGCTGCGCGACCACGTCGCGGCCGTGTCTTGCGGCCTGTACAAGGGCACACCGGTGCTCGACCTCGACTACGCCGAGGATTCGGCGGCCGAGACCGACGCGAACTTCGTGCTGACCGGCAAGGGCGGCATCGTCGAGGTGCAGGGCACCGCCGAGATGGAGCCGTTCTCCGAGGCCCAGCTCCTCGAATTGCTGCGGCTGGCCCGCGCCGGCACCGACCGGCTGGTGGCGCTCCAGAAGGAGACGATCGCGTGAGCCGCAGGCTGACCGGCAAGGTGGTGATCGCAACCCACAACGCGGGCAAGCTCACCGAGATGCGCGAGCTGCTGGCACCGTTCGGGATCGAGGCGGTCTCGGCCGGCGAGCTGGGGCTGCCCGAGCCTGACGAGACCGGCACGATGTTCTCCGAGAACGCCGCCATCAAGGCGCATGCCGCCGCCAAGGCGACCGGACTGCCCGCCTTCGCGGACGATTCCGGCCTCTGCGTCGATGCACTGGACGGCGCGCCGGGCATCTTCTCCGCGCGCTGGGCCGGTCCGACCAAGGACTTTTCCGGCGCGATGGCACGCATCGTCTCGGAGCTGGAACAGCGCGACGCGAGCGACCGGACGGCGCATTTCGTCTCCGCGCTCGTGCTCGCCTGGCCGGACGGCCATACCGAGCTTTTCGAGGGCCGTGTGTTCGGCACGCTCGTTCCGCCGCGGGGCGATGCCGGCTTCGGCTACGATCCGATCTTCCAGCCGGACGGCCATGCCCGGACCTTCGGCGAGATGAGCGCCGAGGAGAAGCACGGTGTCGATTGGCAGAAGGGGGAGGGGCTGTCGCACCGCGCCCGGGCCTTCGTGTTGTTGAGCCGCGCCTGCCTGGCGCCGGCGGCCTGATTGCCAAACCGCGCTGGCACGCGCACATCCCGGCGATCATGACTTCGACCGGCCCGGACCATCCGACCCGCGACGCGGGCTTCGGCATCTACCTGCACTGGCCCTTCTGCGCCGCGAAGTGCCCATATTGCGACTTCAACAGCCACGTCCGGCATGCGGGCGTGGATCAGGCGCGCTACCTCGACGCATTCCGGGCGGAGATCGCCCACAGCGCCGCCCGTACCCCGGGCCGCACCGTCACCAGCATCTTCCTCGGCGGCGGTACGCCGTCGCTGATGGATCCCGCGACGGTGGCGGGCCTGCTCGACGCGGTGGCGGCGCACTGGGCGATGGCCTCGGATATCGAAATCACCCTGGAGGCCAACCCGTCGAGCGTCGAGGCCAGCCGCTTCCGCGGCTACCGGACCGCCGGGGTGAACCGGGTGTCGCTCGGCGTGCAGGCGCTGGACGACGCGTCGTTGAAGAAGCTCGGGCGGCTGCACAACGCCGAGGACGCCTTCGCGGCGATCGGCATCGCGCAGGCGGTGTTCGACCGGACCTCGTTCGATCTGATCTACGCACGCCCCGACCAGACCCCCGCCCTGTGGCGGGCCGAGCTGAACGAGGCGCTCACCCGCGCCGCCGAACACCTGTCGCTCTACCAGCTCACCATCGAGCCGGGCACGCCGTTCCACGGCCTCGCCTCCGCCGGCAAGCTGGTGACGCCCGACGACGAGGTGGGCCGGATCCTCTACGACGTGACCCAGGAGGTCTGCGGGCAGGCGGGCCTGCCGTCCTACGAGATCTCCAACCATGCCCGGCCGGGCGCGGAATCCCGCCACAACCTGCTCTACTGGCGCTACGGCGAATATGCCGGCATCGGGCCGGGGGCCCATGGGCGCCTTGTCACGCCGGCCGGGCGGATCGGCACCGTCACCGAACGCAACCCGGAAGCGTGGCTCGCCCGCGTCGAGCGCGACGGCCACGGGATCGTCGAGACCGAGACCCTGGCGGCGGCAGACCAGGCCGACGAGTTCCTTGTAATGGGCCTGCGGCTGACTGAGGGGATCGATCCCGAGCGCTACGCCGCCCTGAAGGGCCGGCCGCTCAACAGCAACCGGATCGGCATGCTGGTCGGCGACGGCCTGCTCCATCGCCTGCCGGGCGGCCGAATCGCTGCCACGCCCCGCGGTGCGCCGGTGCTCAACGCCCTGGTGGCCGAACTCGCGGCCTGACGGGCTCGATCATCAAGTCCCGGGCTTGGCCAGGACGCGCGGTGCCGGGCTTACCACGGTCGCGGCGTTGTTGCGGATCTCGTAGACCGCCAGCGCTCGATCGCTGAGCCCCTCTGGCCGAAACCGGAAGGTGCCGTCCGTTCCAGAGAAGCCAGAGGCGTTGGTCAGCGTCGTCTCGGCGAATCGTTGCGATCCGTATTGCCGGTTCAGCGCCGCCGACAGCATCACGGCGTCGTACGCGAGGGAGGCGACCCGCGGCGGCACGGCACCGAACCGGGCCTGGTAGCGACCGCTGAAACTGGAGAAGCCGCTTCGGTCGGGCGAGGCGAACCGCCCGCCCTGGAGCGCGGGCAGCGCGTAGAGCGACGGCTCGTTCCAGAGTGCCGTGCCGACCGGCCTGACCCGGGCCGGGTTGTAGCCGGCCTTGGTCAGCGCCGCCGCCACCGCCGGCATCGCCTCTGCGGTATCCGGGATGAACAGCGTATCGGCCGTCGCGCCGGCCCCCGTGATGACGCGCGCCAGCCGCTCCACCGCCGGCCCGGGGGCCCCCGACGGATAGCGTTCGACCGCCGCGACCCGGGCCCCCTTGCGGGCGACCGCCTCACGGAACTCGGCCTCGACGGCGTTGCCGTAGGCGGTCTCCGGGATCAAAGCCGCGAAGGAGCGCCGGCCGTCGGCGACCGACTCGTCGACGATCCGGTCGACCTCGGGCTGCGGCAGGAAGCTGAGAAGATAGATCCCCCGGGCGGCCACGGAGGCATCCGTCGAGAACCCGATCACCGGTTTGCCGGCGGCCCGGGCGGGTACGGCGGCGGCCTGGACGTTGGCGGCGAAAACGGGACCGAGCACGATGTCGGCGCCCTCCTTCAGGGCCTCCTGAGTCGCCTCCCTGGCGCCGTCCGAACTGCCGCGGTCGTCCTCGATCAGGATCGTCAGGTCCGGTTGCTGGGCCTCGTCGAAGGCGAGCTGCGCGGCGTTGCGCATGGCCGTCCCGACGGCCATTCCGGTGCCGGTCAAAGGCAGGACCAGCGCGACCTTCACGGTGCCCGAGCCGATGCGGTTGCCGCCGGCCGCCGCCGGAGTGAGGGGGGCAGCGTTCCGGTCCGCCGCGACCGATGGGGCACCGCCTGCGGCACGTCGGCCGGCGGCGACAGTTCGGCCGGGGCTGCCCGCCGCGCCGGGCCGCGCGTCCGTCCCCGAATCCGCCGACGCAGCCACCCAGCGCCAAGGCACTGAGTGCAACGGTCAGGGCGGTGACCCGCACGAGACGGTTCCGCCCACACTTCGGACGCGCCATGGCGGTCTCCTTCGGGCAGGTTCGAACAACCTGACCGGGCATTTTTCAAATGTAAACGCGCCGACACCGACTTGCCCCCGGACTCGACGTGCAGCCGCGACGCGGGGCCGGCACTGTGGCAAGATCACCCGCGATGAACCGTCGATTCGATGCCCCGGGGCCAGCGATCTCAACCAAACCCACTTCCACACCCCCGTCCCAGAGGCCCGGTGCGGACCGCCCGCGGAACACCACGTTCACGGCCTTCGGCCTCGCCAGCGAGACGGAGCCGTTGGCGCCGGGTCTGCACATTGTGGCGACGCCGATCGGCAACCTGCGCGACATCACCATCCGGGCGCTCGCGACCCTGGCGGCGGCCGACGCCGTGCTGGCCGAGGATACGAGGGTGACCCGGACGCTCTTGGCGCATTACGGGATCACGACCCCGTTGCTCGCCTATCACGAGCACTCGAACGAGGCCGTGCGCGACCGGATGGTGGCCCGGCTCCGGGCCGGCGAGGCCCTGGCCCTGGTCTCGGATGCCGGGACGCCGCTCGTGTCGGATCCCGGATACAAGCTCGTACAGGCGGCGATCGAGGCCGAGGTCGCGATCACGCCCGTGCCCGGGCCCTCCGCGGTCATGACTGCGCTGGTGGCCGCGGGCCTGCCCACCGACCGGTTCTTCTTCGAAGGGTTCCTGCCCCAGAAGGCCGGGGCCCGGCGCAACCGCCTCGAAGCCCTGATCCAGGTCCCGGGCACGCTGGTCCTGTTCGAGTCGCCGCATCGCCTGCCGGAGATGCTGGCCGACGCCGCATCCGTGCTCGGCGCCGACCGTCCTGCCGCGGTGACCCGGGAACTGACCAAGTTCTACGAGACGATCCGCCGGGACACGCTGGGCTCGTTGAGCGAGCGGTTCGGCCAGGAGGGCGCGCCGAAGGGCGAGATCGTCGTGATCATCGGCGCGGCGACGGCGCCGGAGCGCACGGCCGAGGGTGACGCCGCCCTGGACGAGCTGATCCGCACCGCCCTTGAGCGGCACTCGATCAAGGACGCAGCGAGCCTCGTCGCGGACGAGACCGGGCAACCACGCCGCGCCATCTATACCCGGGCGCTGGCGCTGGCCCGGGACAGCCAGGACTGAGACGAGCTGTGCCGGATCGCATCCTGCAGCGCCGCGCCGCCTATCTGCGCGGGCACCGGGCCGAGTGGCTGGCGATGGCGGCGTTGCTGGCCAAAGGCTACTGGCCGATCGGCCGACGGGTGAGCTTCGCCGGGGGCGAGATCGACCTGATCGTCCGGCGTCCACGCACCATCGTGTTCGTGGAGGTCAAAGCTCGGTCCCGGCTGGACGATGCCCGAACGGCGATCGACGCCGCGAAGCGTCGGCGCTTCTCCCGCGCGGTGCGGGCGTGGGTCGGCCGCAATCCCTGGTGCGCTGGGATGACGCTTCGGGCCGACGCCGTGTTCATCGGCGACGGCGCGTGGCCAGTGCACGTGCCGAGCGTCTTCACCATCGAAGGGTTGTGAGGCAGTCGGCTTTTCGGGTCCAATCATCGGGCGCCGAAACGCGGCAGGCCAATGACCGGACGATTCGACCGGTCAGCCGCGGGCGGCCCGGATCGCGCTGATCAGCGTCCGCTTGAGGTCGGCCTGACTGAAGGGCTTCTGCACCACGGGCCTGTCGCGGAATGGCTCGCGGATGCCGGCACCACCGTAGCCCGTGGAGAACACCAGGGGCAGGTCGCGCTGCACGATCGCTTCGGCCACCGGGTAAATCGGTTCGCCGGCCACGTTCACGTCGAGAATCGCGATCTCGAACGTTTCCTGAGCGGCCATTTCGAGGGCGGTCGACAGGCGTGCGGCAGGGCCGACCACGGCGCAGCCGAAGTCGAGCAGCATGTCCTCGAGCAGCATCGAGATCGCAGCCTCGTCTTCGACGACGAGGACGCGGACGCCGTTCAGGACGTCATCGTTGGGGTCAGCAGTCACGCCGGGCCGTCTTCCCTTCGATCGCCCCCGTCGCCGGGGATCTTGCCGTGCGGTTGGTATCGCCTCGCGAGCCGCAGGAGCAGCGCTTGGAAGCGCCGAGGCAGCGCGCCGGACGGTCCGCGAGACCACCCGTGGCGTCGCCTGGAATACCGGACGTGTCAAGCGTTCGCGGGTCGTTCCGGCATCAATGGTGGCCGCGATGTTAACTCACGATACATTTTTGTCGCCCTCCGGCACGGCCGGCCTTGGAGGGCAATTCGCAAGTCGCATCAATCGTCCTTGAACACGACCTTCGCGCCCCGGGAGACGTGCGCCGCGAGGTCGCGGGCGTTCCAGTTGGTGAGTCGGATGCACCCGTGGGACTCGGTCTTCCCGACCTTCTCGGGCTCGGGCGTCCCGTGGATGCCGTAGCTCGGGATCGCGAGGTCAATCCAGACGAGGCCGACCGGATTGTTCGGTCCCGGCTTGATCGAGAACTTACGGTTCGTCTTGACGCCCTTGAACGCGTATTTCGGATTGTAAGTGTAGTCCGGGTCGAACGCGACGCCCTTGACCTTGGTCTCGCCGCTGGGCGCAGGCTTCTCGGAACTCCCGATGGAAGCCGGGTAGAAGGCCAAAAGCTTGCCGTCCGCCCCGAAGGCGCGCACGTCGCGGCTCGTCTTGTCCACCTCGATCCGGTCGACCTTCGGCTCGTGCGGCAAGTCTTTCGCCTTCGGCTTGTCGGTACCCATCGGCTCGACAGCCGCCACCGTGAGCGATGTGCCGGCCTTGTCGAGCGGCTTGTCCGGATTGAGCGCGCTGACGAGGTCGCGGCTCATATGGAAGCGCTCGGCCAGCATCTCCCGCGGATTGGTGTAGCCCAGTTCCTCGAGGTCAGCCTGCGCCTCCATCTTCGGCGGGATTTTCTCGACGTAGGGCCCCGAGGCATCCGCATCGGTGACCGCGTAGTCGGACACCACCGGCTTGTCGCTCGTGGCCTGAAGCTTGTCCCAGAGTTCCCGCGTCATGTCCTGGGTCGCGGGTAGGCCCTGCGCCGCCGCGAAGGCCGAAAGGGCATGCTGGTAGTTCTCGCCCTTCAAGCCGTCGATGGCGCCTGGATAGAACCGGGCCCGATCCAGAAGCACTTGCGCCTTGACGATCAGCGGGTCGGGCTTGGCATCGGATGTCTTTCCGGCGCGCGCCTTCTTGTTGGCCGTCCTGGATTTGTCCGACTTCTCGTCCGGCTTGTCGGCATTGGGCGACTTGAAGGTGGCGCCGTTGATCGCCTCCGCTGTCAGCGCGGGCGCCTTGTCGGACGGGGCAGCGTGACCCGGCGCGGCGACGCCGATTGCCAGCAGAGCCGCGCAAACCGGCAGCGAAGGTCTCCGCATCATCGACGTCATATTCCCCGGGAGCGGACACGCTCCGGTCGCACAAGCTTCGAGGGTGCGGGAACGTTCCGCGCCGAACCGACACCACTCCATTACTCGCACAGCCGGTGGCCGGCATTGCGCTCGCGCTCGTCGAAGTGGAAGTGGTTGGCGTGGGCCGCGTTGGTGCCGGGGCCCAGAACGGTGCGGAAGAACCCGCAGGCTTTCCCGCGGACGGAGGCCAGGAAGTCCGCCTCCTCGGACCCCGCCGGCATCGCCTTGACCGGGATGCTCGCGCGACCCGCGAAGGCGAAGCCCATCACGTCCACGGCGGCCGCGAAGGCGTGATCGCTGAGTTTGGCGTCGACATCGTGGTTCTGTCCCCGGCAGACATAGGTGCCGCCGAGTTCGAGCCCGGTGAGCGGATGCTTGAGCGTGCGGTCGGCCGCGACCTGAACTTCCGTCGCCCAGCGCGCGAAGGATTCCGCGACCTGGCATGTCAGCGTCGCCCCCCCCGGCAGCGCGATGCCATCGGCGAGCTTGGTCACCTTCAAGGGTAGCGGTGCGGTGCACTGGCCCTCGGCGATGGGCGGCAGCGGTTCGAACTCCACGCCGAGGCGCTTGAGCCGCACCCGGCAGGCGGTGTCGTCCGGCGGCGCGACCTTGAGGGCCAGCGCCGCCTCGCCGGACAGTTCCGGCGGTCGCTCCGGCGGTGTCGGCGGCGGTGTCGGGATCTCGGGCTTCTGAGGCTCCGCGGCGGCGTCCTTCGGCGGCGTCAGCTCGGCAGGACGGGCCGGTGGCGTCGGCTTTGCGGCCTCGGGTGTCGACGCGGATTTCTGCTCCGCCGGCTGTGCGGGCTTCAGCGCGTCCGGCCGTTCCGGCGGGAGCGGCGGCGGAACTGGGAGTGTGGCGGGCGCCTCGGCCGCCGCACCGGGGAGGGCAGCGGGCGCCCACAAGCCCAGCGCGAGGACGCCGCGCGCCAGAAGAGTCGTCGGTCGGAGGAGCGGCATGGGACCTCGAAGCGTGGGCGTGGGACGGGAGGAAACGAACGGAACCGCATTCGGATCGATCCGACCCTGTTGACGGGGCCGCCTATCGGGCCTCTGTCTTCCGGGACGCGGCCGCGAACCCCATCTTGCGGCCTGACGGGGCGGACCGAAGGCATGGTCCGTCCGACGCACCACCGAGGACCGAATGGCGGACGTAGCTGATGCCGGGCTTCCGAGCCTGCCGCAGGACAATCCCTTCCGCGACGCGCAGTGGAGCACGCCCTATGGGTTGCCGCCGTTCGAGCGCATCCAGGCTGCGCATTACATGCCGGCCTTCGATGCCGCGCTCGCCGCCCACGATGCCGAGATCCAGGGCATCGCGGCCGACACGGCGCCCGCCACCTTCGCCAACACCGTCGCGGCGATGGAGCGGGCCGGCCAGGCCCTCGAGCGGGTCGCCGGCGTCTTCTACAACCTGACCGGCAGCCACACGAACACGGACCTGCAGGCGATCGAGCGGGCGATCGGCCCGAAGCTCGCCCGGCACGGCAGCGCCATCTATCTCAACCCGCAGCTCTGGGCCCGCATCTCGGCGGTCGACGCCGAGGCGGAGGGGCTCGGGCCGGAGGAGCGCCGGGTGCTCGAGCGCTACCGTATCCGCTTCCGTCGCGCCGGCGCCGAACTCGGACCGGACGATAAGGCACGCATCGCCGAGATCGCCGCCCGGATGTCGGAACTCGGCACCCAGTTCAGCCAGAACCTGCTCGCCGACGAGAGCAGCTTCACCCTGCCGCTCTCCAGCGAGGACGACCTGGCCGGCCTGCCGCCGTTCCTGCGCGCCGCCGCCGAAAGCGCGGCCCGGGAGCGCGGGCTGGATGGTCACGTCATCACCCTCTCGCGCTCGCTGATAGAGCCGTTCCTGGTGTTCTCCACCCGTCGCGACCTACGCGAAAAGGCCTACGCGGCCTGGACCCGGCGCGGCGAGAATGGCGGCGCCACCGACAACCGCGCCATCATCGTGGAGATGGTGGGCTTGCGCGCCGAGCACGCCCGACTGCTCGGCTTCGACAGCTTCGCGCATTTCAAGCTCGACGACACGATGGCGGCGAGCCCCGACGCCGCCATGGAGCTGCTGCGCGATGTCTGGGCGCCGGCCCGGGCGCGGGCGGGCGACGAGCGCGAGCGGCTTCAGGCGATCGTCCGGCAGGAGGGCCACAATTTTGCGCTCCAGGCGCACGATTGGCGCCACTACACCGAGAAGCTGAGGCGGGCCGAGCACGACCTCGATGAGAGCGAGGTGAAGGCCTACCTGCCCCTCGACCGGATGATCCAGGCAGCCTTCGATACGGCGTCGCGGTTGTTCGGGTTGACCTTCGAGGCGTTGTCCGACGTGCCGCGCTATCATCCGGATGTGCGGGTCTGGCGGGTCGGCAACCCGGACGGGTCCGAGGTCGGGCTGTTCCTGGGCGATTACTTCGCCCGGTCCTCCAAGCGCTCCGGCGCCTGGATGAGTGCGTTCCGCTCTCAGGAGCGCCTGACCGGTACCGTCACGCCGGTGATCGTCAACGTGATGAACTTCGCCAAGGCGCCCGCCGGCGAGAGCGCGCTCCTGTCCTTCGACGACGCCCGCACGCTGTTCCACGAGTTCGGCCACGCCCTGCACGGGCTCCTGTCGGATGTGACCTACCCGCTGCTCTCCGGGACGTCTGTGTCGCGCGACTTCGTTGAATTGCCGTCGCAGCTCTACGAGCATTGGCTGGAGCAGCCCGAGGTGCTCAAGGCCCATGCCCGGCACCACCGCACCGGCGAGCCGATGCCCGACGCACTGTTGCGCAAGCTCCTGGCGGCACGCACCTTCAACCAGGGTTTCGCGACCATCGAGTATACCGCCTCGGCGATCGTCGACATGACGCTCCACCTCTCGGCGGGGGGCGAATCCGGCCTCGACGTGCCGGCCTTCGAAGCGGATGCCCTGCAGCGGATCGGCATGCCGGCCGAGATCAGCATGCGGCATCGGACGCCGCACTTCGCCCACATCTTCTCGGGGGATGGCTACGCGGCCGGGTACTACAGCTATCTCTGGTCCGAGGTGCTAGATGCCGACGCCTTCGATGCCTTCAAGGAGGCCGGCGACATCTTCGACCCGGAGACGGCAAAGCGGTTGCGGACCTTCGTGTACGGCGCCGGCAACCTGCGCGACCCGCGCGACGCTTACACAGCCTTCCGCGGCCGGATGCCGAGCATCGCTCCGCTCCTGAAAAAGCGCGGGCTCGCGGCCTGACGCGGAGGCGGCCGGTAAGGGTTTCGTAAACAAACGTCCTTAACGAACGCTTGCAGGCGGACCTTGAAGACGGAGTTGGGGGCAATGACGAAGATCGAAGCCAAGCCGGCCCTCTCTCCCGACGAACTGCTGAAGGCCGTCGTGGCGGGCAAAGCGAATCCGAAGCCGGAGCCCGTCTCCGCACCTGCGGCGGTGCGATTCGCGATGCCGGCCCTGGCTGGTCCAGAGGTCCGGCGCTACGCGATCGCGGGCACTGCCCTGGCGCTCGGGCTGATCCTCGGCTTCGCCGCGCGCCCCGGCGCCGGCGGCGCGCCGAGCGACGCCGTCCTGGCGCTGAGCACGACCGTCGATGCTGGTCGGACCGAAACCGCTCGACTCGGCGCCGACATCGCCCAGCTCCATCAGGTGCTCGCCGACCTGCGCGCCGCCACCGACACGGCCCGCAAGGAAGCCGGCAGCCGCAGCAGCGCCCTGGGCGAGCGCTTGGCGCAGCTCGATAAGAATCTGAACACCAAGTCCGCAGCGCTGAGCGAGCGTATCGAGCAGGGGGAGCGCGAACAGAGCGTACGGATGACCAATCTCGCCGCGCAACTGGAGCGCCGCGCGTCCGTCGCAGCGTCGGCCGTCAAGTCCGAGCCGACACAGACCGGGAGCCTCGCTGAGACCCGCGCGGCCGACGCGAAGGTCGCCGAGGTGAAGGCCATCGATGCCAAGAACGCGGAGGCCAAAGGCTCGGAGACCAAGGGTTCGGAGGCCAAGGGTTCGGAGGCCAAGTCGAAATCCGTCGCGGCCGAAAAACCCGCGGTGATCGACGGCTGGGCTGTGCGCGACGTCTTCGACGGGGCGGCGATCCTGGAAAACAAGCGCCGCCGCATCGTCGAAGTCGGGCCTGGAGACATGCTGCCGGGGATCGGTCGGGTCGAGGGTGTCGAGCGCCGCGGTCGGGAGTGGGTCGTGGTGACCCGTCAGGGTCTCGTTACGCCCCAGCCCTGGTAATCCCTCTGCACACCAAGATTCGTCAGCGCCCCTGGAAGCTCGCCGAGGCGAGTTCGTCGCTGGTGCCGGGGAAGCGTGGCTCGATCGTCAACGGATCGGCGAGGGCGGAGGCACGCTCGACCCGGCGGCGTCCATGGCGCAGGGCGCGGGTCTGAGCGGCGCGGGTCGGATGCAGGATCGCCGCGAGCAGCGCATGGCCCTCGAAGGCGGCATCCAGATTCTTGGCGTCGAAGACGGGCATGGCCGGCCTACCTGAGTGCGATCCGGTCACGCGCCGAAGGCGATGGTCCGAATTGCATCCCGAATAACGGGGATCGCGTGAACGGGTTCCGCCAAGCTCTGACGGCGAAACCACTTTTTTACGATCGTTCAGGACTGGCGCGAAAACGGTGCGGCGGCGCACGTGCCGCGGCCGAAAAACGGGTCCCGGAGGGTTTGGGCCGCCCCGGGACCGAGGACGTCAGACGAACTGGTTGAGGCCCGGGATCGAACCGATGATCGGTCCCATGGCGTCCTCGCCGACCTTCTCACGGCCGAAAGCGAACAGCTCCTGGCCGAGCGGCTGCATCTGGCCCATGGGCACACCGGCGCCCATCAACTTCTGGCCGAGCGCCATGACGCCGCCGCCACCCATCATGCCGCCGAGCATGCCCATCAGGCCGCCACCGCCGCTCTCGCCGGCATTCGACTCGGCCACGAGAGCTTCGGAACCGGGGAGCGCGGCCATGAGCTGGCCCACCTCGGATTCCGGCCCTTCCTTCTGCAGGAAGGCCAGGATGTGCCCGATGGCCGTCTGCGCGGTCGCGGCGTCGAGCCCGGTGCGGGCGGTAACGCGGGCGAGCAATTCTTCCATGACGCTGATCTCTTCGACGCTGATCTCTTAGGAACGTTTCCAGACGTCCTTCGACTCTGAAGCGGCGGAAATCAAGCGCGGCTCCCTACTTCGCTGGGAAACACCGGCCCGGACGACGCCTGGAACATCCGGACGCCCCGAAGAGTCAGCGCAGGCGCCGACGCGGCCTTGCGACTCAGGGCGAGGCGTGGCCTCGTCGACGGCGAAACAAGTGGGATCAGCGTTGATCCACGGAAGGTCCGCCGCCGCACCAGCCGTTGCCCGATTGGGTTCACACCGGCGGATCGATCACGGGCGCATCGGGAGACACGGGTGAGCGATCTCAAGACCCTACGCGGCCTCTCCGGCCTGAGCCCCGAGCCGGCCAGCCTGAAGAGGGCCGCACTCGTCCTCATCGACATCCAGAATACGTACCGCGAGGGCGTGATGCGCCTGTCCGGCGTCGAGCCGGCGGTCGCGGAGGCCGCGATCCTTCTCAAACGAGCCCGGGAATCCGGCGTGCCGGTCTTCCACATCCAGCACAATGCCGGCCCCGGCTCGCCTTACGACATCACCGCGGAGATCGGGCAGATCTCGCAGGAGGTCGCGCCGCAGGACGGGGAGGCCGTGATCACCAAGGCCTTTCCGAGTTCGTTCGTAGGCACGGATCTCGAGGATCGGCTCAAGCGGGCAGGCGTCACCGACCTCATCCTGGCCGGCTTCATGACCCACATGTGCGTGAACTCGACGGCGCGCTCGGCCTTCAACCTCGGCTTCCATCCCACCGTAGTCGCCTCGGCGACCGCGACGCGCGATTTGCCGGCGCCCGACGGCTCGGTGGTGCCGGCGGCCCAGCTACAGGCCGCGAGCCTCGCGGGCCTCGGCGACCTGTTCGCCGTGATCGCCCGCGACGTGGACGCAGTCCGCCCCTGATCGTTCGACGGGGACAGTAATTTCTGCGAAACCCGGGCGCGAACATTCGGGGTTAGACTCCGAAATCTCCGGTTCTGCCGTCTTGACTGCTGCATCGGACATGTGTGCGATGCAGCATCGGGCCGAGAGCGGCGGAACATCACCGCTGGCCGCACAGTTCGGCTCCGAAAATGCGGAGCTTGAACCATGCGCATCGAGAACGTCGCCGATCTGATCGCCGAGACCCTTCAGGAGGCCGGAGTCGCGCGTATCTACGGCGTTGTGGGCGACAGCTTGAACGGGATCACGGAGGCGCTGCGCGCGCGCGGAAAGATCGACTGGATCCACACCCGCCACGAGGAGGCGGCGGCCTTTGCGGCAAGCGCGGAGGCGCAGGTCACCGGCAAGCTCGCCGTATGCGCGGGCTCGTGCGGCCCCGGCAACCTGCACCTGATCAACGGGCTCTACGACGCGCACCGGAGCCGGACTCCGGTCCTGGCGATCGCCGCGCAGATCCCGTCCGCTGAGATCGGCTCGGGGTACTTTCAGGAGACCCGCCCGACCGCGCTGTTCCGCGAATGCAGCCATTACTGCGAGTTGGTGTCCGACCCGTCGCAGATGCCGTTCGTGCTCGAGAACGCGATCCGCGCCGCCGTGGGAGAGGGGGGCGTCGCCGTCATCGTCATCCCGGGCGACGTCGCGCTGCGCGATGCGCCCAAGCGCGCGTTGGCCACTCGGGCCGGGCTGATCCCGGCAAAGCCTGTTGTCCGTCCGGCCGATGCCGAACTCGATACGCTGGCGGCCATGCTCAACGCCGGCAAGCGCGTGACGCTGCTGTGCGGACGCGGCTGCGCCGGCGCCCATTCCGATCTGCTTCAGCTTGCCGAGGCGCTCAAGAGTCCAATCGTGCACGCGCTCGGCGGCAAGGAGTTCGTCGCGTTCGACAACCCCTACGATGTCGGCATGACCGGATTGATCGGGTTCTCGTCCGGCTACGCCGCCATGATGGCGTGCGACACCCTGCTGATGCTGGGCACGGGGTTCCCCTACAAGCAATTCTACCCGCAGGACGCGAAGGTCGCCCAGGTCGATCTGCGCCCCGCCGAACTCGGCCGCCGCTGCCGCATCGAGCACGGCCTCGTCGGCGATGTCGGCGCGACGATCCGGGCGCTGCTGCCGCGCCTGAAGCCGAAGGCCGACCGGTCGTTCCTGGATTCCAGCCTGACGCACTACGCCAAGGCCCGCGCGGGCCTCGACGATCTCGCCACCGGGAAGCCGGGCGGCCCGCTCCATCCGCAATATCTCGCGAAGACGATCAGCGAGGCGGCCGCGGACGACGCGATCTTCACCGCCGATGTCGGCACCCCGACGATCTGGGCGGCACGCTACCTGGAGATGAACGGCAAACGGCGCCTGCTCGGCTCCTGGGTTCACGGCTCGATGGCCAACGCCCTGTCCCAGGGGATCGGCGCACAAGCCGCGGAGCCGAACCGGCAGGTGATCGCGCTTTGCGGCGACGGCGGTTTCGCCATGCTGATGGGCGACTTCCTAACCCTGCGTCAGCACCGCCTGCCCCTGAAGGTCGTGGTGTTCAACAACGGCACCCTCGGCTTCGTGGAGCTGGAGATGAAGGCGGCGGGCTATCTCGAGACCGGCGTCGCGCTCGACAATCCGGACTTCGCCGCGATGTCGCGGGCCGCCGGCATCTTCGCCCTGCGGGTCGAGGACCCAGCCGAGCTGCCCGGCGCCATGCGCGAGTTCCTGGCCTTCGACGGCCCCTCGTTGCTCGATGTGCGCACCGCCCGCAACGAGCTCTCGATGCCGCCCAAGATCGACGGGCAGCAGATGAAGGGCTTCAGCCTCTACGTGCTGCGGGCCGTGATGGATGGGCGCGGTGACGCAGTTCTCGACCTCGCCAAAACCAACCTCATCCGATAGACCTCTCTCTGAATTCTAGACCCGTTCCAGTCCAGTGGAGCGGGCGATCCAGGGAGAATCCGGACCATGCGGGTCGGCCTGTTCGTGCCGTGCTACGTCGACGCTTTCGAGCCGGAAGTCGGGATCGCCACGCTGGAATTGCTGGAGCGGGTCGGTTGCACGGTGGAATACCCGTTCGACCAGACCTGTTGCGGCCAGCCGATGGCCAACACCGGCTGCCACGCGGAGGCCGCCGCCACCGAGGCCCTGTTCGTCAAGAACTTCTCGGATTTCGACTACGTGGTGGCGCCCTCGGGCTCCTGCGTGCACCAGGTCCGCGAGCACCTGACCGCGATCCCGCAGACGGACGAGGTCAAGAAGGTCCGGGCCAGCACCTACGAGCTCGTCGAGTTTCTGCACGACGTGCTGAAGATCGAGGCTCTGCCCTGGGCGGAGTTCCCGCACAAGGTCGCCTATCACGGCAATTGCAATGCGCTACGCGGCATCCACCATGCCCGACCGTCCGAGATCGTGAAACCGTACTTCTCGAAGCCCCTCGACCTGCTTCGCCTCGTCAAGGGCGTCGAGCTGGTCGATCTCGCCCGGCCGGACGAGTGCTGCGGCTTCGGCGGCACCTTCTCGGTGTTCGAGCCGGCCGTCTCGGCCAAGATGGGCTACGACAAGGTCGCCGACCAGAATCGGGCCGGGGCCGCATATGTTGTCTCGGCCGATTCCTCGTGCCTGATGCATCAGAAGGGCTGTGCCGAACGCCTCGGCCTGCCGCTCCGCTACATCCACATCGCGCAAGTGCTGAACGGAGCCGCCGCATGAGCGTCGAGGATCTGAACCCGCGCGCCCACGATGGTCTCATCCACCCGGAAGTCCGCGCTGCCGACGACGAGAGCGAGCGCGGCCAGGATGGCGGCCGCCTCCAGCACGCCGAGGCCGCGACGAAGCCGATCCGCGCGCCGCAGACCCGCGAGCCGCAGCCCCGCGGCGCGAAAATCCGCGGCGACCGCCCGATCGATCAGGGCGAGGCCGCCGAGCGCTTCCTCGCCGCGCCGCTCCACCAGGCCGCCCACGACGAGCGCCTGTGGGACCTGCGCAAGAAACGCGATACCTCGGCGCACGGCATCCCGGAATGGGAGGAGCTGCGGGAGCTCGCCTCCGCCATCAAGGCGCACACGCTCACCCATCTCGACCAGTATCTCGAGCAGTTCGAGGCCGCCGCGAAAGCCAACGGCGTGCAGGTCCACTGGGCTGCGGACGGCGCCGACCACAACCGCATCGTCCTTGAGATCCTGCGCAGCCGCGGCGCCAAGACCCTCGTGAAGTCCAAGTCGATGCTCACCGAGGAATGCGGCTTCCGCCACCACATGGCCGCCAACGGCATCGAAATCATCGAGACCGATCTCGGCGAGCGCATCCAGCAGCTTGACAACGAGGAGCCGAGCCACATCGTGGCGCCCGCGGTCCACAAGACCCGGATGGACGTGGCCGAAGTCTTCGCCAAGACGCTGGGCACGGATCCGGACAACGACGACGCCCATTACCTCGCCGAAAGCCAGCGCGAGACGACCCGGCCCTACATTCTGAAGGCCGATGCCGGCATGACCGGCTGCAACTTCGCCATCGCGGAGACCGGCACCGTCGTCACCTGCACCAACGAGGGCAATGCCGACTTGTCCGGCAACGTCCCGCCGCTGCAGATCCACTCGATCGGCATCGAGAAGATCATCCCCAAGGTCGAGCATCTCGGGGTGTTCATCCGGCTGCTGTCGCGCTCGGCGCTCGGCTCGCCGATCACCCAGTACACTTCGCATTTCCGCGGACCCCGCAAGGGCACCGAGATGCACATGGTGCTGGTCGATAACGGCCGCTCGGCCCGGCTCGGGCTGGAGGAGTTCTGGACCTCGCTGAAGTGCATCCGCTGCGGTGCCTGCATGAATACCTGTCCGGTCTACCGGCGTTCGGGCGGCCTCTCCTACGGGGCGACCTATTCGGGCCCGATCGGGTTGATCATCGACCCGACCTTCAACAAGCGGAAATACTCGACCCTGCCGTTCTCCTCGACGATGAACGGCTCCTGCACCAACGTCTGCCCGGTCAAGATCAACATCCACGAGCAGATCTTCGCCTGGCGCAAGGTCCTGGTCGAGGAGCATCACATCCCGGCGCTCAAGCAGGGAATGATGAAGGCCGCGGGTGCGGTCCTGTCTCGGCCCGCCGCCTATCGGGCGGCGATCGGCGCCGCGGATTCGGCGCTGAAGGTGCTGCCGCGCTTCGCCGTCTACAACCCGCTCAACACCTGGGGGAAGAAGCGCGAGATGCCGGATGCGCCGCGCCAGACCTTCCACGCCTGGTACAAGCAGAACCGGATGCAGAAGGCGGTCAAAAACACCGCTACCAAGGAGACCGCTGCGAAGGACACGGCCCGATGAGCGCGCGCGCGGACATCCTGGCGGCGCTTAAGACGAACCGTCCGGCGGGCGATTATCCGCTGCCGAACGTGCCGACCTTCGCGCCGCTGGTCGGGGACGACCTGATCGAGGAGTTCGGCGAGCGGCTGAAGCGCATGGGCGGCCGGATCGAGGACGGCCGCACCGGCGACCCACTGATGGGCGTGCGCGAGCGGTTGGCGGATTCGAAGGTGATCGCCTCCGCGGTCCCGGAGATCGACGGCAACCGCGACCTACGGGCGGTACGCTACCCACAGGAGGTCGAGGACGTCGATGTGGCGGTGGTGCGCGCCGTGTTCGGCATCGCCGAGACTGGCTCGGTGCTGTTCACAGAGGGCGAGCTGATCGTGAACGCCGTCGCCTACCTGGCCCAGCACCTGATCGTGCTGCTCGATCCCGCCGACATCCTCCCCAACGTTCAGGCGGCCTACAAGCGACCGGAATTCGGTCGTTCTGCCTACGCAGTGCTGCATACCGGGCCGTCGGCCACCGCCGACATCGAGGGCGTGCTGATCCATGGCGCGCAGGGCGTGCGCTCGCTCACCGTCCTGTTGCTGCCGCGCGCCGCAGAAAGATCGGACTCCTGAGCCGGAACCGCCGATAAGGCGCGCACCTTGCTTGGACAGCGATCATCTCGTCGCCCGGCAAGGAGATCCGATGCGCTATACCCTCGGCTGCAGCCTGTCCTATAATATTCTCTCGGACACGACTTTCATCTTCAATTTGGAGGTGGCCAAGCTGAGGAGCGTCGAGATCCTCAGCGAGAGCCTCGTGCTGACGCCGAACCTGAAGCGCGACCTCTACACCACCCCCGACCTGCTGAACCGCTATCTCGGCGTCAACGTGCCCATGGGCCAGTTCGCGCTGGAGTATAATGCGGAGGTGGACCTGACCGTCCACCGGGCCGACCCGGCAACCATCAACGAGACACCGATCGGCGAACTGCCGCTCGACATCCTACCGTTCCTACTGCCGAGCCGGTTCGTCTCCTCCGATCGGCTGACGCCCTACGCGCAGGCCGAGTTCGGCGCGCTGCCCAAGGGCCACAGCCGGGTCAACGAGATCTGCAACTGGATCCACGACCACATCACCTACCAGCCCGGCACGAGCGACGGCGAGACCACGGCGGACGAGTCGCTCCTGAAGAGGGCCGGCGTCTGCCGCGACTTCGCGCATATCGGAACGGCGTTCTGCCGGGCACTCGGGATCCCGGCCCGGTTCGTGAGCTGCTACGCGCACGGCCTCGTGCCGAGCGACTTCCACGCGGTGTTCGAAGCCTATCTCGACGGGCGCTGGTGGCTGTTCGACGCGACCCGTCAGGCGGATCTCGATGGGCTGGTGCGCATCGGCGTCGGGCGTGACGCCGCCGAGATCGCCTTCTCGACGCCGTTCGGCAACATGCAGCCGGTCAACCAACAGGTCCGAATCCAGCGCACGGACGGGCAGGGCAGCCCGATGCCGCGCACGGTCGATGCCATCTCCACCGAGGTCCCCGCACCGAATGCCGGTGCGGCCTGACCGGACAGCCGTATCGGATCACGCTATCCTGGGATCCTCGGAAAGCAAGGACGGGGGAAAACCGCATGGCCTACCGCCACGTCGTCGGCCCGCGCACCCACGTCTTCGCCGACCTCGCCACACTGATGGCCAAGGCGACGCCGGTCCGCTCCGGCGACCGGCTCGCCGGGGTCGCGGCCGAATCGGCCGAGGAGAACGCGGCGGCGCGCTGGTGCCTCGCGGAGGTGCCGCTGGCCGAGATCCTGGCCCGCCCGCTGATCCCGTACGAGAAGGACGACGTCACCCGGCTGATCCTGGATACGCACGATGCCGCCGCCTTCCGGGAGATCGCCCACCTCACGGTCGGCGATTTCCGCGAGTTCCTCCTGACCGCCACCCCGGAGGTGCTGACCCGGATCGCACCGGGCGTAACGCCCGAGATCGCCGCTGCAGTCTCGAAGATCATGCGCAACCAGGACCTGATCTCGGTGGCGCGCAAGGCCCGGGTGGTCACCCGGTTCCGCAACACGATCGGGCTGCCAGGCACGCTGGCGGTGCGGCTGCAGCCCAATCATCCCACAGACGATCCGAAGGGGATCACCGCGGCGATCCTCGACGGGCTCACCCTCGGCTGCGGCGACGCCGTGATCGGCATCAACCCAGCCTCGGATTCAGTCCAGGCGCTCGGTGACCTGCTCCACCTCCTCGACGGGGTGATCCAGAAGCATGCCATCCCGACCCAGGCCTGCGTCCTCACCCATGTCACCACGACGCTCGCCGCCATGGAGCGCGGCTTGCCGGTCGACCTCGTGTTCCAGTCGATCGCCGGGACCGAGAAGGCCAATGCCGGCTTCGGAGTGACGCTAGCCCTGCTGAAGGAGGCTCATGAGGCCGCGCTCGCGCTCAAGCGCGGCCCGCTCGGCGACAACTGCATGTATTTCGAGACCGGGCAGGGCTCCGCGCTCTCGGCCGATGCCCATCACGGCATCGACCAGCAGACCCTGGAGGCCCGGGCCTACGCGGTCGCCCGGCCGTTCCGGCCGCTCCTGGTGAACACCGTCGTGGGCTTCATCGGGCCGGAATACCTTTACGACGGAAAGGAGATCATCCGGGCGGGGCTGGAGGATCATTTCTGCGGCAAGCTGATGGGCGTGCCGCTGGGCGTGGACGTCTGCTACACCAATCACGCCGAGGCCGATCAGGACGACATGGACACGCTGCTGACGCTGCTCGGCGCGGCCGGCTGCACCTACATCATGGGCGTCCCGGGGGCCGACGACGTGATGCTCAACTATCAATCCACGTCGTTCCACGATTCCCTCTATCTGCGCGAGGTGCTGGGCCTGAAGCGCGCCCCCGAATTCGAGGCCTGGCTGCACGGCATCGGGCTGACCGACGGGGCCGGCGCCCTGCTGCCGGGATCGGGCGCGCCCCTCCTCACCGCCGCGCCGGACCTCGCCGCGTGAGCGACCTGCGGGAGATCTGGTCCAGACTCGCCGGCCTGACGCCGGCCCGGATCGGGCTCGGACGCGCAGGCAGCGGCCTGCCGACCCGGGAGGTGCTGCGCTTCGGCCTCGATCATGCCCAGGCCCGGGATGCCGTCCACGCGCCGATGGATGCTGAGGCCCTGGCCGCATCCATCACGGAACTCGGCCTCTCGACCATCCCGGTCTCGTCCCAGGCCCCTGACCGGGCGACCTACCTGCGCCGCCCGGATCTCGGGCGGCGGCTAGACCCGAACGACTTGCCGAAGCTCGAGGCCGTGGCCGATGCCGCCGATCTCGCCGTGGTGGTGGCCGATGGGCTCTCGGCCCGGGCCGTGCACGAGAATGCGGCGCCGTTGCTGATGGCGTTCACGCCCCTTGCGAAGAATGCCGGGTGGCGCCTCGCGCCCGTGGTGATCGCCCGGCAAGCGCGCGTGGCGCTCGGCGACGCTGTCGGCCAAGCCCTGAAGGCTCGGGCGGTGGTGATGCTGATCGGCGAGCGGCCAGGCCTATCCTCCCCCGACAGTCTCGGCATCTACCTGACGCTCGATCCCAAAATCGGCCGCTCGGACGCGGAGCGCAACTGCATTTCGAATGTGCGGGCCGCCGGCCTCACCCATGAGCGCGCCGCGTTCAAGCTGCACTGGCTGCTCGCGCGTGCGCTGACCCTCGGCCTCAGCGGCGTGAACCTGAAGGACGAGAGCAAACAGGCTTTGGAATCCGGTCCCGCGACCGCCGCCCTGCCGGAGCCTGGCCGCGGCTGAACGGAAGCGCGTGTTTCGTGCCCTGCGCCGAACGAGTGTCGGATCAGTCACGCGGAGAGCAGTTCAGGGCGCACGCCTGCGGTCCGTCGATTGTCATCGGCACCCGATCCATCACACCCGTCAACCCGGGGCCGCGAATCGGAGCCCGGGATCCAGAAATGCAATCACTTGAGTGTCTTGCGCGATCGGCGTCTCTGAATCCCCGGCTCGCCTGCGGCGCCCCGGAATGACGGCGGCGTGTTCTGAGCGGCAAGGCTCCGACGATACCGCTCGTCTATGAGCTTCAGAACCCGTGTCGATTGAGCCTAATCTGCCGGGTCGGGTGGCCGAAGAATTATCCTTAACCTTATCTCGTGCCGGCAATCGACCCCAAGCGTGGCTGTGGCGGGGTCGCAACACCGTAAAACGAACCCGGGTCCGCCCAGAGACCTGCCCGCAAACGCCGCGATCCCGCCATAGTCCGGGCCCACCTCACCCTCCGCGGTAAACGGCAAGTTCGACAACGATTTACCGTTTCGAAACGAGGTTTTCCCGAGCACGCGGACGGCCCATCCGGCGCATCGCGAACGGCGACGCGCCGCGGCTTCCTGCACCCTCGGGACTGGCGGCGCGAAGGCTTGGTTCGGGTTGATGGACACGCGGTTGAACGACAAGTCGAAGCTGCCCAGCCGTCACGTCACGGAGGGGCCGGATCGGGCCCCGCATCGCTCCTATCTCTATGCGATGGGACTGACCCGGGAGCAGATCCACCAGCCGCTGGTGGGTGTCGCCTCCTGCTGGAACGAGGCAGCCCCCTGTAACATCTCGCTGATGCGCCAGGCGCAGGCAGTGAAGAAGGGCGTCGCGGCGGCTCACGGCACCCCGCGTGAATTCTGCACCATCACGGTCACGGACGGCATCGCCATGGGCCATGGCGGCATGCGCGCCTCGCTGCCGTCCCGCGAGGTCATCGCCGACTCGGTCGAGCTGACCATGCGCGGCCACGCCTACGATGCCCTGGTCGGCCTCGCCGGCTGCGACAAGTCGCTGCCCGGCATGATGATGGCGATGGTCCGCCTCAACGTGCCGTCGATCTTCATCTACGGCGGGTCGATCCTGCCCGGCTCGTTCCGTGGCAAGCCCGTCACCGTGCAGGACCTGTTCGAGGCTGTGGGCAAGGTCGCGGTCGGCGACATGAGCCTGGAGGACCTCGACGAGCTGGAGCAGGTCGCCTGCCCGTCGGCCGGCGCCTGCGGCGCGCAGTTCACCGCCAACACCATGGCGACCGTCTCCGAGGCAATCGGCCTGGCGCTGCCCTATTCGGCCGGCGCCCCGGCGCCCTACGAGATCCGGGACAAGTTCTGCGCCACCGCCGGCGAGAAGGTGATGGAGCTGCTGGCCAAGCAGATCCGCCCGCGCGACATCGTTACCCGCAAGGCGCTCGAGAACGCCGCCACCGTGGTCGCCGCCTCCGGTGGATCGACCAACGCGGCCCTGCACCTGCCGGCGATCGCGCATGAATGCGGCATCGAATTCACGCTGTTCGACGTCGCCGAGATCTTCCGGCGCACGCCCTACATCGCCGACCTCAAGCCCGGCGGGCGCTACGTCGCCAAGGATATGTTCGAGGTCGGCGGCATCCCGCTGCTGATGAAGACCCTGCTCGACCACGGCTTCATGCACGGCGACTGCCTGACGGTCACCGGCCGCACCATCGCGGAGAACATGGACCGGGTGACCTGGAACCCCGACCAGGACGTGGTCTATCCGGCCAACCGCCCGATCACCCCGACCGGCGGCGTCGTCGGCCTCAAGGGCAACCTCGCCCCCGAGGGCGCGATCGTGAAGGTCGCCGGCATGCCGGCCGAGAAACAGGTCTTCACCGGCCCGGCACGGGTGTTCGACGGCGAGGAGGCCTGTTTCGAGGCGGTGCAGTCGCGCACCTACAAGGAAGGCGATGTCCTCGTCATCCGCTACGAGGGTCCGCGTGGCGGCCCCGGCATGCGCGAGATGCTGTCCACCACGGCGGCCCTCTACGGCCAGGGCATGGGCGACAAGGTCGCGCTGATCACGGACGGGCGCTTCTCCGGCGCGACCCGCGGCTTCTGCGTCGGCCATGTCGGCCCCGAGGCGGCGGTCGGTGGGCCGATCGGCCTGATCCGCGACGGCGACATCATCACCCTCGACGCGATCCAGGGCACGCTCAACGTCGCGTTGTCGGACGCGGAGTTCGCCGAGCGCCGCAAGGCCTGGGCGCCGCGGACCAACTCGGCGACCTCCGGGTATCTGTGGAAATACGCGCAGGGCGTCGGCCCGGCGCTGTACGGCGCCGTCACCCATCCGGGCGGCGCCAAGGAGCTGGAGAGCTATGCGGACGTCTAGGACTGACCTCAGCCGGCGCAGGGCGCCGGCCGGGGCCGATCCCGGTCGGTCCCGCCTGATCGCCAGGATCGCGGCGTCGGCCGGCGTCCTGATCCTGCTCGCCCTGCCCACGGATGCGCCGCGCGCGCTCGATGCCAGCGTCCGCGCGCCGGTCCAGGTGCCCGTGGCGGACAAGAGCTACCGGTCGGCCAAGGACGCGCTGCGGGCCGGGGTGCGCGAGTACAATGCCGGCGACAAGCAGGGCGCCGCCCGCGCCCTCGAATACGCCGCCGGGCAGGGCCATGCACTGGCCCTTTGGAAGCTCGGCCGGATGTACGCCGAGGGCGACGGCGTGCCCCATGACGACCTGAAGGCGTTCGAGTTCTTCTCCCGGATCGCCGACGCCAGCACCGACGACGGTCCCGATCCGCAGAACTCGGCGGTCACCGGCAGTGCGTTCACGGCGCTCGGCACCTACTTCCTCGAGGGGATCAAGGGCACCTACGTGCGTCCGAACCCCGAGCGCGCCTACGACATGTTCAACTACGCGGCGTCGTATTACGGCGAGCCGAACGCGCAGTACAACCTGGCCCGGCTCTACCTCGACGGCACCGGGGTCGAGGCCGATCCCCGGCAGGCCGCTCGCTGGTTCAACCTCGCGGCCGAGAAGGGGCACCACCCGGCGCAGGCTCTGCTCGGCGACATGCTGATGAACGGGTTGGGCGGCGTGCCGGTCCAGCGCGTGAAAGGCCTGATGTGGCTATCGCTCGCCCGCGAGGGCGCGGAGGGCCGCAAGGACGCTTGGATCGTCGCGCTCTACGACAAGAACTGGGCTGCCGCCAACGAGGACGACCGAGCCGAGGCGCAGAGCCAGCTCCAGACCGTCGGCTCGATCCGACGGCGGCATTAGAGCCCTGCTCTGACGCCGCCGCCGACTTGCCTCAGCCCTTCTTGGCGTCCTGCGCGGTCTTGAACGACGGACGTGCGAGGGTCTCGGCGATATAGGCCGCAAGCTTGGGCCAGCGGCCGGCATCGATCTGCGCATCGGCCACGTGGAAATTGTAGAAACCTGTGGCGATCGAGATGTCGGCGATGCTGAAGGCGTCACCCACGAGGTAGGGGCCCGAGATCTGCCGCTCCAGATAATCGAACAGCGGCGGCAGATCCGCGTCGAGCGCCTTCGTGACGGCGGCCTCGTCGGTGGGCTTGCCCATCATGTTGGGCTTCAGGATCCGCTCGACGAACGGCACGATCAGCTTTCCGAACAGCTCGGTATCGCCGAACTTGTCGAACCAGACCGCGCGGCCGAGGGCCTGTGGGTCGGAGGGCACCAGGGCCGGGGTCGGGTGCTTGCGCTCGAGATACCAGAGGATCGCAGAGGAATCCGCGAGCTTGAACCCGCCATCCTCGATCGCCGGGATCTTCCCCAGCGGGCTCGCCGCCCGGAAATCCGAATCGGGCGCGTGGAACATCACCGGCCTGTGCTCGTAGGGCACGTTCTTCTCGGTGAGCGAGACCAGGACCTTGCGGACGTAGGGCGAGTAGCCGGTACCGTAGACGATCATTACAACTCCATCGGGGACGCGACGGCCGGATATCGATCCGCCTGCCCCTGCATGGCAGATAGGGCCGATCGCCGGTGCGCCGACCGCGTCACGGTCACCGCTCCGTGATCGCGGCCCTTTCGCCTCACCAAGCCGGCGCGGTAATCGCCGTCACGAAGGACGGCCGGTCGAGCGTCAGCGCGACCCAGCCGGCGAGCTTCGGCCAGCGCCTGGAATCCACCTGAACCTTGGCGAGCCGGAGATTGTGGAACGGCGCCGCGACCGCGATGTCGGCAATCCCGAAGCTGCCGCCCACCAGGAACGGCCCAGTGATCTGCGGTTCGAGGTCGTCGAACAGGGGCGGCAGATCCGTGTCGAGCGCCTGCTGCGCCAGCGCGTCGTCACCCGGGATTTCGAGCACCCGGGGCTTCAGGAAGCGCTCCGCGAACACGACAGAGAGTTTCCGATCCAGCTCGACTTCGCCGAACTTGTCGAACCAGCGGGCGCGGGCAGCCCCTTGCGCATCGGCCGGGATCAGCGCGGGCTGCGGGGTGAGGCGCTCGAGATAATCGAGGATCGCGCTCGAATCGGCCAGCCGAAAGCCGTCATGCTCGATCGCCCGGATCTTGCCGATCGGGCTCGCCACCCGGAATGCGGCATCGTCCGATTGCGGCGCCACCGGCCGGTGCTGATAGCGGATACCCTTCTCGACCAATGCCACCAGGACTTTTCGCACGAAGGGCGAGAGGCTGCTGCCGTAGACGATCATGGTCGAATCCCCCGATGAACCGGCATCGCTCTTGAGCCGTTGCCGGCAGCGATGCAATCGGTGGCGATGTCATCGTTTCACGTCGACCAATTCGTCGTGTTCCACTCACGATCATCTTGATCTCGAGGCGTTCGACTTCTCAAACCGTTTGATGAGACGATCCCGTTTCAAACGAGACAGGCGGTCGATCCAGAATATACCGTCGAGTTGATCGATCTCATGCTGGATCACGGCGGCCGAAAAGCCGTCCGTCTCCTCCTCGTGGGCGGCGCCGTCGAGGTCGCGGTAGCTGAAGCGGATCCGGCTCGGCCTTGTGATGCGCTCGCGCACGCCGGGCATGCTGACGCTGCCCTCTTCATGCGGCGCGGTCTCCGGGGAGGCCCAGAGGATCACCGGGTTGACGTAGATGCGCAGATCCTCGTCCGGCGACATACGGACCACCACGATCCGCGCGAGGATGCCGATATGCGGTGCCGTCAGGCCCATGGCGCTCACGGCGGAAAGCGTGTCCGCCACGTCGTCGGCCACGGCTTTCGTTTCGGGTCCGAACGCATCGATCGGTTGTGCCGGCAGCGAGAGTTTCGGGTCGGGGAACAGGACGAGAGGGCGGGCCGGCATGGTCGGTTGGTTCACCTGAAGCGATGCGAAATGCGTGCGGCTTGCATGGAAGGCGGGCGGCGCGGGTGGTCGTCGAGGGGGCGATTAGGACCCGATCAGCCACGGATGCAAATGCGCTGGCGTGAAACCGAACCGCTCGCGCGCGCTTTGGACCTACCGATCCGTCGAGGCCGCCATGCTGTACGAACTTGCCACGCTCTCCTGCCCGTTGCTGGCGCTCGGCGAGGCTGGCGACGGCGTCCGGGCCTGGGTTGAGGACGGTGACGCGAAGGGACAGGTGATCGGCTGCTGGCGCACGGAGTTCGGCACGCTGGGGCGGATCATCGTGTTGCGCGGGTTCGAGGCGCCGGAAGACATGACGGCCGAGCGTCGGCGCGCCCTTCTTTGCGCCAACCCGTTTCATGCGGGACGCGTGGTGACCGCACTGGAGATGGACAGCTACGCGCCGCTCCCCTTCCTACCGCCGATCCGCACCAGATATCGGGGTGGGGTCTATGAAGTCCGGACCTACCGCCTCAAGCCCGGCGGCCTGCCGGCAACGCTCGCGGGCTGGGAGGCGGCGATCGAGCCGGCCCGTCCGTATACCGAGCATCTCGTCGTGAACCTCTACGCCCTCGATGGCGCTCCGCGCATCACGCATATCTGGGCCTTCGCCAGCCTGGAGGAGCGGGCCGCATTGCGCGCCAACGCCTACGGCGCGGGTGTCTGGCCGCCGAAGGGCGGTCCCGGTCAGATCGCCGAAGCGACCTCGACGATCGCGCTGCCGCAGGGAGTCTCGCCGTTGAGCTGAGCCCGCAGTCTCGCAGGTTTGCGGCGCCATCGCGACCGGATGGCACGAAGGCCCGTCCCTGCGGGGGGCTTTCAGCCAGCCGTCAGCTCCACCGTCACCGGTACGTGATCGGACGGCTTGTCCAGGCCGCGCAGGTGCTTCTGCACGGCGGCCGAGACCAGACGGTCGGCGGCCTGCGGCGACAGCAGGAGGTGGTCGATGCGGATGCCGGCGTTCCGCTGCCAGCAGCCCGCCTGGTAGTCCCAGAAGGTGAAGAGCCCGTCGCGCGGATCGCAGGCGCGCAGGCCGTCGGTGTAGCCCTCGGCCAGGACGGCGCGGAACGCCGCCCGCGTTGCGGGGAGGAACAGCGCGTCGGAGCGCCACGCTTCCGGGTCGGCCGCGTCGGCGGGTTCCGGGATAACGTTGTAGTCGCCCGCGAGCACCACGGCGGTCTCGTCCTCCATGAGGGCGCGTGCGTGGATCCGCAGCCGTTCCATGAAGCCGAGCTTGTAGGGGTATTTCGGGCTGTCGACCGGATTGCCGTTCGGCAGGTAGATCGAGGCGACCCGCACCGGTCTGGTCTCGGCGCCGGAGATCAGCGCCTCGATGTAGCGCGATTGCTCATCGGATTCGTCGCCCGGAAGTCCGCGCCGGATCTCGCTTATCTCGAGCGGCGCCCGAACCAGCAGCGCCACGCCGTTATAGGCCTTCTGGCCCAGCGTCTCGACCGCGTACCCGGCACCCTCGACCTCGGCACGCGGGAACGCCTCGTCCTGGCATTTCAGCTCCTGCAGGCAGACCACGTCGGGCTTCGCCTCGTCGAGGAAGCCGAGCAGATGCGGCAGCCTCTGCTTGATCGAGTTGACGTTCCAGGTCGTGATCCGCATCGCCTCGCTTCCCGGTCGCCGTCTGGAGCGCTCGCCGCCAAAGTTGGTCCCGGAGCGGCTGAAGCGTCATCCGCGCTTCGCGCCGCGCTGACAAGGCCATGGCGGCGCAAGATCGGGGCGATATAGACGCCAGGATGACGATGGGGTGGTTCGAGCCGGTCATGGCTTACTGCGAGCGGACCGGGCCGGAGATCTGGGCCGAGCCGGTCAACGCGGCGTCGAACGCCGCCTTCCTGCTGGCCGCCGCGGCCGCGGCGCGCCGGGCCTGCGCCGCGAGGACGCCGAACCGCGCGTGCCTGGGACTGGCCGGGCTGATCGCCGTCGTCGGATGCGGATCGTTCCTGTTCCACACCCTGGCGGTGACCTGGGCGATGTATGCCGACATCATCCCGATCACGCTGTTCATCGTCGCCTACCTGGCGCTGGCGCTCCATCGCATCCTGCGGCTGCCGCGCATCCGGGTGGAGGCGGCGACTGCGGGCTTCGTCCTGTTCAGCTTCACCCTTGTCCCCACCCTCGACGGGCTGAGCGGGTCCGATATCTCCGCCCTGACCAACGGATCGATCGACTATGTGCCCGCAACGCTCGCCCTGTTCACCGTGGCGGCGCTCGATCGGCCGGAGCACCGCTTCGTCGGCACCGGCCGGCGGCTCACGGAGATCGGCGTGCTGTTCCTGGTCTCGCTGACCGCCCGCACCCTCGACCGATCCGTCTGCGCGGCGCTGCCGACCGGCACGCACGCGCTCTGGCACGTACTCAATGCCGTCGTCCTCTACGCCCTGGTCGTCACGGCGGTCCGGCACCGCGACGCGGTCGAATGAGGGCGCGGGCGGTTTTGTTGCGGGCCGGACGGAATTCTTGCACAGATGCGCCGCATCGGTGACCCGGCTCATCGCGAGTCCCGTGCACGGAAGGAATCATGACAGTGAGCTACCGCATCGGCGTCGCCGGGCTCGGCACCGTCGGCGCGTCCGTCGTCCGGATGATCGCCCGCCGCCATGACACCTTGACCGCCTCCGGCCTCGACATCCGCGTCGCCGCGGTGTCGTCCCGTGACCGGACCCGCGACCGTGGCCTCGACCTGGCCGGCGTGACCTGGTTCGACGATCCGGTGGCGCTCGCCCGCTCCGGCGAGATCGACTGCGTGGTCGAGTTGATCGGTGGCGCCGAGGGGCCTGCCAAGGCCGTGGTCGAGGCGGCGTTGCAGGCCGGCAAGACCGTGGTCACCGCCAACAAGGCCCTGCTCGCCCGACACGGCGCGGCGCTGGCGGCGCTCGCCGAGACGAACGGCGTCGCGCTCGCCTACGAAGCCGCGGTAGCCGGCGGTATCCCGGTGATCAAGACCCTCCGCGAGGGCCTGCCCGGCAACGCCGTGGCGCGCGTCTACGGGATCCTCAACGGCACCTGCAACTACATCCTCAGCCGCATGGAGCGCGAGGGCCTGACTTTCGAGGCTTGTCTCAAGGACGCGCAGGCGCTGGGCTACGCCGAGGCGGACCCGACCTTCGACGTCGAGGGCTTCGATACCGCCCACAAGCTCGCGATCCTGACGAGCCTCGCCTACGGCACCGTCATCGACGCGGACGGCGTGTCGGTGGAGGGCATCTCTCGGGTGCAGCCCCTCGACCTGCGCATGGCCGACGAGCTCGGCTACCGGATCAAGTTGCTCGGCGTCGCCCAGGCCTCCGAGGCCGGGATCGAGCAGCGCGTCCACCCGACCATGGTCCCCAAATCCTCCGCGATCGCCCAGGTGATGGGCGTGACCAACGCGGTCACGATCGACGCCGACGCGGTCGGTGAACTGACGCTGATCGGCCCGGGCGCCGGCGGCGAGGCGACGGCCTCCGCAGTGGTCGCCGACATCGCCGACGTGGCGCGCGGCATCGTCCGCCCGACCTTCGGGGTGCCGGCGGCGTCGATGCGCGCCAGCGAGCGGGTCGAGATGCAGCGGCACGAGGGCGGCTATTACATCCGGCTGACCGTACACGATCGCCCCGGCGTCGCCGCCGGCGTGGCCCAGCGGATGGCCGAGCGGGAGATCTCCCTGGAGAGCATCCTGCAGCGCCGCACCGAGAGCGCCGGGACGGATCCCCGCGGGCGTTCGGGCCGGCCGGTGCCGCTGGTGCTGATCACCTACGCGGCCACCGAGGGCAACATCCGCGATGCACTCGACGCGATCGGCGCCGACGGCCTGCTGGCCGAGCCGCCGCAGGTCATCCGCATCGAGCGTGAATAAGAGTGCACAAAGTCTCGGCATATGCCGCAATGTTGATGCAAGATAGGTGATACTTTCGCGGCGTGCGTAGGCTGACAGGCGTTGGTCGACGACAATCAAACCGGGATCCGACTTCAAGATCGGACCCGGACAGAGGCAGGAAGCGATGGCCGTGGCCCCCAAGTCCGAACCGCGTGGCGTTCCACGCACGCTCGCCCTCGAACTCGCCCGCGTCACGGAGCGTGCCGCCATCGCTGCGGCCCGGCTGCGGGGCAAGGGCGACGAGAAGGCCGCCGATCAAGCCGCTGTCGACGCGATGCGGGCGGAGCTCAACAGCCTGCCGATCCGCGGGACGGTGGTGATCGGTGAAGGCGAGCGTGACCAGGCTCCGATGCTGTTCATCGGCGAGCAGCTCGGCCAGGGGGAGGGGCCCGAGGTCGACATCGCGGTCGATCCCCTCGAGGGCACGACCCTCTGCGCCAAGGACATGCCGGGTGCGATCGCCGTGATGGCCATGGCCGAGCGCGGCTCGCTGCTGGCCGCCCCCGACGTCTACATGCAGAAGATCGCCATCGGCCCCGGATACCGGCCCGGTCTGGTCGATCTCGACGCCAGCCCCGCCGACAACATCGCGGCGCTGGCCCGGGCCAAGGGCGTCGATCCCGATCAGATCACCGCGCTGATCCTCGACCGCCCCCGGCATGCGGGCTTGATCGCGGAAGTCCGCGCCGCGGGCGCCGCGGTGCGGCTGATCTCGGATGGCGACATCGCCGGCATCATCTTCACGGCGAGCCCGGGCGAGACCGGCATCGACATCTATCTCGGCACCGGTGCCGCCCCCGAGGGGGTGCTGGCGGCTGCAGCCATGCGGTGCATCGGCGGCCAGATGCAGGGACGGCTGATCCTGGACACGGCCGAGCGCCGCCGCCGCGCTGCCGAGATGGGCATCGACGACCTCAACCGGAAATACGATCTGGTGGATCTCGCCAGCGGCGACGTGATCGTGGCCGCCACAGGCGTGACCGACGGCGCGCTGCTCCGCGGCGTCCGCTTCCGGCCCGACCGGATCCAGACCGAGACGGTGGTCTACCGCTCGGAGGCCGGCACGGTCCGGCGGATCCTGGGGGAGCACCGCCGCACCCTGGCCTGACGCTGCCCCCCAAATCCGAAAAAATCAGTTCAGGACGACGACCTTCGAGCCGACGTTGACCCGGCTGAACAGGTCGATCGCGTCCTGGTTGATCATCCGGATGCAGCCCGAGGACACGCTCTTGCCGATCGAGAACGGCTCGAGGGTGCCGTGGATGCGGAACAGCGTGTCTTTGTTGCCCTGCCAGAGATACATGGCGCGCGCGCCCAGCGGGTTGCGCAGGCCGCCCGCGACGCCGAGGCCGCTCTGCAGCTTGTCGACCTCGCTGGCGAGCTTCGGGCTGCGGGCGATCATCTCCTTGGGCGGGTACCAATCCGGCCAGGCCTGCTTGGAATTGACCGTGGCGGTGCCGGACCACGAGAAGCCCTGCTTGCCGACGCCGACGCCGTAGCGGCGGGCGCGGCCGCCCTGCTCGACCAGGGTAAGTTGGTGGGCCCGCGGGTCCACGATGATCGTGCCCGGCTCGTAGGGGCCGTTATAGGCGATCTCCTGCCGGAGGTAGGCCGGGTTCATCTTCTTGTAGTTGAAGGCCTGGACCGGGAATACGTCGTCCGGGATCGGCCCATACGCCTTGGCGTAGTCGATCGGACCGTCGTCGGGCGCGCGCAGCACGGCCTTCGCCTTGGCCGCCTCGATCGGGGAGAGACCCTCGGCCGGTGGCGTTCCGGCGGCGCGCCGGGGCGGCGCGGTCGGATCGTCGAAATCCGGAGCGTAGACCGGGGCTGCCTGCGGCGCCGGGGCGGCCTGAGGAGCCGGGCGGACCACCGGCGGGCGGCCGGTATAGGGCAGGTAGCGGTCGCCGCGGCGGACGTAGAACGCGCCGTTCTGGTCCTGATAGAGCTGTCCGTCATCGCCGAACCCATCGATCCCGGATTCGGCGACCGGGCCGCGACCTTGGGCTTGGGCAGTCGAGGCGAGCGCGAGGACGGTGAAGCCGGCCAGGAACAGGCGGCGGAACGGGGCGGACATGGCGCGGTTTTCCCTGGATGGCGCGGCGTCACCGGGAGCGTGCGGCGGCGCGCGATCGAGCAGGCCAGCACGAATACAAAGCCAAGCTCATTCCAGGCCTTAGCAAAGATCCTGCGGCATCGCCAAGTTGCATGCGTCCTCACCGGGTGAAGTCTGCTGTCGCCGCGTGTACTTCTCCGCACTTGTGTTGCGTTCCTGCCTCAACCGCCTACCCCTCCGTTCACCCTGATGCAGGAACGGGCGGGACGAATCCGGTTCCGAGCGGCACCGGCCTTGCGCCGGTCAGCAACCTCCGGTTGATGCCAGCCACCGGCATTTTCGTCGGGCGAAGGGTCTTGGTCGTGCACGCGCGTGTTTTGGTGAGCGCTACAATTCTGGTTGCGGCCCTGGTTGTCGGACCGAGCGCGCAGGCCCGCCGGGCCGCGACGGCGGAGCCGACCAAGGTCGCCGAGCCGGCCGGGACCTGGACGTCGGGGACCCAGCCCGAGCGCGAGTGCGGCCGCGCCCGTCGCAAGTTCTGGGTGCCCCAGGAGGGTTGGATCGTCCGTACCGTCGTTTCGTGCCGTTGAGGGGGCACCGCTGAGGCGCGCGGTTTCGCGGATCGCCCGATTCCGGGGCAGGGTTGCCCGGATCGACGCCAATGCTGCCGCCGGCCGAGATCGGGTTTTTTTAGGTCGGATGCGTTGCCGGACGGTCGTGACAGCACGCAAAGTCTCGTTCGCGCATAGCGCCCCACGCCACCTCATCCCGGGTGGCGTGGGGCCAGCTGCGTCTCGCCTGTCAGTGCAAGCGCGGCGAAGTAACCGAGGAAAACACCCCGGTCCGGGATCGCGCTGGTGAGCTTCGCTGCGGTTTGAACGACGGCGTGGGCCGATTGAAGGCCGTACTGGCAGAGCGATCTCAAAAACCCTATGGCGCCCCCTAAAAATTTGGCACGCATGCTGCATTGCCGAAGCGCCGCGCCCTGCTGCGGCGGCGGAGCAACGACGCTCCAAACAGCGGACGGTGTGAGTCCGGATCCCCGGCATGAGCGACCGCGTAGCGGTTCGCCTCACTTAGACGAGCACCAGCTATGGCCAGCTTCAAGACGGCGATGAAGTCGGGTCACCCCCCGACACTGTTTGCGGCGTTCCTCTACTTCGATTTCTGCTTCGCCATCTGGGTCCTGAACGGCGCCATGGGCCCGTTCATCACCGAGACCTACAAGCTGACGCCGGCCCAGACCGGGTTCATGATCTCGCTCCCGATCTTGGCCGGCGCGCTGATGCGCTTCCCGCTCGGAATCCTCGCCCAGTATATCGGCCGGAAGAACGCTGCGATCACGGAGATGACCGTGATCATGATGGCGATGGCCTACGGCTTCTTCGCAGTCTCCTCGTACAACGATGTGCTCGCCATGGGCGTGCTGCTCGGCATCGCGGGCGCCTCCTTCGGCGTGGCTCTGTCCCTCGGCTCGGGCTGGTTCCCGCCTGAGCACAAGGGCTTGGCGATGGGCATCGCGGGGGCCGGCAATTCCGGAACCGTGCTGGCCGTGCTGTTCGCCCCGCCGCTGGCGCAGGCCTACGGCTGGCAGACCACTTACGCCTTCGCGGGCGTGGTGATGCTGATCCCGCTCGCGGTCATGATCGTGTTCGCCAAGGAGCCGCCGGATACCGCGCACCAGTCGTTCAAGGAGCACGTCTCCTGCTTGTTCACCAAGGACGGCTGGGCGTTCTCGCTGATCTACGTGATCACCTTCGGGGGCTTCGTCGGCCTGTCGAACTTCCTGCCGACCTTCTTCTACGAGCAGTTCTCGGTGACTAAGGTGGAGGCCGGCCGCCTGACCATGCTGGCGGCCTTCATGGGCTCGGGCATCCGGATCGTCGGCGGGTATTACGCCGACCGGATGGGCGGGATCGCGGTCCTGTCGGTGGTGCTGCTCGCGGCGATCGCGACCTTCCTGTCGCTGATGGCGACGCCCTCGCTCGCCGTGACCACGCTGCTGTTCATGCTCTGCTTCGCGGCGCTCGGTGCCGGCAACGGCGCCCTGTTCCAGCTCGTGCCCCTGCGCTGGCCGGCCAACACCGCCGTCGCAGGCTCGATGATCGGCGAGGTCGGGGCGCTCGGCGGCGCGATCCTGCCGAACGTCATGGGCCTCTCGAAGCAGTACACCGGCTCATTCTCGCTCGGCTTCGTCGGCTACGCGGTGTTCACGACCGCGGTGCTCGGATGCCTGATGCTGTGGCAGCGCAAGTGGGTCGGTAGCTGGGTCGGTCCGCGCGGCAAGGCGCTGGGCGGCGAGGCGGAGACCGGTCAGCTCCAGCCAGCGACGGTTTGACGGAACCGACACGATCCAGACCCGCAAACGTCCAACGGGAGCCGCAAGGCTCCCGTTTTTCGTTCGAGGCGCTCAAATTGAATTCGTGCTGGGTCCCCTCGACGCATGGTTGCCTTCCGGTGCAAGAGGCGTTTGAATAACGAATACCAAAATGCGCACGTCCCTCCGGACGGGGCGCGAGGCGACCGCGAAACGCGGCGTTTCCGAGGGAGGAATGGTCGATGTTGAAGCGCGTCAGCGCCACCAACGCCGTGCTCGGCCTGCTCTGCGTGATGTATTTCATCACGTATCTGGACCGCGTGAACATCGCGACCGCCGGCGCCGAGATCATCCGCGAATTCGGCATGTCGAAGACCGACTTCGGTCTGATCCTGTCGGCCTTCGCCTACCCGTACGCGATCTTCCAGGTGATCGGCGGCTCCGTCGGCGATAAGTTCGGGGCGCGGCGCACGCTGCTGGTCTGCGGTCTGGTCTGGGCCTCGGCCACGATCCTGACCGGTTTGGTCGGCGGCATCGTCAGCCTGTTCCTGGCCCGCGTACTGCTCGGCTTCGGTGAGGGCGCGACCTTCCCGACCGCAACCCGGGCCATGCAGAACTGGACCGCTCCGGGCCGGCGCGGCTTCGCGCAGGGCATCACCCACGCCTTCGCCCGGCTCGGCAACGCCGTGGCGCCGCCGATCGTGGCGTTCCTGATGTACCATTTCGGATGGCGCACCAGCTTCGTGATCCTGGGCGGGATCAGCTTCGTATGGGTGGTAATCTGGTACCTGTATTTCCGAGACGATCCGTCCGATCACCCGAAGATCACCGCCGATGAACTCGACGCGCTGCCGCCGCCGCGCAAGGTCGGCGCGAAGCAATCGGTGCCGTGGGGACCGCTTGCCCGGCGCATGCTGCCGGTGACGATCACGTATTTCTGCTACGGCTGGACCCTGTGGCTGTTCCTCGGCTGGCTTCCGAGCTTCTTCAAGGAGAATTACGGCCTCGACCTGAAGAACTCGGCCCTGTTCGCGTCGGGGGTCTTCTTCGCCGGCGTCGTCGGCGATACGGTCGGCGGCATGCTGAGCGACTCGATCCTCCATCGCACCGGCAACGTGAAGCTCGCGCGCCTGTCGGTGATCGTGGTCGGCTTCCTCGGCGCGGCCGCGAGTCTGGCGGGCGTGTTCCTCACCCGCGACCTGACCCTGGTGGCGCTGCTGCTGTCCTCCGGCTTCTTCTTCGCCGAGCTGGTGATCGGCCCGATCTGGTCGGTGCCGATGGACATCGCGCCGAAATATGCCGGCACCGCCAGCGGGCTGATGAACACCGGTTCGGCCATTGCTGCGATCGTCTCACCGATCGTGTTCGGGCTCATCGTCGACCTGACCGGGAGCTGGACGTTGCCGTTCGTCGGCTCGGTCGGCCTATGCCTGCTCGGGGCGGCCCTCGCCTTCACGATGCATCCCGAGCGCGAGTTCGTGGACCCCGTCACCGGGCCGGTGGGTCCCGTGGCGCCCGCGCCGGCCGGGGAGTAGCGCCGCGATGGTGGAGACGACCGGACGGTCCGGGCCGCTCGCCGGCATGCGGGTGATCGAGCTGGCTCACATCATGGCCGGCCCGGTCTGCGGCCTGATGCTCGCCGACATGGGCGCGGAGGTCATCAAGGTCGAGAAGATGGACGGCGACGACACCCGCCGCACCGTCCCCCCGGCGCTCGAGGGCGAGAGCGCCGCCTACATGATGATGAACCGCGGCAAGCGCGGGCTGAGCCTCGACCTCAAGAACCCGGACGGCTTGGCGGTGCTGCGCCGGCTGCTCGGGACGGCCGACGCGCTGATCGAGAATTACCGCGGCGGCACCATGGAGCGCCTCGGCATTGGCTACGACAGCCTGCGGCAGGAGTTTCCCGCACTGGTCTACTGCTCGCTCTCGGGCTTCGGCCGCACTGGACCCTATGCCGACCGCGCCGGGTTCGACCTGGTCGCGCAAGGGATGAGTGGTCTGATGTCGGTGACCGGGGAGGGCCCCGGCCGGCCGCCGATGAAGTGCGGACCGCCGGTGACCGACATCACCGCCGGGATCCTGGCCGCCATGGGCGTGCTCGCGGCCTATGTGCACCGGCTGAAGACCGGACGGGGCCAAGCGGTCGACACCTCGCTGTTCGAGGCCGGGATCACCCACACTTACTGGCAGTCGGCCATCGCCATGGCCACCGGGATCGCCCCGGGGCCGATGGGCTCGGCCCATCCGCTGAACGCCCCCTACGAGGCGTTCGAGACCGCCGACGGCTGGATCACTATCGGGGCGGCCAACCAGACCAACTGGCTGCGGATGCTCAAGGCGATCGACGCCGAGGCCCTGGCCGAGGATCCGCGCTTCGCCCTCAACCGCGACCGCATGGCCAACCGCCACGAACTCGCCGCCACCCTGGCGCCGATCTTCTCCGCGGAGACGTCGGAGGTCTGGCTCGGACGCCTCGAAGCCGGGGGCGTCCCGGCGGGGCCGGTGCTCGACGTCAACGCCATGCACCGGGACCCGCAGACGCTCGCTCGCGAGATGGTGGTGGAGGTCGAGCACAGCCGGGTCGGCCGCATGAAGACGCTCGGTCTGCCGGTGAAGTTTTCCGACACGCCCGGTCGGGTCCACGGACCTGCGCCGTTGCTCGGCGAGCATTCCCGAGCGATCCTGGGCGAGGCGGGCTACACCGCCGCCGAGATCGACGGCCTGATCGACAGGGGCGTGGTCCGCGAGACCGCGGCCTGAATCCTCCCCGACCCGGAGACGCAGCGATGAGTGCCACGCCCGCCACCGACGAGCTGCTGTTCACCACCGACGCGGCCGGGATCGCCCGGATCGTCCTCAATCGGCCGCAGGCGCGAAACGCGCTGACCTTCGCGATGTACCAGGGGCTGATCACCTGTTGCGAGGCGATCGCCGCCGATCCGGCCGTGAAGGCGCTGATCATCACCGGTGCCGGCGACAAGGCCTTCGCGGCCGGCACCGACATCGCCCAGTTCCGCAGCTTCGAGACCGCCGAGGACGCGCTGGGCTACGAGCGCTTCATGGACCGGGTGCTCGGCGCCCTGGAACGGCTGCGGGTGCCGACCATCGCGGCGATCGCCGGCGCCTGCACGGGTGGTGGCGCCGCCATAGCGGCGGCCTGCGACCTGCGGATCGCCACACGCGACGCCCGATTCGGCTTCCCCATCGCCCGAACCCTCGGCAACTGCCTCAGCCAGGGTAATCTCAAGCGGCTCTCGGGGCTGATCGGTCCGGCGCGGGTGAAGGACATCATCTTCACCGCACGCCTCGTGGGCGCCGAGGAGGCGCTGTCCATCGGCCTCGTCGGCGAGGTGGTGGACGACCGCGCGGCGCTGACCGACCGCGTCGACGCCCTGGCACAGCTGCTCGCCGGCCACGCGCCGCTCACCATGCAGGCCACCAAGGAAGGCCTGCGCCGCCTCGCCGAGGAGGAGCCGACCGCCGATGGCGCGCCGCATCCCGGCGATGACCTGACCCTGCTGTGCTACATGAGCCAGGATTTTCGGGAGGGCATGGAGGCGTTCCTGGGCAAGCGCACGCCGGAATGGAGTGGCCGTTGAGCCCTTCGCTCACCCGGGCTCCTGGCAGACATCGACCCAGACGGCCCCGGTCAATTCGGCCATGCGGCCGGGGGTGATGCGCACGGAGCTGTTCGTGCTGCCGGCCGCCGGGACGACCTCGTCGAAGGCCCGGAGCGAGACGTCGCAATAGACCGGCAGCGGCGCGGCCAGCCCGAACGGGCAGACCCCGCCGACCGGGTGGCCCGTGAGCGCTTCGACCTCGCCGAGATCGAGCATCCGGACCTTGCCACCGAACACGGCCTTCGCCTTCCTGTTGTCGAGGCGCGCGTCGCCGCGGGTCACCACCAAGGCGACCTGATCGCCGATGCGGATCGAGAGCGTCTTGGCGATCTGAGCCGGGGCGACCCCGTGGCCGGCGGCGGCTTCCACCACGGTCGCAGTGCGGGTGGACAGCTCGATGACCGCGATGTCGGGCGCCTTGTCGGCGAAGAACGCGCGGACCGTCTCAAGACTCATGAAGGTGTCCTTCGGGTAACGCAGGCCGTGGCGAGGGCGGCCGATAGATCAGCGAAGCATCCGGAAAACCCGCGTCGCCGTTCATAGAGGATGCGGGCGTGGCGGGGAAAGCGCTGCAGTTTGACCTGCAGCCAACTCCGCGCTGAATCGGGATGCGCCGCCGCGAAGCGACTATCTTTTGCGGCGGTTTGGGCGCAGGCTCATTGCATTACCGGAAGAGCGGCAACAGGCTCCGGTGACTGAGGACGGCATGTCCCCGCCTGTGATCGGCGGACGAAGACATGGCAAACTTCCTCGTATTCCCGGCCACCCCGTCCGGCGCGCCGACGACCTACCAGGCCTACCGGTTCTCCCCGAATGGCAGCGTCCGTTCGACCGTCCCGGTGGACGCCCTGGATGACGACGCGGCCGAGCGCCACGCCACCACCCTGCTAGACGGTCACCGCATCGAGCTCTGGGCCCGCGGGCGCTTCATCGCGCATGTCAAACCGTAGGCCATCGCTGCCGCGACCGCGCCGTCACGTCACCCGCCTCGAACCGAAGGATCGACAGCATGGCCTCCGAGAAGCAGCGTAGCAATCGTGAGACGAAGAAGCCCAAGAAGGCGGTGCCGAAGATGAATGCGGCGGCACCGTCGCAGAAGAACCCCGTCTCGGCGGCCGTTAAGAAGTCCGAGGGACGCTGAATTCAGGCGGATCGGTTCGCGCGTGTCGGCATTGTACAACGCGCGATGCCGGCAGCGTTGCCAGAGTTCAAAACCACGTCTGGCGAGATCGGATTTCGAGGGTTTTTAACCGACCGTGCACCGCGTTTCGGTGCGGTCGCCCACGGGCTTGCGCACCGGAAACCGGTGCGGGATCCCTCATCCCGAACAACGCGACGTCCTAAAACTGGCCTCTTTGGGCCGCCACGCGCGGCCTTCTCCGTGCGGGCGAGGGGACCCACGTTCCATCCCGCCCCCGTATTGCCCGGCCCGAGCGGCGGATCCGCCTGCGCGCACGGGAGAAGAGCCCCACCACGCTCTTTGGCTCATCCCCCCGAATCTTACGCGCTCTTAGCGGGAAGTCCTTCAGGATGACCTGAGCGGGCCGGCACAGCCTCCTCGAACACGCTCGGAACCCGCCGCCCCGCCTTCACCCCTTCAACGGTCGTGCCTGCAGGATCGCCGCCCGCACGAAGGGCCGCTTCAACTGCGTGCCGACATTGGCGCGCCCGACGAATTCCTGGGCACCGGGATGGCTGCGCACCGCCTTGACGAGGTTCAGCCGGTGGCCGCTGCGGAACCGGTAGGGCTCGCCCACCGCCCCGGCGAGGAACGCCTCGACGCTGGCGTCGATCTCGTCCTCGGCGATCACGTTCGCCGTGTGCAGCATCTGGATGGTCTGAAGGTCGGTCATCTCGAATATATAGGGCAGCGGCGCCGGTCACACAGCGAAGGTTACCGGCACCGCCGTTTGTTGGGAAGTCCGGCGCTACCGCGTCGTCGCGAGGAGCAGGTCCGGCAGCCACATGGCGATCCCCGGCACCAGGCACAGGATCAGGATCGCCACCGCCATCAGGATCACGAAGGGCAGGGTGCCCCAGATGATGTCCGAGAGCGGGATGTCGGGGGCGATGTTCTTGATGACGAAGATGTTGAGGCCCACCGGCGGGTGGATCAGCCCCATCTCCATGGTGATGGTCATCACCACTCCGAACCACACCAGGTCGAAGCCCGCGGCCTTGAGGGGCGGCAGGATGATCGGGGCGGTCATCAGGATGATCGAGACCGGCGGCAGGAAGAAGCCGAGCACGATCACCAGGCCGAGGATCGTCACCAGCAGCACCCAGGGCGAGAGCTGCATCGCCACGATCGCGGCCGCGGCCGATTGCGACAGATGCAGGTAGCTCATCACGTAGGCGTAGAGCAGCGACATGCCGATGATCAGCATCAGCATGGTCGATTCCCGCAACGTCGCGATCAGGATCGGGCTGACGTCCCGGAACCGCCACACGCCGTAGATCGCGGCGATCAGGCCGAGCGCCAGCAGGCCGCCGAGACCGGCCGTCTCCGAGGGCGTGGCGTAGCCGCCGTAGAGCGCCACCATCACGCCGGTGAGCAGGACCACGAACGGCAGCACCCGCGGCAACGTCGAGAAGCGCTGGGCCATGCTGTATTGTTCGTCGGCCAGGATCGGCGAGGCCGGTCCGCCGCGCTCCAGCACCGCCTTGGCGGCGGTGAATTCCGACCGGAACCGGTACATCGCCCAAGTGGCGAACAGGGCGACCAGCAACAGCCCCGGTCCGATCCCGGCCAGGAACAGGCGCCCAAGGGATTGCTCCGAGGCGACCGCGTACAGGATCATGGTGATCGAGGGCGGCAGCAGGATCCCGAGGGTCCCGCCGGCCGCGATGATCCCGGCGGCGAAGCCCGGCGAGTACCCGCGCTTGCGCATCTCCGGAATGCCGGCCGAGCCGATCGCCGAGCAGGTCGCCGGGCTCGAGCCCGCCATGGCGGCGAACAACGCGCAGGCGAAGACGTTTGCGATGCCGAGGCCGCCGGGGATGCGATGCATCCAGGCATGCATCGCCGAATAGAGGTCCTGGCCCGCCCGGGACCGCCCGATCGCCGCGCCCTTCAGGATGAACAGCGGGATCGACAGCAGGGTGATCGAGGCCATCTCCTCGTAGACGTTCTGCGCGACCGTATCGAGGGAGGCGCTCGGCATGAACGCGACCATGAAGGCCAGCGCCACCGCGCCGAGCGCGAACGCGATGGGGATGCCCGACAGCATCGCCCCGAGGGTGGCTCCCGCATACAGGAAGCCGATCGCCGCCGTGCTCATCACTTGACCCTCGCGTCGACCGTCCGGCCCATCGGATCGGGCCCCTGCGGGGTGACCGCGGGCGCGTCGCGCATATCCTTGTTGACGTCGGCGCCGATGCCGATCTTCGGCTTGGCCCAGCCCGCCGCCCGCGGCCCGTAGAGCAGAGCCTCGGCGATCTGCAGGACGAATTGCAGGCACAGCAGGCTCATGCCGGCGGCCATCAGCGTGTAGGGGATCCAGAGCGGGGGCCCCCAGGTCGATTGCGAGGTCTGGCCGTCGACCCAGGCCTCGTGGTCGAGGGACCAGCTCTTCCAGGCGAAGAACAGGCAGAACATCAGGCTGATCACGTCTACCAGCAGCAGCCGGACCCGGTTGACCGCCGGCGGCAGCAGCCCGGTCAGCGCCTCGATCGCGACGTGACCGCGCTTGGCCTGGACCCCGGCGGCGGAGAAGAAGGTCGCCCCGACGATCAGGAAGACCGCCATCTCGTCCTGCCAGTCGGTGGGCTCCTTCAGGAGGTAGCGGACAACGACGCTGTGGCTCAGCACTAGGCAGGCGCCGACGAGGCAGAGGCCGCCGAGGCCGAGGATCACGCGGTTGATGCCGCGCAGCGCCCGGTCGAACAGGCCGAGCAGGCCGGGAAGGCGCGGCTCCTCTGCGCCCTTCGCGTCCGGGATCGCGGTGGCGGCGTCGAAGCCGTGGCTCACGCGACCTGCTCCGCCAGCTTCAGCAACTCCGCGCAGCTCGCGTTGCGGCCGGCATAGTCCTTCCAGGCGGTCTCCCGGGCGAGTTCGCGCCACTGGCTCAGCGACTGCTCGTCGAGCTGCGAGACCTTGGCGCCGGCCTTGGAGAAGATCGCCTCCACCCGAGTGTCATCCTCCTTCGCGCCCGCCTGCCCGAAGGCTTCCAGTTCGGCGCCCACCGCCATGATCAGGTCCTGCTGGTCCTTCGGCAGGCCGGAGAACACCGTCTTGGACATCATGATCGGCTCGAGCATGAACCAGTAGGAGCGCTCACGGCCCGAGGTCAGCGCCTTCGCGAGCTCCTCCAGGCGGAACGAGATCAGGCTGGTGGACGAGGTGATCACCGCGTCACAGGCCCCGGTCTGCATCGCAGCGTAGGATTCGTTCGACGGGATCGACAGGGTGGCGGCACCGGCCTGCTTCATCATCAGGTCCATCTCGCGGGAGCCGCCGCGGACCTTCATGCCCTTGGCGTCGGCCGGCGCGATCAGCCCCCGCTCGCGGCTGGCGACACCGCCGGCCTGCCAGACCCAGGAGACCAGCACGATCCCCTTGGACTCCAAAAGCTCTGTGAGCTTGCGGCCCACCGGCGCCGACTTCCATGCCAGAGCCTGCGCGTAGGAGGTCACGAGCGCCGGCATCAGGCCGATGTTCAGCTCCGCGATCTCGCCGCCCGCGTAGGGGCTCGGGTAGAGCGACATGTCGAGCGCGCCCTTGCGCATGGCGCCGAACTGGGCGTTCGTCTTCATCAGCGAGGAGCCCGGATAGACCTGAACCTCCAGCGCGCCCTTCGAGCGCTCGCCGACCGCCTGGGCGAATTTCCGGCACATCCGGTCCCGGAAATCGCCCTCGTCGATGGTCCCGCCCGGGAACTGGTGGGACAGCTTCAGGACGGTCGCGGCTTGCGCGGCGCCGAGGCCGAATCTCAGGATGGCGGGCGCCGCGAGGGCGGCTGCAACCAGCGAACGACGTGTTGGCGTCATGGCGTTCTCCCGCACCGCACACTTGGCGGCACCAATTTTGTGCGTCGCAATACTAATATGCTGCGCTTGTATGCACGAAAGACGCTCTTGTATATTTTGTCAACACTGAAGCATATGTGACTGGCGGAACGTCGGCCGGTGTTTCAGGAAGCCGAGGCAGGCAGCGTCCATGGTCGGCGCAGAGGGACCGGAGGGATGAGTCACGCCCAGCGCCTGAGGCAGCGGATCGAGGACGAGATCGTCTCGGGCGATCTTGCGCTCGGGTCGCGCCTCGATGAGAACCAGCTGGCTTTGCGCTTCGGCGTCTCGCGCACGCCGATCCGGGAGGCGTTGCTGCAACTGGCGGCGACCGGCCTGGTCCAGGCCAAGCCGCGGCGGGGCGCCATCGTGAGCGCGCCGGAGCCATATCTCCTGCTTGCGATGTTCGAGGCCATGGCGGAGATCGAGGCGGCCTGCGGCCGTCTCGCCGCCCGGCGCCTGGTCCCCGAGGATTCGGAGGCCCTGCAGGCGGCGCTCGCCGGCTGCAAGGCGGCGATGGCCCAGGAAGATACCGAGAGCTACTACGCCGAGAATTACGTGTTCCATACGGTGGTCTACCGGGCGAGCCGCAACGCCTTCCTGGCCGAGCAGGCCCTATCGCTGCACCGTCGGCTTGCGCCCTACCGCAGGTTGCAACTACGGGTCCGGCAGCGGCTTCCGCAATCGTTGGCCGAGCATGAGGGGATCGTGGCCGCGATCATGGCCGGCGACGAAGTCGCGGCGGCCGAAGCCCTGCGCAGCCACGTCATCGTCCAGGGCGACCGCTTCACAGATCTGTTGGCCGGACTCCGGACGCCGAGCGCCGCCTGAGCGTGCCAGGTGGACAGCTTAACCGTAAACCCCGGCGAGGATTGCTTAGCTTGCCGATCCGACTCGACTAGAAGTTGAGCTATCGGCATGTTCGTCCCGAGAAATCGGGGAAGGTCATGCTGAAGGACATCGTGAGAAGCGCCGGGCGCCGGGCCGGACTAGACATCTTCCGGGCGAGCACCGAGCCGTTCCGCTGGAGCCATACGGTCCACGATTACCACCCGGTGGTGCCGTCCTCCCGCTGGACGCCCGGAAGCGCGCCACACGGCCAACTCCGATCGGTCCTGGCCCGGGAGAGCGCAGCCTACGACGCGTTCCTGACGGCATTGGAAGCGCAGGCCGACCTGCTCCACAGCGTCCCCCACGATCCCGCCATCGGCGATCCGGCGACGCCGCACTGGAACAACACCTGGTTCACGGCCCTCGACGCGGCCGCCCTGATGACGATGCTCGCCTGGAAGCGTCCGGCCCGCTACCTCGAGATCGGGTCCGGCTGCTCCACGTGCTTTGCCCGCTACACGATCGATGCGCTGACATTGCCGACCGCGATCACCTCGATCGACCCGATGCCCCGCCGCGAGATCGATGCGCTCTGCGACACGACGCTTCGCACGCCCCTCGAAGGCTGCGACCTCCGGATCTTCGAAGAGTTGCGCGCCGGGGACATCGTTTTCTTCGACGGATCACACAGATCCTTCGCCAATTCCGACGTGACGGTGTTCTTCTTCGAAGTCATGCCCCGGCTCGCCCCGGGCGTGATCGTGCAGATCCACGACATCTTCATCCCGGACGACTACCCGGCCGCGTGGAACTGCCGACTGTACAACGAGCAGTACCTGCTCGCCGCCATGCTGATGTGCGGGGCGCCGCCGTTCCGGGTGACCGCCCCGGTGATGTATCTCTGCCAGGATCCGGCGACGAGCGCCCGGGTGGAGGCGGTCTTCGCCGCCCGCGGGCCGGGGCCCGGCATCCCGTTCCTCTACCCCAACGATTCCCGCACCCCGGGCGCTTCGTTCTGGTTCGAGATGACGGCTCAGTCGACCTCTACAACCCCGTAATTGGCTGCGATCACGGACTTTTTCCCGCGGATGTGCTCGCGCATCAGGGTCGCGAGGACGGTGCCGTCCCGGGCGCGCAGCAACGCGATCATGCGCTCGTGCTCCGAGACGGCCCGGGCCCACTGATCCGGGGTCTGCCGGGCGGAGTAGCGCGACCGCTGGATTCGGCCGGACAGGCTCTCGTAGATGTTGGCGAGAACGGTGTTGCGGCTCGCCGCCATGATGCCTTCGTGGATCTGCCGGTTGCGGCTGAAATATCCAGCCTCGTCACCCGCCTTCCAGGCCGCCACCATCGCTTCGTGGTCGGCCTCGATCGCGTCGATCTCGGAATCCGAGATCGTCCGGCAGGCGAGATCGCCCGCAGTGGCTTCGAGCCCGGCGATCACCTCCATCATCTCCTCGAGTTCGGTCTCTGAGATGCTGGCGACGCGCGCCCCGCGGTTGGGGAGGAGTTCGAGCAAGCCCTCGGTCGCGAGGATCTTGATCGCCTCTCGCAGGGGCGTGCGCGAGATCCCGAAACGCTCCGTCAGTTCGCCTTCGTTGATCCGCGCCTTCGGCTCCATCTCTCCGGAGCGGATCAGTTCGCGCATCCGGTCCGCCACCTCGTCGTGAAGATAGCGGCGGCTGATCCCGATGCCGGGGTCGATCTTGTTCATGGGCCCACGGTGCACGCACGGTCAAAGCAACCTATGTGCATGTGTAGGTGCCCGGCAATTCAGTGTCGAGGCGGCGGGGCATGCACGAGCGCGTCATCGAGGAGGCGGGCCACGTGTTCCGCGCGCAGGCCGAGGCCGTCGTGGATCTGGTGACGGCAGCTCGTTCCATCGGCCACCACGATGTCGCCGGGCCCGGCCGCGCGCAGGGCGGGGAAGAGGGACAGCTCGGCCATCGCGAAGGAGGTGTCGATCGTCTCGGCGCCGTAGCCGAACGCCCCGGCCATGCCGCAGCAACTGGATTCGATGACCCGCACATCGAGGCCGGGCACGCTCCGCAGCACCGTTTCCACCGAGCCCATCACGCCGAAAGATTTCTGGTGACAATGCCCGTGCAGGTGCGCGATGCGGCCCCCCTGGTCGGCGAGCGGCAGCGTGATCCGCCCGGCCGCCAGATCGCCGGCCAACAGCTCCTCGAACAGGAGCGATTGCCGGGCCAACAGAGCGGTCTCGTCGCCCGGCAGCAATGCGGAAAACTCGTCCCGGAAGGTCAGCAGGCAGGACGGCTCCAGGCCGACCACGCGGGCGCCGGCCCGGATGTACGGCAGGAGCGTATCGAGGGTCCGGCGTGCCTCGGCGCGGGCGCGGTCGGTCTGGCCGGAGGCGAGCCAGGTCCGACCGCAGCAGAGCGGGCGCCGCCCCCGGGTCGGATAGACCCGGTGGAGCCGGTATCCCGCCACCCGGAGCACCCGCTCGGCCGCCTCCAGGTTCTCCCGCTCGAAGGCGCGGTTGAAGGTGTCGCCGAACAGGATGATGTCGCGGAAATCGCCCGTCACGTCGCCGGGATGCGCCGCCTCGCCCTGCTCGCTCCAGGGGCGCCGCCAGCGCGGCAGCGACCGCTTGGCCGAGAGACCGACCATCCGCTCCGAGAGGGCCGCCAGCGCCGGGTGCCGGTCGCGCAGGTTGAGGAGCGGGGCGAGCTTGGCGGCGATCCCGGCGTAATGCGGCATCAGGCCGATCAGCCGGTCGCGCAGGGGCAGCCCGTGGCGGGCGTGGTAGTGGTGCAGGAACTCCACCTTCATCTTGGCCATGTCGACCCCGGTCGGGCATTCCCGCCGGCAGGCCTTGCAGGAGACGCACAGGTCGAGGGTGCGCTTCATCGCCTTGCTGGTGAAGGCGTCGGGCCCGAGCTGACCCGAGATGGCGAGGCGCAGCGAATTGGCCCGGCCGCGGGTGAGGTGCTCCTCCTCGCGGGTCGCCCGGTAGGACGGGCACATCGCCCCGCCGGCGAGCTTCCGACAGGTGCCGTTGTTGTTGCACATCTCGACCGCCGAGCCGAAGCCGCCCCAGTCCGACCAGTCGAGGGCGGGCTTCACGGGCTCGGTCATCGCGTAGTCGGGCTTGAACCGGAACAGGCTCCGGTCGTCCATGCTCAGCGGCCGGACGATCTTGCCGGGATTGAGCCGGTTCTCGGGGTCGAACGCGTCCTTCACCGTCTCGAACGCGCCGGTCAGGACCGGTCCGAACAGCGGCGCGATGTATTCCGAGCGTGAGATGCCGTCGCCGTGCTCGCCGGAATAGGAACCCTTGTACCGGCGCACCAGTTCGGAGGTCTCCTCCGCGATGGCGCGCATGCGCGTCACGTCGCCCCCGTCCTTCATGTCCAGGATCGGTCGGACATGGAGGCAGCCTACGGAGGCGTGGGCATACCAGGTGCCGCGGGTACCGTGCTTGGTGAACACCGCGGTGACCGCATCGGTGTAGTCGGCGAGGTGCTCCAGCGGCACCGCGCAATCCTCGATGAACGAGACCGGCTTCGCGTCGCCCTTCATCGACATCATGATGTTGAGGCAGGCCTCGCGCACCTCCCACACGGAGCGCTGGCGCGCCGGCTCCAGGATCTCCACGACCGCGTCGGCATGGCCGCGGTCGGCCATGCAGGCGTCCAGGCGCTTCAGGTCGCGCTTCAGGGCAGCGAGGTCGTCCCCGGCGAACTCCGCGAGCAGCAGGCAGTTCGGCTTGCCGCGGGTGATGTCTGCCAGCGTCGCGCGGAACAGCGGGATGTCGGCGCCGAGCACCAGCACGTTGTTGTCGACCAACTCGACCGCCACCGGATCGAGCGCCACGATGTGCTGGGTCGTCTCCATGGCGGCCCGGAACGACGGAAAGTGGCAGACGCCCATCACCCGGTGCGCGGGCAGGCGCGACAGCTTGAGGGTGACCGAGGTCGTCGCGGCGAGCGTTCCTTCCGAGCCGACCAGCAGATGCGCGAGGTTCGGGCGCGGCTCGATCAGCGCGTCGAGGTTGTATCCCCCCACACGCCGCTGGACCTTCGGATAACGGGCTTCAATCTCGTCGCGATGGCTCTCGGCCAGCGCGCGCATGCGGCCCGCCAAGGCTTCCGCGTGGCTGGCGCCCGTGACACCAGTGACCGCGTTGCCGGTGAGGCCGAAGCCGAACGCCTCGCCGCCGGGAAGCAGGGCGTCGATCGCCAGGACGTTGTCGCTCATCTTGCCGTAGCGCAGCGAGCGGGCGCCGCAGGAATTGTTGCCGGCCATGCCGCCGATGGTGCAGCGGGTCGCCGTCGAGGGCTCCACCGGGAAGAACCAGCCGTCCGCCTTCACGCGGGTGTTGAGCCGCTCCAGCACCATGCCGGGTTCGACGGTGATCGTGCCGGCCTCGGGGTCGTAGGCGCGGACGCCGTTGAAGTGGCGCGAGCAATCGACGACGAGGCCGGAGCCGATCGGCTGCCCGTTCTGAGAGGTGCCGCCGCCCCGCAGGATCACCGGGGCGCCGTGATCGGCGGCGATCCGCAGCGTCGCAGCGATATCCGCGGCCGAGCGCGGCAGCACCACGCCGGCGGGCATGATCTGGTAGATCGACGCGTCGGTGCTGTAGCGGCCGCGGGTGAACGCATCGAACCGCGCTTCGCCCTGAAGTTGCTCGGCGAGTTTGCGCGCCATTCCGCCATCCAGGCGTGCCGCCGCCCGCGGCGATGCCGCAGTTCGAGCCTTGGCTTGCGTCACGGCCGATCCCTCCCGAAGGCGCGTCCCCGCCCATGGAGCGATCGTATTCAAAATTCACGAGAGAGGGAACGGCTGGTTGAGGGAGAGGCCTTTAGGCACACCCTGCCAATATCGTTGTCTACGGATCGATTGGACGCCCCGCATCCACCGCGTCACCCCGGGGCCGCTTGGCGGAGCCCTGGGTCCATAACCACCAACGGCGCAGCAACTTGCACGGTTGGTGTTTCTGGATTCCGGGCTCGCCTGCGGCGCCCCGGAATGACATTGTGAATATTCGTTTCGACGGAGCGGAAAAGATCTACGAGAACACAGATTTAATTAAACGCCTCGTCCCGCGTACCGCCGCCCCTTTTTGCGTATCAAGCCGTCATCGCTCGATCTTGGCGGCAAGTCCCGTCAATGGTTATCCCGCGGGACGCCCGACGCCTGCGCTACCTTCTGGAACTTCACGGCACCCTTCAGCACCATGCCTTCGTCGAGCTGCGCCACCTGGTCGCGGTAGATCTCTTGCCAGGGCGTTTGCGTGGCCGGGAATGGGAAACCGCCCCGGGACGCCAGGTCCGCGCGGCGGCGGGCGAGTTCCTCGGCCGGGAGCAGGATGTCGGCCCGGCGCGTATTAAGGTCGATGCGGACCCGGTCGCCGGATTGCAGCAGCGCCAGGCCGCCGCCCACCGCCGCCTCGGGCGAGGCGTTGAGGATCGCGGGCGTTCCCGAGGTTCCGGATTGGCGGCCGTCGCCGATACAGGGGAGGGAGGTCACGCCGCGGCGGATCAGTTCCCCCGGCGGCTGCATGTTCACCACCTCGGCGGCGCCGGGATATCCCACCGGACCGGCGCCGCGCATGATCAGGACGGTGTTCTCGTCGATCCCGAGCGACGGGTCGTCGATGCGGTGGTGATAATCCTCCGGCCCGTCGAACACGACGACGGGGCCCTCGAACGCCATCGGGTCCTCGGGGTTGCGCAGGTAGCGGGCGGCGAATTCCTCCGAGATCACGCAGGTCTTCATGATCGCGGAATCGAACAGGCTGCCCTTGAGGTTGAGGAAGCCCGCCCGCTCCATCAGCGGTGTCGCGTAGGCCCGGATCACGTCGCGGTTCCAGCTGTGCCGCCCGCGATAATTCTCGCCGACGGTGAAGCCGTTGCAGGTCGGGGCCTCGGTGTGGACCTTCCCGGCGTCGATCAGCTCGGCGAACACGGCGGGCAGGCCGCCCGCCCGGAAATACTCCTCGCCGAGCCAGCGGCCGGCGGGCTGCATGTCGACCAGCAGCGGGATCTCGAAGCCGACCCGCTCCCAGTCGTCGCAGGAGAGCGGCACGCCGATATGCTTGGCGATGGCGTTGATGTGGATCGGCGCATTGGTCGAGCCGCCGATGGCGGCGTTGGCCACGATGGCGTTCTCGAACGCCTCCCGGGTCAGGATGTCGGACGGCTTGAGGTCCTCCCAGACCATGTCGACGATGCGCAACCCGGTGGCGTAGGCGGCCTGCCCGCGCTCGCGATAGGGGGCGGGGATCGCCGACGAGCCGGGCAGGGCGAGGCCCAGTGCCTCGGCCAGCGCGTTCATGGTCGAGGCGGTGCCCATGGTGTTGCAATGGCCCGTGGACGGGGCCGACGAGCCGACGATGTCCATGAACTGCTGGAAGTCGATATCGCCGGCGGCATGCCGCTCGCGGGTCTTCCAGACGATCGTGCCCGAGCCGGTCAGCTCCTTCTGGAAGTAGCCGTTGAGCATCGGCCCGACATTGAGTGAGATCGCCGGGATGTTCACGGTGGCGGCGGCCATCAGGCAGGCCGGCATGGTTTTGTCGCAACCGGTCAGCAGCACGACGCCGTCCAGCGGATAGCCGTACAGGACTTCGACCAGCGACAGGTAGGCGAGATTCCGGTCGAGGGAGGCGGTCGGCCGCTTGCCGGTTTCTTGGATCGGGTGACACGGAAATTCGAAGGCGACGCCCCCGGCCGCCGTGATGCCGTCGCGCACGCGCTTGGCCAGTTCCAGATGGTGCCGGTTGCATGGCGACAGGTCGGAGCCCGTCTGGGCGATCCCGATCAGCGGCTTGCCCGAGCGCAGCTCCGCGGGCGTGAGCCCGAAATTCAGGTAGCGCTCCAGGTACAGCGCGGTCATGCCCGGATTGTGCGGATTGTCGAACCACGCCTTCGAGCGCAGGTCGGCGGGAGATACGCGGCGCTTCTCGCTCATGGTCGAATCCTCAGATCGTCATGCCACCGTCGATGGAATAGCTCTGGCCGGTCACGAAGGCGGCCTCGTCGCTCGCCAAGAACACCACCAGCGGGGCGATCTCCTCGGCCGTCGCCAGCCGACCCATGGGCTGGCGGGCGATGAAGGCCTTGCGGGCCTCCACGGGATCGTCGAACGCGTTGATCCGGTCCGCAAGCGAGGGCGTGTCGACGGTGCCGGGGCAGATGCAGTTGCAGCGGATGCCGCGGCCCACGTAATCCGCCGCCACCGACTTGGTCAGGCCGATCACCGCGGCCTTCGTCAGCCCGTAGACGAAGCGGTTCGGCAGCCCACGCAGGGAGCCGGCGACGCTCGCCATGTTGACGATACTCCCGGCGCCAGCCTCGAGCATCCGTGGCAGGACCGCGCGGATCGTCCAGAACTGCGACCGGACGTTGAGATTCACCGCGAAGTCGAAATCCGCGTCGCTGGCATCGAGCACCGTGCCGGCATGGACGTAGCCCGCGCAGTTGAACAGCACGTCGATCCGGTCCAGCCCGCCGGCCAAGGCCTCGATCTGCGCCCGGTCGAGCACGTCGAGGGGCGCGGTGGTGACGTTGGCTACGCCCTCGAAGGTTCCGAGTGCGTCGGCCCGGACGTCGGTGGCCAGCACCTGCGCGCCCTCGCGCGCCAGCGCCAGGACGCTCGCCTGGCCGATGCCCTGGCCGGCGGCCGTGACCAATGCTGTCTTGCCCGCGAGACGCATGCGCCCGTTCCTCCCGATCGCGCGGTCGTGGTGCCGCCTGTTCGCCAATCTGCCGTGATCCGATCCGCGGCGTAACCCGTGCCGCAGGGGTTCAGGACAACATCCGCGTGTCGCCGTCGATGGCGATCGCCTGCCCGGAGATCGTCTGGCCCCGCGGCGAGCACAGCAGCAGGATCTGGTCGGCGAGCTGCCGGGCCGTGACGTAGTCCTTCACCGACACGAACGAGAAGGCGCGCGCCTCCATCTCGGCAAAGCTCGTGCCCTGCTGCTGCGCCTTGGCCTCGAGGACCCGGCGCTGCCGGTCGCCGGCCACCAGCCCGGGTAGGATCGCGTTCACCCGGATGCCCGCCTCGCCCAGCTCGATCGCGAGGGACTTGGTGAAGCCGATCACGCCCCATTTCGCCGCCGCGTAGGGGCTGCGCAGGCCGAAGCCGAACTTTCCGGCCGCCGATGACAGGTTGACGATCGAGCCGTTGCTGCTCGCGCGCAGGTGGGGCACCGCAAGGCGCGCGCAGTTGAACTGGCTGGTCAGGCAGACCGTCAGGCAGCGGTCCCATTCCTCCGGGGCGATCTCCTCGACACGCCCGGTCGGCCCGGCGATGCCGGCGTTGTTGACGAGCACGTCGAGGCCGCCGAGATGCTCGACCGCTGCCGCCATCATGGTGCCGACCGCGTCCCGGTCGGCGACGTCGGTCCGGCAGCGCCCGACCGCCCCGGGAAGGGCGGCCAGGGCCTCCTGGTCGATGTCGCAGGCGAAGACCCGCGCGCCTTCCTCGAGGAAGGCGTCGACGATGCCGCGTCCGATTCCAGCGGCGCCCGCGGTCACGAGCACGCGCAGGCCGGCGATTCCGAGATCCATGGTCGTTCCTCCCGTCCAGGCATCGCTTCAGAGGCGTTCGTCGCCTTTTGGATGAAGCCGATGCGCACCAAAACTATGCGTCCCGCAGCCCTCCGCGGGATAGGATGAAGTCGGCCGCCTCGCGAATGTCCGCGGCCAGGGCGGCGGCGGCAGCGGCACCGTCCCGCGCCTCGATCGCCGCCAGCGCCTCGGCATGCCGGCGCAGGGCGAACCCCTGGAGCAGCCGTTCCGGATGTGCGCGCAGGTCCAGGTTGATGACCGGGCCGGCCTTCAGCCACAGCCGGGCGATGATCGCGTGCAGAGGCTCCAGTCCGCAGGCCGCGTAGATCGCGAAGTGCAGGTCGCGGTTGAGCCGGACGGCCAGGGTGCTGTCCGGCTGCGCGGATGCGGCCTCCCGGCGGAACGCCGCCTCGGCCCGTCGGATCGCGCCGAGTTCCGGTTCGCTCCGGCGCTCCGCGGCGCGCGCCGCGGCCATGCCCTCGACGGCCATGCGGGTCTCGGCCAGCGCCTGGAAATCCTGCGCCGTCATGATCGGCACCCGGATCGCCCGGGTCGGGGCCACCTCCAGGACGCCGTCGGCGACGAGGCGGCTCACCGCCTCGCGCACCGGCATCACGGAGACGCCGAGCGCCGCCGCGCTCTGGCGCAGGGACAACCGGTCGCCGGGAGCGAGTCGGCCGGACGCAAGCAGGTCCGATAGGGCCTCGTACGCGGTGTCGGCGAGGGTGCGCCGCTCGAGCTGGGGTAATTCGGCCAGGGCCGACATGGAACTCATGTGCCGACACTAGACGGATCTGGCACTATCGCGCTAGTGATCTGTGATCACAGTTTGGGTGAGGGCCGTCAGAGCCCATCAAGAATGCCCGGCTGGAGGAAACGCACGGGAGCGGAACGATGACGGATCGGTTCGGGGATTCTCTCTCTCGCCGCGGCCTGCTGCGAGCCGGCGGCGCGGCTCTCATCGCACCGGCGCTCGCCAGCCCGGCCTTGTCCCAGGGGCAGGCGGACGTGGTCCGGATCGGCCACCTGACCCCCCGTACCGGCTTCCTCGGGCCCCTGGGCGAGTTCGCCGTTCAGGCCGCGCAGCTCGCCGTCGAGGAGATCAACGCCGCCGGCGGCATCGCCGGCCGGAAGGTCGAGCTGCTGGCCGAAGACAGCGTCAATCCGCAGACCGCGTCGGCCAAGGCCGAGCGCATGGTCCAGCGCGACCGCGTCGCCTGCCTGGTCGGCGAGATCAACTCCGCCTCGGCTCTGGCGATCAGCCAGGTGGCGCAGCGCGAGAAGGTGCTTTTCATCAACACCGGCGCGAACTCGGACGCGCTGCGCGGTTCCGACTGCAAGCGCTACCTGTTCCACGTGGAGGCGCAGAACACCATGATGGTCCGCGCGGCGGGCCGGGCGCTGGTGGAGAAGGGCCTGATCAAGGGCAAGAAGGTCTACGCGCTGACCGCCGACTACGCGTTCGGTCACGACCTCCTCAAGCAGGCCAAGAAGTTCTTCACCGCGAACGAGGCGACGCTTGCGGGCGAGGACCTGATCCCCACCGAACTCACCGACTTCTCGCCGTTCCTGCTCAAGCTGCGCCAGAGCCGGCCGGACCTCGTGATTTGCAACCTCGCGGGCGCGCAGATCACCAATTTCCTCAAGCAGTACAGCGAGTTCGGATTGCCATTTCCGGTCGCCGGCTTCGGCTTCGATACGGCGTTGGCCTGGGGCGCCGGCCCCGGCAACTTCCTCGGCACCTGGCCGGTGGTGTGGCACCACCGGATCGACTCGCCCTCGGCCCAGAAATTCGTGGCGGCGTTCCGGGCGAAGTACAAGAAGCCGCCGGAGAACCAGGGTTGGGGCGACTACACGGCGATGAAGATCGTCGCCCAATCCATGAACGCGCTGAAGTCGACCGATTCCACCAAGATCGTGGAATACCTGGAGAAGGGTGCGACCTTCGACATCGCCAAGACCCGGGAGGGCTATTTCCGTCCCTGGGACCACGAGCTGATGCAGGAGATGTACGCGATCACCGCGCTTCCGGCGGACCAGGTGAAGAACCCCTACGACATCTTCACGGCGACCGGGCCGCTGCCCGGTTCCGGCGAAAGCCTGGAGGTGCTCGCCACCACCCGCGACGAGAACGCCTGCACCTTCCCGGCGTGAGGCGGCCATGCAGCTCGTCTTCATCCTCGAGCAGGTGCTCAACGGCCTGCTGATCGGCGTCCAGTACCTGCTGATCGCGCTGGGCCTGTCGCTGATCTTCAGCCTCGGCGGGATCGTCAACCTCGCACACGGCGCATTCTACGCCATCGGCGCCTACCTGACCGTGGTGCTGACCCCGACGATCGGCTTCGGCGGAGCGCTCGTCGCCTCGCCGCTGCTGGTGGCCGTTCTCGGCCTCGTGATCGAGCGGTTCCTGCTCCGGCGCTTCTACAGGGGCGACCCGACCCTCGGCCTGCTCTTGACCTTCGGCCTCGCCATGGTGGCCGAGCAGGCCCTGCGCATGGCCTTCGGGGCGGCCCCGCTGCCCTACGGAATCCCGGGTTGGCTGCGGGGCCAGGTGTTCATCGGCGACCTGATCTACTCGCGCTACCGGCTCTCCATCCTGGTGGTGGCGCTCGCCTGCGTCGGCGGCCTGTGGCTGCTCCTGACCCGCACCAGCTTCGGCCGCGTGGTCCGGGCCGGCGTCCAGAACCCCGACATGGTCGCGGCACTCGGCATCTCGCTTCGGCCGTACATGAGCGCGGTGGTGACGATCGCCGTCGGGCTGGCGGCGCTCGCCGGGACCATGATGGCGCCGGTGACCGGGGTTCACCCCGCGATGGGCGCCGAGATCCTCACCTTCGCGTTCGTGGTGGTGGTGATCGGCGGGCTCGGCTCGTTCTGGGGTGTGGTGCTGGCCGCCCTGATCGTCGGCGTGGTCCGGGGGCTCACCGCCTATGCCTACCCGCCCGCGACCGAGGCAGCCGTCTACGGTCTCATGGTGCTCGTCCTGCTGCTGCGCCCGCGCGGCCTGTTCGGCGAGCAGATCGCCCGATTCGAGTGAGCGGGAACAGCCCCATGTCCGGAACCGCCGAACCGCTGCCGCTCGCCATCCCTCAGCGCGGCCTGATCCTGCGCGAGAGCCGCCAGCTCTGGGCGGCGCTCGCCGCCCTGATCGTCCTGCCGTTTGCCCTCGACGCGATCGGCCTGACACTGATCACCGCCACCGACGTGGTGATCTTTGCCCTCGCCGTGCTCGGCCTCAACATCTTGGTCGGCTGGACCGGCCTCGTCTCCTTCGGCCACGGGGCGTGGTTCGGGCTCGGCGCCTATGCGGTGGCGATCCTGCAGACCCGCCTAGCGCCGGGCGACATGGCCCTGCCGCTGTTCGGAGCGCTGGCGATCACCGGTGTCGCGGCGCTCGCCGGCGGCGCCCTGATCCTGCGGCGGCGCGGTGTCTACTTCTCCCTGCTGACGCTCGCGTTCACCGCGATGCTGTACGCCATCGCGTTCCGCTGGACGGACCTCACCGGCGGCGAGAATGGCATCGGCAACCTGCACCGCTGGGCGGTGCTGCAGCAGCCCGGCGCCTACTACGCCGCGGTCTCCGGCATCGCCTTCCTGGTTCTCGTCGCGCTCTGGCGCTTCCGGCGCTCGCCGATGGGAACGGTGCTGGTGGCGATCCGCGAGAACGAGCAGCGCGCCGGCTTCCTCGGCTACGCCACCAACCGTTACAAGCTCGCGGCCTTCGTGATCTCGGCGTCGATCACCGGGCTGGCGGGCGCGCTGTCCGCCTACAGCCACCGCTTCACTTCGGCCGACCCGATCTCCATCGCGTTCTCGGGCGAACTGCTCGCCATGGTGGTAATCGGCGGGATGCGCTCGTTCCTGGGGCCTGCCCTCGGGGCCCTGTTCTACATCCTGTTCCGAGAGTTCCTGTCGATCTACACCAGCGACTGGCTGCTGTATTTCGGGCTGCTGTTCGTCGCCTTCATCGTGTTTTCGCCGGATGGGCTCGTGGGGATCGCGGCCCGGCTGATGCGCCCGTTCCGTCGCGTGCCGGGGGAGGGCGCCGCGATGTCGGCCCGCCGCGCCGGTGCCTCGGGCCGCGTCCCCGCCCGGTTCATCGCCGAGGGGCGTTCCGACGGGGCGGTCCTGGTCGCGGAGGATATCCGCAAGAGCTTCGGACCGGTCGCCGCCGTGCGCGGCGTGTCCTTCGCGGTGGCCGACCGGACGCTGCACGCCCTGATCGGCCCGAACGGCGCCGGCAAGACCACGGCGTTCAACCTGCTCTCCGGGATGTTCCGGCCGAATTCCGGGCGGATCCTCCTCGACGGCCGGGAGATCGCCGGGCTCGAGCCCCACGCGATCACCCGGGCCGGCCTCGGCCGCTCGTTCCAGATCACCAACCTATTCCCCGGCCTGTCGGTTGAGGAGAACATCAGGCTCGCCGTCCAGGCCCGCCACCCGGCTCACATGAACCCGTGGCGCGACGCGCTCCGCCTGCGGGAGATCGCCGACGACACGGCCGAGCTGCTGCGCTGGACCGGGCTCGCCGGGATCGAGCAGGCGGAGGCCGGCAGCCTCTCCTACGGAGGGCAGCGGCTCCTCGACATGGGCCTGGCGCTCGCCACGCGTCCGCGGGTCCTGCTGCTGGACGAGCCGCTCGCCGGGCTGGCCGCGGCCGAGCGCGAGCGCGTCGGCGACCTGATCAAGGCGCTCTCCGCCGACATCCCGGTGCTGCTCGTCGAACACGACATCGACCGGGTGTTCCGCCTCGCCGACCGGGTCTCCGTGATGGCGGACGGCGCGGTGCTGGTGGACGGTTCCGTGGCCGATGCCCGGGACGACGCGCGGGTGCAGGCGGTCTACCTCGGCTCCGGGACGGAGGCGATCGCGGCGAAGCCGCGTGCCAGCGCCGCCGCGTCCGAGACGCTGCTGACGATGGCGGGTGTCGACACCTTTTACGGCAAGTCGCACATCCTCAACGGCGTGGACCTGACGGTGCACAAGGGCGAGGTGGTGGCCCTGCTTGGCCGCAACGGCGCCGGCAAGTCGACCCTGCTGAAGACGCTGATCGGCACGGCACCCCCGGCCGCCGGCCGGATCGTCCTCGGCGAGAAGGACATCGCCGGGCTCACGCCGGACCGGATCGCCCGGCTCGGCATCGGCTACGTGCCGCAGGGCCGCGCGCTGTTCGCCGGAATGAGCGTCGCCGAGAATCTGGGTCTGGGCCGGCTGCGGCGCCTCACCGGCGCGGGTATCCATTGGGACGAGGACAAGGTCCTGGAGTTCTTCCCCCGGCTCAAGCAACGCTGGACCGTCGACGCCGCACGCCTGTCCGGCGGCGAGCAGCAGATGGTGGCGGTGGCGCGGGCGCTCTCCGGCGACACGCGCCTCCTCCTGCTCGACGAGCCCTTCGAGGGCCTGTCGCCGGCGGTGACCGAGGAACTGTTCGAGGCGTTCGACCGGCTGCGCCGGGAGATCGCGATCATCCTGGTGGACCACCACCTCGACCTCGCGCTGGCCCTCTCGGACCGGACCGTCGCGCTGGAGCGCGGCAGCGTGCAGTGGACCGGCGAGTCGCGCCTGTTGCGCGAGGACCAGGATCTGAGACGGAAGGTGCTGTGGCTATGACCGAGAGCGTCGCGATCGTCGGCGCCGGCCTGATCGGCCGGGCCTGGGCGATGATCTTCGCCCGCGCGGGTTGGAACGTGCGCCTGTTCGATACCGCGGACAGAGTCGCCGAGGCCGCGATCCCGCTCTGCGCCGCAGGCCTGCGGACGCTCTCCGAGAACGGGCTGTGCCCCGATCCAGAGGCGGCGTCCTCCCGTATCCGAGCCCCGAACGGCCTGGGCGCCTGCCTCGACGGCGTCGGTTTCGTTCAGGAGAATGGGCCGGAACGGCTCGATGTGAAGCAGGCCCTGTTCGCGGAACTCGACGCCCTGGCGCCACCGGACGCGATCATCGCCTCCTCATCCTCGGCGATCCGCTGCTCGCTGTTCACCGAGGGGCTTCCCGGACGGGGGCGGTGCCTGATCGGCCATCCCGTGAACCCGCCGCACCTGATTCCGCTGGTGGAGATCTCCGGCGCTCCGTGGACGGATGCCGCGGTGCTGGAGCGCGCCCGGGCGACCTACGAGAGAATCGGACAGGTGCCGATCACCGTCCTGAAGGAGATCGAGGGCTTCATCCTCAACCGGCTCCAGGGCGCATTGCTGGCGGAGGCGTTCCGCCTGGCTTCGGAGGGCTACGTGACCCCGCAGGATCTCGACAAGACCGTTGCGGACGGGCTCGGCCTGCGCTGGAGCTTCATGGGGCCGTTCGAGACGATCGAACTCAACGCCCCTGGCGGCATCGCCGATTACTGCGCGCGCTACACCGGATTCTACAAGAGTCTCGCAGCCGACCCGGCGCCCCCGAGCGTTTACGAGGCACCGGCCACCCAGGCGATCCTGGCGAACTGGCGAGAGCCCGCGGATCTGCCCGCCCGCATGAATCGCCGCGACGCGCGGCTGGCCGCCCTGCGGGCCCACAAGCTTTCACAAAAGGACTGAGCATGGCCTCACAGCGGAAAGTCATCATCACCTGCGCCGTCACCGGCGCGATCCACACGCCCAGCATGTCGCCGCACCTGCCGGTGACGCCGGAGGAGATCGCCGACGCTGCGATCGGCGCTGCCGAAGCCGGGGCGGCGATCATCCACCTGCACGCCCGCAACCCCGAGACCGGTCAGCCCGACCAGTCGCCGGAGGCCTTCGCCAAGTTCCTGCCGGTGATCAAGCAGCGCTCGGGCTGCGTCGTGAACATCACCACCGGCGGCGCGCCGACCATGTCGATCGAGGAGCGGGTCCGCCCAGCCGCGACCTTCCAGCCGGAGGTCGCGTCGCTCAACCTCGGCTCGATGAATTTCGGCCTGTTCGGCATGCTCGACCGCTTCAAGGACCTGAAGCACCAGTGGGAGCGGGATTACCTCGGCAACAAGGACATCATCTTCCGCAACACGTTCGGCCAGATCGAGCACATCCTCACCACCTGCGGCCCGAACGGCACGCGGTTCGAGTTCGAGTGCTACGACACGGCCCATCTCTACAATCTCAAATACTTCTTCGATCGCGGGCTGGTGAAGGCGCCGCTGTTCATCCAGACCGTGTTCGGCCTGCAGGGCGGCATTGGCGCGCATCCCGACGACGTGATGCACATGAAGCGCACCGCCGACCGGCTCTTCGGCGATCAGTACCGCTGGTCGGTGCTGGGCGCCGGCCGCAACCAGATGAACATCGCCGCCATGGCGGCCGCAATGGGCGGCAACGTCCGCGTCGGCCTGGAAGACAGCCTCTGGGACGGCCCCGGCAAGCTCGCGGAAACCAACGCCGCCCAGGTCCGCCGCGTCCGCTCGATCATCGAGGGGCTGGGGCTGGAGATCGCCTCGCCCGACGAGGCCCGCGAGATGCTGTCGCTGAAGGGCGGGGACAAGGTCGCGTTCTGAGGCAGGTCGGGCCGAGGCAGAACGGTCTCGGCCCGCCGCCTACTCGGGCACCCCGAAGATACGATCGAGATCGGCCTGGGCTATGCCTTCGATCTCCAGGATCTTGAGCCGGCTTTGATCGCCGGCAGCGATCCGGACCGAACTGCGGCCGATTTTCAGCGCTTTGGCGATCATCTTTTCCAGCGCCGCGTTGGCCGCGCCATCGACCGGCGGCGCGGACACCCGCGCCTTCAGGTAAGGCTGGCCCTTCTCATCCCGCGCCCAGCCATCCGCCGCATCGCGCCCGCCGCGCGGCGTGAGGCGGACCACGAGCCGAACGGACCCCATCGATCGCCGACCGCTAGAAAATCTTGCCGGGGTTCAGCCGGTTGTCCGGGTCCAGCGCCCGCTTGACCAGCCGCATGGCGGCGATCTCCTCGGGCGAGCGCGAGAGCGGCAGCTTGCTCCGCTTTTCCAGGCCGATGCCGTGCTCGGCCGAGACCGAGCCGTTGAGTTCGGCGAGCGGCGTGTAGAGCGCGGCGTCGATGGCTGCGTTGCCGGCGGCGTCGAGGCGGGTCGTGTTCCAGTGCAGGTTGTTGTCGCCGATATGCCCGTAGACGACGGCGCGGCAATCGGGGATCGCCGCCAGGCGTTCCAGCGCGCCCCGGACATAGCCGTCCATCTTGGAGAGCGGCACGCTCACGTCGAAGGCGCGCTCGATCCCATCGGCGTTCAGGTGCTCGACGCGGTCGCGGATGCGCCACATGCCGCGGCGCTGCTCCTCCGAGGAGGCCACGGCCGCGTCGAGGATCGTGCCGTCCCCCATCAGGCCTTCCAGCAGGCCAAGGAACCGGTCGGACTCCTCCGGGACGCACTCGACCTCGATGATCGCGTAGAACGGATAATCGTAGCTCAGCGGCGGCGTCGCCCGGCCGGGGGCGGTCATCAGCCGGTAGAAATCCGGCCACAAGCCCTCGAAGGACGACACGCGCCCCTGGAACGCGCTCTGGGCGGCGCGCAGGACCCGGGCGCCATCGTCGACGCCCGGGCAGGCGATCAGCGCGGTGGCGTATCCGGCGGGCTCCGGGCGGAGGCGCAGGACCGCGCGGGTGACGATGCCGAGCGTGCCCTCGGTGCCGACGAACAACTGCTTAAGGTCCAGCCCGGTGTTGTTCTTGATCAGCGGGCGCATGGACGAGACCACCGTGCCGTCGGCCAGCACCGCCTCCAGGCCCAGCACCATCTCGCGCATCATGCCGTAGCGCAGCACCCGCAGGCCGCCGGCATTGGTGGAGATCGCGCCGCCGATCGTGGCCGAACCGCGGGCACCGAGATCCAGCGGGAAGAACAGGCCGTTCTCCGTGGCGGCGTTCTGCACGCTCTCGATGGTGGCGCCGGTGCCGACCACCACGGTCATGCCGAGCGGGTCGATCGGCTCGATCCCGGTCATCCGCTCGGTGGAGAGAGTGATCTCATCGGGCGCGCAGAGCGTCCCGTCCACGAGGCCGGTGGCGCCGCCCCGCGGCACGATCGCGACCCCGGCCGCGTGGCAGGCGGCCATCACGGCGCTGGTCTCGGCGGTGCTGCGCGGGCGCACGAGGGCGAGCGCCGCGCAGGGCTCCGTCGGCCGGGTCCAGTTCGCGGACCGGCCGCGCAACTCCGCGCCGGTGACGAGTCCGGAGGGCCCGACGATGTCGGAGAGACGCGCGAGGATCGATTCGGCGGCTGTCATCGGATGGGTCTCTGCGGCTGGGGCCGTGTGGTCCGGAAAGCTGCGGGCGTCAGGCTCTGTCACAGAAGCCCGCGCGCGGCGAGATTGCGCATCAGCGCGCGGGCGCCGAACGTCCAGGGCTCGCAGGCGTCGCACGGGCGCATGCGGTTGACGAGGCTGCCGAGTTCCGGGCTCGCCACGACGACGCGGTCACCCTCGACATGGGTGAAGCCGAGGCCCGGGCCGTGCCGGTCCTGGATCGGCGCGAACATCGTGCCGAGCAGCAGGATGGCACCGTCCGGGTAATCGTGGGTGCGGCCCATCAGGGCCCCGACCAGCTCCTCCGGGTCGCGGCTGATCTCGGCGAGCGGGGAGGTGCCCTCCATCCGGAACCCGTCGGTCCCGGTCACCTCGAGCGTCACGGTGGTGCGCCGCACGTCGTCGAGGCCGAAGGTCTCGTCGAACAGCCTGAGGAACGGCCCCAGGGCGCAGGAGGCATTGTTGTCCTTGGCCTTGCCGAGCAGCAGCGCCGAGCGGCCCTCGAAATCGCGCAGGTTCACATCGTTGGCGAGTGTCGCGCCGACGATGTTCTGCTGGGATGAGACGGCCAGCGCGACTTCCGGCTCGGGATTGTTCCAGTGCGAATCCGGATGCAGCCCAGCGTCCGCGCCGCAACCGACCGCGGAGAGCGGCTGCGCCTTGGTGAAGATCTCCGCGTCCGGCCCGATCCCGACTTCGAGATACTGGCTCCAGGCCCCCTGGGCGACCAGGACCTCCTTCAACGCCATCGCGGCGGGCGAGCCGGGCTTCAGCCGGCGCAGGTCGTGTCCGACAAGGCGCTCGACCTCCGTGCGGATCGCCGCGGCCGCTGCCAGGTCGCCCCGCGCCCGCTCCTCGATGACCCGTTCCAGCATCGACGTCGCGAAGGTGACGCCGGCGGCCTTCAGCGCCTGGAGGTCCACCGGGGCGAGCAACCACGGCTGCCCCGGGTCGCGGCCCTCCGGCGGGGTGTTGGCCAGGATCGCGTCGAGGCTGCCGAGATCCGCGCCCTCGGCGGCGCGCAGGCCGCGGCGGCGCCCGGCGTCTCGCACAGGTCGCTGACCGTCGCGAAGCGCGCCGTGACGTCGACGACGCGCGCCTCGCCGCCCGACCCCGCCCGGATCGCCACGACGCTCGGTCCGCCGACATCCGGGCGCCACACCCGTCCGACCAGCGTACCCCGGACGCCGTCGTTGGGAAGGATCTCGCCTGCGGTCAGACCGGATTGTGCCATACCGTCCTCTTCCTTCGGGATCCTGCCCGCCGTCTCCGATTATGCCCGGACGTCGCACCGGCAGCGGGGCCGATGCCATCGCCTTAGCATCCGGTGCCGGCTCAGGCTCCGGTGGGATGTTTCATGCCGGCGGCCTCGTCACCGATCCCGGCCCGTCGGGCAAGTCCGGTCGAACTCAACCGTATGGCCACCGGCGCCGAAATCCGATCCGGTCGTCCGGACGCAGGATTTCACAGGAAGGTCCTGACAGAAACGAGATATGATTCAAAATTCAGGGTCGGCCGGCTTGCTTTCCGCCGGATGCTCTATTGTACTGCTCAGACAGGAGTCGCCGTCAGAGCGTCCCTGATTGGGAGGAAGCATGGCCTCGGTGGGAATCCGCGAGGTTCGCAAGGCTTTCGGATCGACGAACGTCCTGCACGGTGTGTCCGTGGACATCCGGGACGGTGAGTTCGTGATCCTGGTCGGGCCTTCGGGCTGCGGAAAATCGACGTTGCTCCGGATGATTGCCGGCTTGGAGAATATCTCCGGCGGCGAGATCCGTATCGGCGAGCGTGTCTTCAATGATGTTCCGCCCAAGGAGCGGGACATCGCGATGGTGTTCCAGAATTACGCGCTCTACCCGCACCTCACGGTTCGCGAGAACATGGCGTTCTCGATGCGGATCCGGAAGGCGCGGGCGGCCGAGATCGACGAGCGCGTCAGCAAGGCCGCGCAGATCCTCGGGCTGACCCATCTCCTCGACCGCTACCCGCGCCAGCTCTCCGGCGGCCAGCGGCAGCGCGTCGCCATGGGCCGGGCCATCGTGCGCGATCCGCAGGTGTTCCTGTTCGACGAGCCGCTGTCGAACCTCGACGCCAAGCTGCGCGTGGCGATGCGGACCGAGATCAAGGAGTTGCATCAGCGCCTGAAGACGACGACCATCTACGTCACGCACGATCAGATCGAGGCCATGACCATGGCCGACCGGATCGTGGTGATGCACGACGGCGTGGTCGAGCAGATCGGGCCGCCGCTGGAACTCTACGACCGGCCCGACAACCTGTTCGTGGCGGGCTTCATCGGATCCCCGGCGATGAACTTCGTGAACGGGACTGTCCGGAGGAACGGGAACCTCGTCTTCGCGGCGGATTCGGGTCTGACGATCCCCCTGAACGAGGCGCCGGCGGGCATCGAGGGCCGGAAGCTGGTCCTCGGGATGCGGCCTGAGCATTTCGATCTGGCGCGCGACGGGATCGCCGCCGAGGTCGTCGTGGTCGAGCCGACCGGGTCCGAGACCATGCTGGCGGTGCGCGCCCAGGGTCAGGACTTCACCTGCGTGCTGCGCGAGCGCGTCAGCGAGGGGCCCGGCGAGACCGTCTACCTGCGCCCGAACCGCGTGCACTTCTTCGATGCCGAGTCCGGACGACGCCTGCCGACCTGACCCGTTTTCGGTTGCCGAGCCCGGCCGCCCGGACGAACCGCGTCCGGGGCGCGCCGATCCATTCAGGGAGTGACGCCACGATGACCAGACTCGACCGCCGTTCCCTCCTGGCGGGTGCCGCCGCGACCGGGCTCGCCGCGGGCAGCGACCTGCTGGGCTTCGCCCGGGCCTGGGCGCAGACCGCCGAATGGAAGCCTGAGCCCGGCGCCAGCCTGTCGCTCCTGCGCTGGAAGCGCTTCGTGCCGAGCGAGGACGAGGCGTTCCTGCGGATGGTGGACGCCTTCACCAAGGCGACCGGCGTCAAGGTGTCGGTCACCAACGAATCCTTCGACGACATCCAGCCCAAGGCGTCCGTGGCGGCCAATACCGGGCAGGGGCCCGACATGGTCTGGGGCCTGTTCTCGTTCCCGGCCCTGTTCCCGGACAAGTGCCTGCCGCTGGAGGACGTCGCCGATTCGCTGGCCAAGAAGTACGGCCCGTGGTTCCCGTCGGCGGAGGCCTACGGCAAGGTCAAGGGCAAGTGGATCGCGATCCCGGTCGGCTTCAACGGCGGCTACCCGAACTACCGGATCTCGGCAATGCAGAAGGCCGGGTTCAGCAAGTTCCCAGAGGACACAGCGGGGTTCCTGGAACTCTGCCGGGCGATGAAGAAGAACAACACCCCGGCCGGCTTCGCCCTCGGGCATGCCACCGGCGACGGCAACACCTGGTGCCACTGGGCACTCTGGTCCCACGGCGCCAACCTGGTGGACGCCAACGAGAAGATCGTGATCAACTCGCCCGAGACCGCCAAGGCGCTCGAATACGTCAAGTCCCTCTACGAGACCTTCGTGCCCGGCACCGTCTCGTGGAACGACTCGTCCAACAACAAGGCGTTCCTGGCGGGCGACCTGTACCTGACCAACAACGGCATCTCGATCTACGCTGCGGCCAAGAAGGACAACCCGAAGCTCGCCGAGGACATGGACCACGCGGTCTGGCCGATCGGGCCCGCCGGCAAGCCCACCGAGTTCCAGCTCGCCTTCCCGATCCTGGCGTTCAAATACTCGAAGGCGCCCAATGCCTGTAAGGCCTTCATCAGCTTCATGATGGAGGCGTCGAACTACAATCCCTGGCTGGAGGCCGCGCAAGGTTATCTGTGCGAGCCGCTGTCGAACTATCCCAAGAACCCGATCTGGACGAGCGATCCGAAGAACGCGGTCTTCGCCGAGGCGGGGCGGCGGTCGCTGGCGGCCGGCGGCCTCGCGCCGGTGAGCGAGCGGATCGCCGCGGTGCTGGCCGACTTCGTGGTGGTGGACATGTTCGCCAGCCACTGCACCGGCCGGGAGGACGTGAAGACCGCGATCCGCAACGCCGAACGCGCCGCTCAGCGCATCTTCCGCAACACCTGAACACGGCCGGCCGCGGGCCCTTCGTCCGCGGCCTCGATTTCGAGGCGTACCCATGGCGCACACGGCCCTGACACAGCCGGCTCCAAATGCGGTCCTGACCCGCTCGGCCTGGCAGCGCCTGCGCGCCAGCCGCGGTTGGGCGGGCTTCTGGTTCATGCTGCCGACGGCGCTGATCCTGGGCCTGTTCCTGGCCTATCCGCTGCTGAAGGGCATCTGGCTGTCCTTCACCAACACCCGGATCGGCCGGGAGGGCACGTTTATCGGCCTGGAGAACTACGCCTGGCTCTGGGACGACGACGTGTTCTGGCTCTCGGTGTTCAACACCTGCCTTTACACGGCGGTGGCCTCGGTGGTGAAGTTCGGCGTCGGGCTCTACCTCGCACTGCTGCTCAACAAGAACATGCCGTTCAAGTCGATCGTCCGGTCGATCGTGCTGATCCCGTTCGTGGTGCCCACGGTCCTGTCGGCGATCGCGTTCTGGTGGATCTTCGACAGTCAGTTCTCGATCATATCGTGGTCGCTGCGCCACATGGGGATCATCGACGGCAACATCGATTTCCTGGGTCAGCCGAGCATGGCCCGCGCCTGCGTGATCTTCGCCAACATCTGGCGCGGGGTACCGTTCATCGCGATCACGCTCCTCGCCGGGCTGCAGACGGTCTCGCCGTCGCTCTATGAGGCTGCGACCCTCGACGGGGCCTCGAACTGGCAGATCTTCTCGCGCATCACCCTGCCGCTGCTGACGCCGATCATCGCCGTGGTGATGACCTTCTCGGTGCTGTTCACCTTCACCGACTTCCAGCTGATCTGGGCGATGACCCGGGGTGGCCCGGTCAACGCCACGCACCTGATGGCGACCCTGTCGTACCAGCGCGGCATCCTCTCCGGGACGCTCGGCGAGGGGGCGGCGATCGCCACCGCGATGGTGCCGTTCCTTCTCGCCGCGATCGGCATCTCGTGGTTCGGCCTTCAGCGCCGGGCCTGGCAAGCCGGGGGAACCGACCGATGAGCGCACCCGCTCCGCCCGCCCATGCCGACCCGCGCCTCGCCTCCGTCGTGGCGGCCCGCCCCGCCGGCCTCACCGACGACAGCGAGGGGATGGCCTACCTGGAGCGCCTGCCGCGGCGGCTCGTGACCACCTACCTGCCGCTGCTCATCATCCTGGCGGTGCTGCTGTTCCCGTTCTACTGGATGGCGCTCACGGCGATCAAACCGGACGAGCAGCTGATCGACATGGAGCGGTTCAACCCGTTCTGGGTCGTGGACCCGACGCTCAAGCACATCAACAAGCTCCTGTTCGAGACGCAGTATCCACGCTGGCTCTGGAACACGATGTACGTGTCGGTGGCGGCCACCATCCTGTCGCTGTTCGCGAGCGTGCTGGCCGCCTATGCCTGCGTGCGGATCCGCTACCGGGGCGCCGGCTGGGTCGGCGCGGCGATCTTCCTCGCCTATCTCGTGCCGCCCTCGATCCTGTTCATCCCGCTCGCCACGATCATCCAGGCCTACGGCCTGTTCGATTCGCCGATCGCCCTGATCCTGGCCTATCCGACCATCCTGATCCCGTTCTCGACCTGGCTCCTGATGGGCTACTTCAAGACCATTCCCTACGAGCTGGAGGAATGCGCCCTCATGGATGGCGCGAGCCGGTGGCAGATCCTGACCAAGATCATCCTGCCGCTCGCCTTCCCGGGCCTGATCTCGGCCGGGATCTTCTCGCTGACCCTGTGCTGGAACGAATTCATCTACGCGCTGACGTTCCTGTCCTCGACCCAGAACAAGACCGTGCCGATCGCGGTGGTCAGCGAGTTCGTGGACGGCGACGTCTACAAGTGGGGTTCGCTGATGGCCGGCGCGCTGCTCGGCTCACTACCTCTGGTGATCCTCTACTCGTTCTTCGTGGAATACTACGTCTCCGCGCTCACCGGCGCCGTGAAGGAGTAGCGGCTGCGGGCCCGAACATCGCGTAAAATGCGCCGACAGCCATTGTGCCGGGGCCTGCGATTGCTCAGACACTCCGCCCCGCCGCCGCACTGTGAGAGCTGCGGACCGAGATCGCGGAAGGTCACGCCATGGCCCACTTCATCGAGGCTCGCGCCACCCTGGTCGGCGACGCCATAGCGGGGCTCCTAGCGGCCAGCGGCGGCCGCCTGGCGCGGCTGGACGGCGACCCCGACATCCGCGTCGTGCTGCGCGCCGACCTGGATGCGGACAAGGTCGCGGTGATCTCGGGCGGCGGCTCCGGGCACGAGCCGGCCCATGCCGGGTTCGTCGGAGCCGGCATGCTGAGTGCCGCCGTGTGCGGCGACGTCTTCGCCTCGCCGAGCGTCGATGCGGTCCTCGCCGGGATCCTGGCGGTGACCGGGCCGGCCGGGTGCCTGCTGATCATCAAGAACTACGCGGGCGACCGGCTGAATTTCGGCCTCGCGGCCGAACGGGCCCGGGCCCTCGGCCGCAAGGTCGAGACCGTCGTCGTGTCCGACGACATTGCGCTCCCGGCGGCCAAGCAGCCGCGCGGCGTGGCCGGCACCCTGTTCGTGCACAAGGTCGCGGGACACGCGGCGCAGGCGGGCGCCCCGCTGGAGGCCGTCGCGGCGCTCGCCCGCCGGGTGGCGGATTCGGCGCAATCCCTGGGGATCGCGGTCTCGACCGCGACCATTCCCGGTTCGCCCCGGAGCGAGCGCTTCGTGGGGGGGCAGGCGGAACTCGGGCTCGGCATCCATGGCGAGCCGGGGGTGGAGCGCATCGCGCTGCCCGGCGCCGGCGATCTGGCCCGTCTGATGACCGAGCGCTTCTCCGCGACCGGGCCGCTGGCGCTCCTCATGAACAATCTCGGCTCGGCCACGGCCCTGGAGATGCAGGTCCTGACCCAGGCGGTGCTGGCCACCGATCTCGGCCGGCGGGTGCGCCTGCTGCTCGGGCCGGCGCCGCTGATGACTGCGCTCGACATGCACGGGGCATCGGTGTCGATCCTGCCACTCGACGACGCGATCGAGGCGGCGTTGCTGGCGCCGGTCCCCGTGCCGGCCTGGCCCGGTGCGGTGCGGATCGCGCCGCCGGTCCTGCGCCCGCTTCCCGCAGAGCTCGCGGGCGAATCCTTCGCGCCGTCGCGCGATCCCGCGGTGGCCGCGCGGCTCGCCGCCGTCACGCGGGCGCTCATCGCCTCGGAGGGCGCGCTCAACGCCCTGGACGCGAAGGTCGGCGACGGTGACACCGGCACCACCTTCGCCGGCGCGCGGGCGGTGGAAGCGGAGATCGACCGGCTGCCGCAGGCCGACCCGGCAGCCCTGTGCCGCGCGCTGGCGGAGCGGATCGGCCGCGCGGTCGGCGGTTCGAGCGGCGTGCTGGCCTCGATCTTCTTCGCCGCCGCCGCGTCCGCGCTCACCGACGGTGCGTCCTGGCCCGACGCGTTGGAAGACGGCGTGGCCCGGGTCAGGGGCTACGGCGGTGCCGGCCCGGGCGACCGGACCCTGCTGGACGCCCTGATCCCGGCGCTCGAAGCCCTGAAATCGGACGGCCTCGACGCCGCCGCCGCTGCCGCCCGCGCGGGCGCCGCCGCCACGGCCCGGATGGACCGCGCCGCCACCGGTCGGTCAAGCTACCTCGCGGCGGCGGATCTCGCTGGTGTCGAGGATCCGGGAGCGGCCGGGGTTGCGATGGCGTTTGAGGCGTTGGCGGCGGCGCGTTGATGTCCGAAGCATCGTCTGCGTCGGGCCGTCAGTTGGATGTGAGGCTTCTCGCGCTGTCTGGAAGCACGCGCCATACTTCGACGAACACCGCGCTGTTGAGGGCACTGCAAGCCATCGCACCGGAGCGTATTCGCATCTCCGTCTACGACCGTGTCGGCAGCCTCCCCATTTTCTCGCCGGATTTAGAAGGTTCGCTCACTCCACTCGCGGCACAGGAATTCCTGCGAAGCGTGCGCGACTGCCAGGGCATGATCATCGCGAGTCCGGAATATGTCCGGTCTATTCCCGGTGGACTGAAGAATGCCATCGATTGGCTGATATCAACATCGTTTGTGATCGATAAGCCCATCGCGCTCGTGCATGCGTCTCACCGGGGCGACGACATGCTGCAGGCTCTGCGCACCGTGCTCGCGACGGTCAGCACGCAGTTCAACACCGATCTTTTCTTGCGTCTGCCGCTGCTCAACGAGACTCCGGAGCGCATCGCGCATATCGTCGGCGTGCCAGCCAACCGGTTGTCGGCAGAGAACTTTCTCGAGACGTTTGCGACCTTCTGCCGAGAGTGTGCTGCGTGCGAACCTGCCTGATCCTCGACGACTATCAGAACGCGGCGCTCGGCCTCGCCGATTGGGCGCGCCTGTCCGACCGGGTCGCGGTCGCGCCGGTCACCGAGCACATCGCGGATCGGGACGCCCTCGTGGCCAGGATCGACCAGGCCGAGATCCTGGTGATCATGCGCGAGCGCACGCCGTTTCCGGCGGATCTGCTGGAGCGTCTGCCCCGCCTGAAGCTGCTGGTGACCAGCGGCATGCGCAACCTCGCGATCGATGTCGCGGCGGCGCGGTCGCGGGGCATCACGGTCTGCGGCACGGGATCGAGCCCCACGCCGCCGACCGAGCTGACCTGGGCGCTGATCCTGGGCCTCGCCCGCCACCTTGCGGTCGAGAACCGGAATCTTCGGGACGGTGGTCCGTGGCAGAGCACGATCGGGACCGATCTGGCCGGGGCGACGCTCGGTATCCTGGGGCTGGGCAAGATCGGTGCGCGCGTCGCCGAGATCGGCCGCGCCTTCGGCATGCGGGTGATCGCCTGGAGCCCGAACCTCGACGATGCCCGGGCCGCAGCCGCCGGGGTGGAGCGTGCGCAGTCCAAGGACGCCCTGCTCGAGGCAAGCGATGTCGTCAGCATCCATCTGGTGCTCGGCGAGCGCACACGCGGCCTTCTGGGCGAGGAAGAGCTGCGCCGGATGCGACCGGGCGCCCTGCTGGTGAACACGTCGCGCGCGCCGATCGTCGATCAGGCCGCCCTGGTCCGGGCCTTGGAGGAGAGGTGGATCGCGGGAGCTGGACTCGACGTCTTCGAGACCGAGCCGCTGTCGGCCGACAGTCCGTTCCGGCACCTGCCGAACGTCCTGGCGCTGCCCCATGTCGGCTACGTCACGCGCAGCAACTACCGGACGTTCTTCACCCAGGCCGTGGAGGATATCGAGGCGTGGCTCGCCGGTTCGCCGATCCGGCTGCTGGGCTGACGTCAATCGCTGCGCGGGTCGACGGCGTCGGCCAGGCCGTCGCCCAGGAGCGTCAAGGCGACCAGGGTGGCGATCAGGAAGGCGGCCGGACCGGCCAGCATGTGGGGGGCCGACTCGATCGCCCGGGCGCCCTCGGCGATCAGCACGCCCCAGCTCGTCTGCGGCTCCTGAACGCCCAGCCCGAGGAACGACAGGAAGCTCTCAAGCAGGATCACCTGCGGCACCAGCAGGGTCGCCGCCACGGCTACCGGGCCGAACGTGTTCGGCACGATGTGGCGCAGGATGATCCGGGGCGTGCCGAGGCCGAGGGCGCGGGCGGCGCGGACGAAGTCGCGCTCGCGCAGCGACAGGGTCTGCGCCCGGACGATCCGGGCCATGTCGAGCCATTCCACCGCGCCGATGGCCACCAGCATCAGCGTCAGGCTCGCCCGGAAGAACACCAGCAGGAGGATGACGAAGAACACGAACGGCAAGGCGTAGAGCACGTCCACCAGTCGCATCATCACGGCGTCGACGGCGCCGCCGACGAAGCCGGCGGTCGCGCCGTAGCCGACGCCGATGAGCAGCGCGACCAGGGTGGCGGTGAGTCCGATCAGGAGGGAGACGCGGCCGGCGACGAGGCAGCGGGTGAGCAGGTCGCGGCCATGCACATCGGTGCCGAGGGGGAAGTACAGGCGCCGCACCGGCACGCGCACGATCAGACGCGTCCCATCCTGCGAACCGTCGACGACCCGCGGCTCTCCGAACAGGTCGGAGCGCGGCAGGTAGACGAGGCTGCGCCGGTCGAATGCGGTCTCCGAACCCAGCGTCAGGCGTACTGTGTCACCGTCGCGGGCCACGTCGTCGAGGCGGGCCCGCATCCGGAAGGCGAGGCGTTCGAGGGCCGGGCGCAGATGCTCGGCATCCGGCTGCGCCCTCAGGCCGGCCGGAAGCTGGCGCAGGTCTGGATAGGCCCGTACCGGATCGTGCCCGGTCAGCGCCGGGCCGAACAGGCAGGTCAGCGCGGTCAGGACGAGCACGGCCAGGGAGGCCATCGCCACCCGTTCGCGGCCGAGCCGGAGCAGCATGCGCGCCGCAGGCCCGGTGGTGATGCCCCCGGTGCTCATGCCAACCGCCGCAGGCGCGGATCGAGCCAGGCACAGGCGAGGTCGGCGATCAGGTTCAGGGCGATGACCAGCACCGCGACCACCAGGACAGTGCCCATCACCAGCGTGTAATCGCGGTTGAGTGCCCCCTCCACGAAGTAGCGGCCGATGCCGGGCAGGCCGAAGATGGTCTCGACCACCACGGATCCGGTGAGCAGGGCCGCCGCCAGCGGGGCCAGGTAGGCGACCACCGGCAGGAGCGCCCCGCGCAGCGCATGCCGGGTGATGCGAACGGGCGGCAGGCCGAGGCTCCGCATGGTCCGCACCGGTTGGGTGCGCAGCACCTCGCCGAGCGAGGCGCGGGTCAGGCGTGCCAGCGCGCCCACCTGCGGCAGCGCGAGGGTCACCACCGGCAGGATCAGGTGGCTCGGCGCGCCGCCCTCCCAGCCGCTCAGCGGCAGCCAGCGCAAGGTCAGCCCGAACACGATCTGCAGGAGCGGCGCCACCACGAAGCTCGGCAGCGACAGCGACAGCGCCGCGCCGAGGCCGAGCAGCCGGTCCAGCGCGCCGCCGCGCCGGAGCGCCGCCACGGTTCCGAGCCCGATCCCCAGGCAGGTCGCAAGCGACAGGGCCAGGGCTCCGAGGGTCGCCGAGATCGGCAGCCCCCGGGCGATCAGGTCGCGCACGCTTTGGTCGCGGAACGAGAAGGACGGGCCGAGATCGCCCCGCGCCAGGGCCGCCAGGTACCCGCCGAACTGCACGATCAGCGGCCGGTCCAGGCCGTAGACCCGCCGCAGGTTGTCCATGGCGGCCGGCGCCAGCGGACGCTCGAGGTCGAACGGCCCTCCGGGCGCCAGCCGCATCAGGAAGAAGCTCACGGCCACCACCGCGAACAGCGTCGGCACCGACTGCGCGAGGCGGCGCAGGATGAAGCGGATCACGCGTCGAGCCTCATGAAGCGGGTCGGTGCGGCGTTGCGCAGGTTCGGGACGTACCCGTGCAGCCGCGGTGCGATCAGCGCCTTCGAGCGATAATGCATCAGCGGGATCCAGGGGAGCTCGCGCAGCGCGATGGACTCGGCATCGCAGAGCAGCTCGGCCCGGCGGGCGAGGTCGCGTTCGGCGGCCGCGCTGGTCAGGAGCGCGTCGTAGGCCGCGTCCGACCAGCGGCCGGCGTTCAACCCATCGTTGCCGCTCTGGAGCAGAAACAGGAAATTCTGCGGATCGGAATAGTCGGCAATCCAAGAATAGCGGGCGACGTCGAAGCTGCCGCCGTCGCGCAGATACGCGAAATGCGTCTTGGCGTCGGTGTAGACAAACCGTGTCTCGATCCCGAGGTCGCGCCACATCTCGGCCACCGCCACCGCGGTGTTGCGGTTGTTGTCGCTGACGTTGAACCGGTACTCCACGGTGAGCGGCCGCCCCGGCCCGAAACCGGCCTCGTCGAGCAGGCGGCGCGCCTGCGCCTCGTGGTCGATCGGCAGGCCCAGGCGCCCCGCGGTCTCGGGCGGCGTCCGGTAATTGTCGATGCCCGGCGGGCACAGGGAATAGGCGGGGCTCATGGTGCCGCCGTAGAGCCCGTCGGCGAGATATTCCCGGTCGATGAGCAGCGACAGCGCCTGGCGGACCCGCCGGTCCGAGAACGGCGCCTTGTGGGTGTTGACCACCAGGGCTTCGAGCCCGAGCGACGGACCGAGGACCACCTGGGCGCCGAAGCGGCGGCGCAGGTCGGCGATCTGGTCGGCCGGGAGCTGGGACAGCGAGTCGAGTTCCCCCGCCGTGTAGCGGCGCACCGCGCTCGACAAGTCCGGCGTCGGCAGGAAGGCGACGCGCCGGATCGCGATCGCGCGGGCTTCGGGATGGTGCGGATTGACCTCGAGGGTGATCGCCCCGCCCGGCACCCGGTCGACCAGCCGGTAGGGGCCGTTGGTCACGAAGTTGCCCGGGCGGGTGAACGCATCGCCGTAGCGCTCGATCGACGCGCGGTGCACCGGCAGGGCGGTCTGATGGGTCAGGAGCTCGAGGACATACGGCGTCGGCTGTTCGAGGGCGATCCTGAGCCGGAGAGGCCCTTCCGCCGCGACCCCGAGGGTGTCGCCGGCTGCATCGCCGCGGTTCACCGCCGCCGCCCCGCGGATCGGAAACAGGATCTCGGCGTATTTCGCCCCCGTGGGCGGCGCCAGGATGCGGCGGAACGCATAGACGAAATCGTCCGCGGTGACGGGGTCGCCGTTCGACCATCGTCCGTCCGGACGCAGCTCGAAGTGTAAGATGAGTCCGTCATCGGAGACGGTCCAGGATCGGGCGGCGCCCGGGATGATGGCCCCGTGATTGTCGTAGGTCAGGAGGCCGTCGAACAGGTCGCGCAGGATATGCGCCTCCGCCACCGTGGACGACCGGTGCGGATCGAGGGTCTCGGGATCGGCGTCGTTGCCGCGGCGATAGAGGCCGGGTTCGCCGGCGTGGGCGACCCGCGCCACCGCGAGGGCCGCGACGCCGGCCAGCCACGCGCGCCGGCGGATCGCCATCCTCAGGCGCCGGTCTCGGGCACCAGGCCGGCGGCTTCGATCGCCGCCACCGCGCAGATTTCGTCGTTGTCGGACGTGTCGCCCGAGATGCCCACCGCGCCGAGCAGCCGCCCCTCGCGGGAGCGGATCAGCACGCCGCCCGGCACCGGGACGAGCGCGGCCGGGCCGGCGACGTGGCTCACGGCGGCGACGAAATAGGGCTGCGCCTCGGCCCGCGCATGGATCGCCCGGGATCCGAGCCCCAGCGCCAGGGCGCCGTTGGCCTTCCCACAGGCGATCTCGGCCCGGCGCAGCGACGTGCCGTCCTCGACAGACACCGATTTGAGCGCGCCCCGGTCATCGTACACCACCACCGCCATCGGTTTCAGCCCACGGGTCCGGGCTTCGCGCAGGGCGGTATCCACGATGCTGCGGGCGGCCTCGAGCGTCAGATCGATCATCGGAATCCAAGGGCTGTCGCCGCTCCGGGCGGCGGTCCGATCCTTACCGGATCGATCGGGGACCGGTCCACCACAACGCCAGCCTGGTCGTCTCAGCCGGCGCGCTCGACGGCTTGTCTCCTGAACGGCCCGGGTGTTTCCGCTTGTTTCCGGCGCCGTCGGGCGGCATGTGTCGGCGTGCCGGCAGGCGCTCTTGGAGGATGGCCTAACTTTGTCTCAGGCAGGCGCGCGCGGTATCGCGGTTGGGCGGAACGGCTGGCTGTTCTGGGTCGGCCGCTCGGACGAACTGGTGGATCTGTACACCGACTCCCCGGCGACACGCCGCTTGCTGCGCCGATGGGTGCGGCTGGTCGTCGGCCGCGTCCGTCGGGCCGAGTCCCTGGGCGCAACCTACGTCCAAGCGATCGTGCCCGAGAAGATCGCTATCCATGCCGACACGCTCGACCGGCCGTTCCCGGGCCTGGCCGATCCGCCCGGCGCGCGGCTCGGCCGGCTCCTGGCGACGCAGACGCGGGCGGACCTGGTCGATCTCTACGAGCCCCTGCGGGCGGCGCGCGCCGAGGAACCGGTCTATCTCCGCACCGATACGCACTGGAACCATCGCGGCTACATCGCGGCCTACCGGGCGCTGTGCGAAGCGCTCGCGGTCGCGCCGGCGCCGCACGTGCTCGACGCCACCGGCCAACCCGCGCGCTTCGTGTTCGATCTCGGCGGCAAGCTCAAGCCGCCGGTGGACGAGGCCTATTTCGCCCACGAATTCCCCCGGCGGGCCCAGCGCAGCGAGGCCAACGCCCTGGTGCATCTGCGCGAGACCGGACGGGTCGCAGGCCGGGGCGGCTTCTTCGTCGGATCGCGCGCGGTGATGCGTAATCTCGAGGCCGCCGATCCGCGGCGGATCGTGCTGTTCGGCGATTCCTACGTGTTCGATCAGGGGCCGCGCCTCACCGCGATGCTGGCCGAGAGCTTTCGCGAGGTTCACGCGATCTGGTCCGCCGAGATCGACTGGGCCTACGTCGCCGCCGTGAAGCCCGACCTCGTGGTCTACGAGATCGCCGAGCGCTTCCTCCGGCGCGTGCCGACCGACCGCTTTTCAGTCGACGCGTTCGCGGAGCGGCGGGTCCGGCGCGAGTTGAATCCCACCGTGCTCGACCGGCTGCGCACCCTTCTGCGCCTGCGCTGACGCGCAGAACGCCGCCCGACGCGTATCCCGCCAGCCCCGCAGGTGACGCGATCGCATCACGCCGGGGGCGATGCCGGCGCCCAGGTAAGGTTCTCCAGGAAGGTGTCGAAGTCGGCGATCATGTCGTCTGGCCGCTCGAAATGCGGGAAGGCGCCGGTCGGCAGGGTGAGGACGCGCCAGTTCGGCCGGCCCGCGACCCGCGGCGCCAGCCGGTAATCGACGAAGTCGCCGCGCCGCCCGTGCGCCATCCAGACCGGATGGCGCAACGTCTCGTAGAGACGCGTCGTGTCGGTCGGGAACAGGTGGCCTGCGATGAAGCAATACGGGGCGTGCTCGGCACCCGGCTGGTGGGCCGAGGCGTAATCATACGCGAACAGACCCTCGTCGATGTCCTTCGAGCCGAACGTCTTCTGCAGGAAGAAGCGCATGCTCGGCCGGGAGGCCAGCGCATCGAAGAGGGGCCGGCCGAGGGGCGGCCGGTCCAGCAGGTTGCGCAGTCCGTCGCGTCCCCGATGGCCGTCCGGAGGTCCGTCGCCGGAGAGTCGCGCATCGAACCCGGTGGGGCTGATCAGGCCGAGGCTGCGGTAATCCTCCGGCCGCTCGACAGCCGCGCGGGCGAGGTAGGAGCAGGACAACGACAGCGCCATCGCGTCGATGGCGCCAACGGAATGCCGTTGCCGGATCTCGGCGACGGCCGCACGGATCGCTTCCACCATCAGGCGGGGCGTGTAGAGGCGGCGCGATCGCTCGGAGAATCCGAAGCCCGGCAGATCCAGGGCGTAGACCGGGCGGGTCTGGCGGTAATGCAGGTAGAGCGGACGGACCTCGTAGGCGTTCGCGGCCGCGTTGATGGAGTGGATCAGCAGGAGCGGCACGCCGTCCCGGTCGGTCGTCCCATACAGCGAGAGCGCGCCGGCGCGATCCGTCGCGAGCATCTCGTGCCGGCCGGGCAGGGCCGGCGGCAGGTCCATGTGGCGGTCGACGGCGAACCGGCTCCAGCCGACGAGCCCGGCGGCCGAGCCGAGACCGGTCAGGATGGCCGCGATCCCGAAGCGACCGGCGCGTGTCTTCTTACGAGGCTGCCGGCTCATCGGGGCTCCAGAACCTCGGTCGGCCCCGACCCGGACGGTGCCAGTGCCGGGAAAGGGGAGACAGTGCCGTCGTATCAGGATGCGTGGCCGGCCAGGCTGTTCGACGCCAACGCCGGGGAACGTCCGGAGGGGCGGATCGGGCTGATGTCCCGGCCCGCCGCCTCGCGGAAGAAGTCCACCGTCGCCGGATCGTTGCGCCAGTCCTGGACGCGCCGCGAGACCAGGGCCTCGCGCGGGCGCTTGTCGTAGTTCGCGTAGGCCGCCGCCACGAATTCCGGCCGCGTCATCGTGCGGGCAGGGCCCGAGCGGCGCGTCTCGGCCTTGAAGAAGAGCGCGCTGCCGGGAATGCCGTAATGCGCGCCAATCTCGGGATAGACGGGCCAGCTGCCCTGGCCCCCGAGGTCGTCGGGCACGAAGGCGTCCAGGTCGCATTCGGGGTAGGCGACGCCGGATTTGGTCAGCAGCCCGCGGGCGAGGTCGGCGACCACGTAGAGCTTGGTGTGGTTGATCGAGTGCATGAAGCAGCCGCGGCGCGCCCACCGCGTCAGGTGCGTATCGAGATCGTACTGCGCCTGGGCGCCGAGGCCACGCAGGTAGGCGACCGACTCGTTCCAGAGATCGAAATAGCCCAGCCGCTCGAAGACCGGCTCGGCAAACAGGCGCAACGCCTGCGCCTGCGAGAAGCCGGCCAGATAGGCGTAGAGCGTGATCGCCGAATGCGAATGCCCCATCGGCCCGGAGATCAGGCCGTTGAGCGAGACGGCATCCTGCACGCCGACATGGATCAGATCCGGATGGTAGGCGCCGAACACGATGGTGGGGATCAGCCGGACCTTCGGGTGTGTCCGAAACCGGTCGATCGTGCCGCCGTCCTTGAACCGGGGCAGGTAGATGCTGGAATAGACGTGATCGTAGCCGTCGGCATGCGCCATCAGGTCCACGAGCTTCGGGAAGCGCCGGGTGACCGTGAAGGCCGAGACGAAATCGACCTGGGCGTCGGGCAGCAGGAAACGCAGCACCTTGGCCATGGAGCCGGCCTGGCAGACTCCGACCACAAGGATGCGAGGCGAGCCCGTCCGCTTCTTCCCGATCTGCGCAAGCCGGTGCCGCGCGCGCCAAAGGCTATCCACCGTCAACATGCCGCTTCTCTCGCATGTCCGCGGGCCGTGGGCAAACCGCACCGACGGCCCGGAGGCGGCTATCGGCGCGTATCGCAACCGGCAAGCAACACCGGAGGGCAGACTATGACAGTGGCGCGAAGTTGTCGTGCCTCAGGACTGGTGGCGGGGCCGTGCCTGATCCAAGCCGAGCCGACAGAGCCGGGAGGATTAAGATGGCGCCGACAAACGTGCCGGAACCCGTTTCGGATATCGAGCGGGCGACCCTGCGCAAGATCACCTGGCGGATCCTGCCGTTCCTGATGCTCGCCTACTTCATCGCGTTCGTGGACCGGGTGAATGCCGGCTTCGCGGCGCTGCAGATGAACCACGATATCGGCTTGTCCGCGGCGCAGTTCGGATTGGGCGGCGGCCTGTTCTACGTGTCCTACGTGCTGTGCGAAGTGCCGAGCAACCTCGCCATGGAGCGGTTCGGCGCTCGGATCTGGATCGCCCGGATCATGATCACCTGGGGGCTGGTTTCGGCGGCCATGGCGTTCGTCGTCGGGCCCACTTCGTTCTACGCGGTCCGCCTGCTGCTGGGCGCCGCCGAGGCCGGCTTCTTTCCCGGGGTGATCCTGTACCTCACCTACTGGTTTCCCCGCGCCTATCGGGGGCGGATCGTGGCCGTGTTCATGGTGGCGATCCCGATCTCGAGCTTCCTCGGCTCACCCATCTCGGCCTCGATCCTCAACACCGACGGGATGCTGGGCTATCGCGGCTGGCAATGGCTGTTCATCCTCGAGGCGATCCCGGCGGTGCTGCTGGGGATCATCGCATTCGCGGTCCTGCCTGACGGCCCCGGCAAGGCGCGGTGGCTCACGCCGCAGCAGAGCGCGTGGCTACAGGATCGGCTGGCCGCCGAGCGGGCCTCCGTCGTGCCGGGCGAGGCGGCACCGGCCCGGCATCTCTCGGTCTGGCAAGTGATGCGCAATCGCTACGTGCTCGCCGCTTCGCTGATCTACGCGGGCGCCTCCGGGGCCAGCCAGTGCCTGTCGCTCTGGCAGCCGCAGATCATCAAGTCGTTCGGGCTGACGAACCTGGAGACGGGCCTGCTGAATTCGATCCCGTTCGGCATCGCCTCGGTGCTGATGATCCTGTGGGGCCGGTCCTCCGACAGGCGGCGGGAGCGGGTCTGGCACACGGCAATCCCGCTGGGCCTGCTGGCGCTGAGCCTCGCCGCCTCGATCGCGACCACGCAGCTGCTGCCGACGATCCTGATCCTGTGCCTCGCGGTGACGGCGACCTACATGGTGAAGGGGCCGTTCTGGGCGCTCTCCACCGAATGGCTGTCGGCCGGAGCGGCGGCGGCCGGCATCGCGCAGATCAACGCGATCGGCAATATCGGCGGGTTCATCGGCACATACCTGCTCGGTGTGATCAAGGATGCCACCGGCAGCTACCCGCTCGGCCTGTTGCCCCTCGTGGTGCTGTCGGGATCGGGCTGCCTGCTTGTCGTGGGCCTCGGACGAGGCCGGCAGCGGGGCGTTGCGCCGGCGCGGGCCTGATCGAGCCTACCGGCCGGCATCGATTCGCCATCGGATGCACTTCGGCGGGCGGATGACACCGTTTCGCGGTCGATTCGCCCGCCTGCGTAGCCGTATCGATGGCACAGGTGTGAAATTCGTGTGTCGGCCCGCGGGCTCATCACGAGGCCGGGACGCGCCCTGAACTTTGCAAGACGATCAATATCGCGCGACCCGCCGATCTATAGCGCGTCCGAGGTGCATGATCGTATGACGGGAAAGAATATCGGTGCGGCGTTGCTGCAAATACCTGCCCAGGCCGCACAGCGGACTCGCCTGTTGACACGGCAATGCTCGCACGTTCTTATTCTTGTGCCTGAGGCATGACGCCTCAGCGGTACCCTTCCTCCGCGATGATCGCTTTCGGAAGGTCTACGCGAGTTGCTCGCGCACCCGGATATTCAAATTCTATAGCGCTCAATTGATTGAAATATTGATCGCGCTTAACAGTCTATATGACCCAAAAGGTCAGGTCTGATTGGTGTCCGAGATTATTCTTGAAGCCAAGAAACGACGCTGCCAGCCCACAAGCTGGCAGCGTCGCCAGCCAGGCGACAACGACGACCGAAGTCTTGGGGCGGAAACGAGCCCTTCGAAGTCAAGTAAAGCGCCGTCTGAGCAGCGCGCCGAAGTGATAAGCGCTCAGACTTCAGAAACCGGAGGGAGTTTTTGAGAACATCCTTTGTCAACCGGTGTCCAGCTTAACACACGGAGTTCGTAAGATGTTCGCTGTCAGCCCCGTTGCGTCTGCCTCTGGCGCCGCGCTGAGGCCGCAGCTGGTCGATGAGCCGGAGCGGATTGCGTCCGTGATGGCAAACCAACTTGCGAAGCCGGTGGCGTTCGATCCGAGGACGACTTACGCGCTCACGGCCGACGCGGTCCTGTCGCTGGTCCGGGCACGCCAACCCGCTTCGGACGCCACCGTATCAACGGCCCAGCTTGCGCAATCTCCGAAGACGGATGGGCCGGAGAACGCGCCTCAGCCGCAGCGCACGGGCGATACGCGCGCGGCGGCGACGGTGCGCAGCGACGTCGATACCGGATCACAGCGTTCGGGTGATGCTGTCCCGATGGCGACCGCGCTGGATCGGTCGATCGCCGAGAGCAAGGCAGTCCGGCAAGCCGAAGATGCCGCGAAGTGGGATGCTTACATCTACAGTATCACGCATATCGATAGCAGCATCACGTCTGCAATCAGTTTTTATCTCATGTGCAACGACGTTCATTACCAGAGTTTCAAAGCCGAGCATCCCAGTGCGGATGTCCGTTGGATCAATGTCGACAACAAAAAGATCGTTTCGCTCTGGCCGAAGGTGACGGATCAGTGGTTTTCGCCACGCTGAAGCCGCTGTCCTGGGCGTGTGGCTGCGTGGTCGAACAGCTGCCGACGTTGCGTTCCGCCAACGATCCGGTTTCGGCCGTCTGACCTGAATCAGACCGCAGCGGTCCCCCATGGAACCGCCACGGTCATCGCAGCGACAGGTTGGTCCGTAGATGCGCCGCGAGCGGCTGGGTCAGCGCCATCGCGTGGCGTTCGTCGAGGCGGATCACTTAAGCATTTCCCGATCACGCTGCGATCGGGAACAACTCTAAGTCCTTGATCGAACGCGTTCGCTTACGCCGACCCGACCTGTACTCCGGCGGCAAGCGCTTTAGGCCGATCGTCGGCATGGGCGGCAATCCGGAACACGGTGCAGCAGCTTTTCGCCTGTATCGGCGACCCACGCGGGCGCGGCCTGCTTCAGGAGGCCGCGTGCTCCGCATCGCGCCACCGTTGACAGTGTCGGAGGCAAGGATTGATCGCGGCGCGAATATTTTGGAGCGTGCCCGCGAAGCTGCGGTCTGAAGCGCTCAGGAACGGGATCCCGAAGGGCAAGCCCTTTGGCGGGGTTCGGGGGCGGAGCCCCTGAGGCATCGGGCCAAGCACACCGCCAGGGCTCCGTACTGAACCCGCAAAAGATCGAAGCCCTTTTGAAACCGGAACTTTCGTGGTCGGCCTGGAAGACGTTGGGGAGCGAGGGGCTCACGCCGCCTCGATCTCCTCGCTGACCATCAGCCACTCCTCCTCGGCGGCGGCGAGGGCGTCCGCCGCGTCCGAGCGCATCTTGGCGATCTCTCCCGCCTTGGCCGCGTTCTCCCGGAAGGCCGTGCCGTCCTCGAGAGCGGCGTCGATCTTCTGGATCGCTGCCGTGAGCTTGGCCATCCGCGTCTCGATCCCTTCGAGCCGCTTGCGCAGCGGCGCGAGGGCCGCCCGGCGCTCCACCCCGGCGCGGCGCGCCTCGGCCTTCTGGCCGCCCGCGGGTTCGACCTCGCGTGTGTCTTCACGCTCCGGGCCGGACAGGACGAACCGGCGGTAATCATCCATGTCGCCGTCGAAGGTCTTCACGGTGCCGTCGGCCACCAGCCAGAGGCGATCCGCGCAGGCCTCGACCAGGAAGCGGTCGTGGCTCACCAGGATGACCGCGCCCTCGTAGTCGTTGATCGCCTCGACCAGGGCCTGGCGGCTCTCGATGTCGAGGTGGTTGGTCGGCTCGTCAAGGATCAGCAGGTGCGGACCGTGGAAGGCCGCGAGCCCCATCAACAGCCGCGCCTTCTCGCCGCCGGAGAGTTTTTCCACCGGCGTGTCGGCCTTGTTGGCGCCGAAGCCGAGCCGGGCGGTGGCCGAGCGCACCTTCGCCTCCGGCACATCCGGCATCAATGTCCGCACATGCGCGTAGGCGCTTTCGGCCGGGCGCAGCTCGTCGAGCTGGTGCTGCGCGAAATATGCCACCTCCATCTTGGACGACCGCCGCATCTCCCCGGCGATGGCCCCGAGCCGGCCGCCGATCAGCTTGCAGAAGGTCGACTTGCCGTTGCCGTTGGCGCCGAGCAGCGCCACGCGGTCGTCGGGCGCGAGGTTGAGGTCGAGGCCGCTGAGCACGACGCGGTCGCCGTAGCCGGCCTTGACCCGCTCCATGGAGACGATCGGGGGTGAGAGCGGCTTTTCCGGGCTCGGCAGGTGGATCACCGGCACGTCGTCCTCGATCAGGGCGGCGATCGGCTCCATCTTGGCCAGCCGCTTCACCCGGGATTGCGCCTGCCGGGCCTTGGTCGCCTTCGCCTTGAACCGGTCGATGAAGCTCTGCAGATGCGCGCGCTCGGCATCCTGCTTCACCTTGGCCTTGGCCAGCAGCATGCGCTTCTCGGAGAGCTGCTTGGCGAAGCTGGTGTATCCGCCGCGGTAGATCGTCAGCTTGCCGCGGTCGAGATGCAGGATGTGGTCGACGCTGGTGTCCAGCAGGTCGCGGTCGTGGCTGATGATGATCGCGGTGCGCGGATAGCGCTCCAGGTAGTCGTAGAGCCAGAGCGTGCCCTCGATGTCCAGATAGTTGGTCGGCTCGTCGAGGAGTAGCAGGTCGGGTTCCGAGAACAGGACGGCGGCGAGCGCCACGCGCATCCGCCAGCCGCCTGAGAAGTCCGCGCAGGGCCGCGCCTGGGCGGCCGCGTCGAAGCCGAGCCCGTGCAGGATCGCGGCGGCACGTGCCGGCGCCGAATGCGCGCCGATATCGACCAAGCGGGTTTCGATCTCGGCCCGGCGCAGGCCGTCGGCATGCTCGGCTTCCGCCATCAGTTGGGCCCGCTCGGTGTCGGCGGCCAGCACCACCGCGTGCAGCGTCTCCGGGCCGGCCGGCGCCTCCTGGGCGACCGCGCCGATGCGCATGCCCCTGGGCAGGGAAACCGATTTCGCGTCCACCGGCAGGTCGCCGAGGATCGCCTTGAACAGCGTGGTCTTGCCGGCGCCGTTGCGCCCGACGAGACCCACGCGCGCGCCCTCGGGAATCGAGAAGTTCGCGGAATCGAGGATCAGGCGATCGCCGATGCGGTAGGTGAGGTCATGGACGCGCAGCATGGCGGCGTTCTGGCGGTCTAGACGCGGGAGGGCAAGCGCCCTGACGGTGCCGCCGCGCCCCGGCGGCGCAGGCGAGCCGACGCAGGGCACCAGCGTCGATCGCCGTGAGCGATCGCGAAATCCGTAGAAGCCGCTTTAACGGAATCGCATGACTCTCCGATGATTGTGCGAAATCTCTTCGGTGACTGTGTAGCATCCGTCGTTCGAACCGATCAATGTATGTTTTTAGGCGGTAATACCGTCGCGGGCCCGGGGCCTGGCGTCGGATGCTGGTCGACCGGGGTGTGCGCCAGTTGGGCGCCGTGATGGGAGAGGTGTTTTGGGTCGCACCGTGATCCTGACTGATGATCTCGGCCGCGGCGAGCGCCTGGCGCGCAATCTGGGCGGCGGTCCGAGCCTTGTTCTCCACGATCTGTACGGCGATGCGGAGCCGCCCCGGGGGGCGGACCTGGTGATCAGCGATGTCAGCGCGCTGACCTCCGACGCCGTGCTTCGCCTGCGCCGGACGCTAGCCGTCGCGCGTGATAAGGCCACGCCGTTCCTCGCGCTGATCCACGGCAATCTCGGGCGCGGCGAGATCCAGGCGACCGCCCTCGGGGCCACGCGGATCCTCCCGGCCTCCGCGGCCAACGCCTTGCTGGCCACCGCCGTCGCGGCTTTGAGCTCGGCCGGACGCGGCCCCGATGACGGCGTCGCGCTGCGTCGCTGCGCCGACGAGGCGCGGTCCGCCTTCCGGGCGATCTTCCGGGCTGACACGACGCCTGCGGCTGCCATCGTCGATGCCGGCACCACCGTCATCGTCCGGGCGATCCGTGAGGCGAAGGTCCGCGACTGGCTGAACGTGGTGGCCGGTTTCGACGACGTGACCCATCGGCACTGCCTGACGGTCGCCGGCCTGGCCGCGGCCTTCGCGCAGAGCCTGGGCCTCAACGAAACGGATACACATCACCTGACCAAGGGCGCGCTGCTGCACGATATCGGCAAGGCGCGGATCCCCCTCTCGATCCTGAACAAGCCCGCCCCGCTCAATGCGGCGGAACGGCTGGAGATGGATCGGCATCCGGCCATTGGCTACGACATGCTGGCGGATGGCGGCTACGATGCCGGGACGCTGGCCGTGGTCCGCTCGCATCACGAATATCTCGACGGCTCCGGCTACCCGGACGGGCTTCGGGCGCAGGAGATCCCCGATCTCGTCCGCCTGATCACGATCTGCGATATCTTCGCGGCGTTGATCGAGGCCCGCCCCTACAAGGCGCCGAAGCCGATCCGGGAGGCCTACGAGATCCTGGGGACGTTGGGCCCCAAGCTCGATGCGGACCTGCTGCGCGCGTTCCGCCAGGTGGTGGTCGCGTGCGACCAGACGACCTTGCGCGCCTCGGCCTGAAGCGCGCCGTCAGACCAGCTCCCAGGCCGTGCGCTCGCGCATCAGTGCCCGGACCAGCGCGTGGTTCAACTCGTGGCCGGTGTGGAACGCCGAGACATGGCCCTCCACCGGGTGCCCCGCCAACATCAGGTCGCCGATCAGGTCCAGGATCCGGTGGCGCACCGGCTCCTCCGGAACGCGCATCCCGCCGATGACGCGCCCCCGCCAGAGGAGTGCCGCCGAGCGGGCCGAGACGCCCTGCAGGAAATCCTCGCCGACGGCGTAGCCGTAGGCGCGCCCTGCCATGGCGCGAACGTACCGGCCGAAGCTGCGCGCGGGCGCGATCTCCTGCACGAAGCGTTCCGGCGTGATGGCGCCGGACCAGTCGAGCGAGCCGAAATGGGCGAGCGAGACGTGGCCGGTGACGTGCAATCCCGGGCCCGGCCCGATCTGGATCAGGCGCCGTCCGTCTTCGACCGTGACCGTCCGGCGCATCCGCAGCACCCGGCAGGGGGCGGGCTGCTCGGTCCGGCCCACGTCCCGGATCGCCGCGCACCAGGGCGTCGCGCTCCCGTCGAAGATCGGCAGTTCGTCAGCGTCGATCTCGACCAGCACGTTGTCGATCCTGAGGGCGTGCAGGGAAGCCATCAGGTGCTCGATCGTACGCACGAGCACCCCGTCCCGCCGGATCGCCGAAGAGAGCGGCTGCGATTCCCGGAACTGCCACAGGGCCGGCACATCGACGGCCTCCCCCGTGTTCAGGTGGCGGCGGAAGACGATGCCATGTCCTGCAGGCGCCGGGCAGACGCGAACCGTCGCATGGCGGCCGGAATGCAAGCTGTGCCCGGAGCGCTCGAACGCATCGGTCAATGTCGCCTGCAGCCGGACGATCGGGCTGACCGGTCCGCCGAAGGAATGGGCGATGTCGAACGTCTGGTGCATTGCGAATCGTCTGGCGCCGAGGCGCGGGAAATTATCCCTCTCCACCGATTCCCGCTAATAAACTCCTGTTCAGCCAAGCGCGGCTTGACCGGCCCGCGCGTGACCGTCACCATCGATTTCGCCTCATCGCTGGCGCGCGGCTGGGTCGGCGCGCCGCTCCAAGATGCGGGCTGCTTCCGTCCCCACAGTTGCTGGTCGGCACCCGTCAGGACAGGGACGGAGGCTGGGGCCGAAGGGACAGGATCGATGGCGCGGTTGGGGACGATACCCTTCTTCAAGGATCCGGGCATCGAGCTCGGTCCGTTCGAGACCCGCTGCCACTGGCGCCGCTTCGACGAGAACGAGGTTCTGGTCGATTTCGACGACATCTCTACGGACGTCTACTTCATCGCCACGGGCGAGGTCCGCATCCTGAACCGGACCCAGTCCGGCAAGGAGGTGATCCTCGGCGAGATGCGCGGCGGGGCCTTCTTCGGCGAACTCGCCGCCATCGACGGGATCGGCCGCTCGGCCAACGTCACGGCGCTGACCCGCGGCGAGGTCTGCGTGGTGCCGGCCGCGGTGTTCCGCCAGATGGTGTTCGCCTCCGAGGCAATCGCCGACCGGCTGTTCCGGCTGCTGGCCAAGCGCGTGCGCGAACTCAACACCCGGCTGATGGAGCACGCGCTCCTGGACCTGAAGCACCGGCTCTACGCCGAGCTGCTGCGCCTCTCGGTCCCGCGGTCGGGCACCTCCGGCGAGCGGGTCGTGTCGCCGCCGCCCTACCACCACGTGCTGGCCGCCCGGATCGGCTGCCGCCGCGAGCAGGTCACCCGAGAGTTCACCGCGATGGCGGCCGAGGGCCTCGTCGACCGCACCCGCGGCGCCCTTGTGCTGCGACGGCCCGATCTCCTCGAAGCGCGCGTGGCCGAGGCGCTGCGCGAGGATTCCTGACGCTTTGGCCGACGCACCGGCGCTGCGCCTGCGGCTGGAGGATCTCACCAAGCGCTTCGGCAGCCACCTCGCCGTCGATACGGTGAACCTCGCGCTTGAGCCCGGGGAGTTCTTCTGCCTGCTCGGGCCGTCCGGATGCGGGAAGAGCACCCTCCTGCGCATGATCGCGGGCTTCGAGATCCCGAGTTCCGGCCATGTCCGCCTCGGCGAGCAGGACCTCACGGCGCTGCCTCCGCACCGGCGGCCGGTGAACATGATGTTCCAGTCCTACGCGCTGTTCCCGCACATGAGCGTGGCCGGCAATGTCGGCTACGGACTGAAGGGGCTAGGCCGGGCCGCCGCCACGGCTCGCGTCACGGAGCTGCTGCGTCTCGTGCGCCTCGACGGCTTCGGGGATCGCCGCCCGGATACGCTGTCGGGCGGGCAGCGCCAGCGAATTGCGCTCGCCCGGGCGCTCGCCCGCGAGCCGAAGCTGCTGCTCCTGGACGAGCCCCTCGGCGCCCTCGACCGGGGCCTGCGCGAGGAGACCCAGGCCGAGCTGCGCGCCGTGCAGCGCCGCCTCGGCACCGCCTTCGTGGTGGTGACCCACGATCCCGAGGAAGCGATGATGCTCTCCGACCGCGTGGGCGTCATGGAGCATGGCCGGCTCGCCCAGGTCGGGACCCCGGCCGAGTTGTACCGCCGCCCGGCCAGCCGCTTCGTGGCGGGCCTGCTCGGCGACGTGAATCTCATCCCCGGCCGGCTGGGACCCGCCGAGCCCGGCGACACCCGCACGGTGGAGACCGCCCACGGGCCGGTCCGCGCCGCCGCGACCTTGCTGCCCGAGGGCGCCTCGGTCGTCATAGCGGTGCGCCCGGAAGACCTCATCCTCGGCGCCGAGGGCCTACCGGTGACGATCGCCGACGCGCTCTTTCTCGGCGACCGCCTGCGGCGCACCCTGCGCCTCCCCGATGGCACCCTGCTTCGGTCGAGCGGCAGGCCGGGTGGGCACACCGAAACCCTGGGCGCCGACACCCGCGCGGGGTTCGCCCCCCGCGACGCGGTGATCCTGCCGGCATGATCCGCGCTGCGACGAACCGGGCCCGCACGGCCGCGACCCGGGAGCGGCGGCCTTGAGGGTGAAGGGGTCCGGAAAGCGTCTGTTCGATCGGCTCGTGCGCCTGCCGCCGCTGCTGTGGCTGTCGGCGTTCTTCCTGCTGCCCGTCGCCATCACCCTCAAGATCAGCCTGTCGGAGCCGGCCACCGCGATCCCGCCCTACCTGCCGGTCTTCGATTGGCAGGGCGGTATCGAAGGCTGGTCGTCCTTCCTCGAAGCCCTGAACCTCGACAATTACGCCACGCTCGCCGCCGACACGCTGTACCGCGATGCCGCCCTCGGCTCGCTCACCTACGCCGCGGCGTCCAGCCTGATCCTCGTCGCCCTCGGCACGCCGCTCGCCTACGCGCTGGCCCGGGCGCCCGCGCGCTGGCAGCCCCTCCTCGTCGCCCTGGTGGTGGTGCCGTTCTGGACGAGTTTTTTGATCCGGATCTACGCCTGGATCGCGATCCTCAAGCCCGAGGGGCTGCTGAACCTGATCCTGCTTCGCCTCGGCCTGATCTCCGAGCCGCTGATCATCCTGAACACCGATGCCGCCATTCTGATTGGTCTCGTCTACGCCTACCTGCCGTTCATGGTGCTGCCGCTCTACGCGGTGATGAATCGGCTCGATCCCGCGCTGCGCGAGGCGGCGGCGGACCTCGGCGCGTCGCCGGCCCGGGTGTTCTGGTCGGTGACGCTGCCGCTCAGCCTGCCGGGGATCGCGGCCGGGGCCGGGCTCTGCTTCATCCCGATGGTCGGCGAGTTCGTAATTCCGGATCTCCTGGGCGGCTCGGAGACCCTGATGCTCGGTCGGGTGCTGTGGAGCGAGTTCTTCTCGAACCGCGACTGGCCGCTCGCGTCGGCCGTGGCGGTGCTGATCCTCGCCATCGTCATCGTTCCCGTGGTGCTGTTCCGCGACAGCCTGCGCACCGGCGGGGAGGGCCGTCCGTGACCTGGGTGACCCGCACGGCGCTGACGATCGGGCTCATGTTCCTGTACGCGCCGATCCTGGTGCTGATCGCCTACTCGTTCAACGCCTCGAACCTGGTGACGGTCTGGGGTGGATTCTCGATGCGCTGGTACGGCGCGCTCCTGGCGGATGCGCCGCTGATGGCGGCGGCGTGGGTCTCCCTTCGGGTCGCGCTGCTCACGAGCGTGATCGCGACCATCTTGGGGACCCTCGCGGCCTTGGCCCTCGAACGCCACGGCCGCTTCCGCGGGCGGGCGCTGTTCACCGGTCTGATCTTCGGGCCGATGGTGATGCCGGAGGTGATGATCGGCCTGTCGCTCCTGCTGATGTTCATCGGCATCGGCGTCGACCGGGGCATCGCCACCATCGTGATCGCGCACGCGACCTTCTGCACCGGCTTCGTCGCCGTCGTGGTGGCGGCGCGGTTGCGCGGCCTCGACCGTGGGCTCGAAGAGGCGGCTGCCGATCTCGGCGCGAGTCCGTCGCGGGTGTTCCTCACGATCACGCTGCCGCTGCTCGCGCCCGCCGTGCTGGCCGGCGCGTTGCTCGCCTTCACGCTCTCGCTCGACGACCTCGTGATCGCGAGCTTCGTGTCGGGCCCGGGCTCGACCACGCTGCCGATGCGGCTGTACGGCCAGGTCCGGCTGGGGGTGAATCCCGAGATCAACGCCGCCTCGACGCTCCTCGTCGTACTGGTCAGCACGTTCGTCCTGCTGGCCTCCTGGCTGACCGTGAGACGTACGCGTGCCTGAGCGCCGGGTCATCCCGCGCCGGACCGACCCAGGCACGCGCGACGTGCGCCCGCGCACGCAGGCGCGCGACCGTGAACCGTACGATCTTAGGGAGTTGGCCGCTGATGCGGCCGTTCCCCAAGGGACTACCGTCATGATCCGTGCGCTGACAACGATCTCCCTGGCCGCTGTCCTCCTGGCACCGGCGGCGCAGGCCCGACCGATCCGCGCGCAGGTGCAGCCGTCGGCCAGCCCCGCCGTCAAGGCGCGCCAAGCTGCGCTGAAGGATTTCGACGCCCGGATGAGCCGCCTCGATTCCCTGATGGGCCTGTCGCCCCGGGCGGCCCCACGCTCGCGCTCGGCGGAGGCCGGGCGCTAGTACGCGCAACGTCGAAAGGGCTAACGGCCGAGGCCGCCGGCCTCCTCGATGAAGCGCGCGACGGCATCCGCCCCATCGCCACCGCGCAGGGATGCGAACACGTAGGGGCGGGCGCCGCGCATCCGCTTCGTGTCGGCCTCCATTACCGACAGGTCGGCGCCGACCAGCGGCGCGAGATCGGTCTTGTTGACGATCAGCAGGTCCGACCGGGTGATGCCGGGACCGCCCTTGCGGGGAATCTTCTCCCCGCCGGCCACGTCGATCACGTAGAGCGTGATGTCGGCGAGTTCCGGTGAGAACGTCGCCGCGAGGTTGTCGCCGCCGGATTCGATCAGCACCAGGTCGAGCTTCGGGAAGCGCCGACTCATCTCGGCGACCGCGGCGAGGTTGATCGAGGCATCCTCGCGGATCGCCGTATGCGGGCAGCCGCCGGTCTCGACGCCCAGGATCCGCTCCTCCGGCAGCGCCCCGGCCACGGTCAGGATCCGGGCATCCTCCTTTGTGTAGATGTCGTTGGTGATCGCGCAGATCTCGTAGCGGTCGCGGAAGCGCTTGCAGAGCTGCTCCATCAGGGCGGTCTTGCCGGAGCCCACGGGGCCGCCGATGCCGACGCGGAGCGGGCCGTTCGAGGAGGTCATGCTGCGTCCTCAGGATCGGAAGATGCGGGAATACTGGGTCTCGTGCCGGAACGAGCCGAGATCGAGCCGGATGGTGGCAGACCCGATCGCGTCGAGATCCGCGTCGTGCGCCGCCTCCGCGAGCCGGACCAGGAGGGGCGCGAGCGCCGCGACCACCCGCGTGCCGGCGGCCTGACCGACCGGGGCCGCACGCAAGGCCGCCGACACGAGGTTCTGGACGAAGGCGAGGGCGTAGGCCGCGAGCATCGGCGGCAGCGCCATGCCGTGCGCCCCCGCGGCCGCGCCGACCGCGACGGGATAGGCGACCGGTCCCGGAAGACGTCCGGCCAGCGCCGAGAGCCGTTCGCAGGACCAGGCGCCCAAAGTCGCGTCGAGGAAGCTGCGACCCTGCTGGCTCGTCTCCAGGTGCAACTCGCGCGACGGTGCCAGGGCCAGAGCGAGATCGTTGATCGCGACGATCCCGTCCGGTTCGGCGGCGCCGGCCGCCCGTTGGGCGTGGGCCGCGAGGATCAGGTCGTTGCGCAGGGCGCCGTACGCACACACGTCCGCGAGCCACGCGGCGAGGCTCGGCTCGTCATGCACGTCGCCGGTCTCGGCGGCCCATTCCAGGCCGTGCGAATACGCGTAGGCCCCGACCGGATAGCCGGGCGACAGCCACGCCATCAGCCGGAGCGCCTCCAGCGTCTCAGCCATCGGCATGGTGGTGATGGTGCGGGCCGTGCCCATCGCCGTGCGCACCCCCATGGTCGTGCGCTTGCCCATGACCGTGCGCATGGCTGTGCGCTTGCCCACCGGAATAGGCTCCTCCCTCCGGCCGGAACGGGCGCTCCACGGGTTCGGCGGTCCCGCCGAGCCCCCGGATCATGTCGGCGAGCACATGATCGTCGGCGATCCACACGGCGTCGGCCCCGATCTCGGCCGGGATATGCCGGTTGCCGATGTGCCAGATCAGCCGCCTCAGGGCGTGCTCGCTGGCGGCGCGGATCTCCAGCAGGCACTCGGGCGCGGCCTCGACCCAGATCAGGCGGCCATCCTCGAGCACGAGGGCATCGCCGTCGTCCAGCACGACCGCCTCCGGCAGGTCGAGCAGAAACCGCATGCCCCCCTCTCCCCGCATGCCGACGCGGCGGCGATGGCGCGCGCCGGAATCGAGGACCACGCGATCGACGATCTCGCCCCCGGACAGGTGCTCGCGGCGGAGGATTCGGGTGGCGCGGATCATTCTTGGGACGGTCTCTCGTTTGATCTCGGCGCCGTCATACGACATCGTCTTCAGGGATGCCCGGATAGAAGGAGAGATCGAGTATCTGCTCGACCGAGTACGGGCAGATCTTCGGAAACGTCTTCTCCGGCAGGCGCGTTTCGCTGGACGCGCCAAGCGTGGCGATGCGATAAGCGCTCTGCATCACACGCTCGGGCCAGGATCGCAGGCTCGGACTCGTATCCACCAGACCGTCGATCCGGATCCTTTGCCCCACGATGGTGGTGCGCCAACCGTATTTCCGCTTTTCCGGCTGAAACTCCCATTTCAGCAGGTGGAGAAGAAGCACGGCGAGACGGCTGCGGATCTCGGATTTCTGCGACCCGCCCAAGCTCTCGATCTCCTCGGCAAGGTTCAGCCTATCGATCTCCGACACTCGACCGGCCCGAAGCAGCGCCGACTGCTGCTCGGTCCAGAGACAGAGATCGGTTTCATAGAGATCCGATTCGGGCGTCTTCAGCGCGGCCTTCGCCATGTCCGGCCTCCTGTTCGTTCGCGCCACGATAGCTCAGAACAGGAAGTAGCGCTGCGCCATCGGCAGCACCTCGGCGGGCTCGCAGACCAGGAGTTCGCCGTCGGCCCGCACGTCGTAGGTCTCGGGATCGACCTCGATCATTGGCGTGGCATCGTTGAGCACCATGCTCTTCTTGGAGATGCCGCCGCGGACGTTCTCCACGGCGACCAGCTGCTTCTGCACCCCGAGCCGCTCCCGCAAGCCATCCTCCACCGCCGCCCGGGACACGAAGGTCAGCGCGGTCGCGTAGGGCACCCGGCCGTAGGCCCCGAACATCGGGCGGTAATGCACCGGCTGGGGCGTCGGGATCGAGGCGTTCGGGTCGCCCATCGGGGCGGCCGCGATGCTGCCGCCCTTCAGCACGAGATCGGGTTTCACGCCGAAGAAGGCGGGTGTCCACAGCACGAGGTCGGCGAGCTTGCCGGGCTCCACCGAGCCGATATGCTTCGAGACGCCGTGCGCGATCGCCGGGTTGATCGTATATTTCGCGACGTAGCGCCGCGCGCGTAAGTTATCGGTGCCGGAGGCGTCCCCCGCGAGTGCGCCGCGCTGGCGCTTCATCTTGTCGGCGGTCTGCCAGGTGCGGATCACGACCTCGCCGACCCGGCCCATGGCCTGGCTGTCCGACGACATCATCGAGAGCGCGCCGATATCGTGCAGGATGTCCTCGGCCGCGATCGTCTCGCGCCGGATCCGGCTCTCGGCGAAGGCGAGGTCCTCCGGGATCGACGGGTCGAGGTGGTGGCAGACCATGAGCATGTCGAGATGCTCGTCGATGGTGTTGCGGGTGTAGGGCCGCGTCGGGTTGGTCGAGGACGGCAGCACGTTGGGCAGCCCCGCGACCTTGATGATGTCGGGCGCGTGTCCCCCGCCCGCCCCCTCGGTGTGGAAGGCGTGGATCGTGCGGCCCTTGAACGCCGCGATCGTGTCCTCCACGAAGCCCGACTCGTTGAGCGTGTCGGTGTGGATCATGACCTGGATGTCGTGGGCGTCCGCCACCGATAGGCAGGTGTCGATTGCCGCCGGGGTCGTGCCCCAATCCTCATGGAGCTTCAGCGCGCAGGCCCCCGCCCGGACCATCTCGACGAGGCTCTCCGGCCGCGAGGCGTTGCCCTTGCCCGCGAACGCCAGGTTCATCGGGAAGCTGTCGGCCGCCTCGATCATCCGGGCGATGTGCCAGGGCCCCGGCGTGCAGGTGGTGGCGAAGGTCCCGTGCGCCGGCCCGGTACCCCCGCCCAGCATCGTGGTCACCCCCGAGCACAGGGCCTCTTCGATCTGCTGCGGGCAGATGAAGTGGATGTGGCTGTCGAACCCGCCGGCCGTGAGGATCTTGCCCTCGCCGGCGATCACCTCCGTGCCGGGCCCGACGATGATGTCGATGCCGGGCTGCACGTCGGGGTTGCCGGCCTTGCCGAGCTTGAAGATACGGCCGCGCACGATGCCGACATCGCATTTCACGATGCCCCAATGGTCCAGCACAACCGCGTTGGTGATCACCGTATCGACGGCGCCCGCCGCGTTGGTGAACTGGCTCTGGCCCATCCCGTCGCGGATCACCTTACCGCCGCCGAACTTCACCTCCTCGCCGTAGGTGGTGAAATCGCGCTCGACCGTGATCTCGAGGGACGTATCGGCCAGCCGGATGCGGTCGCCCGTGGTCGGGCCGAACATGTCGGCGTAGGCGGCCCGGGGGAGGGCGGCGGGTTTGGGCATGTTGGCCATGGTCACAGCTTGCCCATCACGTCCCCCCGGAAGCCGTACACGGTGCGACCGCCCGAGAGCGGCACCAGCACGACCTCCCGGGTGGAGCCCGGCTCGAACCGCACCGCCGTGCCGGGCGCGATGTCGAGGCGCCGGCCGCGGGCTTTCTCGCGCTCGAAAACGAGGCCGGGGTTCACCTCGAAGAAATGGTAGTGCGAGCCGACCTGGATCGGCCGGTCGCCGATGTTGGCCACCGCGATCACCGCGCGGTCGGCCCCTGCGTTGAAGACGATCTCGCCGGGCAACGTGGTGACCTGGCCGGGCACGTCGGCCGAGAGCGCCCCGCGGATCGGGTGATGCACCGTCACGAGCTTCGTCCCATCCGGGAAGGTCGCCTCGACCTGGATGTCGGGGATCATCTCCGCGATGCCGGGCATCACTTGGTCCACCGTCAGAACGTTCGCCCCCGCCTGCATCAGCTCGGCCACCGTGCGCCCGTCGCGCGCGCCCTCGACCACGAAGTCGGTGATCAGCGCCACGGCCTCCGGGTGGTTCAGCTTGACGCCGCGCGCCTGGCGGTTGCGCGCCACCTGCGCCGCCATGGCGATCAGCAGCTTGTCCTTTTCGCGGGGCGTCAGCAGCACGTGAGAACCTCGTCGTTGCGGCCATGCGAGCAAGAAACATGCGCGCCGCGGGGTCAAGGCTCGGCGCGTCTCACTCCGTCATCGCGGTGAAACCCGCGAACAGGTCGGGCAGCGGCTCGCCCCGGATCCGGCTCGGAAGGTCGCGCGGATGGATGAACTCGTCCCGGAACCACGGGTAGCGGCCCGGATCGAAGGAGTTGCGCAACCAGTCGATGACGCGGCGGACGCGACCGATCCGCTCCGCATCGGGGTGGTAGGTCAACCATATGTCGAGACCGTAGCGGCCGAGATTGTCCACCGGGACGACCTGGGCCCCGATGGCGGTGGCGTAGGTCGGCAACAGGCCGATCCCCGCGCCTTTCGCGATCGCCCAGTAATAGGCGCTGCTGACGTTGATCTTCAGCGTCACGGGAATCTCGGCGGGAAATCCCTCTAGGCCTTTCGCATAGTCTTCGAGGCCTATCGTCTGGCTCGCGGCCTGGACCACGATCCGGTGCCGCGCGAGATCCGCCGGCTTCTCCGGCAATCCGTAGATCTGCTCGTAGCTGCGCGCGGCGTAGGGCATGATGTGCATGCGCCCGAGCTTGACCATGCGCAGGTCGGGGCTCGTCGGCCGCGTGAGCTGGATCGAGACGTCCGCCTCCAGCCGCAGCACGTCGGCGGATTCCATGGCGCAGCGCAAATCGACGGTCAGGCGCGGATTGGCGCGCTGAAACTCCACTAGCCGTGGTGCCAGCCAGAACGCGCCGAGGCCTTCCGTGACCGCGATGCGCACCTCGCCGGTCTCGGCGAACGGGGCCGCGTCGCCCGCGAGCATCAGCCCGAACGCCGCCGTCTCCATGCGGCTCGCGGCCTCCAGGATCGCTCGCCCCTCGGCGGTCAACCGCACCCCGTCGATGTGCCGGGTGATCAGCGGTGCGCCGATCCGCGCTTCGAGGTCACTGACCCGCCGCCGGATCGAATTGATCGAGAGCCCGAGGCTGGCCGCCGCCGAACGGAAGCTGCCGCACCGATGCAGGGTGAGGAACACCCGGACACTCTGCCAATCGGGCATCGAGCCGTGGTCGACCTCGACCCGTTCCATCCGCGGAACACCCCTGTTTCAAATCATGCACATACAGCGACTGCGCTAGATGCGAAGTGCTGCAGCGTCAATCCGTTCCCGAATGACAGGTCATCCGATGACGGTGCACGTCGCTCACCCCCGTTTCGCGGCACAGAACCCGCCGCCACTGAGCATTCCGCCGCTGCTCCCGGAGCCGCGCCATGACCTCGGCGCGATGCGGGTCGAGCGGGTCGCCCGGCACCTCGTCGCCTTCCTGCCGACGCCGGACGACCTCGGACGGCTCATCGAGGCGGCGCGGGTGGACCTGCCCGACCTGGCACCGCTCGCCACGGTGCAGCGGGTGCTGTCGATCAATCCCGACAGCGTCGTCGCGATCGCCCAGCGACACCGGTTCGACGCCGCCGACCCACGCGGCGAGGGCTTCGTGGCCTGCCTGATGCTGAACGGCGCCGGCCTCGCGGCCTTGAAGGCGGGAACGTTCGATGCAGCCGAACCGCCCTCCGCCATGCTGGTCGGGCAGCATGAGCGTCCGGCCGCGATCTACGTCTGGGCCGTGTATGCGCGTCGTCGGCTCGCCGGCGGCGTCGGCCTCGTGTTCGACCTCCTGTCGAGCCCCCTGTACCAGGGCGTCGATTTCTACGCCCGCGCGGCGACGCCCGAGGGCGCCGACCTGCTCACCACCCTGGGCTTCGCCAGGGGCGGGGGAGCGAACGGACACCTCCATCATTTCGCGCGCACGCCGGTCCCAGAGATCTCGCCGCCCTACGACACCCACAGGCCCGGCCTCAGCGGCGTTAGCGTCGCCGTAGCGCGCAGCTTCGAGGATCTCGCCCGGGTCGTCGCCCTGCGGGCCGCCGTCTACATGGCCGAGCAGGCCTGCCCGTACGAGGAGGAGTTCGACGGCAACGACCTCTCGGCCACCCACCTGATCGGCTATGTCGGCGACGAGCCGGCCGGCTGCCTGCGCATCCGCTTCTTCGCCGACTTCGCCAAGATCGAGCGGCTGGCCGTCCGGGCGGAATACCACAACACTCGCATGGCCTTCGCGCTGGTCCGGGCCGGGATCGAGCTGGCCCGGGTCAAGGGGTATCGCCGGCTCTACGGCCACGCACAGAAGCGCCTCGTCGGATTCTGGAGCCGGTTCGGCTTCCGGGTCTTCGAGGGCGCGCAGGAACTCGTGTTCTCGGATTTCGACTATGTCGAGATGCTGCTGGAGGCGGAGCCGCACCCGGAGGCGATCGGGATCGGCGTCGATCCCTACGTGATCATCCGCCCCGAGGGCCGGTGGCACAAGGCGGGCGCGCTGGACCGGTCGCGCGCCAGGGCGGTGACGCGGCCCTCCGTCGACGGGCCGGTGTCGCAATGACCCGCCACGTGAATCCGGCGCTGTACCGGCGGCCGAGCAGCGTGCCTGTGCTGGTCCTGGTCGACATGCAGCAGGAATACGAGGTCGCCGGCCGCCCGCTGGCCCTTCCGGGCATCGCCCCGGCGCTGGAGAAGTGCCGGCTGGCCCTCGATCATGCCCGGGACAGCGGCATCCCGATCGCCTACGTGCGCTGGATCGGGGCTCCCCTATTCCAGGCCGGCTCGCGGTTCGCCCGCTGGATCGAGGGGTTCGAGCCTCACGGGTGCGACATGGTCTTCGACCGGGACCGGCCGTCCTGCTACGCCAGCCCGGCCTTCGCCGACGCGATGGAGCGCGGCGGCGTGCAATTGGTGATCGCGGGTTTCGCCGGCGAGGCCGCCTGTCTCGCCACGGCGATCGATGGCTTCCATCGCGGGCAGGAGGTGACGTTCCTGTCCGACGCCTCGGCCAGCCACGATCTCGAAGGCATCGCGGCCCACGATGTGCACCGCTCGATCAGCGCGGTGATGCGCGCCTTCGCGGATGTCATGGACACGCAAGCCTGGGTCGCGGCATCCGCGCCGTTCAGGCCCGTATCAACCCCACTGAATCCCTCGGCACGCCAATGACCGGTTCCGATCCCCACGAACGCGCCGCACCGCAGAGCCCCAAGAACTACGACGCCATCGATCGCCGGCTCGGGCAACATGCGGTGGGTCTGGTTCAGGCCGCCCGCGAAAGCGGAGACGCGGCATTGATCGCGCAGGCCGAGGCCATGGCCATGGCGGTGGGGTTCGCCCTCGCGTCCCGCCTGCCGGCTCACCCGGAGGCCGGTGAGGCCTGACGGGTCAGACGACCGTGTCGTCGCCGTCGATGAGGCGCATGGCGCGCAGCCGTGCGGTGCGCTCGTCACGCGATCGAAGGTCGGCCCGGATGGCAGCCCAGAGCGCCGCCGCCTCGGCCATGCGCTCAAGCTCGACCGCTGCGTCGGTCTCGGTCTCGCGCTGATCGAACGCGTCCATGTCGTGGCATCCCGCGCCTTGAGGTGCGGTCCGGTAACAGCACAAACCTTCCGCGGTCCAGCCTCAAATACAGGCACCGCCTGTACAACCGGCGCAGTTCGTCACGGCCGACAGGTTTTACGGACGGCTGAGCTGTCGCCAGGCACATCGCGAGGCCGCCGGATCTGAGACTTCCACGCCCGCACGGCGGATTGCATGGGTTGGACGACACGTCGAACCGCCGAATGCTTTGTCGGCTCCAGGCAGGGGGCGGTTCGACGGACGTCGTCGAACCTCAGCGCGTCCCGGCGGATCGGGCCACCGCCGCTATGAGCGGGTCGCGATCGACCGGTTGCCGGCCGGGACGCCAGCTTCGCCACATCCTGGAAACACAACGGACACGCAAAGGTGCCACCTGTCCGGCCAGCGCGGCCTCGTGCCTTCGGCACGACGGACCGGACCTTGCTCAGACCTTCGTCAGCGTGGCGATGATGGAATCGACGACGTCGATCTGGTGCTGCACGTCCACAAGCCGCGGACCTGCGGCCGCGCCGTCGCCGAGCACGAAGGTGCCCTTCTGCCGGCGCGCGTCGCGCAGCTTGCGTACGGATGCGGCGATGGTCTGCCGCTCCTCGATCAGCGCCGCCCGCAACTCGGTCAGGCCATCCAATTCCAGCGTCTCGGCCATGCGGCGTCCCGGTCTCCTGGCTTCGCGATCCGGCCGGCGGGCATTCCAGCGCGTCGTCGAACCGGCTTTCTGGCTCATCTGCGGGGCTGTTGTCACGGGCGCAATCGGTCCGGGACGGACACGACGAGCGCCGCCTCGCCCTAATGTCGCCGTGACGATTGTATGCTAGGGAATGCAATATTCTTTCGAGGCGCATCGCGGAGTTTCGCGGCGGCGTCGCGGGATCGCCGCGGGCTTCGCGGCCCGATCACGCAAGGCCCAATCCGGCATGTCGCGCGATGATGACAGCCATCGCGGCACGACCCGATCGGACGAGGCTGTCGCGTTACACGGCGGAGGGGGCTGCGGCCGATGACAGGTGAGCGGAAGCCGCGGCGGTCCCGCGGTTTGGTGACGACGATCGTGGCCGTGGCGGTGCTGGGCGGCGGGGCCTACGGGTACGTGCGCACGACCCAGCGGCCCGTCGCCAAGGCGAAGGCGGCCGCCCCGATCGCCGTTCCGGTGACGGCCGGGATGGTCGAGCAGGGTCCGTTCGCGCTGGTGCTGAACGGCCTGGGCACGGTCCAGGCCTACAACACCGTTCAGGTGCGCACCCGGGTCGACGGCGAGATCAATCAGGTCGCGTTCCGCGAGGGCCAGAATGTCCACAAGGGCGACATCCTGGTCCAGATCGACCCGCGCCCCTACCAGGCGACCCTGGACCAGGCGAAGGCCAAGAAGGACCAGGACACCGCCAACCTCAACAACGCCAAGGCGGACCTCGTCCGCTACACGGGACTGGGCGCCTACGCGTCGCGCCAGCAGACCGAGACGCAGACCGCCCTGGTCGCCCAGCTGACCGCGCAGGTCGCCTCCGATCAGGCCTCCATCGACAACGCCACCACGCAGCTCGGCTACGCGACGATCCGGGCGCCAATCGACGGCGTGACGGGGTTCCGACAGGTCGATATCGGCAACATCGTCAACGCCGCGGGACAGTCGGCGATCGTCACCATCACCCAGGTCGAGCCGATCTTCGTGGTGTTCACGGCGCCCGAGGACCAGTTGCCCGCGATCGTGGCAGCCCTGCGCGCCGGCGAGGTGCCGGTGGAGGCGCGGACCACGGACGGGCTGACCAAGCTGGCGGACGGCAAGCTCGCCTTGTTCAACAACCAGGTCGACACCGCGACCGGCACGATCCGCCTGAAGGCCGTGTTCCAGAACCAGAACCACGCCCTCTGGCCCGGCCTGTCGGTCTCGACCCGGATGCGGGTCGGCACGGTGGCGGCCGCTACGACGGTACCGGACGATGCCGTCCAGCACGGCCCGGACGGCCTGTTCGCCTTCGTGATCGACGAATCCAACCACGCGCATCAGCGCACGCTGAAGGCGGGGCGCTCCGATTCCGGCCGGACGCAGGTTCTGGGCGGTGACATCAAGCCGGGCGAGCGGGTGATCACCGCCGGGCAGTACAAGGTGCAGGACGGCAGCCTCGTGGCCGATCCCCACGCGGCCCACACCGCGCAGGCGGAGACGGGCGCCGCAATCCGGTCGGCCGAGGCCAAGCCGTGATCGGGTCCGGGTCGGACGGGGCGACGGCGATGCCGCAAGAGGGTCTGCGATGAAAGCTGGCATCTCGGCGCCGTTCATCCGCTTCCCGGTGGCGACCACGCTGATCATGGTCGGCATCCTGTTCCTCGGGATGGTGGCCTACCCGCTGCTCGGCGTCGCGCCCCTGCCGCAGGTGGATTTCCCGACGATCCAGGTCACCGCGCAATTGCCCGGCGCCAGCCCGGAGACCATGGCCTCCTCGGTGGCGCAGCCCCTGGAGCGGCAATTCTCGCAGATCCCGGGCGTCGCCCAGATGACCTCGACCAGCTCGCTGGGCATCTCGACGGTCACGGTCCAGTTCGACCTCAACCGCAACATCGACGGTGCCGCCAGCGATATCCAGGCGGCGATCAACGCGGCGAGCGGGCAGCTGCCGAAGAGCCTGCCGAGCCCACCGACCTACCGCAAGGTGAACCCGGCCGATTCGCCGATCCTGCTGCTCTCGGCCACCTCCGACAGCATGCCCCTCATCGACGTGGACGACGCGGTGGACGTGCAGCTCGCCCAGCGCATCAGCCAGATCTCGGGCGTCGCGCAGGTGTTCATCGGCGGCCAGCAGAAGCCCGCAGTGCGGATCCAGGTCGATCCGGCCAAGCTCGTCGCCAAGGGCCTGTCGCTGGAAGATATCCGCGCGCCCCTCTCGCTCACCACGGTGAACAACCCGAAGGGCAGCATCGACGGAACGAGTCACAGCTACACGATCTACGCCAACGACCAGCTCACCACGGCGCAGAACTGGAACGACGTGATCGTCGCCTACCGGGACGGCGCCCCGTTACGGGTGCGGGACATCGGCACCGCGGTCGCCGGCCCCGAGGATACCAAGCAGGCCGGCTGGACCAACGGCCAGCGCGGCGTGTTCCTGGTAGTCTTCAAGCAGCCGGGCGCCAACGTCATCGACACGGTGGACAGCATCAAGGCGCAGTTGCCGCGCCTGACCGCGACCCTGCCGGCCGGCATCAAGATCGGCATCCTCAGCGACCGCACGCAGACGATCCGGGCCTCCGTGGAGGACGTGCAGTTCACGCTGCTGATCACCATCGTGTTGGTGGTCGGGGTGATCTTCGTGTTCCTGCGCAGCTTCTGGGCGACCGTGATCCCGAGCGTGACCGTGCCGCTCGCCCTGCTCGGCGCCTGCGCGCTGATGTGGCTCGCCGGCTATACGCTCGACAACCTGTCCCTGATGGCGCTGACCATCTCGGTCGGCTTCGTGGTCGACGACGCCATCGTGGTGCTGGAGAACATCAGCCGCTACGTCGAGGAGGGGATGCGGCCCATGGAGGCCGCGTTCAAGGGCGCGGGCGAGATCGGCTTCACCATCGTCTCCATCTCGGTCTCGCTGATCGCGGTGCTGATCCCGCTGCTGCTGATGGGCGGCATCATCGGCCGCCTGTTCCGGGAATTCGCCGTCGTCCTGTCGATGACCATCGCGGTCTCGGCCTTCGTGTCCCTGACGCTGACGCCCATGATGGCGGCGCGGCTGCTGAAGCCCCACGGCACCGGGCACCACGGCCGCCTCTACCGGGCGAGCGAGGCGGTGTTCGACGGGCTGCTGGCGTCCTACGCGAAGGGCCTCGACCTCGCCCTGCGCTTCCGGTTCGTCACGCTGCTGACCTTCTTCGCGACGCTGGCGCTGACGGTCCACCTGTTCATCGTCATCCCGAAGGGGTTCTTCCCGCAGCAGGACACCGGCTTCATGATCGGCGTCACCGAGGCCGGGCAGGACATCTCGTTCTCGGCGATGAAGACGCTGCAGGAGAAGGTCGGCGCCATCGTCCAGGCCGATCCGGATGTCGCCACGGTCGGCATGTCGCTCGGCGGCAACGGCCAGGCGCTCAATTCGGGGCGGATGTACATCACGCTCAAGCCCCGCGAGGAGCGCGAGGCCAACGCGTTCCAGATCATCGGCCGCCTGCGGCCGAAGCTGGAGCGGGTCGAGGGCATCCGCACCTACATCCAGGCCACCCAGGACGTGCGCACCGGCGGCCGGACCTCCCGGACGCAGTTCGAGTACACCCTGCAGGACCCGGATCTCGCCGAGTTGAACACGTGGGCGCCGCGCATCCTGGACAGGATGAAGACGCTGCCGGAGCTGCGCGACGTCGCCACCGACCAGCAGAACCGCGGCACCACCCTGACCCTGGCAATCGACCGCGACGCCGCCTCCCGCTACGGCATCACGCCTCAGCTCATCGACGACACGCTGTACGACGCGTTCGGCCAGCGGCAGATCGCGCAGTACTTCACGCAGCTCAACAGCTACCACGTGATCCTGGAGGTGCTGCCGGCCCTCCAGGGCAGCGTCGAGAGCCTCGACAAGATCTACATCAAGGCGCCGATCGGAGGGGGGCAGGTGCCGCTCGCGGCCTTCGCCCACTGGACGACCGAGCCCGTGGCGCCGCTCGCGGTCAACCACCAGGGCCAGTTCCCTGCGGTGACGATCAGCTTCAACCTCGCCCCCGACGTCGCGCTCGGGCAGGCGACCGGGGCGATCGGGCAGGCGATGCGCGAGCTTCAGGTGCCACCCACCGTGGTCACCGGTTTCCAGGGCACCGCGCAGGCGTTCCAGCAATCGCTGTCGACGGTGCCGCTGCTGATCCTGGCGGCTTTGTTCGTGGTCTACCTGATCCTCGGCATCCTGTACGAGAGCTTCATCCACCCGCTCACGATCCTCTCGACGCTGCCCTCGGCCGGCGTCGGCGCCCTGGCGGTGCTGATGTGGGCCGGGTACGACTTCAGCCTGATCGCGCTGATCGGCATCATCCTCCTCATCGGCATCGTGAAGAAGAACGGCATCATGCTGATCGACTTCGCCATCGTGGCCGAGCGCGAGGAGGGCCTGAGTGCGGAGGCGGCGATCCGGAAGGCGGCCCTGCTGCGGTTCCGCCCGATCCTGATGACCACCATGGCGGCGCTGCTGGGCGGCATCCCGCTGATGCTCGCCACCGGCACCGGCTCCGAGATCCGGCAGCCGCTCGGCTACGCCATGGTCGGCGGGCTGGCCGTGAGCCAGATCCTGACCCTGTTCACCACACCCGTCATCTACGTCTACCTCGACCGGCTGGCGCACCGGTTCTCGTTCCGCGACAGGCCCGAGGCAGTCGACGCGATGCTCGCCGAGCCCGGCCGGGACGGCCTTGAGGCGCAGACCCTGCGGGCCGCGGAGTGAGCTGAGCGATCCTGCGCAGGGCGCACATCGCCGGTCACGTCACCGCGTCGGTGTCACCCCGTCCCGCTTGGCGCACGCGGGCGCCGACCCAGATCCCCCGGCGGCGGCCCCCTCGGGGCCTGATGGAACGCGAAGGCTGCGGATGAACCCGAACCGGCCGCTGAAAGGGCTGACAATCCTCGCCCTGGAACAGGCCGTCGCGGCACCGTACTGCACGTCGCGGCTGGCCGATGCCGGCGCCCGGGTGATCAAGATCGAGCGGCGCGAGGGGGATTTCGCCCGGGGCTACGATTCCGCCGTCAACGGGCTGGCGAGCTACTTCGTCTGGCTGAATCGCGGCAAGGAGAGCTTGGTCGCCGATATCAAGGATCCGGACGATGTCCGGCTGTTGCACGCCATCCTGGAAGACGCCGACGTGTTCGTGCAGAACCTCGCCCCCGGAGCCGCCGCCCGGGCGGGGTTCGGCTCGGCGGAGTTGCGGGCACGCTATCCGCGCCTGATCACGGTCGACATCAGCGGCTACGGCGCCGGCCACGCCTACAGCGACATGAAGGCCTACGACCTGCTGGTGCAGGCCGAGAGCGGCATGGCCGGCATCACCGGGCATCCGGCCGGTCCGGGCCGCGTCGGCGTCTCGGTCTGCGACATCGCCTGCGGGATGGACGCCCATGCCGCGGTTCTGGAGGCGCTGATCGCCCGCTCCATCTCCGACGTGGGCTGCGCCCTGGAGGTCAGCCTGTTCAGCGGCGCGGCCGACTGGATGACCGTGCCGCTGCTCTACTTCGAGGGCACCGACCGGGAGCCGCTGCGCGTCGGCCTCGCCCATCCCACGATCTCGCCCTACGGCGCCTACCCGACGGCCGACGGCAGCCTGGTGCTCATCTCGATCCAGAACGAGCGGGAATGGGCTCGCTTCTGCGAAGGCGTATTGGGCGAGCCGGACCTCGCCCGCGCCGAGGGCTATGCTTCAAACAACGCCCGCGTGGCGAACCGCGCCGCCGTGGATCTGCGCATCGCCGCAATCCTGGTCCGGTTGAGCCGCGACGCGGCCGCCACCCGGCTCAAGGCTGCCGGCACCGCCTACGGCTTCGTCAACACCCTGGCCGACCTCGCCACCCACCCGGCCCTGGTCCGCGCCGAGGTCGAGACCCCGGCGGGCCCGGCCCGGATCGTCGCCCCGCCGGTCCTGATCGACGGCGAAGTCCGCGCGCTCGGGCGGGTGCCGGATATCGGAGAGCACAGCGAACGGATCCGGCGGGAGTTCGGGGTTGAGCGGTGAGTGGCGCGCAGTCGCGTTCGAGGACGATCCACGCTCGTCGGCCAAGGCGATGCGATGACGTCCGAACATCCGCCTCGTCATCCCGGAGCCGCGCAACGGAGCCCGGGATCCAGAAACACAGGTCGGGCGAGGTTCTGCGCCGGCGGAGAATCTAGATTCCGGGCTCGCCTGCGGCGCCCCGGAATGACGGAGAGCTATATTCGGCCGCCCAAGTCGTACGGATTGCGCAGCCGATCGCGAAGTGGATGGAAGTACGAAAGCAGGTTCGTCGCGCAGTAAAAAACAGTCATCAGCCAAAGACGGACTACAGTTCGGGAGGAAACAATGAGGCTCGACGGCAAGATCGCGATCGTGACGGGGGCCGGGAGTGGGTTCGGCGCGGGCATCGCCGAGCGCTTCGCCGCCGAGGGCGCGCGCGTCGCCTGCGTGGATATCGACCGGGCGGCGGCGAAGCGGGTCGCGGCCGGGATCGGGGCGAACGCCATCGCGATCGCCGCCGATGTCGGGGCGGCGGCCGATGTCGAGGCCAGCGTCGCTGAGACCCGCGAACGGTTCGGCATCCCCCACATCCTGGTCAACAACGCCGGCACCACCCACCGCAACAAGCCGCTGCTGGAGGTCACCGAGGACGAGTTCGACCGCGTGTTCCGGGTGAACGTGAAGTCGATCTTCCACTACGTCCGGACAATCGCCCCGCTGATGCGCGACCGGGGCGGCGGCGTGATCCTCAACGTCAGCTCGACGGCGGCGCTCCGGCCGCGTCCCGGCCTGACCTGGTACAACGCCTCCAAGGGGGCGGCGAGCCTCGCCTCAAAATCGCTGGCGCTGGAATTGGCCCCCTGGAAGATCCGGGTGAACGCCCTGTGTCCGGTGATGGGCGCGACCGCGCTGCTCGAGCATTTCATGGGGGTGCCCGACACCCCGGAGAACCGCGAGAGGTTCATTGCGACGATCCCCCTCGGGCGGATGTCGCGGGCCGAAGACATCGCCGCCGCGGCCCTGTTCCTGGCCTCCGACGAGGCCGCGTTCATCACCGGGATCGACATGCCGGTCGATGGCGGCCGGACAGCCTGAGGCGCACGATGGAAGCCTATACCGAGATCCGCGAGGCGGTCGCCAAGCTCTGCGCCGGGTTTCCCGGGCCGTATTGGCGGGCGCTCGACCGGGAGATGGCCTACCCGACCGCGTTCGTGACCGCCCTCACCGAGAGCGGCTACCTGTCGGTGTTGATCCCGGAGGAATACGGCGGCTCCGGCCTGCCGCTCTCCGCCGCCGCCGCCGCCGCGATCCTGGAGGAGGTCCAGCGGGCCGGCTGCAACGGCGGCGCCTGCCATGCGCAGATGTACACGATGGGCACGCTGCTCCGGCACGGCTCGGAGGCGCAGAAGGCCGCCTACCTGCCGGCGATCGCTGAAGGGCGCCTGCGCCTCCAGGCCTTCGGGGTCACCGAGCCGACATCGGGCACCGATACCGGCAGCCTGAAGACCACCGCCCGGCGCGAGGGCGACCACTACGTCGTCAACGGCCAGAAGATCTGGACCAGCCGGGCCGAGCACTCGGACCTGATGCTGCTCCTGGTGCGGACCACCCCGCGCACCGAGGGCATGAAGCGCACCGACGGCCTGTCGGTGCTGCTCGTCGACATGCGGGAGGCGGTCGGCCACGGCCTGACCATCCGGCCGATCCGCACCATGATGAACCATGCCACCACGGAGGTCTTCTTCGACAACCTCCGCGTCCCGGCCGTCAACCTGATCGGCGAAGAAGGAAAAGGCTTCCGGTACATCCTGTCCGGCATGAATGCCGAGCGCATCCTGATCGCCGCCGAATGCGTCGGCGACGCCAAGTGGTTCATCGACCGGGCCAAGACCTACGCGGTGGACCGCTCGGTGTTCGGCCGGCCGATCGGCGCCAACCAGGGCGTGCAGTTCCCGATCGCGAAAGCCTACGCCAACATGCGGGCGGCGGAGCTGATGGTCCGCGAGGCGCTGAGCCTCTACGAATCCGGGACCAATCCGGGCGCGGAGGCCAACATGGCCAAGATGCTCGCCGCCGACGCCGCGTTCGAGGCCGCCAACGCCTGCATCCAGACCCATGGCGGGTTCGGATTCGCGGAGGAATACGATATCGAGCGCAAGTTCCGCGAGACGCGTCTCTACCAGGTCGCGCCGATCTCCACGAACCTGATCCTCGCCTACCTGTCCGAGCACGTGCTCGGCCTGCCGCGCGCGTACTGACATGACCGACGTCGAAGCCTGGATCGGCCGCACCCGCGAGACCTCGGATCTCGTCACGCCGCGGCTGCGCGCCGAGTTCCGCGCGACCTTCACGCCGCATCTCGCCCCGATCCCGGACGGGGCGGCGCCGCCGGCCCTGCACTGGTGCCTCGCCCCCGAGACACCGCCCGCCGACGCCCTCGGCCCGGACGGTCACGCCGCCAAGGGCGGGTTCCTGCCGCCGGTGCCCCTGCCGCGGCGGATGTGGGCCGGCGGGCAAGTCGAGACGCTGGCCGAGCTGCGCGAGGGCGATCTGGTCACCCGGACCGAGACCGTGCGCGACGTGGCGTTCAAGGAGGGGCGCAGCGGGCAGCTGTGCTTCGTGACGGTCGAGCACGCGCTCGCCACGGCAAGCGGCGTGGCGATCCGCGAGCGGCAGGACATCGTCTACCGGGAGGCGGCCGGCGCGCAGACCGGCACCGGGGCCACGGCCGAACGCGACGACGCGGCCGCCTACGAGCAGGTCTGGGCCGTGCCGGCGACGCCGACGCTGCTGTTCCGCTACTCGGCCATGACCTTCAACGGCCATCGCTTCCACTACGACCAGCCCTACGCCACGCGCGTCGAGGGCTATGCCGACCTGGTGGTCCACGGCCCGATCCAGGCGACGCTGCTGATGAACCTCGCCGCGATGCTGCTCGGCGGGGTGCCGCGCATCTTCACGCATCGCGGCGTCTCGCCGTTGACGGCCAACCAGATCGTTCGCGTGTGCGGACGGCGGAACGGAGAGACGTTCGAGGGCGTCACGTTGGACGAGGCGGACCGCGTCTGCATGCGTGCGCAGGCGGCCTGAGAGCCGGCTCGACCATTCCGGTTCCGGAGATCAAACTTCGCCGGCCTCGTGAGCGCAGCGAGGCGGCCCAGGGTCACGCGCGACGTGAAACGAGGGCGCGTCCCAAAAGCTTCGCCGTGCTCGCCATACCGGTGGGGGCACGACCAACTCGATAGAGACCCCACCCACGACCCCACCCCGGAGCGGCGGCGACCCCGGAGGAGGGCTCCTTCGAGACGCAGGCTTTGCGCGCGCCCTGGAATGAGGTGGATGGGACGACCCGGCTCAGGCGAGCTTCAGGCCGACATCGACGTTGCCGCGGGTGGCGTTCGAGTACGGGCAGACCTGGTGGGCCGCGTCCACGAGCTTCTGCGCTTCGGCGCGGTCGAGGCCCGGCAGGCTGATCGTCAGGTCGGCGGTGATCCCGAAGCCGCCCTCGGAGCGGGGGCCGATGCCGACATCGGCGGTGACGGTGGTCTCGGCCGGAACCTTAAGCTTCAGCGAGGGGGCGACCGCCTTCATGGCGCCCAGGAAGCAGGCCGAGTAGCCGGAGGCGAAGAGCTGCTCGGGATTCGCGCCCGGACCGCCCGCGCCGCCGAGCTCCTTCGGGGTCGCGAGCTTCACCTCGAAGCTGCCGTCGGCGGTCTTGGCGGCGCCGTCACGGCCTCCGGTGGCGGTCGCGGTGGTGCGGTACTTCACGTCTACGGACATGGTGCGATCTCCAGGAACAGGAAGGGAGTCGGCATATAGGGCCGGCACAGCCCGCATATAATACCGAGATAGATTGCGCGCAATCTATTTCACGGATCGATCAACGCGAAACGGTCGACATCCACCAAGCCCTTGTCGGTGATCTTCAGGTGCGGGATCACGGGCAGCGGCAGGAACGCGACCTGCAGGAACGGCTCGGGCAGGACGACGCCGAGGCCACGCGCCGCCGCCCGCAGGGTCACCAGCGCGGCACCGATCCCATCGAACGGGAGCAGGCTCATCAAGCCGGCGACCGGCAGGGCGATCTCGGCGAGCACCCGGCCGCCCTCGACCACGACGAACCCGCCCTCGATGGCGCCGAGCCGGTTCACCGCCGCGGCCATGTCGGCATCGTCGGCGCCGACCACCGTGACGTTGTGGCTGTCGTGCCCGACCGAGGAGGCGATCGCGCCGCGCTTCAGGCCGAAGCCCTTCACGAACGCCACGCCGATGCCCCGCTCCCCCGGCGGCGTCTTCCCGTGGCGCTCCACCACCGCGACCTTGATGACGTCCTGATCCAGGTCGATCCGGCGCTCGCCTGCGCTGTAGGGCAGCGACAGGTCGTGCCGCAGGGTGATGAGCTTGCCCGGCACCACGCCGATCACCGGCGTCGATGGCCCGGAACCGGGGGCCGCGAAATCCGCCGCCGTCACCCGGCGGGCCCGCAGGCTGTTCCGGCCGATCGGCTGGATCGCGGGCCGGTCGGCGAACAGCGCGTCCTCCACCAGTCGCCCGGCGCTGAAGACCCGGGCGACGCGACAGTCGAGGAAATCGTCGAGGACGACGAGGTCGGCTCGCTGGCCCGGCGCCACCAGGCCGCGGTCGTGCAGCCCCAACGCCCGGGCCGCCGACCAGGACGCCGCCCGGTAGGCCGCCAGCGGCGGTGCGCCCAGCGCGATCGCGGTGCGGATGACGTAGTCGAGGTGGCCCTCTTCGGCGATGTCGAGGGGGTTCCGGTCGTCCGTGCAGAAGGCCAGGAACGGTGCCGTGCGCTCGGTGAGGATCGGCGCCAGGGCGTGCAGGTCCTTGGAGACCGAGCCCTCGCGGATCAGCACGGTCATGCCCTTGGACAGTTTTTCCATCGCCTCTTCGGGCGTGGTCGCCTCGTGCTCGGTGCGGATGCCGGCTGCGATGTAGCCGTTGAGCGCGCTCCCGCGCAGCAGCGGCGCGTGGCCGTCGATCAGCCGGCCCTGGAACGCCGCGAGCTTTTCCAGCACGCCCGGGTCCGCGGCGAGCACGCCCGGGAAATTCATGAACTCGGCGAGCCCGATCACCTTGGGATGGCCCGCGAAGGGCAGCAGGTCGGCCACCCCGATCCGGGCGCCCGAGGTCTCGAGGTGGTCGGTGGCCGGCACGCAGGACGAGAGCTGGACCCGCAGGTCCATCGCCAGGGTCTCGGACGAGGCCAGGAACCACGCGAACGCTTCGGTTCCCAGCACGTTCGCCATCTCGTGCGGGTCGCACAAGCCGGTCGTGACGCCATGGGGCAGGACGCAGCGCTCGAATTCCTGCGGCGGCATCAGCGAGGATTCGACGTGGAAATGCGTATCGATGAAGCCCGGCACCACGACCTTGCCGGCGATATCGATCTCGCGGCGGCCGCGATAGCTGCCGAAGGTGCCGACGATCCGGTCGCCGCAGATCGCGATATCGGAGGCGACGAGGTCGCCGGTGACGAGATCGAGGAAGCGTCCGCCCTTGAGCACGAGGTCGGCCTCGGTCCGGCCCTGGCCCTGGTCGATGGCCCGCCGCAGGAAATCCACTCGGTCCATCGTACGATTCGCCTCTCTCGCGTCCCGGTATCCGCCGGGAGCATGACACGGTGGCGACCGGTTCGGCGACGCTTGCAGCGACGCGTCGGCGGGCGCAGAAGCCCCTACCTTTGAGAGATCCGCTTCCGAACCGATTGAACCGCGCGATGCCCGTCTATCGTTCCCGCACCACCACACATGGCCGCAACATGGCCGGCGCCCGCGGCCTCTGGCGCGCCACCGGCATGAAGGACGGCGATTTCGGCAAGCCGATCATCGCCGTCGTGAACTCGTTCACCCAGTTCGTGCCCGGCCACGTCCACCTCAAGGATCTCGGCCAGCTGGTCGCCCGGGAGATCGAGAAGGCCGGCGGCGTCGCCAAGGAGTTCAACACCATCGCGGTCGATGACGGCATCGCGATGGGCCACGACGGCATGCTCTACTCGCTGCCGTCCCGGGAGCTGATCGCCGATTCCGTCGAGTACATGGTCAACGCGCACTGCGCGGACGCGATGGTATGCATCTCGAATTGCGACAAGATCACTCCCGGCATGCTCATGGCCTGCCTGCGGCTCAACATCCCGACGGTGTTCGTCTCGGGCGGTCCGATGGAGGCCGGCAAGGTCCAGCTGCCCGGCATCGCCAAGAAGGTCGATCTGGTCGACGCGATGATCGCGGCGGCCGACGACCGGATCTCGGACGAAGACGTCGCGGTGATCGAGCGTTCGGCCTGCCCGACCTGCGGCTCCTGCTCGGGCATGTTCACGGCCAACTCGATGAACTGCCTGACCGAGGCGCTGGGTCTGGCGCTGCCGGGCAACGGCTCCGTGCTAGCGACCCATGCCGACCGCAAGCGGCTGTTCGTGGAGGCCGGCCACCTGATCGTGGACCTCGCCCGCCGCCACTACGAGCAGGACGACGCGAGCGTGCTGCCCCGCGCGGTGGCGAGCGTCACGGCGTTCGAGAACGCCATGACCCTGGACATCGCCATGGGCGGCTCGACCAACACGGTGCTCCACCTGCTGGCCGCCGCCCACGAGGGCGAGGTGCCGTTCACCATGGCCGATATCGACCGGCTGTCGCGGCGGGTGCCGGTCCTGTGCAAGGTCGCCCCGGCGGTGGCCAACGTCCACATGGAGGACGTGCACCGGGCCGGCGGGATCATGGCCATCCTGGGCGAGCTCGACCGGGCGGGGCTGATCGAAACCGAGGTCGGCAACGTCGCCGCCGGGACCCTCGGCGCGGCGCTGGCCCGCTGGGACGTCCGCGGCACGCCCAGCGCCTCGGTCCAGAGCTTCTACCGCGCAGCCCCCGGGGGCGTGCCGACCCAGGTTGCGTTCAGCCAGGAATCCCGCTTCGACGAACTCGACCTCGACCGGGAGGGCGGGGTGATCCGCGAGGCCGCCCATGCCTATTCGCGGGATGGCGGCCTGGCGGTGCTCTACGGAAACCTCGCCGAGCAGGGCTGCATCGTGAAGACGGCGGGCGTCGACGCCTCGATCCTGACCTTCACGGGGACCGCCCGGGTGTTCGAGAGCCAGGACGCCGCGGTGGACGGGATCCTCAACGGCAAGGTCACGGCCGGGGAGGTCGTGCTGATCCGCTACGAGGGCCCGCGCGGCGGCCCCGGCATGCAGGAGATGCTCTACCCCACGAGCTACCTGAAATCGAAGGGCCTCGGCAAAGCCTGCGCGCTGGTCACCGACGGCCGCTTCTCGGGGGGGTCGTCCGGCCTGTCGATCGGCCACGTCTCCCCGGAGGCGGCCGAGGGCGGCCTGATCGGCCTGGTGCGCGACGGCGACACCATCGCCATCGACATCCCGGCCCGCTCCATCGACCTCGTCGTCGAACCCGCCGAATTGGAGCGGCGCCGTGCCGAGCAGGACGCCGCCGGCTGGCAGCCGGCGAGCCCGCGCAAGCGCAAGGTCACCACGGCGCTTCGCGCCTACGCGATGCTGACCACCAGCGCGGCGCACGGGGCGGTGCGGCGGGTGTGATGTTTTGCGGTTGGCGGGACGATCCCGACGGGAACGGCCTCCGCATCACGCGCACTGTCATTCCTGGGCGCCGCAGGCGAACCCGGAACGCGGAGCGGCGGTCGGGGCAGGACCTTGACCGGTCGGCGATTGTGAATCCCGGGCTCCGCTTCGCGGCCCCGGGATGACGGGCCTGAAGCTTGAGCGATTCCGGAATCGACAGGCGCGCGATCGAAAGAGCGTTCCAATCAGCGCAGCGCGAGCACGAGGGCCGCGCCGGTGATCACGATGGCAACCGCGGCAGCAATCGCTACGAGGCGCGACCCACCGAATGAGCGTGGCTTCGTGCCGCTGAAAGCCTGAACCGTATCCCCCGCAGGCGCTCGCCCCAAAGCCGACAGCATCAGCGGCTCGATCGCCTTGTAGCCTGCCGGGCTGAGATGGAGGCCGTCGGTGGTGTAGGCCCTGCGCAGCGCCCCGGATCCGTCCGCCAGCACCGCGTGGTAGTCGATGAAGGTCGCGCCGTGCTCGTGCGCGTGTTCGCGGAGCCAGGCATTAACGGCGGCGATCATCGCCGGTGCGTCCGGGACCGTGGGGTTCCACGGGATCCGGGCGGCCGGCATGATCGAGCCGACCCAGGCCGACACGCCCATGGCCCGGGCCTCGTCGAGCATGCCGGCCAGCGTCCGGGCGATCTCGTCGGCGGGAACGAAGAACCCCTCGTTGCGCCCGATATCGTTGACGCCGCAGAGGAGGTGGACGCCCCGGGCGCCGGTCTCCTCCAGGTCGCGGCGGAACCGCATGGTGATCCAGCGCGCCGTCTGGCCGGACCCGCCCCGGGGAACCAGGTCGTGGGCCGCGAAGGTCTCGGCCCGGTGGAAGCCCCAGGCTTCGGTGATCGAGTCCCCGATGAATACGATCGGCGCGACCAACGCCTACGCCTCCACGGGGAGGCCGAGCACCTCCGCGACCTCGGCGGCCAGGCGGTCGGCGATCGCCTGCCGGCCCTCCGAGCCGACATGGACGATGTCGGTGAACAGGGCGCGCGTATCGGACTCGAAGATCCGGCTGAGGTCTCGGGTCGTGAACGGCCCTTGCGTGAGGCCATCGGCGTCGAGCCGGCCCAGAACCTGCTCGATCCGGGTGTATTGACGGTCGAGATATCCCAAGAACTCAGCCGACGCGGTGTTCTGCTCGTCGCCGACTCGCTCGGTCTTGCGCACGATCGCCGGCTGCAGGAGGAACCGCAACGGCGCGCCGATGCCCCCGGACAGCCGGGCGAGGCGCTTTAGCGCCAACTCGAACTGACGGACGACCTCCCATTCCCAAATGTCGGATTGCCAGTTGGTCAGCGCGCGAAGGTTGTCGAGCCGGCCGAAGATCAACGCCTGCAGGCTGTCGTAGCTCAGGTCCTCGGCGTCCGCGCCGGACTTCGTCGTGTTGAAGAAGTAGTCGTACAGGCACTCGTTGGCGAAGTGATTGTACGGGTAGCCGGCGCGCGGATCGAAGCTCCAGGGTTGGAAGACGTCGGTGGCGCCGCCGATCACGAAGATTACATCGGGCTGAAGGTCCATCAGCCGCGTCGTGATCAGTGCGATCATCTGATTCAGGCAGGCGGACGTCGCGCCGAAATTGTAGACCCGGGCCCCGTCGCCGTGCAGGCGCTTCAGCCCGGTCTCCAATCGGCCCGGGATGGTGTCGGCGAAGACCTGGCCGTCGATCAGGGTGCTGTCGCCGACCACGAACACGCGCAGCGTCTCCGTGGGCGAGCGTGGCTCCGCGTGCATGTCGTTCCGGTAGCCCAGCGCGTCGTAGCGCCAGTTCTGCCCCGCCGCGGCCGACAGTGGCTTGCCGGCGAACTGGGTATAGGGTGCCGGGAAACGGATATTCGAATCGAAGTTGTGGAAGTCACGGAGGAACGTGCGGCGCCGAGCCTGCTCGATGTCGTCGGGGGCCCGTTGGGCCATGCTGGTTCTCCCACCCGGTCGGATGCGGTTTCGTGATGCGTCCGCGCGTCAGCCGCGCAGCGTGGCGTGATTCTCCAGGAACCACCCGTAGGTCTGCTGGAGACCGCGTTCGAGATCGATCTCCGGCCGCCAGCCCATGGCGCGCAGGCGCGAGACATCCATGAGCTTGCGCGGCGTCCCGTCGGGCTTCGTCGCGTCGAATTCCAGGCGGCCCGCGTAGCCGATCACCCGGGCCAGCGCCTCGGCCAGTTCACGGATGGTGCAATCCGCGCCGGTGCCGACGTTGATGTGCGACAGGTCCGGCCGGGTGTTGGCGGCGTAGACCGCATCGTCCAGCTCCATCACGAACACGCTGGCGCGTGCCATGTCGTCCACGTGCAGGAACTCGCGCATCGCCCGGCCGGTGCCCCAGACGGTGACGGAGGCGCTGCCCGCCTGCTTGGCCTCGTGCAGGCGCCGCATCAGCGCCGGCAGCACGTGGGCGTTCTGCGGATGGAAGTTGTCGTTCGGCCCATACAGGTTGGTCGGCATCACGCTGCGGTAGCGGCGCCCGTACTGGCGGTTGTAGCTCTCGCACATCTTGATCCCGGCGATCTTGGCGATCGCGTAGGGCTCGTTGGTCGGCTCGAGGATCCCGGTCAGCAGCGCGTCCTCGCGCATCGGCTGCTCGGCGTGCTTCGGGTAGATGCAGGACGAGCCCAGGAACAGCAGCCGGTCGACGTCGGCCACGTGCGCGGCGTGGATCAGGTTCGCCTGGATCAGCAGGTTCTCGTGGATGAACTCGGCCGGGTAGGTGTTGTTGGCGTGGATGCCGCCGACCTTGGCGGCGGCGAGGTAGACCATGTCGATCCGGTTCTGGGCGAAGAAGGCCCGGACCGCGGCCTGGTCGAGCAGGTCGAGGGCCTGCCGGTCCGCCGTGAGGATGCGCCCGTAGCCCAGCTCCCGCAGCCGGCGCACGATCGCTGATCCCACCATCCCGCGGTGCCCCGCCACGAAGATGGTCCTGTCCCGCCCGTCCATCACGCGTCCAATCCCTGCGGCCAGCGCTCGCTTGGCCAGCATACCCCCGTCTGGGGCGGATATCGTCGCGGAAAGGCGGATTTTCTGAGGCGCGCGGCGTCTCAGCCGCCTCGAGACGGCGGATACCGCGTCAAACGCGAAGTGGCGAATACAAATACAACCGAAAGTTGGTGTTAAGCATTCTACCAGAAGGTGTGCCGGTACCAGCCTAGCGCCCACCGGACTTCAGGATCGGGGTGGAAGCGACCGGGCCGCGCAGCAATGGAGTCTGAGATGCGTAACTCGACCGACGTCCCGGCTGGGCCGCGGACATCGAATGCCGCCCTGCGCCGGACGTCCGGGCGCATCGCCCCCCTTCTGGCCGGCACCCTGCTCGCCCTCCCGGTCGTCGCCCCGGCGCAGGCGCAACTTCTCCGTGGGACCCTTGATACAACCGGAGGCGGTATCCTGGGAACCGGAATAACGGTCGGCACCACGAATCCCGGCACCGGCATCCTCGGCACCGGCCTGAATGTCGGCACCGCCGGCGGCGGTGTTCTCGGGACCGGCGTGACCGTCGGCACCACCAATCCGGGCACCGGCGTCCTCGGCACAGGCCTGAATGTCGGCAGCACCGGCGGCGGTGTTCTCGGGACCGGCGTGACCGTCGGCACAACCAACCCCGGAACCGGCGTCCTCGGCACGGGCCTGAATGTCGGCAGCACCAGCGGCGGCGTCCTCGGGACCGGCCTGCTGGTCGGGACCACCGGCCCCGGTCAGGGCCTGCTCGGGACCGGACTGTACCTCGGCACCGTCGGCGGAATCGCCGGCGGCGGCGGTACCGGCGGTGGCGGGACCGGTGGCGGTACCGGCGGAGCAGGCGGTGCTGGGGGTGCGGGCGGCGCCGGGGGCCGGTGGCGCGGGCGGGACCGCTGGCGGTGGCGGCGGCGGCAGCGGACAGGGCATCTACATCGTGACCGGCAACGTCACGCAGTCCCAGGGCCAGACCTTCATCGCCGACCTGCGGCTCTCGCAGCTGTCGAGCGCCACGGGGATCGCGGCCAACAACACCAGCGCCCTCGCGGCCCCCGTCGCCGTGGGCGGCGATGCCATCGCGGTGGGCTTCGGATCGAGCGCGGCCGGGACGGCGTCGACCGCGGTCGGAACCGGGGCATCCGCAGTCAACACCGGCAGCGTCGCCGTCGGCTACGCGGCGAGCGCACAGGGGTTGGGCGGCACGGCGGTCGGCACCGCATCCGCGGCGTCCGGAGCGGGCAGCACGGCGCTCGGCTTCGTCGCCGGCGCGACCGGCACGGGATCCACCGCGATCGGCGCGGCGGCCTCGGCTGCGGGCAACAACAGCGTCGCGTTGGGCAACGGCGCGGCCGCCAACCAGGCGAACACCATCGCCATCGGGGCCAACGTCAAGACCACCCAGGCCAACCAGGTGGCGATCGGCAACGCGGCCAACACCTACACCCTGGCGGGCGTCGCCTCGCAGGCGAGTGCGGCGGCGCAGAGCGGGGCGACGGCCTTCGTGACCACGGACGCCAGCGGCAACCTCGCGGCCTCGGCCTACGGCCCCTCGACCATCGCCGGGCTGGGCAACCGGATCGATTCGGTTCAGTCCCAGGTCAACAACTTGGAGGCCAAGACCGACACGATGCAGCGCTACGCGGTCCAGACCCGCAAGGAGTCGCGGCAGGGCGTGGCCATGGCGATCGCGATGGCGACCGCACCCATGCCCTCGGCTCCCGGCAAGACCACCTGGGCCACCAACGGCGCGACCTATCGCGGCGAATGGGCAGGCGGCGTCGCCGTGGCGCACCGGCTGCCGACCTGCTGCGTGCCGATCGCGGTCACGGCCGGCGTCGCCTACGCGGGCGAGAGCAACGTCGGTGTCCGCGCCGGTCTGGCCGGCGAGTTCTGACGGCGATACGACGCCGCGGGGCCGGAACGACGTTTCGGCCTTGCGCCCGGGAAATTCCCCGGCATAGTGTCAAGTTATGTTGACACTCGCGGTCGAGCAGTCGGGGCGGCACGAGACGGATCGGCGACCGCACGCGGTCGTCGTCGGCTCAGGCTTCGGCGGTCTCGCCGCGGCCGTCCGGCTCGGCGCGCGGGGCTACCGGGTCACCGTGCTGGAACGCCTGGAGCAGCCGGGCGGCCGCGCCCGGGTCCACCGGCAGGACGGCTTCACCTTCGATGCCGGGCCGACCATCGTCACCGCGCCGCAGCTGTTCGAGGAGCTGTGGCAGCTCGCCGGCCGGCGCCTCTCCGACGATGTCGCCCTGGTGCCGATCGACCCGTTCTACCGGATCCGCTTCGCCGACGGTGAAACCTTCGAATACAGCGGCGATCCCGAGCGAATGCGGGCCGAGGTGGCGCGCTTCGCCCCGGACGACGTCGCCGGCTACGAACGCTTCATGGCGCACAGCCGCTCGGTCTGCCGCATCGGCTTCGAGCAGCTCGGGCACGTCCCGTTCGGCAGCATCGGGTCGATGCTCAAGATCGCCCCGGACCTTCTGCGCCTGTCGGGCCACCGCTCGGTCCACGACGTGGTGGCGCGCTTCGTCCGCGACGAGCGGCTGCGCACCGTGTTCAGCTTCCACCCGCTGCTGATCGGCGGCAATCCGTTCCGGGCCAGCGCGATCTACTGCCTGATCGCCGACCTCGAGCGGCGCTGGGGCGTGCACTTCGCCATGGGCGGCACCGGCAAGCTGGTCGATGGGCTCGTCCGGTTGATTCGCGGCCAGAACGGGCGGGTCCGGCTCGGCGTCGACGTCGCCCGCATCCGCGTGGAGAACGGGACCGCCACCGGGGTCGAGCTTGCGGGCGGCGAGACGATCGCGGCCGACCTCGTGGTCTCGAACGCCGATTCGGCGGTGACGCATGCGCGGCTGCTGCCGAAGCCCCGGCGCTGGAGCCCCGGGCGGCTGCAGCGGGCGCGTTCCTCCATGGGCCTGTTCGTCTGGTATTTCGGCACCAAGCGTCGCTATCCGGACGTCGCCCACCACACGATCCTGCTCGGTCCGCGCTATCGCGGGCTGCTCTCCGACATCTTCGACCGCAAGGTGCTGGCCGACGATGCGAGCCTCTACTTGCACCGGCCCACCGCCACGGATCCGAGCCTCGCGCCGCCCGGCTGCGACGCCTTCTACGTGCTGGCCCCCGTGCCGAACCTGGCCGGCGGCCAGGATTGGCGTGCGTTGGCCGAGCCGTACCGGCGCCGGATCGCCGAGATGCTCGAATCCAGCGTGATGCCGGGCCTTTCGGAGGCCATCGTCACCTCGAAGGTGACGACGCCGATGGAATTCCAGGACGACTTCCAGAGCTATCGGGGATCCGGCTTCGGCCTGGAGCCGGTGCTGACGCAATCCGCGTGGTTCCGCCCGCACAACCGGTCGAGCGACGTGCGCAACCTCTACCTGGTCGGCGCCGGTACCCATCCGGGCGCCGGCCTGCCCGGCGTGCTCTCCTCTGCCCGAATCCTCGATCTTGTGGTCCCGGATGCCCGCGTTTCCGCCTGAATTCGCCGCGGCCGCCGACCGCACAGCCTGTCGGCAGGCGATCCGCGCCGGCTCGAAGAGCTTCTTCGCGGCCGGCCGGCTGCTGCCCGGCGAGGTCCGCGAGGCGGCCAACGGGCTCTACGCCTTCTGCCGGCTGTCGGACGACCTCGTCGACGAGGCCGCCGACCCGTCCGCTCGCCGCGACGCCGTGGTGCGCCTCGGCGACCGGGTCGCACGGGCCTACGCCGGCAACCCCGCCGACGCGCCCGCCGACCGGGCGTTTTCGGAGATCGTCGGCGCCTACGCGATCCCCGAGGCGCTGCCCTACGCGCTGATCGAGGGCTTCGCCTGGGACGCCGAGGGCCGGCGCTACGCCGACATCGCGGCGCTCCATGCCTACGCGGCCCGGGTCGCGGGCTCGGTCGGGGCCATGATGGCGCTGATCATGGGCGCGCGCTCCCCCGACGCGCTCGCCCGCGCCTGCGATCTCGGCGCCGCCATGCAACTCACCAACATCGCCCGCGATGTCGGCGAGGATGCCCGGATGGGCCGGCTCTACCTGCCGCTCGACTGGATGAACGAGGCGGGGCTCGACCCGGACGCCTTCCTGGCCGATCCGCAGCCCAGCCCGGCGCTCGCCGGCATCGTGGCCCGATTGCTCACCGAGGCCGATGGCCTGTACCGGCGAGCCGGGGCCGGCATCGCGGCGCTGCCATCCCCCTGCCGCCCCGCGATCCGCTCCGCTGCCCTGATCTATGCCGAGATCGGCCGGGTCGTGGCGCTGCAAGGCTACGATTCCGTCCGCACCCGGGCCCGGGTCGGGACGCCCCGCAAGCTCGCCCTGATCGCCCGCGCCCTGCGCTCCGGTCCGGCGACACCCAGCCTCGCGGCGCCACCATTGCCGCAGGTGGCGTTCCTGATCGACGCCGTGCTGAATCAGCCCCCGATGCCGGATCGCAGGCACTCCGTGCTGCGGCCCTGGTGGGATGTCGGCGGCCGGGTCGCGCACGTGCTGGAACTGATCGAGCGGATGCGCGAGCGCGAGGCCTTCGGCCGCTCCGCGCCGTCGTGAGGCGTGCCGATGAGCGACGGCCTGTTCGCGGCCTTCGATATCGGGCTGGTCTTCGCGCTCGCCTTCGGGATCGGCCTCTGGCAGCTCATCGCCGTCCGCCGCAGCATCCGCAGGGATCGCGAGCGGGGTGACGAGCCAGAGTAATCCTGCTCCTCTCGCGTGGCTTGTCCCGCGCCCCTGCAGATCCGCGATGTGGCTCCCTGCCTATTGCAGGTGGTGCGTGTAGGTGTCCCCGGCGGCCTCCTTCAGCACGGCGCCGGCCTCGCGGCCGATCCGCTCGGCCTCCGTGGCCGGGCCCTGCCGGGAGACCGACCAGTGCCGGCTGCCGTCGGGCAGGAACAGCAGACCGTCGAGCGTGAGGGTATCGCCTTCGATCTGCGCCAGTGCGGCGATCGGCGTCCGGCATGAGCCGTCGAGTTCGGCGAGCAGCGCCCGCTCGGCCGCGATCACGGTGGTGGTGCGGGCGCAGGCGATCGGCGCCAGCAGGGCGCGAACCGCCGCGTCGTCGGCCCGGCACTCGATCCCGAGGGCGCCCTGCGCCACCGCGGGCAGCATCTCCTCGACCGAGAGGACGCTGCGCGCCATGTCCTGAAGGCCGAGGCGCTGCAGCCCGGCGAGCGCCAGCAGCGTCGCGTCGCATTCGCCGGATTCCAGCTTGCGCATCCGGGTGTTGGCGTTGCCGCGCAGCGGCACGACCTTCAGGTCCGGCCGGTGTATCAGCACCTGCGCGCCCCGCCGCAGCGACGAGGTGCCGACCCGTGCGCCGTGCGGAAGGCCCGCGAGCCCGTCCGCATGCGGTGACAGGAACGCGTCGCGCGGGTCGTCGCGCTCCAGGATGCAGGCGATCACCAGCCCGTCCGGCAGCCAGGTCTCCACGTCCTTCATGGAGTGGACCGCGACATCGACCTCATCGGCGAACAGGGCCTGCTCGAGTTCCTTGGTGAACAACCCCTTGCCGCCGATCTCGGAGAGCGGGCGATCCAGGATCTTGTCGGCCACCGTGGTGACCACCACGAGTTCGGTCTCCAGCCCGGGATTGGCCGCCACGATCTTGTCGCGCACCATCCCGGTCTGTGCGAGCGCCATCGGGCTGCCGCGGGTGCCGATGCGCAGGGGACGGTTCAACATTGGGATCCGGACGTTTCTTGGGGCGTATGCCAGATCTTATAGCCTGCCTGCGGCCGCAGGCCATTGCTCCGGGACAGGTTTTAGACTTGCTGAACCGGCTTCGTGCGAGGGTCCGCCCGGCGCGATACCGCCCCGGTTTCGCCGGACTGGACGCCTAGACGCGCTCCCGGTCCGGCGCGGGTGCCGGACCCTTCCACACCGACGGACATCTCCATGCTGATCGTGCCGAGCCGCCGGCAGTTCCTGACCGGGCTGGGCGCCGGCGCCGGCCTGCTCGCCGGGACGGGCGTCTACGCCTTCGACGTCGAGCCGCTGCACAGGCTGGTGGTGACGACCTACGCACCGGTCCTGCCGCGCTGGGACCCCGCCCTGCACCTGCGCGTGGCGGTGCTGGCGGATTTCCACATCTGCGAGCCGTACATGCCGTTCGATCGGGTGGCGGAGATCATCGATGCCACCAATGCCCTGAAGCCCGACCTCGTGCTGATGCTCGGCGACTACCCGGCCGGCAAGATCGCGTGGCGCAAGCTCCCACTCGCGCAATTCGCCCGGATGGTCGAGGGATTGAAGGCGCCGCTCGGCACCCACGCCATCCTGGGCAACCACGATTGGTGGGACGATCACGCCGTCCAGCGCTCCCGCCGCGGCTCGCCCGCGGTGAAGCATCTGCTGGAGGCCCGCGGCATCCCGGTGATGGAGAACGAGACGCTGCGGCTGGTGAAGGACGGGCGTCCGTTCTGGCTCGCCGGCCTCGCCGACCAGCAGCCGTTCTACAACAGCCAGGACGAGGGACTCGACGACCTGCCCGCCACCCTCGGGACGATCACCGACGACGCGCCGGTGATCCTCATGGCCCACGAGCCCAACATCTTCGCCGCCGTCCCCGACCGGGTCTCGCTGACGCTCTCCGGCCACACCCACGGCGGCCAGGTCCGGCTGTTCGGCCATTCCCCGGCGATCCGGCGGGTCCGGGGCCACGATTACGCCTATGGCCACGTCATCCAGGACGGGCGCCACCTGATCGTGTCCGGCGGCTTCGGCATGAGCCGGATCCCGGTGCGCTTCGGCGTGCCGCCGGAGATCGTTCTTCTCGAACTTGGCGGCGCCGCCGAGCCACCCCGCGCCTGAACGCCGCGCCACGCGTCTTTCGTGTTCGCGCTGCGCTAGCTATCGGCCATGCGCACGCTCCTTCCCGTCCTCGCCCTCACGATCCTCGCAGCCGGCTCCGGCACGGCTCGGGCCCAATCCTGCGACACCCTGATCGACAAGGTGACGGCGGCGACCGCCGCGAAGGTGACGGAGCGGCGCAGCGACTACGCCAGCTTCGCGGACGGCCCCGACATGACCCTGTCGCTCGCCTGCAGCAGCCCGGACCTGTCCTCGGTCGGCGCGCAGTATCGCGGGGCCAGTCCCCCGGAGGTGTATTTCGAGACCTTCGGACGGGCCGGCCACGCCGTGACCGGCATTGATGCCGCGACCATCACCGAGGCGGCGCACAAGGCCCAGGCCGCGTCCGTCCGCCTGCGCCACAGCAACGTCGACCTGGGCGGCGCCCGGATCACCTGCTCGGCCATGGTCTCGCCCGACAAGGGTTCGCTGACGCTGTGCGCGGTGATCGAGCACAGCGACCGGAGCTGAGGCGCGACACGTCTTCCACATCGGCTGGATCAGCCGCATCCGGTAAGGTGTCGGCCTGCACGACGTCAGGTCGGCGACCGGAGCCGCCGACCCGCTTCTCCGCCTCAGAGCGGGATGTTGTCGTGCTTCTTCCAGGGCTGCTCCATCTCCTTGGTGCGGAGCATTCCCAGCGCCCGGGCGATCCGCTTGCGGGTCGAGTGGGGCATGATCACCTCGTCGATGTAGCCGCGCTCTGCCGCCACGAACGGCGACAGGAAGCGGTCCTCGTATTCGCCGGTGCGGGCGGCGATCTTGTCCGGGTCGCCGAGCTCGCTGCGGAAGATGATCTCCACCGCGCCCTTGGCGCCCATCACGGCGATCTGCGCGGTGGGCCAGGCATAGTTCAGGTCGGCGCCGACGTGCTTGGAGGCCATCACGTCGTAGGCGCCGCCGAAGGCCTTGCGGGTGATGATCGTCACCAGCGGCACCGTCGCCTGGGAATAGGCGAACAGCAGCTTGGCGCCGTGCTTGATCAGCCCGCCATATTCCTGCGCGGTGCCCGGCAGGAAGCCCGGCACGTCCACGAAGGTGACGATCGGGATCGCGAAGGCGTCGCAGAAGCGCACGAACCGCGCGGCCTTGCGGGACGCATCCGAATCCAGAACCCCGGCCAGCACCATCGGCTGGTTGGCGACGAACCCGACGGTGCGGCCCTCGATCCGGCCGAACCCGGTCATGATGTTGCGGGCGTAGGCCGCCTGGATCTCGAAGAAGTCGCCCTCGTCGACGACCCGGCGGATCAGCTCGCCCATGTCGTAGGGCTTGTTCGGGTTGTCGGGGATCAGAGTGTCGAGCGACATGTCGAGCCGGTCGACGTCGTCGAAGCTCTCGAGTTCCGGCACGCCCTCGATGTTGTTGGCCGGCAGGAAGTCGAGCAGGCGGCGGATCTGCAGGATCGCCTCGACGTCGTTCTCGAAGGCGCCGTCCGCGATGGAGGACTTGCTGGTGTGGACCTTGGCGCCGCCGAGTTCCTCCGCGGTCACGACCTCGTTGGTGACGGTCTTTACCACGTCGGGGCCGGTCACGAACATGTAGCTCGTGTCGCGGACCATGAAGATGAAGTCGGTCATGGCCGGCGAGTAGACGTCGCCGCCCGCGCACGGGCCCATGATCACCGAGATCTGCGGGATCACGCCCGAGGCCATGACGTTCCGGCGGAACACCTCGCCGTAGCCGCCGAGCGCCGCGACGCCCTCCTGGATGCGGGCGCCGCCGGCGTCGAAGATGCCGATGATCGGGGCGCGCATCTTTAGCGCCATGTCCTGCACCTTCACGATCTTCTGCGCGTGCGCTTCCGACAGGGAGCCGCCGAACACCGTGAAGTCCTTCGAGAACAGGAAGACCGTGCGGCCGTTGATCGTGCCCCAGCCGGTGACCACGCCGTCGCCGGGCACCTTCTGCTTCTCCATGCCGAAATCGGTGGAGCGGTGCTGCACGAACATATCGAACTCCTCGAACGACCCGTGGTCGAGGAGGAGTTCGATCCGCTCGCGCGCCGTGAGCTTGCCGCGGTTGTGCTGGGCCTCGACGCGCTTCTCGCCGCCGCCCAGACGCGCCTGGGCCCGCCGCTCAGCGAGCTTGTCGAGGATGTCCTTCATGGCTGTTCCCGCCCTTACCCTGCTCGTGCCGCCTTGCCCGGTTGAGGCCGGGTCGAAGCTTGTGCGTTCACCGATCCAGCGGCCTTAGCACGGGCGTTTCAGGTGGCAAACCGACGCCCGCGTCCGGCGGGTCGGACCTTCGGGGAGGTGGGCAGCGGGGAGGGAAGAATGGTGGACGGTGCAGGGATCGAACCTGCGACCTTTCCCGTGTGAAGGGAACGCACTACCGCTGTGCTAACCGTCCGTGCCGGTGTGCCGCCCGGGGGCGGAACCACCGCGGTCGTACGTGCCTGAAGCAGGCCGCGACCGGATGCCGGGCCTTCTAGGGCGCGCCGACCCGAAACGTCAAGCGCCGCGCGCGCCGTTCCGGTGGGCGAGGTTGACAAGGACGGCGCCGCAATGCGCTGTGGCCGCATGCACGAGAAGCAAGCGGGCGATCCGTCCGACAGCGACGTGACCAGGGAGGACGGCCTGCGCCCGGCCGGGCCGCGCGTCGCGATCACCTATTGCACGCAGTGCAACTGGCTGCTGCGCTCCGCCTGGATGGCGCAGGAGCTGCTCTCGACATTCCGCGACGATCTCGGCGAGGTCGCCCTCGTGCCCGCCACGGGCGGTGCGTTCCGGATCGAGATCGCCGGGATCCTCCTATGGGAGCGGGTCCGCGACGGCGGGTTTCCGGACGTCAAAGCCCTCAAGCAACGGGTGCGCGACCACCTCGACCCGGGGCGCGATCTCGGCCATATCGACCGGTCATGAAGCGAGGGAACGGCGAGGAGCCCGCGGGGCACCGCGTGCCGGGGACGGGCGCCGCTTGAGCCCGGAACAGGACGCCGAGGGCGCGAACCTCCCGGCGGTCCTTCCCGCGCGCCGGTCGTGGCTGTCGCGCCGGATGCACCGGTTCGGGCGCAACGGGTTCTCCACGCAGGTCTACCTGATCGCACTGGTTGTGGCGCTGATCGGCCCCGGGCTGCTGTTCACCAGCATCCTGCTGATGCGCTACGCCTCGGCCGAGCGGGCGCGGTTCGAGCAGGACGCACGCGAGAACGTGCGCGGCATCGGCCTGTCGCTCGACCGCGACACCGCCGGCCTCGTCTCGGTGCTCCAGACGCTGGCGACCTCGCCGCGGATCCGGCAGGGCGACTTCGAGGCGTTCGACGCGCAGGCGCGCCTGGTGCGCGAGTCGATCGACCTCGACGTTCTGCTGCGGCGCCCGAACGGCCAGGAGGTCGTGAACACCGGCGTGCCGCGGGGCGCGCCGATGCCGATGATGCCGCTCCCGTTCGATCCGGAACTGGCGCAGGGCGCCCAGCGCGCCATGGTCAGCGGCTACGTCCCGGGCCCGACCCCGAACGAGGCCACCTACGCGGTCGGCGTGCCCGTCATGGTCGAGGGCGAGGTCGCCTACCTCCTGAGCTTCACGGTGCCGCTGTCGCGCCTCCAGGGCATTCTGTCCCGCGAGGTCGTACCCGGCTGGACCACCGGTATCTCGGACCGGGCCGGGACGGTCCTGGCCCGGTTGCCGGACCCGGATGCGGTTGTCGGCAAGCCCCGGCTCGCGAGCCTGCGCCAGGTCCAGACCGCGACGCCGGGGGTGTGGGAGGGCCAGGACCGCCAGCATAAGCCCGTTGTGGTGATCGAGGCGCGCTCGCGCCTGACCGGCTGGATGGTCGCCACCAGCATCCCGCAGGCGCTCGTCGACGCCCGGGTGCGCCGGTGGATCTGGGCGTTCGCGGGGTTCGGCCTCCTGGTGCTCGCCACGTCGTCGGTCCTGGCGGTCAACCTCTGGTCCCGGGTGTCGCGACCGCTGCGGCTGCTGGCGGCCTCGGGCCCGGCGCTCTCGCGGGGCGAGGCGATCCCCCGGGTGCCGTCGCCGGTCCACGAGATCCAGCGGCTCGGGGCGGTGCTGTCGGACGCGTCCCTGCGCCTGCGCACTCGCGAGGCGGAGCGCGACCGGGCGCTGGCCGATACCCGCCGCGGCCTCACCGCGCTGAGCGAGAGCGAGGCGCGGTTCCGCCACATGGCCGATTCAGCACCGGCGCTGATCTGGATGACCGACGAATCCGGCGGGGTCAGCTTCGCCAACCTGCATTTCGAGCACATGTTCGGGATCCCGGCGGCCGAGCTCACCAACGAGGGCTGGGAGCGGATCGTCTACGCGGACGACCTCGAGCATTTCCGCGCGGCGTTCGCAGAGGCCTTCGAGGCCCGCGCGCCGTTCCGCACCGAGGTGCGGGTCATCGACCGGGGCGGGGCCGTGCGTTGGCTCCGGTGCGAGGGCGTGCCGCGCCTCGACGACGACCAGAACTTCCTCGGCTACACCGGCTGCAACATCGACATCACCGACGCGAAGTTCGCCGAGGAGCACCTGCTGCTCCTGATCCACGAGCTGAACCACCGGGTGAAGAATACCCTGGCCACCGTCCAGTCCATCGCCGGCCAATCCTTACGCGGTCTGGAAGGCCCGGAGGCCGACGCCGCCCGGGCGGCATTCGAGGCGCGGCTTCTGGCGCTCGCCCGGGTCCACGACGTGCTCACCCGCGAGAGCTGGGAGGGCGCGGAGATGTCGGCCGTCGTGGCGGACGCGATCCGGCCGCTCGAATCCGGGGACGGACACGCGTCGCGCTTCGCCGTGATCGGCCCAGCCCTGCGCCTGCCGCCGCGGCTCGCGCTATCGATCGCCATGGCGCTGCACGAACTCGGCACCAACGCGGTCAAGTACGGCGCCCTCTCGGTCGAGGGGGGCACGGTCGAGATCTCCTGGACGGTGCGGCGCGAAGCGGAGATCCGCCTGTACCTGCGCTGGGCCGAGCGCGGCGGCCCGCCGGTGAAGAAGCCGACGCGCACCGGCTTCGGCTCCCGCCTGATCGAGCGCAGCCTAGCCCGCGAGCTGGCCGGCGAGGTGGCATTGACCTACGAGGAGACCGGCGTGATCTGCACGATCGACGCGCCGGTCCCACCGCCCGGGCTGCTGGAGCGCAAGAGCGCCGCGGCGCCGGCCCGGATCGCGCCGCTGCCGTTGGCGGGGTAGGGCGGTATCGGGATGGACCGGCCGGTCGATCAGTGCCGGTCAAACCGGCGGGCGCTCCGCGCGTCCCGCTGCGCGTTGACGAACACATTCTCCTCGCGCCGAGCGCGGTCCTTGTCCCGCCGGGCCTGCGCGCGGGCAAGCTCAAGCTGCTTCCGCTGGCTCGACTCGATGTCCTTCAGGATGTTGAGCTCGCGCTGCCTGTGGAAGTCCTGGGCCAGGGCTGGAAAAGCCGTTGAAACGACCAGGGCGGCGATACAGGCGACGGTTCGCATGGATGGTCCTTCCGAATATCAATGGTTCACGTCGCACTTCTGGTGATAACGAAGCATTCCTGCCGCGAAGCGACGAAGATTAGAGCATCCGCCGAGATTATGCTCGGCGAATTGGTCTCATCTAAGATTGTTTCGTACTGAGCACATGCTGAGAAATTTTTGGCAAACTTGCTCAACCAGCGACCCGATGGCGGTTCGATCCTCGGTATTGCTTCGCGAGGTCGACCGGTGGGACTCGACCGGTCACGCCATTCTTCCAAACGACAGGTTGGAAGAGTCACCTTCCTGTATGCCTGCGCTTCGTCGGGCCCATCGGCTTATTCCGGATGGCGCAGCGCGAAGACCGGTCCTCGAGAGGTCCCAGATTCCGGTACATTTTCGGCCGAGGGGATCATCCATGCCCCGGAACACCTCGGTCCGCGGCCCCGACCCACCCTCAATGATACGGATCGGCCGCATCCCGCAGCCCGTCGCCCATGAAGTTGAAGGCCAGCACCGTCACCAGCACCGGCAGGACCGGCAGCAGCAGCCAGGGATAGAGCTGCACCGCCGCCAGATTCTGCGCCTCGTTGAGCAGCACGCCCCAGCTCGTCACCGGCGGGCGCAGGCCCAGGCCCAGGAAGGAGAGGGCGGTCTCACCCAGGATCATGGTCGGGATCGACAGGGTCGCCGAGGCGATCAGGTGGCTCATGAAGTTCGGGATCAGGTGGCGGCCGATCACCCGGGCCGGCGAGGCGCCCATCAGCTCCGCGGCCTGGACGAAATCCTCCTCGCGCAGGGCCAGCAGCTTGCCGCGCACCGCCCGGGCGAGGCCCGGCCAGTCGAGCAAGCCGAGGATTACGGTGATGCCGAAGAAGACGAGCAGCGGGCTCCAGTTGGGCGGCAGCGCCGCCGACAGGGCGAGCCAGAGCGGCAGCTCGGGCAGCGAGCGCACCACCTCGATCAGGCGCTGCACCCCGGCATCGACCACCCCGCCGAAATAGCCCGCGATCCCGCCGAACAGCATGCCGAGCGTGAAGGAGATCGCAACGCCCACAAGCCCGATCGTGAGCGAGATCCGCGCCCCGTAGATCATGCGGGAGAACAGGTCGCGCCCGAGCCGGTCGGTGCCGAGCAGGAACAGGGTACCGGCCTCCGGCGGGCAGACGACGTGGATGTCGGTGGCGATCAGCCCGAGCCAGGCATAGCCATCGCCCCGGCAGAGGACGCGCAGGGGCTGCGGCTGGGACGCATCCACCACGTAGTCCCGCCGGAACGTGTCGAGGTCCAGATGCGCCCGGTAGGGATAGACGAACGGCCCGACGTATCGGCCGTCGTGGAACAGGTGCACGCCCTGCGGCGGTGCGTGCAGGAAGTCGCCGTTGCGCCGGGCCTGGCCGTAGGGCGCCAGCATCTCCACGAACGGCACCGTCGCGTAGAGCGCCAGCAGGATCAGCGCCGAGGCCACGGCGATCCGGTGGCGCAGGAACTTCCGGACGATCAGCCGCCAGGCCGAAGCGCCGCCGGCGGGGTTCTCGCCCACCGCCTGTGGCTCGAAAGGCGCCGGATCGACGAAGTGGCCTCGGGCCGTCTCTGGCATCACCGGTTCCGTCACCGCGCGCCCATCACCGCGCGCCCATGCGGATGCGCGGATCGAGCCAGACCAGGATCAGGTCGGAAATCAGCATGCCGACCAGCGTGAGTCCGGCGACGAACATCAGGATGAACCCGGCCATGAACTGGTCCTGGCTGCGGAGCGCGTCGAGGAGGAGCGGCCCGACCGTCGGCAGGCTCAGCACCAGCGAGACCAGCACCGAGCCCGAGACGAGGTGCGGCAGCAGGTTGCCGATATCGGCCACGAACGGGTTGAGCGACATCCGGAACGGATATTTCAGCAGCGCCCGCATCGGCGGCAGGCCCTTGGCCCGGGCGGTAACCGTGTAGGGCTTGGCCAGCTCGTCCAGCAGGTTCGCCCGCATCCGGCGGATCATCGCGGCGGTGCCGCCCAGCCCGATCACCAGGGTCGGCACCACCAGATGCGCCAGCAGCGAGCGGATCTTGGGCCAGTCCCAGGGCTGGTTGGTCAGCGCCGAATCGTAAAGGCCGCCGATCGACAGGCCGAACCAGCGGTTGGCGTAGAACAGCAGGATCAGCGCCAGCAGGAACCCCGGCACGGCGAGCCCGACATAGCCGAGCAGCGTCACCACCGCGTCCCCGACTGTGTGCCGGTGGGTGGCGGAATAGATCGCCGCCGGGATCGCGACCACGTGAACGAAGACCACCGCGGTCAGGTTGATCAGCAGGGTCAGCCACAGAGCGTCGCCGACCACGTCCGCCACCGGCTTGTCGTACTCGAACGACCAGCCCCAATCACCCTGGAGCAGCCCCGAGAACCCGACCGGTCCCGGCATCAGGCCGATCCACATCAGGTATTGCTCCCAGACCGGCCGATCGAGCCCGTATTGGCGGATCAGCAACTCGGCCTTGGCCACGGAGCCCGCTTCGCCGGTGGCGCGCAGCTCCATGATCCGGTTGGTCAGGTAGTCGCCCGGCGGCAGCTTGATGATGAGGAACACCAAGGCGGAGATGACGAGCAGCGTCACCGCCATGGTGACGATGCGGCGGAGGATCTGGATGATCACCGGACCTCCGCGCGCGTGTCGGCGCCCTTGTCCCAGAACACCTCGTCGAGGCGCTGCACGCCGATCAGGGCCGTGGGATCCCAGGCGTACAGGGCGCGCCCGGGCAGGTTGGCGAGGCGGTCGGCCGCGACCACGGGCTGGAGCGCGCCCGCCACCGTGCCGATCACCCAGGTGTTCTGCGCGTGGTTCATCAGCATCTCGCGCCAAATCGCGGCCTGCCGCTCGGCGTCGTCCGTGTGGCGCCATTCCCGGTCGAGGTCGAGCAGGTGCTGGACCTCGGGGACGTCGCAGGCCTCGCCGGACTTGCCCCGGCTCTCGACGTTGGCGCTCCAGAGCGGCCAGGCATAGTGCTCGGGCTGGGCCGGGCTCAGCTCGGTCGGCGGCATGATCGCGGTCGGCACCGCGAGGTCGAGGCCTTGAGCTGCGACCATCACGGTCATGCCGCCGATCGAGCGGCGGTGCAGGTTGGTCCGCTCCTGCGGCTTGGTCACGAGGCGGATGCCGACCTCGCGCCAGAACTCGGTGATGAGCAGGAGCGCGTCCAGCACCATCTCGGCCTCGCCGTCGCTGTCGACCACGACCTCCATGGCGCGCCCGTCCGGCATCAGGCGGATACCGGAGCCGTCGCGGCCGGTGAGCCCGATCGCGTCGAGCAGGCGTGCGGCCCCGGCCGGGTCGTAGCCGGCGTGGAGCGTGCGCAGCTCCGGCGTGTAGAGCGGGCTGTCGGCCACGATCGTGTCGTTGCCCTCGGTGCCCAGCCCGAACAGCAGCGTGTTGTTGAGCGTCCGCCGGTCGATGGCGAGCGACAGGGCCTGCCGGTAGCGCACGTCCCGGTTCAGCGCCCGCCAGCCGGGATCCCGGGTGGTGAGGTTCGGGTAGAGCGCGATCTCGGAGCCGCGGGCCACCGGCCACAGGTTGGTGCGGTAGCCGTGGGCCTTCTCACCCTCCTTGAGGCTCGGGATATCCGGCATCGACAGGCCGCGGAACATCAGGTCGGCCTCGCCGGCATTGGTCTTGGCGACCAGCAGTCCCTGCGAGGCGACGTCCATCACGATCGCGTCGACGTACGGAAGCTGGGTCCCCGCGGTGTCGACCCGGTGGTAGCTGCGGTTGCGCTCGAACCGGAAGCGCGTGGCCGGCGAGCGGGTCCGCGGCACCCAGCCCTGGAGGGTCGGGCAATCCGGGTTGTTCAGCTCGTAATTGTCGTCGAGGCGGTTGTGCAGGGCCGCCCAGCCGCGCAGCTTCAGCGCCTTGGCCTTCGCGTCGGCCGCCTCCTTGCCGAGGTAGCGGGCGTGGACGGTCTTGAGGTAGTGCGCCGGCCGGTAGATCAGCGGATCGCGCGGCGCCGCGAGCGCCGGCAGGAACATCGGGTTCGGCCGGTCCCAGCTGAAGCGGATCGTCACCGAGTCGAGGAATTCGACCTTCGGGAGCTTGCCGTCCACGAGGAAGAACACCGGCGGCCCCTCGGGGCTCAGGGCCTTCTCGTTGGCGACGTCCTCCCAGTAGTAGCGGAAATCCTCACTGGTGAACGGATGCCCGTCCGACCAGCGGTGGCCCTGGCGCAGCGTGAAGGTGAACACCCCGCCCTCCACGTCGATCCGCTCCAGCAGGTCGGGCCGCAGCTGCAGGGCGGCATCGTAGCCGACGAGCCGCGTGTAGCCGTAGACCGAGAGGTAGCGGACGTCCCGGGCCTTCGCGATCAGCGTCCGGATCGTCCCGCCGGCGGTGCCGGTGCGGCGGCCCCGGGCGGCGAGGTCGATCACGAAGGGTTTTTCGGGCGGGGCTGGGGCGTCGGCTGGCGGGCTTTCGGCGAATGCCTTGCCCGGGCGGTAGAGCAGGGCCGCGGCACCGAGACCGGCGATCAGCGCGCGGCGGGAGACGCCGGTTCCCCCCGCAAAGCCGCGATCGGTTTCGCGTGCCGGTTGGAGAAGGCCGCGACCGCCCTCCTCTCCCGTGCCGGAGAAGGGGCCCGCGCTCCGTTCGGACACGCCAGAGTTCAGTCGGCCAGGGAGGCCCCCGCGGGTCTCGAAAGCGCTCACAACCCGCCCCCCGCCACCGGATGCAGCGCCACGTAGGTCAGCCGCGCCGGCGAGTACCCCGTGGCCCGGTGCAGGTCGTCGAAGGCATGCGCGCGGGCGATCAGCCGGCCGGCCTTGCGCACCAGCGGATCGTTGGCCGGCTGCTCGAACGGGCGGCCGTTGCGGGTCCAGCGGATCGGCTCGGAGCCGGGGTCCGGGCTGGTGATCATCGCGATGGTCGGGTGCGCGGGGCCGCCATGAGCGTGGATCCGGTGGCCGGCGGCGTCGTCGTCGAACAACAGCCGGGTCAGGCCGCGGGATTGCGCCTCCACGACCCGGCGTCCCTGGGCGACGTGGTCGTCGAAGAACGCCACCGTGACGGCGGGATCGATGCCGGACCAGTCCACCGTGGACCAGTCGGCGGTGCTGTAGCGTGCCTGCGGATCGCGGTACTGCAGCCCGGACAGGTTCGGGTCGTGACAGAAGATCCGGGCACCGGGCCGCGCCATGCGGATGACCCAGGTGGTGAGCCCGCGGAACACCCCGGATTCGATGACGACATCCGGCTTCAGCGCCCGCATCGCCACGTAGAGCTGGAGCGCGCCGTTGAAGCCGCTGCCGCCCCGGCGCTGCCGGACGGGGGCGGTGGGGATCAGGCACCAGAACTCCCGGACCCAGTCCAGGAGATCGCCGTCCGACGCGAGGCCGGCGGCGGAAAAATCCCGCTCCAGGATCGCGGCGGCCGATTCGAGCAGGATCGTCACCTCGCGCGGCGAGGTCGGGCGGTGGCTCCAGTCGGGAGCGGCCGGGACGAGGTCGTAGCCGAGGCGGTCGAACAGGGGCGACAGCACCTTGCGGCGCAGCCGTTCGAGCATCACGGGCGGGCGGCCCTGCATCACGCGGCCTCCGCGTCCTGGGCGGCGCCGAACCGGACCCGGTGGCCTGCCTCGATCACCCGCATCGCGCCGGCCTCGTCGGGGCCGAGCCGGTAGGGTTCCGCCCAGCGGGTCGGGTCGTTCTGGTCGCCGGTGATCGCGGCGAAGTCGAGCGGGCGGTCGAGGCTCGGGTCGGGCACGGCGGCGAGCAGCGCCCGGGTGTAGGGATGGACCGGGCGGCGGAACAGGGCGGCGCGGGGCGCCTCCTCGACGATCCGGCCCCGGCACATCACGCTGATCGTATCCGCCATGTAGTCGATCACTGCCAGGTTGTGGGAGACGATCAGGTAGGACAGCCCGAGGGCCGCTTGCAAATCCTTGAGCAGGTTCAGGATCTGCGCCTGCACCGAGACGTCCAGCGCCGAGACCGGCTCGTCCAGCACCAGAAGGCTCGGCCGCGGCGCCAGGGCGCGGGCGATGCCGATCCGCTGGCGCTGCCCGCCCGAGAAGGCGTGCGGGTAGCGGCCCAGGCCGCTGGCCTCCAGGCCGACCATCGCCATCAGCTCCCGGCAGCGCGCGCGCCGCTCGGCGGCGGGCACGCCGTGGATCTCCATGGGCTCGGACAGGATCTGCCGCACGGTCATCCGCGGATCGAGCGACGCGTAGGGATCCTGGAACACGAACTGGACCGTGCGCCGGTAGGCGAACAGCGCGTCGCCGGACAGGGCATGGACGTCCCGCGGACCACCCCCGTCATCGAACAGGATCTTGCCGGAATCGGGCGGCAGCGCCCGCATGATCATCTTCGAGACCGTGGTCTTGCCGGACCCGGATTCACCGACCAGCCCCAGGGTCTCGCCGGCCGCGAGACACAGCGACACGTCGGAGACGGCGCGGACGATCCGGGGCTTCTGCCACAGGCGTCCGGCCCGCAGGGTGAAGCTCTTGCTGACGCCCTCGACCCGCAGTAGCGGCCCGGCGGGCTTCACCGGCGTCCGCACCGGCGGGATCTCGGCGCGTGCCGGGCGGATCGGGGTCAGGCGCTCGCCCGGCGCCATGTCGAACCGCGGCACGGCTTGGAGCAGCGCGCGAAGGTAGGCGTGACCGGGGTTGCGCATCACGGTCTCGCGCGGGCCGGCCTCGACCAGGCGGCCGCGGTACAGCACGGCGACGTCGTGGGCGATGTTGGCGACCACCCCGAGATCGTGGGTGATCAGCAGGATCGCCATGCCGGTCTCGTCCTGGAGCCGGGCGAGCAGGGCGAGGATCTGCGCCTGAGTGGTGACGTCGAGCGCCGTGGTCGGCTCGTCGGCGACCAGGAGGGCGGGCTTGAGGATCAGCGCCATGGCGATCATGGCGCGCTGGCGGAGGCCGCCGGACAGCTCGAACGGGTAGGTCCTCAAGGCGCGCTTCGGGTCCGGAAAGCCGACCCGGGCCAGGGCTTCCTGCGTGCGCGCATCGGCCTCCCGGCGGTCCGCACCGGTGTGGATGCGCAGGGCCTCGCCGATCTGGTCGCCGATCGTGTGGAGCGGCGACAGGCAGGTCATCGGCTCCTGGAAGATCATGGCGATCCGCTGCCCGCGGATCGCCCGCATCGCCGAGCCCTCGGTGTCCAGCCGGGCGATGTCGATCTCCGCCGGCCCGTCGCGGAACAGGATCTGTCCGCCGGTGATCGCCGCCGATCTCGGCAGGATGCCCATGATCGCCTGGGCGGTCACCGACTTGCCCGAGCCGGATTCGCCGACCAGCGCGAGGGTGCGCCCCCGCATCACGTCGAGCGACAGGCCGTGCAGCGCCGCGAACGGTCCCGTCTCCGTGCGGAAGGTGACCGCGAGGTCGCGGATGGACAACAGCGGGCTCAACCTGTCCTCGCAGCGGGTGAGACCGGAAGATTAGATGCCGCAGCGCCGGTTTCCACCATGGCACCGGAAAATAGGCTTTCGGGATCGAGACATGTCACGGCCGGATGGTCGCGGAGGACCGCGAGCAGGTCGGCCACGAAGGCCCAGATCGCCGCGTCGTGGACGCGGTGGTGGGTGAGCAGGCCGACCGGGCGGGACGGATCGCGGGTGATGCCGGCGGCGAGGTCGTGCAGCAGCGTGTCGGGGTCGCGCACCGAGCGGGTGCCGCGCCAATCGATGGGGTCGAGGGTGGCGTCGGCCCGGACGAGCCCCGGGATCGCCGGTCCGGGCACCGCCGATAGCCCGCGATAGCCGAGTCCCGGCAGGGCGGCGGCCAGGTCCGGGGCGAACCGGTTCCAGGGCGGCACGAAGACCGGCAGCAGCTGCGCCTCGGCCAGGCGCGCGCGGGCTATCCGCAACCCGGCCGCGGCATCCGCCACGAGCGCGTCGAGCGGACGGTGCGGGCCGAACTCGGCGGCCTTCTCACCCGGCGGGGCGTGATCGTGGTGGGCCAGTCCGTGCACGGCGACGCTCACGGACTTTGCCACGGCGAGCCGTTCTCCGAGGGACGGCTCGATGCCACTCGGGATCGCGGCGAGCAGGAGCGGCACGCCGTGCGCTTCGGCGAGGGCGATCAGCCGGTCCAGGGCAGGGGACGCCGCCACGGCATCGTCGTCCCGCCACCAGAACCGCACACCCCGGCCGCCTGCCGCGGCTTCGTCGAGGGCGTTTCGGAGGGCGACGAAGCCCAACCGGGCGCTCTCCCTCCCCCCATTGCGGGCTACGACGTTCAAACCTCGGCTCTCAAAGGGCGCGACGAAACCCTCCTCCCGTGCGGGAGGGGGGACCGGCGCCTGACCGAGCACCTCCGGCCGCCCGTGGAGCCTGAACAAATCTTCGACGATCGCGACCGTCCGCGCCGCCCCGCCGAGATCGATCCCGTGCGGCCCCGGCGGCGTGGCTCGGAGCTTTGCGTCCACCGCGTGCAGGAGCGATTCCGCGGTCAACTCGGACTCCGGCAGGACCCGGCCCAGCCCGCGCCCTGCCAGGCATTCCGCGCGCAGCCGCTGCTCGGTCTCGCCGCCGGCCTCGAACGGCACCAGCACCGCCGGGGTCGCGGTCGCCAGGAGGTCGAGGGCGGTGTTGTAGCCGCACTGGCTCACCGACAGGGCCGACCCGGCGAGCAGGCTCCGGTAATCGGGCCGGGCGCGCCCGATCGTGCCCTCGGGCAAGCCATGGGCGATCGCGGCGAGTTCGGGGTCCGGCACGCCGTTGCCCGCCAGGATCCGCCAGCCGAGCGACGGGCGCATCGGGCCGCGGCAACCGCGGCGCTCAACAGCCCGAAGACCCAGCCGGCCCGGACCCGGCCGCCACCAGCACGCCGGTGCGCGTCGCCGCCGGGACGGTTCGGGAGCCGTCATCGACGTAGCCCGTGTAGCGGATCTTGCCCGCGGTTCCGGCATCGAGCGGCCAGGAGGCGTCGAGCGGCACGATCGCCGGGTCGCCGTGGACCAGCACGGCATCGTAGAGCCGCGCGACCCTTTCATGCGCCTCGGCGATCCGTTCCGGCTTGGCGGAGGCGACCAGGATGTCGCGCAGGGAGGCCAGCACCCGTGGGCGCGGCCGAGGCGCCTGCGCCGCCTCGACCAGAGCCAGGAACTCGGCGGCGAGCGCCCGGCGGCCGAACGGGAACAGCTCGGTGATGACCGCGTCGGGGGCGAAATCCGCCAGCGCGTCCAGCATCAGGGCGCGGCGGCGCGCGAACAGGGCTGGATCGGCCGGGCTGCCGTCCGGTCCCAGGGGCCGGGCGAAGTCGGTGCCGGCGACGCGGAGCGGCGGCAGCTGCACCAGGCGGACATCGCTGAGCCGCACCATCGGGGCCGGGACGCCGCCCGAGACCAGCAGCGCGTCGTGGCCGGAGGCCACGAAGGCGCGCCCCAGCGCGGCGGCGCGGGTGAGATGCCCGGCGCCGAGGAGATGCGTGACCGCGATCAGGACCCGCACGCGGCCATATCCGGTTCGCGGACCTTCACCGGCGCGGCGAGGCCCGCGGAGGTGCACAGGGCCTCCGCGATCAGGTCGATGGCGGCGTCTTCGGAGAGTCCTGAACCAGCCCGGGCGGCGACGCCGAGCCAGAGCCGCAGGGCCGGGTCGGCGGAAAGCCGCGCCAGGGCCGCCGACAGCGCCGCCGGGTCGCCCGGGGACCAGGACGGCGTGGCTGCCGTCGGTCAGAAATTCCGCGCGTGCCCGCGAAGGCGGTGGCCAGGATCGGCAGCGCCTGGCTCGCGGCCTCCACCAGCACGTTCGGCAGCCCGTCCCGGTGCCGCCGGGGGCGAGCGGTCTGGCACGAACAGGTCGGCCGCGCATCGCCGCGATCACGGCGGGCTGCGCCTGGGCGCCCCGGAAGGTGACTCTGTCCGGGAGCCCGAGCGCGCGGATCCGGGCTTCGAGCGCGCCACGCAGGTCGCCGCCGCCGATCAGGTCGAGGTGCCAGTGCAGGCCCGGGGGCAGGGCCGCCAGCGCGTCGATCAGGTCGTCGTGGCCCTTCTTGGCGACCAGCCGGCCGACGCTGAGCAGCCCCAGGGTGCCGCCAGGTCGGTCCCGTCGCGGGGCTCCCCGCGCCGGCGGCGGGGCGGAAAGCGCGGCGAGGCCGTGATAGGCCAGCCGCGTCCGGCCCGGCGCCAGCGCGTCGAGGCGGCGAGCCCGTCGCGGGTGCAGGTCACCCCAGGCCGCGTCGGAGGTTTTCGGTGAGGTCCCAGGCCGGCGTGGTCCAGATGTCCTTGGCGTGGGCGGAGAAGCTCCAGCGCCGCCCGGTCAGCAGCGCGGCGTAGCGGGCGACGCTCGCCGGCGTGTGCAGGAAGTGCACGTGGATGTGGCCGACCTCGGCCGGCAGCTCCCGCGCGAGAACCAGCGCCTGCCCGAGCCGGCGCAGGCGCGAGGCCGATGGGTCGCGGACAAGGTCCCGGGCGAACAGGGCGAGCAGGGCCGGGAGGCGCCGCCGCGTCAGGGCCGAGCCGAGACCGCGCAACACCCGCAGGGGCGCGTCGCGCAGATATTCGGGCAGGTAGGTGGCCGGCGCCCGGATTGCCGCGTGCATCGGGTGGCGGGCCCGGTCGGTGGGCCGGCGCAGGGACCAGATCTCCAGGGACAGGCCACGCCGCTCCAGTGCCAGCAGCTCCTGGGCGATAAAGGTCTCGGAGAGCCGCGGGTAGCCCTTGAGCACCACCGCGATGCGCGTCTCGGTCACGAATAGGCCCGCGCGCGGGTCGCAGCGCCTGGCGCGGCCAGGGCCCGGACCCGGCGCGCGACCGCGTCGAGCCCGTCGAGCAGGCCCGGACCCAGCCCCGCGACGGCTCGCTCTGGTCCCGGCAGAGCGCGAACGCGGCGGCCATCCGCTCAGGGGCGCGGCCGTGGCCTCCAGCAGGACCCGGGCGGAGCCGAGCTGCTCGGCCGCCAGCGCGCGGATCGCCTGCTCCCGGCGAGGCTCGGTCCGGGGCACCAGGATCGCCCGCAGGTCGAAGGACAGGATCTCGCAGAAGGTGTTGTAGCCGCCCATCGCGACGACCCCGGCGGCCTTGCGCATCAGGAACTCGATCTGGCTGTCGAAGGTGATCGCCGCGATCCGGCCCCCGAGCCGGTCGATACGGGCCGTGAAGCCGTCCCGGGTGGAATCGTCGAGGAACGGACCGAACGCGATCAGCGAGGGCAGGGGGATGCCGGGATCGGCCTCGTAGGCCGCGATCACCCAGTCGATCAGCGCCGCGCCGTCGCCGCCGCCGCCGGGCGTGACCAGCACGAACGGCGCGCGGGCGACGGCCGGCTCCTCGCGGCCGGCCTGCATCGCAGGGACCTCCCGGCGGAGATAGCCGGTATAGATCAGCCGTTCGGCGATCCGCGCGGCCATCTCGGGGTCCATCGGCAGGGCCGCCAAGGGCTCGTGGATCCGGCTGAGGCCGTAGACCCAGATCTCGTCGTAGAACCGGGCCATGATCTCGGCGGCGCCCTTGCGCTCCCATTCGGGCACGAGGCGGTCGGCGTCGTCGAGCACGTCGCGCAGGCCGAGCACCAGGCGCGTGCCCCGGCCCGCGGCGCGCTCCAGCACCGGCATCAGTTCGCCGTGGAAGCCCGCGGGTTCCTTGTCCACCAGGATCAGGTCCGGCTCGAAGCTCGCGTCGGTCCGGCCGATGATCGCGGTGCGCTGCGCCACGGTGCTGGCGAGCGGCGTGGTGCCGTCGAGGCTCGCGTATCCGCCGTCGGAGAACTTCGTCACCGGGGGCAGCCGCACGGTGTAGACGCCGGGCGCGAACGCGTAGCAATCCACCACCGGGGAGCCTGAGATGATCATGGCCCGCGCACCGGGGCTGCTGGCCACGATGGCGTTGGCGATCGCCCGCGAGCGCCGCAGGTGGCCGAGCCCGAACGTGTCGTGGCTGTAGATCAGGATCCGGGGGGCGGGGGAGGCCTCGTCCGCTCGCATCGTCATCGCCGCCCCCGTTGACGGCGCGAATGTCGCAGCCGCGCTCGTCTCGCACAAGCCGCCGCGTTCGGCAAACCCCGCCGTTAACGGCGCCGGAACCGCCGTCGCCTAGAAGTGGCGGCCAGCACTCTGCCGAAGGTCGCCATGTCCGCGCCCATCCCGATCGAGGCGCCGGCGTCACGGTTCGCGGCGCTCCGGGCCGATCTCAAGGACCTCGTCGGCAGCGACGCGCGGCTCCTCGCCTTCGCCCAGCGGGCCGCCTGGGTGCTGGTGCCGCTGACGCTCCTCATCGTCGCGGTCGTGTTCGGCACCGGCCCGGAGCCGCGCCGCAACTGGTACGGCGACATGCTGGGCAACGATTTCAGCCAGATCTGGGTGGCCGGCCGGTCGGCGCTCGAGGGGCGGGGCGGCGAGCCCTACGATCTCCCGGTCCATCTTGAGAACCTCAAGGCCGCGTTCGGGCCGGATTGCCGGTACGCGTGGCACTACCCGCCGGTGTTCCTGATTCCCGCCGCCGCCTTCGCGACGCTGGAGCCGCAGCCGGCGTTCTGGCTCTGGACCGCCCTGTCGCTGGCGGTCTTCGCCGGGGCGATGCGGTTCGCCGCCGGCCGGCGCGACGCCGCCTGGATCGCGCTCGCCCATCCGCTGGTGTTCTGCAACCTCACCTACGGACAGAACGGCCTGTTCACGGCCTCGCTCATGACCGTCGGGGCCGTGCTGGTCGACCGCCGCCCCTGGCTCGCGGGCCTGTGCTTCGGCCTGCTGGCCTACAAGCCGCACTTCGCCGCCCTGGCGCCGCTGCTGCTGCTGATCACCGGCCGCGGCACCTGCCTGGCCGCCTGCCTGGGCACGGTACTGGCCCTGTGCCTGACCGCTTTGGCCCTGTTCGGCGCCGCGCCCTGGATCGGTTTCCTGGGGACCCTGTCGGAAACCAACCGCATCATCCTCCAGCAGGCGGCGGCCGGGCTCGAACTCAACGCCAGCGCGTTCGGGGCCGTCCGGCTGCTGGGCGGCCCGATCGCCGCCGCCTGGGCCCTGCAGGCGCTCGTCGCCACCCTGGCGCTCGCCCTCGCGATCCGCGCCTGGACGCTGCCGGCCACGCCCCGACCTCCGGGCCGCCGCCCTGCTCGCCGCCGCGCCGCTGCTCGCCCTACCTGCCGGTCTACGACCTCGTCCCGCTGGTCCCGGCGACGCTGCTGCTGGTGCTGGCCGCGCACCGCGCCGGCGGCCTGCGCCGCCACGAGCGCGCGCTCCTGCTGGCGACACCGCTGTTCGCGCTCCTGCGCGAATGCGCCGGGCTGACGGGATTCCCGCTCGGGCTCGCGCTGGGCCTTGCGACCCTGGCCTGCATCGCCGAACGGATCCGCCCGTGGGGATACCCGGGCGGACGGGGACGTGCCCTGGCCTGAGCGGACCGCCGTCAGCACCCGCGCCGTGACCCCGCGCTTGACAGCGACGCGACGTCGTGGCCGGATGTCTTGCGTTACAGAAACAAAGTCGAACGAAGTCCAAAATTTATCGAAGTCAAAGTTTCGACGGATTCGAGTTTATTTCAGCTCATCGATTTTCGGATCGGACTATTGATCTTGCGCTGAGCTCATAGGGCGAATCGCTATGTTCTCAGCCTTCTTTCGATCCGTAGCCAGTTCTTACCACTCCCACGCGGGGGCGGCGAAATCCGCCACGCCGACCAGCTCGGATCGATACGCCAGGGCGACAGCCACGCGTGCGTCCACCGCGGGGAACGCGGGCCAGACATCCGCCTCACAGGTCGCCGTCGACGCCCGGAAATTCCTGGATGCCGGCTATCTGAAACTTGGCAAGGTCGCCGATGCCGGCACCTCGGACCAGGATTGGCACGGCGCGATCCGCATCCAGGTTCTCGACCGCCGGGCCCTCTACGCCATCGCCACCGATCACGGCGGCCTATTCTCCGCCACGGAGGCGAAGGCGGCCAAAGACGAGGTAACGTCGATCGAGGCGCGTGCGTCCAAGGCTGCCAATCCCCGCGGTACCGATCAAATGGCTGCCGCCAGGGCGACGGTCACCGTCCTGGACGGAGCCGGCCCGGAGGAGATGGCCTCCCTCGACTGGGCGCAGAAGCGCGCTGCGGCGCATGTCCGGTATCAGGGCCTCGCGACGGCGCTGCACACGGGCCGCGCGGCGTCAGGCGTCGAGACCGGCAATCCCGTGGTCGATCACTTCGTCAAAGCCTGGGGCGAGTTCGAGAAGGCGAAGGCCTACGCACACGACGGCGCATCGGTCCATGTCGAGGACATGCCGTCCTGGTCGAAGGGCATCTCGCTCTGGACAAGCCTCCACGCGCCGCAGGCGAAGGCTTTGGGTCGGTTGTAGCGGGGGAACAACCGGCGAGACGGGTCGACCGTGCGGTTCTCATCGATGGGCCGGTCCAACGGAGAGAGATTCCGACCCTCTCCCGCAACCCTATAGGTTCGAGATTCTTACGGACGACGCGGCGCTCCCCGCAAGGTCCGTCCGGGGGCGAGCCGGGAGGGCACGTCCCCCGACGGTTCAGGGTCGATGCCGGAACGCGACGTAGCCGCTCTCCCATACGGGCTCCGGGACATACAGGTCGGACGACGCATCTCCCGAGGATCGATACCTGATACGGAATAACCCAGACCGTCATTCCACCTCGCCGCAGGCGAGCCCGGAATCCAGAATCACCTTTTGTGTAAGGGCTTGGCGCGTCGACGGTTCTGAGTCCCGGGCTTCGTTTGGCGGCTTCGGGATGACGTGCCCGTCGAGCCGGCGCCGATCCAGATCCGACGCCGTCCGATCCGGAAAACGTCACCCCTCATGCGGACGGGGCATCCGGAACGGCAGCATCAGCCGCACCAGCGGGTTGCGGAAGCGGTCGAGGGAGAGGCTCTCGTGCACCGCCCGCACGGGCTCGCCGCCGAGCGTGGAGGCCAGCAGGGAGCGGGAATAGAACGGCGTGTCCTCGAAGGTGGTGAGCACCCGGGACCGGCCGTCGTCGCTGCGGGTGTCCCGGGGCATCCGCCAGAACCCGGTAGCCGGAAGCGCCGCGGCGAGCGGCGGGCGGATCTCGCGGCGGCTGCCGTCATGGTCGAAGCGCAGCGACAGGTTCTGGCCGCCGCCGCCGCGGTGGCGCACGTCGTACAGGATCGCCGCCCCGTCCGGCAGGTCGGCCCGGCACCAGGTCCAGCGGGTGAAGGCCGATTCCAGGGGCTCGTCGCCATCGTTGGTGTCGAAATAGCCGCTGCCGGTCCAGCGCAGGCCCGGCCGGTCGAAGGCGACCTCGACCCGCGAGGACGGTGCCATCGGCCACCAGCGGTGGCGCCCGCCCGGATCGAGGTGGAACGGCCCGGGGGTGAAGCCCCGCGGCTCCAGGCGCACCGTGCCGCGGATGCGATGGGGCAGGGGAGCGCCGCGTTCGTCGATCCGGACCGTCAGGGCCGTGCCGTCCCATTCCATCGCGCTGGGGCCGATGGCGATGTGGTGGCGGCTGCGCGACAGGCTCCCGGCGCCGCGCTCGGTCATGGCGAAGCGGCTGCGGTCGCCGTACAGCACCACGTTCATGGCGCAATGCGCGAACGGGTTCTTGTCGGCACTCCAGGCGTAGTAGGGCGAGAACACGCTGCCGATGAACGCGATGATCGTCAGCCCCTGGCGGCCGTCGTCGCTCACCGCATCGACGTACCACCACGCGTAGCCGTTTTGCGTGACCGGGCCGTCGAATCGCGGTCCTGCAGGATCGCCGCCGCCGCCAGCCGGCCCGATTGCGCCGCCATCGGCACGCCCGGGCCGGGATGGATCGTGCCCCCCGCGAGGTACAGGCCCGGCAACGCCGTCCGGGCGCCCGCCCGCTTGAAGGTCGAGGCCCAGCCCTGCGGCGCCCGGCCGTAGAGCGCCCCCGCGCTCCCGGGAAACCGGCTCTCGAACCCGGCCGGGCTCGTCACCACCGGGGGCAGGGTGTCCGCGAAGGTCAGCCCGCAGGCCTCCAGCCGGCGGTTCAGATTCGTCTCGCATCGGGCGATCTCCGAGGGCGTCAGCGGGCGCTCGCGGCCGTCCGCCGGAGCGTTGACGAGCATCAGCAGGCGTTCCGGCCCGGCGGGCGCGGCGCCCGCCTCGGTCCGGTCCTGCGCGCAGATGTAGATGGTCGGGTCGTCGGGCAGGCGGCGCTGCCGCAGGATCGTGTCGAACTCGGCCCGGTAGTCGTCCGAGAAGAACACGTTGTGGTGGGCCAGCGGAAATCCCCGCGGGACCGCGGCCCGGCACAGGGTGACGGCGGAGAGCGAGCGCTCGGCCGGCGCCAGCCGCTCGCCCATCGGCGCGGCTTCCGGGCCGAACAGCCCGGCGCCGAGCGCCGCCGCGTCGGCGTTGCAGACGATGGTGTCCGCCGGGATCCGCTCGCCGTCGGACAGGACCACGCCGGAGACCCGGCCCCCCTCGGTGAGGATCCGGTCCACATGCGCGCCGAATCGGAACGAGGCGCCGCGCTGCGCGGCGAGGTCCGCCACCGCCCCGGCGAGCGCGCTCATGCCGCCGGCCACGGTCCAGACCCCCGCCTGCTCGACATGCGCCACCAGCATCAGGGTCGCGGGCGCGGTGAACGGCGAGGCACCGCAATAGGTGGCGTAGCGCCCGAACAGCTGCAGCATCCGCGGATCGCGGAAGAACGTCCCCAGCGCCGACCACAGCGTCGCGAACGGCTGGATCCGCCAGAGGTCGCCGAGACCCGAGATCCCGACCCTCTGCGCCAGGCCGGTCGGGCTGGTCCGGCCCTCGCGGATGAACGGCCCCTCCAGGGTCCGGTAGACCTCGGCCGAGCGGGCACAGAACCGGCGGTAGCCGTCGGCCTCCCGGGGGCCGGCGAACTCGGCGATCGCCGCCGCCGAGGCGTCCGGATCGGCGAACAGGTCTAGACGCGCGGTTCGCGACCAGGCGTGCCGAGCGAGGAGATGCGCGGGCGTTAACTGCGCGTAGTCCGCGAAGTCTGCGCCGGCTTCGGCGAACAGTTCTTCGAAGATCCACCGCATCGTGAACACGGTCGGACCGGTTTCCACGAAGAGTGGGCCCACTGGAACGTTGGCCATCTTGCCGCCGGGCCGTGCGGCGCGCTCAACCACCGTTACCGATAGGCCGGCATGCGCCAACCGTAAGGCGGCGGCCAGACCGCCGATCCCGGCCCCGATCACGACGACGCGTTCCTGCGCCACGTTCACCCTCGCGCTTACGCCACCGATTGGGATTGATCTCGGGTCATCGCAGTGTCAATAAGAAATGACACTTGTCGCTGACAACCGATCATAACACGGGAGGCGCGCCATGGAGTCGGGTCGGCGGATCGAACAGGCGCTGGATCGCGCCGTGGCTTATGCCGAGGCGCCGGGTGCGCCGCCCCTGTTGGCCGAGGCGTTGCGCTACGCCGTCTTTCCCGGTGGACACCGCATCCGGCCCCGCCTGTGCCTGTCGGTGGCCCGTGCCTGCGGCGACGACGATCCGTCCGCCTCGGAGGCCGCCGCCGCGGCGATCGAGCTGCTGCACTGCGCCTCGCTGGTCCACGACGACCTGCCCTGCTTCGACGACGCCCCCCTGCGCCGGCAGAAAGCCACCGTCCACATCGCCTTCGGCGAGCCGGTCGCGGTGCTGGCCGGCGATGCCCTGATCGTGCTCGCCTTCGAGACCCTGGCCCGGGCCGCCGGCCCCTATCCGGTGCGGCTCGCCCGCCTCGTCGGCCTCCTGGGGCGCGCCGCCGGCTCTCCCAGCGGCATCGCGGCCGGTCAGGCCTGGGAATCCGAAGCGCATATCAGCCTGAGCGACTACCAGCAGGCCAAGACCGGTGCCCTGTTCGCCGCCGCCACCGTGCTGGGCGCCGCCGCCGCGGGGGCCGATCCGGAACCCTGGCGGCGCCTCGGCGAATGCCTGGGCGAGGCCTACCAGGTCGCCGACGACCTGCGCGACGTCGCCTGCCGCCAGGAGGAGATCGGCAAGCCCGCCGGCCGCGACGCCACCCTCGGCCGTCCCAACGCCGCCGCCCTGCTGGGGACCGACGGCGCCTTGGACCGCCTGTCCCGGCTCACCCGGGAAGCGGTGGCGGCGATCCCGGCCTGCCCGGGCGTGGCCCAACTCACCGCCGAGATCGAGGCGCAGGCGCGGCTGTTCTTGCCCGCGAGCCTGCGCGCGGTGGCGGCCTGACCGCCGGCTCGGTCCCGCGCCCCGGCGCAGCCTTGGCGGCTGCGCCCACGCTCCGAGACCGCTGGCTCGGCATGCGCAACCGCTTGGTGGCGAGCCCACGCTTCCAACGCTGGGCAGCGGGCTTCCCGCTGACCCGGGGCATCGCCCGGAAGAACACACGGGCGCTGTTCGATCTCTGCGCCGGCTTCGTCTACGCCCAGGTGCTGACGGCCTGCGTCCGCCTCGACCTGTTCCGGATCCTGGCCGAGGGACCGCTGGCCCTCGACGTGCTGGCGCTCCGCCTCGATCTCCCGGTCGAGAACGCGCGTCGCCTGCTGCGCGCCGCCGTCTCCCTCGACCTCGTCCGGGCGCTCCCCGACGGGCGCTTCGGCCTCGCCGATCTCGGCGCCGCCCTGACCGGTAATCCCGGTATCGCCGCGATGATCGAGCACCACGCGCTGCTCTACGCCGACCTCGCGGATCCGGTAGCGCTCCTGCGTGGGACGGCGGAGCCGACGAAGCTTGCGCGCTATTGGCCCTACGCCGCCGGCAAGGCCGCCGACGCCGACGCGGTGGCGCCCTATGGCGGTCTGATGGGCTCCTCGCAGGCGCTGATCGCCGACGACGTGCTCGATGCCTGCGATCTGTCCGGGAGCCGGCACCTGATGGATGTCGGCGGCGGCGAGGGCGCTTTCCTGCAGGCCGTCGCGACCCGGCACCCCGGCCTGGCCCTGACCCTGTTCGACCTTCCGGCGGTGTCCAGCCGCGCCTACGATCGGCTCGCGCAGGCGGGCCTGGCCGAGCGGATCGCCTGCCGCGGCGGTAGCTTCCACGACGGCCTACCGTTGGGTGCCGACACGATCTCCCTGGTGCGGATCGTCCACGATCACGACGATGGCCCGGCCCTGGCGCTCCTCGCCGCGGCGCATGCGGCGCTTCCCCCCGGCGGGACCCTGATCCTGGCCGAGCCCATGGCCGGCACGCCCGGCGCCGAACCGGTAGGCGACGCGTATTTCGGCTTCTACCTCCTCGCCATGGGCTCGGGGCGGCCGCGCCGGGCCGAGGAACTCCGGGCGATGCTACGCACGGCTGGTTTCACGAGCTCACGGGAACTTCGGACGCGCCGTCCGCTGCTCACCCGCTTGATCGTCGGGCAGAAAGACGCGCGTTAAAGTAAGAATGACTTGACGCAGCAATGTGTCTATCTAGGATGACACATCGCGGTTCCGCATAAGCGAGAGTCGCACAAACAGCGGGCGGAATATTCCAGTTATGGACGCTCTCGCCGTGATCCTCGAACGTCCGGAGCGCTTGGCGGTCTCTCGCCTGCCCTTGACACCCGCCGGAGCGGCGGACGCGATCATCGCGGTTAGCTGGAGCGGCATCAGCACCGGTACCGAGCGCCTCCTGTGGTCGGGCCGCATGCCGCCGTTCCCCGGCATGGGCTACCCGCTGGTTCCGGGCTACGAGTCTGTCGGTACGGTGGTCGAAGCCGCCGCCGACGCGCCAGTCCGGGTCGGCCAAACCGTCTTCGTTCCGGGTGCCCGCTGCTTCGGCGCCGTCCGCGGCCTGTTCGGTGGCGCCGCCTCCCATCTCGTGGCCCCCGCCTCTCGTCTCGTGACGGTGGATCCGGCTTTGGGTGACCGGGCCTGCCTGATCGCGCTCGCCGCTACGGCCTACCGGGCGCTCGGCGGCCTCGTCGCCGGAGCCACACCGCTGATCGTCGGGCACGGCGTGCTCGGGCGGCTGCTGGCTCGCCTCACCGTCGCCGCCGGCGCGGAGCCGACCGTCTGGGAGATGGACCCGACGCGGCGGGACGGTGCCGCCGGCTACGCGGTTCTGGCGCCGGACGAGGATGCCCGGCGCGACTACGCTGTGATCACCGATGTCAGCGGTGACGCATCCGGCCTCGACGGGCTGATCGCCCGCCTCGCCCCCGGCGGCGAGATCGTGCTTGCCGGATTCTACGAGGCGCCGCTGTCCTTCGCGTTCCCGCCCGCTTTCATGCGGGAAGCACGGATCCGGATCTCGGCGGAGTTCCGCCCCGACGATCTCGCCTCGGTGACGGCGCTGATCGAGAGCGGCCGACTGTCCCTCGATGGGCTGATCACCCACCGCGCCCCGGCGGCCAAAGCCCAGGACGCCTACCGCACCGCCTTCGCCGATCCCGCCTGCCTCAAGATGATTCTCGACTGGAGGGACGCCGCGTGAACGTTCAGCTCAACAAGGCCGCCCTCGACCAGGCCACCCAACTCCGCGCCGAGGCGGCGATCGAGCCGGATGCGGTCTCCACCGCGCCGGTGAAGAAAGAGACGCAGATCATCGCGATCTACGGCAAGGGCGGGATTGGCAAGTCGTTCACCCTGGCCAACCTCAGCTACATGATGGCCAAGCAGGGCAAGAAGGTCCTGCTGATCGGCTGCGACCCGAAGAGCGACACCACCTCCCTGCTGTTCGGCGGCAAGGCCTGCCCGACCATCATCGAGACCTCGACGCGTAAGAAGCTGGCCGGCGAGCCGGTCGCTATCGGCGATGTCTGCTTCAAGCGCGACGGCGTCTACGCCATGGAACTCGGCGGCCCCGAGGTCGGGCGCGGCTGCGGTGGCCGGGGCATCATCCACGGCTTCGAACTGCTGGAGAAGCTCGGGTTCCACGAATGGGGCTTCGACTTCGTCCTGCTCGACTTCCTGGGCGACGTCGTCTGTGGCGGCTTCGGCCTGCCGATCGCCCGGGACATGTGCCAGAAGGTGATCGTCGTCGGCTCGAACGATCTGCAATCGCTCTACGTCGCCAACAACGTCTGCTCGGCCGTCGAGTATTTCCGCAAGCTCGGCGGCAATGTCGGCGTCGGCGGTCTGGTGATCAACAAGGACGACGGCACCGGCGAGGCCCAAGCCTTCGCGGACGCCGCCGGCATCCCGGTCCTGGCCTCGATCCCGGCCGACGACGACATCCGCCGCAAGAGCGCGAATTACGAGATCATCGGCCGGCCGGAAAGCCGCTGGGGCAACCTGTTCTCGGACCTGGCCGCCAACGTCGCGACGGCGGCGCCGCACCGGCCGACTCCGCTCACGCAGGATGGGCTGCTTGGCCTGTTCTCGAGCGACGTGACCGGCCGCGACGTGGTCCTGGTCCCGGCGACCCATGAGGACATGTGCGGCGTCGCCCACGTGACCAAGCCGTCCCTCGAAGTCGTCTACGACGAGGTCTAGGGCATGGCCGTCTCCCTCGACATCGCCGATCTGCGCGCCCGCAAGGCCTCCGCGCCCGTCGACCTCGCCGCCACCCAGGGCGATGGGCTCGGCTGCCACGCCGGCAAGGACGCGATGCGGGCGGCCGCCGAGGCGGCCGGCATGTCGGAGACGCTCGCGAAGCTGCGGGAGGATTATCCGCAGGGTCCGCACGACCAGCCGCAGAGTATGTGTCCCGCCTTCGGCTCGCTCCGGGTCGGCCTGCGCATGCGCCGCACCGCCACGATCCTGTCCGGGTCGGCCTGCTGCGTCTACGGATTGACCTTCACGTCGCACTTCTACGGTGCCCGGCGCAGCGTCGGCTACGTGCCGTTCAACTCGGAGACGCTGGTCACCGGCAAGCTGTTCGAGGACATCCGCGATGCGGTGTTCGCCACGGCCAAGCCCGCGGATTACGACGCCGTGGTCGTCATCAACCTCTGCGTGCCCACCGCCTCCGGCGTCCCCCTCCGCCTGTTGCCGAAGGAGATCGACGGCGTCCGGGTGATCGGCATCGACGTCCCGGGCTTCGGGGTTCCGACCCATGCCGAGGCCAAGGATGTGCTCGCGGGCGCGATGCTGAAGGTCGCCCGCACCGAGGCTGAGCAGGGTCCGGTCGCGACCCCGCGCGGCGGCCGGTCGGAGCGCCCGAGCGTGGCGCTGCTCGGCGAGATCTTCCCGGCCGACCCGGTGGTGATCGCCGGGCTATTGGAGCCTCTTGGCCTCGCGGCCGGGCCGGTGGTCCCCACCCGCGAATGGCGCGAACTCTACGCCGCCTTGGATTGCGCCGCGGTCGCCGCGATCCACCCGTTCTACACCGCCTCGATCCGGGAGTTCGAAGCGGCGGGCCGGCCGGTCATCGGCTCCGCGCCGGTCGGTGTCGACGGCACCGCCGACTGGCTCGACAGGATCGGCGAGGCCTGCGGCGTGGCCCGAGCCACCGTCGAGGCGGCCAAGAACCAGCTCCTGCCCGGCATCCGCGGCGCGCTTGCCGCCATGCCGATCAAGGGCCGGATCACGCTCTCGGGCTACGAGGGTTCGGAACTGCTGGTGGCACGGCTCCTCGTCGAGAGCGGGGCCGAGGTGCCGTATGTCGGCACCGCCTGTCCGCGCACGCCGTGGTCCGAGGCCGATCGCGACTGGCTGGAGGCCCGCGGCACCGAAATCCGCTATCGGGCCTCACTCGAGGACGACCTCTACGCCCTCGACGCGCTGAAGCCGGATCTGGCCATCGGCACGACGCCGGTGGTGCAGAAGGCCAAGGAGCGCGGCACGCCCGCCCTCTACTTCACCAACCTGATCTCGGCGCGCCCGCTCATGGGCGCGGCAGGAGCCGGCTCCCTGGCGCGGGTGATCAACGCCGCGCTGGCTAACAAGCCCCGCTTCGATGCCATGCGCGACTTCTTCGAGGGCGTCGGCACCGGCTTTTCCGCCGGCGTCTGGCAAGACACGCCGCAGCGGCGGCAGGGGCCGAAGATCGAAGGCCCGTTGAAGCCGATCGGGGAGATGGCGTGATGCTGATCCTCGATCACGACAGGGCCGGGGGCTACTGGGGCGCCGTCTATGTCTTCACGGCGATCAAGGGGCTGCAGGTCGTCATCGACGGCCCGGTCGGCTGCGAGAACCTGCCGGTGACCTCGGTGCTGCATTACACCGACGCGCTGCCGCCGCACGAGCTGCCGATCGTCGTCACGGGCCTCGCCGAGGAAGAGCTCGGGCGCCACGGCACGGAGGGCGCGATGAAGCGCGCCCACGCCACCCTCGATCCGGGCCAGCCCAGCGTGGTGGTCACCGGCTCGATCGCCGAGATGATCGGCGGCGGCGTGACTCCCGAGGGCACCGGCCTCCAGCGCTTCCTGCCGCGCACCATCGACGAGGACCAGTGGCAGGCGGCCGACCGCGCCATTCGCTGGCTCTGGCAGGAATACGGAGCGAAGAGATTCGCCAAAAAAGGCATTCCGGTGCGCCCCGAGAAGAAGCCCGGCGAGCGCCCGCGGGTGAACATCATCGGGCCGGCCTACGGCACCTTCAACATGCCCTCCGACCTCGCCGAGATCCGGCGCCTGGTGGAAGGGATCGGGGCCGACGTGAACCTGACCTTCCCGCTGGGTTCGCACCTCGCGGACGTGCCCAAGCTCGTCAACGCCGACGCCAATATCTGTCTTTACCGCGAGTTCGGCCGTCTCCTCTGCGAGGATCTGGAGCGGCCCTACCTGCAGGCACCCATCGGCATTCTATCGACCACAAAGTTCCTCCGCTCGCTCGGTGCGATCCTCGGGCTCGACCCGGAGCCATTCATCGAGCGCGAGCGCCACACCACGATCAAGCCGGTCTGGGATCTGTGGCGCTCGGTCACGCAGGATTTCTTCGGCACGGCCAGCTTCGGCATCGCCGCAACCGAGACCTACGCCCGCGGCGTCCGGCACTTCCTCGAAGACGAGATGGGCCTGCCCTGCAACTTCGCCTTCAGCCGGTCGGCAGGGCAGAAGCCCGACAACGAGGCCGTGCGAAAGGCCGTCGCGGAGAAGACGCCGCTCGTGCTGTTCGGCTCGTTCAACGAGCGGATGTACCTCGCCGAATGCGGCGCCCGGGCCACCTACATCCCGGCCTCGTTCCCCGGCGCCATCATCCGGCGGCATACCGGCACGCCGTTCATGGGCTACGCCGGGGCGACCTATCTGGTCCAGGAAGTCTGCAACGCGCTGTTCGATACCCTCTTCCACATCCTGCCGCTCGCCCGCGACATGGACAAGGTCGAAGCCACACCGGCCCGCATCCATCGCGAGCTGCCGTGGGACGAGGCGGCGCGCGCCGCCCTCGACGAGCTGGTCGAGGCGCAGCCCGTGCTGGCCCGTATCTCCGCCGCCAAACGCCTTCGCGACGCCGCCGAGCGCGCCGCACGCACCGCTGAATCCATCGCCGTCGCCCCCGCCCACGTGGCGCGCGCGCGCGCAGACCTTGCCGGGGGAATCCCCGCATGAGCCGCCTTTCCGTTCCCCTGAGAGGAGACCTGACGATGCGTACGATGGTCCCGACCGCGCGCCTGCACCAAGAGGCGCTGCAGTTCCGGCTGATCCTGGCCGTGACCTACCCGTGCTTCCTCGCCGCCGCTGCCTTCAACCGCGTCCGGCCGGCCCATGGGGCCTCGCGCCCCGCGTTCGCGCCCGCGCGCCGCTCCGTCTTCGGCGAGGCGCGCGCCATGGCCGTTCAGGCGATCCCCTTTGCCTTCATGGGCTGAACGCCCTGATCGAGACGCTTCCGTCCGGTGACGCGGGGGGAGGTCAAGCCGTGACCGCCTAGAGCACCACGGCAGCACCCGTCGCCCTTCGCAAGGAGTGCGGCCAACACACGGAGGTCTGAACGATGGCCGGTGGACCCGTTGCAACAGAAAGACCGAGCAGCCTGTCCGGGCTGACGGAACCGGAAGCCAAGGAGTTCCACGCGATCTTCCTGACGAGCTTCCTCATCTTCACGGCGATCGCCGTGGTCGCCCACATTCTCGTGTGGATGTGGCGTCCGTGGCTTCCCGGACCGCAAGGCTACGCCTCTCTCGAAGGCGTCACCGATGCGGCCCGCGCCTTCGTCACGATGATCGGCTGAGGAGGATCGCATGCATAAGGTTTGGTTGCTGTTCGATCCGCGGCGCACGCTGGTGGCTCTGTTCACCTTCCTCTTCATCCTGGCGCTGCTGATCCACTTCATCCTGCTCTCGACCGACCGGTTCAACTGGCTGGAAGGTCCGCGGCAGAACAAGGCGGCGAGCAACATCACGCTCGTGCTGCCCAGCATGCCCGCCTGACCCAGGCTGGCCGGGACCGCGGCTCCAAGGGGCCGCGGTCCAAAAAATCCCAAAAAATTGCGGCCGGGCTGAGGAGTGTCCGCCATGGCGATGCTGAGCTTTGAGCGAAAGTACAGGATCCGGGGCGGTACGCTGCTCGGTGGCGACCTGTTCGACTTCTGGGTCGGGCCGTTCTTCGTCGGATTCTTCGGCGTCACCGGGCTGTTCTTCACGGTGCTCGGCACCGCGCTGGTGATCTACGGCGCCGCGATCGGGCCGACCTGGAACGTCTGGCAGATCAACATCGCGCCGCCCGACATCAGTTACGGGCTGAAGCTCGCGCCGCTGAAAGAGGGAGGCCTCTGGCAGATCATCACGTTCTGCGCGCTCGGGTCGTTCGTCTCCTGGATGATGCGCGAGGTCGAGATCTGCCGGAAGCTCGGCATCGGCTACCACGTGCCGGCGGCCTTCGGCATGGCGATCTTCGCCTACTTCACCCTCGTCGTGGTCCGGCCGTTCCTGATGGGCGCCTGGGGCTATGGGTTCCCGTACGGCATCCTCAGTCACCTCGATTGGGTGTCGAACACCGGATATCAGTACCTACACTTCCATTATAATCCCGCGCATATGCTGGCCGTGACCTTCTTCTTCACGACCACCTTGGCGCTCGCCATGCACGGCGGCCTCATCCTCTCGGCGACCAACCCGAAGAAGGGCGAGACCGTGAAGACCCCCGAGCATGAGGACACGTTCTTCCGCGACACGATCGGCTACTCGATCGGCACGCTGGGCATCCACCGCCTCGGCCTGTTCCTGGCGTTGTCCGCTGGCTTCTGGAGCGCGGTCTGCATCGTGATCAGCGGGCCGTTCTGGACGCAGGGCTGGCCGCAATGGTGGGGCTGGTGGCTCAACCTGCCGGTCTGGCGCTGAGATTCCCGTCGCCCGCCGAGAATCGGGCGAACCGATACCAATGATCCAGGCCGGCTCCGCATGAACCATGCGGCCCACCGGGGGGAGGGCGGGCGATGACCTATTACCAAAATATCTTCACACAGGTTCAGGTGCGCCCGCTGGAGCCGGAGAACGGCGTCCCGGTGAGTTCGAACGAGCGGGTCGGCAAGCCGTTCAACAGCTACCTGTTCGGCTTGCTGGGCAACAGCCAGGTCGGTCCGATCTACATCGGCTACGTCGCTGCGCTGTCGATGGTCTGCGGGCTGATCGCCTTTGAGATCATCGGGCTGAACATGTGGGCCTCGGTGAACTGGGATCCGGTTCAGTTCGTGCGGCAATTGCCCTGGCTCGCCCTGGAACCGCCACTGCCGAAATACGGGCTCAAGGTCCTGCCGCCGCTCAACGAGGGCGGCTGGTGGCTGATCGCCGGTTTCTTCCTCACCGCCTCGATCCTGCTGTGGTGGGTCCACCTCTACCGCCGGGCGCGGGCGCTCGGGCTGGGCACCCACGTGCCGTGGGCGTTCGCCTCGGCGATCTGGCTCTACCTCGTGCTCGGCTTCATCCGGCCGCTCTTGATGGGCTCCTGGTCCGAGGCGGTGCCGTTCGGGATCTTCCCCCACCTCGATTGGACAGCGGCATTCTCGCTCCGCTACGGCAACCTGTTCTACAACCCGTTCCACATGCTCTCGATCACGTTCCTGTACGGATCGACGCTGCTGTTCGCGATGCACGGGGGCACCATCCTGGCCTGCTCCCGCTACGGTGCCGACCGTGAGATCGACCAGATCGTCGATCGCGGCACCGCCACCGAGCGCGCCGCCCTGTTCTGGCGCTGGACTATGGGTTTCAACGCCACGATGGAATCGATCCACCGCTGGGCCTGGTGGTTCGCGGTGCTGACGACGCTGACCGGCGGGATCGGGATCCTGCTCACAGGCACCGTGGTCGACAACTGGTATCTCTGGGCCGTCAAGCACGGCGTCGCCCCGTCCTATCCGCAGGTCTACGGCCCGATCGTCGACCCCGCCCATCTCGCACCCGGCATGAAGCCGTGAGGAGGCCGTCATGAAGACGATTCTGGCGGTGGTCGGCGGGGCCCTCGCCCTGTTCCTCACCATCGCGATGTTCGGGGGCGCGGGCTGGACCCACCCCCCCATGGCGGCCAAGCAGACCGGCTTCCGCGGCACCGGCATGGACCTGATCCGCACCCGGGCCGGCAACGAGGCGCTCGCGGCGGCCAACGTCGCCCCGGCCCCCGCCGACCCGGCCGAGGCCGGCGGCGACAAGGCCTCGGCGGTCTACGAGAACGTGCAGGTTCTGGGCGATCTCTCGGCCGAGCAGTTCAACCGGCTGATGGTGTCGATCACCGAGTGGGTGGCGCCCCAGCAGGGCTGCACCTACTGCCACAGCACCGAGAACATGGCCTCCGACGAGTTGTACCAGAAGCGGGTCGCCCGTCGGATGCTGCAGATGACCCAGACGATCAATACGTCCTGGAAGGAGAACCACGTCCACGAGGCGGGCGTGACCTGCTATACCTGCCACCGGGGCAATCCGGTTCCGGCCAACATCTGGTTCGACCGTCCCGTCCAGGGCGAGGGCCGGTTCATCCCGCGCAACAACAGCCAGAACATGGCGTCCGCGGAGGTTGGCAACACTTCGCTGCCCTACGACGTCTACCAGGCGTTCTACCAGCACAAGGACACGTCCGAGGACGCGGTGCGGGTCAACGGCACCACGGTACTGCCCGTGACCAAAGGCAAGCCGATCCAGGACGCGGAGAAGACCTTCGCGATCATGATCAGCATGTCGCAATCGCTCGGGGTGAACTGCACCTTCTGCCACAACACCCGGTCGGTTGCGCAATGGGACACCAGTACGCCCAACCGGGTCCATGCCTGGTATGGCATCCGCATGGTGCGGGACCTGAACCAGGACTTCATGGAACCGCTGACCTCGACCTTCCCGCGCAACAGGCTCGGCGCCATGGGTGACGTGCCGAAAATCAACTGCGCCACCTGCCACAACGGCGCCAACAAGCCGCTGAACGGAGCCAACGTGATCGGCCCCTATCCGGAACTCTCGCATCCGACCATCGAGGCGAGCCTGCCCACCGGCGAGGCGAAGGATCCGATCCCGGGTACCAATACGCCGGCCCTGAAGCCGTCGAAGCCCTGACACGACCGCACGAGGCGCCGGAGACGATCCGGCGCTTCGTCGCGCTCCAGCTACAGGGAACCGCCGCGCTGTAGGGACGTCGATTGTGTACGGCCGAGCTCGGCCCCTGGAGGCGCCCGTGACCATCACCATCTCAAACCTTCAGCCGATCATCGCGATCCTGGCCGGCATCCTGATCCTGATCGCGCCGCGTCTGCTCAATTACATCGTGGCGATCTACCTGATCGTGGTCGGCGTGATTGGTCTCGGCCTGCTGCGCGGCTTCTCGTAAAGCCGGTCTGCACGCGCGATTCCTGACAGACTTCGCTGCGCGTCAGTCGTGCGCGCACAAGCCCGCAATGCGTTCATCTTGCGTTGCGTTGCGGGATGGTCCAACCCGCGCCCATCAGCTCGGCCTGTGCCGGGCATCAGACACGGACGGGTTCGACATGGCGACCGGCAGCGCGAAGTGGGTCTACGCCTTCGGCGACGGCAAGGCGGAGGGCAAGTCGCAGATGCGCGACCTCCTCGGCGGCAAGGGCGCCAACCTGGCCGAGATGTGCAACCTCGGCCTGCCCGTCCCCCCCGGCTTCACCATCACGACCGAGGTCTGCACGTCCTACTACGACAACGGCAAGGCCTATCCGCCGGAGCTGAAGGAGCAGGTCGCCGCCGCGCTGAACCAGATCGGCACCCTCACCGGGCGTAAGTTCGGCGACGCAGCGAACCCCCTGTTGGTCTCGGTCCGCTCCGGCGCCCGCGCTTCGATGCCGGGCATGATGGATACGGTGCTGAACCTCGGCCTCAACGACCAGACCGTGCTGGCGCTGGCCAAGGAGGCCGACGACGAGCGCTTTGCCTACGATTCCTACCGCCGCTTCATCACTATGTACTCGAACGTCGTGCTCGGCGTTGAGCATCACGCCTTCGAGGAGGCGCTGGAGCACTACAAGGAAGGCAAGGGCTACGACCTCGACACGGAGCTCGGCGCCGAGGACTGGAAGACACTGATCCAGACCTACAAGAAGATCGTCCGCGACGAGCACGGCTCCGACTTCCCGCAGGTCGCCGAGGATCAGCTCTGGGGTGCGATCAGTGCGGTGTTCAACTCCTGGATGATTCCGCGGGCTAAGAAGTACCGCGAGCTGAACAGCATCCCGGAGAGCTGGGGCACGGCCGTCAACGTCCAGGCCATGGTGTTCGGCAACATGGGCGACACCTCGGCCACCGGCGTCGCCTTCACGCGCAATCCCTCCACCGGCGAGAAGGCGCTCTACGGCGAGTTCCTGATCAACGCCCAGGGTGAAGACGTGGTCGCGGGCATCCGCACCCCGCAGAATATCACGGAAAAGGCCCGGATCGAGGCCGAGAGCGACAAGCCTTCCATGGAGAAGGCCATGCCCGAGAGCTACGCGGAGCTGACCCGGATCTACGGGATCCTGGAAGCGCATTACCGCGACATGCAGGACATGGAGTTCACCATCGAGAAGGGTAAGCTCTGGATGCTCCAGACCCGCAACGGCAAGCGCACGGCCAAGGCGGCCCTGCGCATCGCCGTGGATCTGGCCGGCGAGGGGCTGATCTCCCGCGAGGAGGCGATCGGCCGGGTCGAGCCCTCCGCCCTCGACCAGCTGCTGCACCCGACGATCGACCCCAAGGCGGACCGCAAGGTCATCGCCTCCGGCCTGCCGGCTTCCCCCGGGGCGGCCACCGGCGAGATCGTGTTCAACTCCGAGGACGCCGAGGCCCTGCGCAAGGCCGAGCGCAAGTGCATCCTCGTGCGCATCGAGACCTCGCCCGAGGACATCCACGGCATGCACGCCGCCGAGGGTATCCTGACCACCCGCGGCGGCATGACCAGCCACGCGGCGGTGGTCGCCCGCGGCATGGGCAAGCCCTGCGTCTCCGGCGTCGGCTCGATCCGGATCGACTACAAGGCCCAGACCATGAAGGTCGGCGACGCCACCCTCAAGGCCGGCGACCGGATCACCATCGATGGCTCCACCGGCCAGGTGATCCAGGGTGAGGTGAAGATGCTGGAGCCCGAGCTGTCGGGCGACTTCGCGACCCTGATGGAATGGGCCGACCAGTTCCGCGGCATGAAGGTGCGGGCCAACGCCGACACGCCGACCGACGCCCGCACCGCGCGGAATTTCGGCGCGGAAGGAATCGGCCTGTGCCGCACCGAGCACATGTTCTTCGAGGGCGACCGCATCATCGCGGTCCGCGAGATGATCCTGGCCGACGACGCCGAGGGCCGCCGGACGGCGCTCGCGAAGATCCTGCCCTATCAGCGCCAGGACTTCGTCGAGCTGTTCACAATCATGTCCGGCCTGCCGGTGACAATCCGCCTGCTTGATCCGCCGCTGCACGAATTCCTGCCGCATACCGATGCCGAGGTCGCCGAGGTCGTGAAGGCGACCGGCGTATCGGAGGGCAAGATCCGCCACAGGATGCGGGAATTGTCCGAGCACAACCCGATGCTCGGCTTCCGCGGCTGCCGCCTGGCGATCGCCTTCCCGGAGATCGCGGAGATGCAGGCCCGTGCGATCTTCGAGGCCGCCGTGCAGGCCGCCGCCGATACCGGCAGCCCCGTCACCCCCGAGGTGATGGTGCCGCTGGTGTTCACCCGCATGGAGTTCGACATCGTGAAGGCGCGGATCGACGCCATGGCCAAGGCGGTGTCCGAGGAGAAGGGCGCCACCCTGGACTACCAGGTCGGCACCATGATCGAGCTGCCGCGGGCGGCACTCAAGGCCGGTGAGATCGCCCAGACCGCCGAGTTCTTCTCGTTCGGCACCAACGACCTGACCCAGACGGCGCTCGGCATCTCCCGCGACGACGCGGCGACCTTCCTGGGCCCCTACACACAAAAGGGCATCCTGGCGGCCGACCCGTTCATCACCATCGACCAGGAGGGCGTGGGCGAGCTGGTCCGCATCGGCGTCGAGCGCGGCCGGGCCACACGTCCGGACATCAAGCTCGGGATCTGCGGCGAGCATGGCGGCGACCCGGCGTCGATCGGCTTCTGCCAGGAGGTCGGGCTCGATTACGTCTCCTGCTCGCCCTACCGGGTGCCGATCGCCCGCCTCGCGGCGGCCCAGGCAGCCCTCGGCAAGGTGCAAGGCAAGGAAGGCTGAGCCGGCTATCCGCGGCCGGTATCGGGGGCGGGTCGCCGCCGTCGATACCGGCCGTCAACCAGGACCGATGAAACACTGTTGAAAAAGCGTTTGCGGCTGTTGAACCGGGCCTAGAACGGCACGTTTACCAATTGATCCGGCCGGTCGCGCGTGATGCACATCGCTCCGTGCCGGGCCCAGTGTCAGGCGCCAGAATCACCAGCCATGATTCCCCGCAGCCCACCTTCGCTCTACGTCGACGCCGGCCAGGCGGCTCCCGTCCCGCGGGCGGCCGTGCGGGCCTACGTCGCGACGGTCGCCGGCCTCGGGGCGATCACCACCGCCGTGATGCTGATGATGTCGGTCGCGGCCAATAGCGGCGGCGAGGCCGAGCGTATCGCCGACACGCAGGACGACGGCTACGCCGCGACCCTGGTCTCCGCCCTGGCGATCAACCTCTCGAAGCCGTTGCGCTGAGCGGAGGCTTTTCTACCCATCCCGGTCTCAGCGCGTTCCGGCCGTCGTGCGCGTAGCCGAGCCGGTGAACCGCGCCGCCGTGAGTTCGTCGCCGGGGCTCTTCGCGCTGAATTTGGTCGCCACCGGTCCCGGCCTTGCCGCCACGACTGCATCCGGAGCGGCCTCGCGTAGACGCGTGGCTGCGACGCGAACCGGGGCGTTGCGGCTTGCCGGCGCGGTGACCGGACCGGTGGACGCCGCCTCGAACAGGGAGCGCAACTGCGCCTTCGCGTCTGCATCGGCCGCCACCAGGGGGCGCCGCGGGGCCGGCTCGACGGCAGCATCCTTTGCCAGAGCCCGCGTTGCGGTCGGAGCCGACAGGTTGGCCATGCCGCCCGCGAGCGAGGCGAACTGAATAGGACGCGGCGGCGGCAACGGCATGGTGATGGCGGCCGCGGCCACGACGGCGAACCCGGAGGGCCGGCGCGGCGGCAGGGGTGCGAGAATCCCCGCCACGGCCTCGTCGGCGCCCGTAGACGGCTTCTCCACGGTGAGCAGGGCCCGGGCATCGACCGGCGGGCTTACAGCGGTCCTGGCCTGGTCCTGGCGGGTGAGCGTGTTGCGAAGCGTGTCGTCTGCGTTCGGTGCGGCGTAGGCGAGGGCGGCGCGGGTGCCGACCGGATCCTGCGGATCTGCGCTGGCCACCGCGACGACGGGGGCCTGGCGGCCTCTCTTCGCAACGGGTGCCGGCGGCGGTGGCGCGACTGGCTCCGGCGTGGAGGAGCCGCCACCGAACAGGCTCGCCAGGAAGCCGAACAGGCCCGGCCCGTCTTCCTCCTCGCCGCTCGCCATCTGGGTGGTGAGGCCGGCAACGGTGCCGCCGCGCGCCAGGATCTCGGCTTTCGCCTCCTCGTAGCGTGGGAACGGGCGGTTGTCGCTCGCGAGGTGGACGGTCTTGCCGTCCGGGAACAGACGGGCGAGCTGGTCGTGGGTCATGCGCGGCCACATCCGCACGGAGCCGACGTCGAGATGGACGAAGGGCGTGCCGGCATGCGGATACCAGCCGACGCCGCCGCGCTGCATCTGCAATCCGACTTCTCGAATCCGGTCGATCGAGACTTCAGGCAGGTAGAAGTCCATCGCCTTGCCGAGCATGTGCTGGCTGAACTCGGCGACCATCCGGGAGCGGCGGCGCAGCATCGCGTTGGTGCCGGGCGAGCGATAGGCCGAGACGACGTGGATCGGCTGGGTCGCGCCGACCTGCCGGTAGGCCTCCCAGACCGTGTCGAACAGGCGCGGGTCCATCTTGATCGGTTCGTTGACGCGCCAATCGCGCAGGAGCCAGTTCATTTGCTCAAGGGCCGCGCGGTCGTACCGGCCATCGCGCTTGAACGTGATGGTCGCGCTCTCATTGGTATGCGTGTGGTAGATCGTGAGCGTGCGGGTATCGCCGTTGGCCACCGCGTTCTCGGTCTCGACCGTTCCGGCGATCAAGCCGAGGGCCGTGCCGCACAAGGCGAGGACGAGGTGTCGGGCGGTTCTGCGAAGGCTCGGCACGGTGGTCCTGATCCTCTCCCGAACCCGCATAGGGTGCTCGGCGGATGTCTGGTCGCGGCGGTTGGCCGGTGACGGCCGACATCGCTTCCCTTCGCCGAGTCTGCGATGGGAACGGCTAAGGCTGGACCGTGGCGAAATCGTGCCCGGCTGTGCGGCCGCGCACCTGTGAGTTGAAGGCGCGGTCCGGTGGCGCGCCTACCACCAGCCCCGCGACACAGGCGCGGGGGCGGGCGTCCACAGCCCGGGCTCCCCGTATTCCGGCGCACCGTCCGCGCGGGCGGCCCGGCGCACGCTCCGACGCGGCGAATCATAGTCGTCGTAACGGTCGCTGGGCTGAACGTCGGAGTAGCGGCGGGCGCGCGCGGCCTCGCGGCGCGGGGCCGGATGGGCCTGGGCCACCGGCGCGGCCTCGGGCTTCCTGCGCGCCTTCTCCTCCGGGAGCTTGGCGATCGCCGGTCCGCCGCCACCGGGCAGGCCGAGCGCGGCGCGCATCGGCGCGTCGTACCCGTAGAGATCGGGGAGGGTGCGGAACGTGCCGCCGTCGTCCACGTAGGCGGTGAAGTAGGCCAGATGCACCGGCAGCTTCGCGGGCAGCCGGATCGTGCGCTCGCCCTTGCCGATCAGCTTCTTGAGCCGCGCCTCGGACCAGTCCGGCAGCACGGCGTCGGCCAAGCGGAAGGGGTCGTCGACGCGGACGCAGCCATGGCTGAAATCACGCTTCGCCGCGGAGAATAGCGACCGGTTCGGCGTGTCGTGCAGGTAGACCGCGTGCTGGTTCGGGAACATGAACTTGATGAAGCCGAGCGCGTTGCGCTCGCCCGGGGGCTGACGCAGCGAGATGTGTCCGCCGTGGCGCACCACCTCGTATCCGCCCCAGGTCTTGCCGCCGTAGCCCGCGAGCTTCGGCGCCATGGTCTTCAGGATCGAGGGCGGCACGTACCACGACGGGTTCACCACCGCGTATTCCATCAATCCGGAAAAGAGCGGCGTGCGCGATTCCGGCTTGCCCACGATCACGCGGGCCTCGTCGCGCAGGCTGCCGCCCCGATAGGCACGCAGGCGATATTCGGGGATGTTGACCAGGATGTAATCGGGGCCGAGATCGCCCGGCAGCCAGCGCCAACGCTCCATGTTGACGATCACCTCGGCCTCGCTGCCGCTCGCGCGAGCAGGCCGGCCGACATCGGCGAGCGCCAGGACGGTCTGCACGTCCAGCACGCCGTTCCCCGGCAGGCCGCGGCCGCGCTGGAACTTCGCCACCGCATCGGCCACCGCGGCATCATACTCCTCCGGCTCGCCCGGCGCCCGGTCGAGCGTCCCGGGCGGGCGCGTATCGAGACCGAAATAGGTACGCAGCAGCGGCACGCGTGGATCCCGCATGCCGGTTTTGAGGGCCGGGCCCGGGGGCAGGCGCAACGGCTTCACAGCCGTGGGGGCCGGCCCGCGCAGCGTGGCGAGTCGTGTCTTGAGAGCCTGATAGCCGGCCGTGGAGGGATTGTACGCCTCAAGGGCCTCGCCAGCCTTGGAGCCCGCCTCGGACAGCTTGGTCAGCACCGCGCTGGCGTCGGGCAGATCGAGCTGTGGGGTGATGAGACGAGAGATCGAGGCGAGGTTGATGCGGCCGCCCCGGGCGTCCTTGGCGTAAAGCAGAACCGCTGCCGAAAGCCGGAGATCGGCATCGGCCACCGCCTTCGCGTCGGGCGTTCCGGCAAGGGTGGGGACCGTGTAGGCCCTGGCGTCGAGCCCGTCCTCAGCGGCAGCGGCAAGGCGCGCCGAAACCAATTTGGCCGCCTCGGTCCAGCCCCCGTCGGCGATCCAGAGCGGCTTGTCGGCCCGCGCCTCGTAGAACGCGCGAATCCCCTCACGGTCCTTGCCGGTGAGGCGAAGCAGCAGCGGTGCGGTGTCGGCGAACCGTGCGTAGATCGCGGCGCCGAGCGGATCGGCCGGCGCGACGGGCGCCGTCACCACCGGCGCCGGAGCCGGTTCGGGCTTCGGCGCCTCGGGCTTGTAGTCGGGCAGGGCGGTCGACACTGGATCGGAGCCGGTCGGTGCCGCTTGCGCGGGCTCGACCGGGTGCGCAGGCGTGCCGAGGACTGCCGGGTCCAGCGCAACCGTCTCGGCGCCGAGCGCGCCAGCCGATGCCAGCGATCCGGTCAGTAGGGCGGCCAGCGCGACGAGGCTGGAGCGCGGGACGCGCATCGTGATCTCCCGGGACGCGGCGGCAGGGCCGCACGCTCAGATTGTGATTATCCGCTCAAGCGTGGCGTTGAGCAACTGCAGTCTTCGTCGTCTAGTCTTCAGTTTCTGCGTCGTGACATCTGGTCGGAATAGCAAACGACATGGTGTCGCTTGGTCACGCTCATGGGCTCGACAGAGCCGGGAAGTCGTTCGTCCGGCCGTCGCTCCAGGAACCGCGCAGTGCGCTAGCGCACCCAGCGCGGGTCAGGCGGCGTCCTCGGTCTTCTCGTCGCCTTCCAGACCGAGGTCCTTCAGCTTGCGGTAGAGGGTGGATCGGCCAATTCCGAGGCGGCGGGACACTTCGGACATGCGCTGCCGATAGAATTGCAGCGCGAAGCGGATGATCTCGGCCTCCAGCACATCCATGGTCTTCATCTCGCCGGTCTCTTCGGTGACCAGCGACATGGCATGCGGGTCGCGGACCTCGACCCGGACGATCTCGCGCACCGGCTCGGGGGCGTAGGCCGGCATCTGCGGCTGGGTGGGCGCTGCCGGGATGCGGACGTCGAAACCTTCGACCTGCGCGGCGATCTGCGGGAACTCGGCCACAGTCAGTTCGTCGCAATCGGCAAGCACCACGGCGCGGAACAGGGCGTTCTCCAACTGGCGGACGTTGCCGGGCCAAGGATAGCGGGTGAGCAGCGCCATCGCCTCCGGGGTGACCGCACGGACCCGCTTGCCCTCCTCGGCTGAGAACCGGGCGCAGAACGAGCGCACCAGATCCGGGATGTCCTCACGTCGGGCGCGCAGGGGCGGCAGCGTCATGGGGAATACGTTGAGGCGGTAATAGAGGTCTTCGCGGAACTTGCCCTGCTTCACGAGATCGAGCAGCGAGCGGTTCGTGGCGGAGACGAGGCGGATGTCGACGCGCACGGAGCGCTTGCCGCCCACCGGGTCGACCTCGCCTTCCTGAAGCGCGCGCAGCAGCTTGACCTGTGCGTCGAGGGGCAATTCGCCGATCTCGTCGAGGAACAGGGTCCCCCCCGACGCCTCGACGAACTTGCCGGCATGCTTTTCGGTGGCGCCCGTGAAGGCGCCTTTCTCGTGCCCGAACAAGGTCGACTCGACGAGGTTTTCCGGGATGGCACCGCAATTGACGGTGACGAACGCCTTGCCGCGCCGGTCGCCCGACCCCTGGATCGCCCGCGCCAGTACCTCCTTGCCGACGCCGGACTCGCCTTCGATCAGAACCGGGATGTTCGATTTGGCCGCGCGCTCGGCGAGGCGGATGACCCGCTCCATGTCGGGGCTCTTGGATGTCAGGTCCTTGAAGGTAAGCGCCCCGGAGGCGCGGCGGCGCATGCGGCGCACCTCCTCCTCCAGCACGTCCACCCGCAGGGCGTTCTTGATCGAGACCTGGAGGCGCTCGGCCCCGGCTGGCTTGACCACGAAGTCGACGGCGCCCGCCCGCATGGCGTTGACCACGGCGTCGATCGAGCCGTTCGAGGTCTGCACGATGACGGGCGTGTCGAGCCCGCTGCTGCGCATCTCGGCGAGCACGCCGAGCCCGTCGAGACCCGGCATCACCAGGTCGAGGAGGACCACGTCCGCACCTTCGGTCTTCAGCACGGTCAGCGCGTCGGCACCGGTCTCGACCACGCGCGCGTTGAAACCGAACCGGCGCACCGCCGCCTCGGCGAGGCGCCGCTGAACCGGATCGTCGTCCACGATGAGAACGGTGGTGGACATGGCGGCTCCCTGATCGGCGAGTCAGGCCTGGACACGGCTCGGGACAAGCCCGCACCGCACCGCCCGAGTCGGCGACTGTTTCGTTTCGAACCGTAGGGTGCCGGAGAGACGTAAAGTGGCGCTTAACGACGTTTGCATTCGGTCGTTATCGCGTCGGGGCGACCCGTGCCGTTGAACGCGTGGCCGCGCGCTCGATATCACGGTACGAGGCTGAGCCCCCAAGAGGATCGCGAGATATGATGCCGAGCACCACCGCTTCGCCGGTGAACGTCCGTCTGCCGGAGGGCGTGAGCGCCGCACGCGCCGCCGCCAAGGCCGTCGACCTCGGCCATCTCCCGGAATGGGACCTGTCGGACCTCTATTCCGGTCTCGATACCCCGGAATTCGCAGCCGACATGGCCCGAGCCGAGGAGATGTGCCGCGGATTTTCAGAGCGCTATGCCGGCCGGATCGCCGAGCTGGCCGCTGCGCCGAATGCGTCCGACCGCCTCGTCGAGGCGGTTCAGGCGTACGAGGGTATCGAGGATCTGCTCGGCAAGCTGATGTCGTTCGCCGGCCTGATCTATTCCGGGGATACGACCGACGAGGCGCGGGCCAAGTTCTACGGCGACACCCGCGAGCGCCTGACCGATGCCTCAGCCGACCTGCTGTTCTTCGCCCTCGAACTGAACCGGGTCGACGATGTGCTGATGGACACCGCGATGTTCCAGGGACTGCTGGCGCACTACGCGCCCTGGATCGAGGATCTGCGGCGCGAGAAGCCGCACCAGCTCGACGACCGAACCGAGAAACTGTTCCTCGAGAAGTCGGTCACGGCCAACGCCGCCTGGGACCGGTTGTTCAACGAGACGATCGCGGCCTTGCGCTTCACCGTCCAGGGCGAGCAGATGCCGCTCGAACCGACGCTCAACAGGCTGCAGGATCCGGATGGCGCCGTCCGCCGCGAGGCTGCGGGCGCGATCAGCGAGGTTCTGCGTGGCAATCTCCGTGTCTTCACGCTGATCACCAACACCCTCGCGAAGGATAAGGAGATCTCCGACCGCTGGCGCGGGTTCAAGGACGTCGCCGATGCGCGCCACCTCGCCAACCGGGTGGAGCCCGAGGTGGTCGCCGCCCTGGTCGACGCCGTGCAGGCGGCCTATCCGCGCCTCTCGCACCGCTACTATCGGCTCAAGGCCAAGTGGTTCGGCCAGGATGCGCTGCCCTACTGGGACCGCAACGCGCCGCTCCCGAAGGTCGAGCAGCGTACGATTCCCTGGACGGAGGCGCGCGACACCGTGCTGTCGGCCTACGACGCGTTCTCGCCGAAGATGGCCGGGATCGCGAAGCGGTTCTTCGACGAGCGCTGGATCGACGCGCCGACGCGGCCCGGCAAGGCGCCGGGCGCCTTCGCGCACCCGACCGTGCCCTCGGTGCACCCCTACGTCCTCGTGAACTATCAGGGAAAACCGCGGGACGTGATGACGCTCGCCCACGAACTCGGTCACGGCGTCCATCAGGTGCTGGCCGGTCCGAACGGCGCCCTGATGGCACCAACGCCCTTGACCCTCGCCGAGACGGCCAGCGTGTTCGGCGAGATGCTGACCTTCCGTAAGCTGCTGGCCGAGACCACCGACACGACGCAGCGCCGGGCCATGCTCGCCGCGAAGGTCGAGGACATGATCAACACGGTCGTGCGCCAGATCGCGTTCTATTCGTTCGAGCGGAAGGTCCACCTCGCCCGCGCCAAGGGGGAATTGACCAGCGACCAGATCAACGCCCTCTGGCTCTCGGTCCAGGCGGAGTCGCTAGGACCGGCCATCACCCTGGATTCCGGCTACGAGCCGTTCTGGGCCTACATCCCCCATTTCATCCACTCGCCGTTCTACGTCTACGCCTATGCGTTCGGCGACTGCCTTGTGAACTCGCTCTACGGAGTCTACGCCGAAGCTGAAGCCGGCTTCGTGGACCGCTACTTCGCGTTGCTCGCAGCCGGCGGCTCGAAGCCCTATGGCGAGTTGCTCGCACCATTCGGCCTGGACGCCCGGGACCCGGGTTTCTGGCAGATCGGGCTCGGGATGATCGAAGGGATGATCGTCGAGCTGGAAGGGATGGACTGATTGCCTAGCGGCGTCAGTCAACGTCGCGCTGCGCAACGTTGACTGACGCCGCTAAGCCGTTACATGAGTCTGTAGGAGATTCTCATGAACGCAAGTCATGCCGCCTTCTTCGACCGTCCCGAAGCCGCCGCCATCAGGAGGATCCTGACCGGTCCCGAAAAAATCCCGCAATACGAACTGCTGAGCCGCCTGGAGATCCCGGCCGTGCAGGCGGTGGTTTGGGACATCGAGCCGATCATCGAAAGTTTTGATCCGGCGACACGTAATCACGCGATCCAATCGACCGGCGCATTGATCGGCGATCTACTAACGGCACGAGGATTCCGCATCGCCCGGGACGCGCGTGGCGAAAAGCGCCGTGGCCGCGTCCGGAAAGCGAAATTCGTCAAGTCCGGCACGATCTGGGAGATGCCCGCTGAGCCAAACGGAAGCCACGCCGAGAAGGTGGCAGCGATCATGGATGACATCATGGATCGCTACCGGAACACTCTCGCCGAGTTGGCGAAATGATCGAGAATCGGACCGATGACGAACCGGAATGGTTGACGACCGCTGACGTCATCAACGCACACGCGAAACAGCTCCGCATCTTCGGCGGGGCGTCCGGGATCCGGGATCCAGGCGCACTCGAATCTGCATTGGGCCGACCGATCAACCGGTGGCGCTACGAAGGTACGAAGCTTCCAGAACTTGCTGCAGCCTATGCTTTCGACATCGTCCGCAATCATCCGTTCGTCGATGGTAACAAGCGCGCCGGGTTCTTGGCGATGCTCGGCTTCTTACTGCTGAACAATGTGCGGTTTGCTCCGGACCAAGCGGAAGCGACCGCCATTATCCTCGGCCTCGCGGCGGGCGAGATCGACGAATCCGGCCTGACCCGTTGGATCCGAGACAACTGGCCGGCCGGCTGAGACGCCGCGGCGCAGCGACCCGGCGCTCTGGTGCGCCGCCGGCGAAGGCTTATGTCCAGGTCTGCACCGAGGAAGATCCTGGACAATGGCCGAGACCGACCGCGAAGCCAATCGCTTTTCCGCCCGCGCCGGGCGCTACGCCAGCGTCGGCGCCAATGTCGGTGGCGTCGCCGCCCGGATGGCGATGTCCCGGCTGTTCGGCAAGGAGGGGACGACCAGCGCAGCGGCCCTGGCGCAGGCTCTCGGCGGGCTGAAGGGCCCGATCATGAAGGTGGCGCAGCTTCTGGCCACCATTCCCGACCTGCTGCCGCCCGAATACGCGGTGGAGCTTCAAAAGCTGCAGGCCGACGCGCCGCCCATGGGCGCTGCGTTCGTAAAGCGCCGGATGCAATCCGAGCTGGGCATCGCCTGGCAGGGTCGTTTCGGCAGCTTCGACCTGAAGCCCGCAGCCGCCGCCTCGCTGGGTCAGGTCCACCGGGCGACGACGACGGACGGCGAGCTGCTGGCCTGCAAGCTCCAGTATCCCGACATGCAATCGGCCGTGGAGGCCGATCTGAAGCAACTCGAGATCGCTTTCGCGCTCCACCGGCGCATGAACAGCTGGCTCGATACCCGCGAGATCGCCAAGGAAATCGGCGCCCGGGTCCGCGAGGAACTCGATTACGAGCACGAGGCGAAGCACGCCAGCCTCTACGGCGAGATCCTCAAGGATATCGACGCGGTGCGCGTACCGCGGGTCTATCCGGACCTGTCGACCAAGCGCCTGCTCACCCTCAGCTGGCTCGACGGCAATAAGATCCTGAGCTTTGCCGAGGAGCCCGTCGAGGTCCGCAATCGCATCGCGCAGTCGATGTTCAAGGCGTGGTGGCATCCGTTCAGCCGCGCGGCCGTCATCCACGGCGACCCGCATCTCGGCAACTACACCGTCTTCTCCGAGGGCGGTGAGGCGGCCGGCATCAACCTGCTGGATTACGGCTGCGTGCGGATCTTCCATCCCCGCTTCGTCGGCGGCGTCGTCGATCTGTATCGGGGCCTGTTGGAGGATGACGCCGCCCGAATCGTCCACGCCTACGAGGTTTGGGGCTTCAAGAACCTCGACAAGGAAAAAATCGAGATCCTGAACATCTGGGCGCGGTTCATCTACGGCCCGCTCCTGGAGGATCGCACCCGCACCGTGGCCGATGGGGTCAAGCCGGGTGAGTACGGCCGGCGCCAGGCGTTCCAGGTCCACCAGGCGCTGAAGGAGCGGGGTCCGGTGACGGTGCCGCAGGAATTCGTGTTCATGGACCGCGCCGCCGTGGGCCTCGGCGCGGTGTTCCTCCATCTTCGCTCGGAGCTGAACTATCACCAGCTGTTCGAGGCCGAGATCGAGCACTTCTCGCTGGAGGAGCTGGGGCAGCGGCAGGCTCAGATCCTGACCCAGGCCGGATTGCCGATGCCGGCCTAGTTGGCTCTACGGGAGTCCACCGAGGGGGCAATCAACTTGCGTGCGTCCGATTGCGGCAGGAAAACGCTTGAGCTACATCCCAATGCGACCACAAGAAGTCGCATCCAAGGGAAACGAGCGCACGATGGCCGAGAGTGAGACGGTGGGCGGGCACACCTACAGCCCGGCGATGGACGCAAGCACCCACGAGCAGACCTATCGCGGTTTCGTTCGCTTCGTCGAGATCGGTACCGGGGTGGTGATCTGCTGGGTGCTGGCCCTTGCAGTGGGCGGTATCCGCGAAGCCTGGCTGCTGGCGATTCTCAGCGTGATCGTGTCGGGCGTGGCCGGCGCCGTTGGGGCGCTTGCCCCCGCGATCGGCTGGCGCGGCCCCCTCGTGGTGGCGATTCTCCTGTTCCTCTACCTGGCCTTCGCCTGAGTTCGCGAAGATAACGGCTCGCCCCATCGGACGAGCTGTCTGATGACGCGTTGAAGCGCGGCCGTCTTGTCGGCAGGCCGCGGGTTACATTCCCACTTATTCCATCAGCGCAATCTTCTTTCGCGTCTCGAAAAGCCGTGCCGGTTCGCGCATTCGGGAGGCCAAGCTTATCCAGGGGAAGCCTCGCATGCGCATCGCTGTGCTGTCTGAGACGGACTCTGCGGAGCCGCGGGTGGCCGCGGTCCCGGAGACCGTCAAAAAGTTCAAGGCGCTCGGTGTAGACATCACCGTGCAGGCGGGGGCCGGGCAGAAGGCCGGAGTCCTGGATTCCGAGTACGAGGCGGCCGGGGCCGAGATCGCCGGCAGCGCCGCAGACGCGGCACGGGATGCCGACCTCGTCCTGAAGGTTCGGCGACCGGCCGAAGACGAGCTTTCGCTGCTCAAGCGCGGCGCCACCGTAGTCGCGATCATGGATCCCTACGGCAACGAGGCCGCGCTGAAGGCGATGGCCGATGCAGGCGTCTCGGGATTCGCCATGGAGCTGATGCCCCGCATCACCCGCGCGCAGGTGATGGACGTACTGTCCTCGCAGGCGAACCTTGCCGGTTATCGCGCAGTCGTCGACGGCGCCGCCGAATACGGCCGCGCCATGCCGATGATGATGACCGCGGCCGGCACCGTGCCTGCGGCCCGCGTGTTCATCATGGGCGTCGGCGTCGCCGGCCTCCAGGCGATCGCCACGGCCCGGCGCCTGGGCGCGGTGGTGACCGCCACCGACGTGCGCCCCGCCACCAAGGAACAGGTCGAGTCGCTCGGAGCCAAGTTCGTCGCGGTCGAGGACGACGAGTTCAAGCAGGCCGAGACCGCGGGCGGCTACGCCAAGGAGATGTCGGCGGGCTACCAGGCCAAGCAGGCCGAGCTGGTGAAAGGCCACATCGCCAAGCAGGATATCGTCATCACCACCGCGCTGATCCCGGGCCGTCCGGCCCCGAAGCTGGTCTCCGAGGACATGGTCGCCTCGATGAAGCCGGGCTCGGTCCTCATCGATCTGGCGGTCGAACGCGGCGGCAACGTAGCGGGCGCCAAACCGGGCGAGGTCGTGGTGACCGATCGCGGCGTGAAGATCGTCGGCCACACCAACGTGCCGGGGCGCCTCGCCGCCACGGCGTCGAGTCTCTACGCACGCAACCTCTACGCCTTCGTCGAGACCTTGATCGACAAGGAGTCGAAGGCTCTGGCGATCAACTGGGACGACGAGTTGGTGAAGGCCACCAACCTGACGCGTGACGGTTCCGTGGTCCACGCCTCGTTCCAGGCCAAGACCGACGGACCGGCCTCGGAGGCTGCGGCCGTGGGTCTGGCCAAGTCGGAAACGGGTAAGGCCGAGCCTGCCCCGGCCCCATCCGACGCCCGCTGAAGACCGATCGCGAGGAGAAGCAGTATGGCAAACCTTGTTGTCCCTCCCGATCAGGCCGCTGATCAGACCCGCGTCCTGGCCGACGCGGCGCGTGCAGCCGCCGATGTCGCCCGCAACGCCGCTGACCAAGCCCAGGCCATCGCGGCCGGGATGGGCCACGGGATCAGCGCCGCCACCGGCGGCGCCGTGGACCCCTTCGTCTTCCAGTTCGCCATCTTCGTGCTGGCGATTCTCGTCGGCTACTACGTCGTCTGGTCGGTGACCCCGGCGCTGCACACCCCGCTGATGTCGGTCACCAACGCGATCTCGTCGGTGATCATCGTCGGTGCGCTGTTGGCGGCGGGCGTGCCGCTCCTGGAGAAAGGCACCGGCTGGGCCCGTGCCTTCGGATTCATCGGCATCGTGCTGGCCAGCGTGAATATCTTCGGTGGCTTCCTCGTGACCCAGCGCATGCTCGGCATGTACAAGAAGAAGGCCTGAGACGATGTCCCAGAACGTCTCCGCCCTTCTCTACATCGTCTCCGGCGTCCTGTTCATCATGGCGTTGCGGGGGCTCTCGCACCCAACCACGTCCCGGCAGGGTAACCTCTACGGCATGATCGGCATGGCGCTCGCCGTGCTCACCACGCTGATCGGCCATCCGCCCGCCGGCTTCGGCGCCTGGATCCTCGTGATCCTCGGCATTGGCATCGGCGGCGGCGCGGGCGCGGTCATCGCCAAGCGCGTCCCGATGACGGCGATGCCGCAGCTCGTGGCGGCGTTCCACTCGCTGGTCGGCCTTGCCGCCGTCGCGGGCGCTGCGGCGACGCTCTACGCGCCTCAGGCGGTCGGCATCCTCGAGAACGGCCACATCCACAAGCAGTCGCTGTTTGAGATGGCGCTCGGCGCCGCGATCGGAGCGATCACCTTCACCGGCTCGGTCATCGCTTTCGCCAAGCTCGACGGGCGGATGTCAGGCAAGCCGATCATGCTGCCCCAGCGGCACCTGATCAACATCGGCATCGCGGTGGCGCTGGTGGTGCTGATCGCCCTGTTCATCGGCAACGAGAGCAAGGCGGTGTTCTGGCTGATCGTGCTGCTGTCCTTCGCGTTGGGCGGCCTGCTGATCATCCCGATCGGCGGCGCGGACATGCCGGTCGTCGTGTCGATGCTCAATTCCTACTCGGGTTGGGCCGCGGCCGGCATCGGCTTCACCCTCGGCAACCTCGCGCTGATCATCACCGGCGCCCTGGTCGGCTCCTCGGGCGCGATCCTGTCGTACATCATGTGCCACGCGATGAACCGGTCGTTCATCTCGGTCATCCTGGGCGGGTTCGGCGGCGATACCGCCGCAGCCGGTCCGGGCCAGGTCGAGACCCGCCCGGTCAAGCAGGGCTCGGCCGACGACGCTGCCTACATCATGAAGAACGCCGAGCGCGTCATCATCGTCCCGGGATACGGGATGGCGGTCGCGCAAGCGCAGCACAGCTTGCGCGAGATGGCCGACCTCCTGAAGAAGGAGGGCGTCGATGTGAAATACGCCATCCACCCGGTGGCGGGCCGTATGCCGGGCCACATGAACGTGCTGCTCGCCGAGGCGAACGTGCCCTACGACGAGGTGTTCGAGCTGGAAGATATCAATGGCGAGTTCCCGCAGGCGGATGTGGCCTTCGTGATCGGCGCCAACGACGTCACCAACCCGGCCGCGAAGACCGACAAAGCCTCGCCGATCTACGGCATGCCCATCCTCGACGTGGAGCGGGCCAAGACGGTGCTGTTCATCAAGCGCGGCATGGGCTCGGGCTATGCTGGCGTCGAGAACGAGGTGTTCTTCCGCGACAACACCATGATGCTGTTCGGCGACGCCAAGAAGGTGGTCGACAACATCCTCAAGGCGTTCTGAGGCCCTCTACAGGGTGGTTTCGGCGAGGGGCGGGCAGTGATGCGCGCCCCTTTGTCGTACCGGCTCGCCGTTCGATCGCGGCCGCTGTTGCTGATACGCCGCGCGTCCGGGGCCGACACGGTGTAGGGTGCCATCCGTGTCCGCCGCCACCGCCTCGCTGATCTCCGAACCGCCGCCGTTCCTGGGGGTATCCGCATCTGTGACAGGGCGGCGCTGGCAGGAGCGCTGTGCCGGCTCGGCAGTGCAGAACCAGATCGCCAAGATGGTCCAGGCACACGGCCTGCCCGAGTTGCTGGCCCGTGTTCTGGCCGGTCGGCAGGTGGCCCCGGACGGGGCCGCTCGGCATCTGGCGCCGCGCCTGCGCGACCTGATGCCGGATCCGGACACGCTTCTCGACATGGATGTGGCCGTGCGCCGGCTGGTCCGCGCGATCCGGTGCGGTGAGATCGTCGCCGTGTTCGGCGATTACGATGTCGACGGCGCAGCCAGCGCAGCGATGCTCGCCGGCTACCTGCGCCAGCTCGGCCTTCGGGCCCTGATCCACATTCCCGACCGGATCACAGAGGGCTACGGACCCAACGTCGCGGCGATCACCGCGCTCGCAGCCGAGGGGGCGACCCTGCTGGTCTGCGTCGATTGCGGCACCAGCGGCCACGGGCCTCTGGAGGAGGCCGAAAAGTCCGGTCTCGACGTCATCGTCCTGGATCACCACGCCGCCGCCGAGGTGTTGCCGCCAGCCCGGGCCATCGTGAACCCGAACCGCCTCGACGACCTCTCCGGGCTCGGCCATCTCTGCGCCGCCGGCGTGGTGTTCCTGACGCTTGCCGCCCTAAACCGCGCCCTGCGCCGGGACGGCTTCTTCGGGCCGCATCGCCCCGAGCCGGCGCTCACAGACGCCCTCGACCTCGTGGCGCTGGCGACCGTTGCCGACGTCGTCCCGTTGGTCGGCCTGAACCGCGCCTTCGTCACCCAGGGATTGACGGTGATGCGCCACCGGGGCCGGACCGGTCTGGCGGCTCTGCTCGACGCCGCCTCGCTCAGTGAGCCCCCGGAAGCGTGGCATCTCGGCTTCGTGCTCGGGCCGCGGATCAATGCCGGCGGTCGCATCGGGGATTCGGCGCTGGGCGCGCGCCTGCTCACCACCGCGGATCCCGCCGAGGCCGCCCGCATCGCCGCGGACCTCGACCGGCTCAACCGCGAGCGTCAGGCCATCGAGGCCCATGCCGTGGCCGAGGCCGAAGCCGAAATGGACCGCGCCCTGACCCACGATCCCGCGCGCGCCGTCCTGGTGACCGGGGACGCCGCGTGGCATCCGGGCATCGTCGGGTTGATCGCGGCGCGGCTGAAGGAGCGCTTCAACCGACCGGCCTTCGCGTTCGCGATCAGGCCCGACGGCAGCGCCACCGGTTCCGGGCGCTCGATCCCAGGGGCCGATCTCGGCTTGGCCGTCCGGGCCTGCGTCGAGGCTGGGCTCGCGAGCAAGGGGGGCGGTCACGCCATGGCGGCGGGCGTCACTCTTCGGGCCGACGACATCCCCCGCTTCGAGACACATCTGGCCGCGTTGCTCGGCGCCAGCGTCGCCGTCTCGCGGGCCGCCGACGCATTGCTGATCGACGGCGGATTGAGCGCCGGCGGCGCCACCGCCGAGACCGTCCGGTTGCTCCAGCGCGCCGGACCGTTCGGTCAGGGCGCCCCGGAGCCGGTCTTCGCGCTCGGCCGTCACCGCCTGGTCGACGCCGCCGTGGTCGGCACCGGGCACGTCCGGGCGCGCCTGCGCAGTCGCGACGGACAGGCTGTGGGTGCGATCTGCTTCCGGGCCGCCGAGCGGCCGCTGGGCCAGGCCCTGCTGAGGGGCATCGGCCAGGAGATGCACGTCGCCGGTACCCTGTCCTGCGACCGCTGGCGCGGTGCCGAGCGGGCGCAAGTACGGATCGTCGATCTGGCTCCGGCCGAAGCCTGACGCATCGATCCTAAGGTGGCCGCCGGCTTACCGACAATGACGATGCGCTGATCGTTCAGCTTCCTGCCATCACCAGTGCCCAGAACCGCTTGTAGCGGGTGTTGGGCGCATCGACCCAGGCGATGCCGATCCTGCGGATCTGCGGGAGCAGCATGTTCTTGTTGTGCTCGGAGCTGGCCTTCCAGCGCGCCAGCACCTGTTCGAAGGTCTCCGAGCCGGCGCTGAGATTCTCCGCCGCGTAGGACTTCGCCAGACCGGCCGAGGCCATCCGCGATGTGAAGCTGCCGCCGACATCGTGGCTGAGCTGGCCGTTGCGCGCGTTGTTGCCGGCCTGGAACGCGGCCGCCTTCACCAGGCCGCCGTCAACGACGACCGGGCTCAATCCGTGCTGGACCCGATAGGCCGAGATCGCGGCCGCCGCCGCGACCTCGTCGAGGATCGCGGTATGGGTCGCGTTCTCGACATTGGGCTCGGGCGTGAAGGACAGGCCGCCGCAGCCGGCAAGTGCCAGCGCCAGGGCCGCGGCGAGAGGAAGGAGAGCTTTGGACACGGTCGATCGCAGTTCCGGGAGGGATGCGTCTCCCTCGGGACCGGTTGCGGCGAAAGCGCGGCGCTGGGAGACGCCCGCAGGCGCAACAACCCGACCGTGGCACGACGGCCACGGGTCTTATGCCGCGAGTGCGTCACCCCCGAGCATGACCGGTGCGAACACGCGCAGGAGATCGGGATCCAGATGGCCAATCCCGTCGACCATGATCGCCAGCGCCTCGGCGGGGCTGGCGGGTTGGCGATAGGCGCGCCGTTCGGTCAGCGCCGAGAACACGTCGCAGATCGCCACGATCCGCACGAGATCGGAGATCGCCCGGCCGGAGAGCCGGTCCGGGTAGCCGTTGCCGTCCAGCCGTTCGTGATGATGCAGGACGACATCGATCACCTCGGCCTCGAAGCCGCCCTGAGCCCGCAGCAGGTCGGCGCCGATCACGGGATGCCGCTGCATCAGCCGCAGCTCTTCCGGATCCAGATGGCCCGGTTTGTTCAGGATCTCCGTCGGGATCCGCGATTTGCCGATGTCGTGGAGCAGGGCGGATCGCACGAGGCGGGCGAGATCGATCCGGCTCAAGCCGATCTGCGCCCCGAAACTGGCAGCGTGTCCCGCGACCCCGAGGGTGTGCTGGTAGACGCCGACATCATGGCGCCAGACTTCGGCGAGCCAGGCCGTGATCCCGGCCTCCGAGACGGCAGCCAGAACCAGTTCGATGCCGCGCTCGACATCGGCGCGCTGCAGGCCCGCCCCGAGCGCCGCACTGTCGAACAGCTCGGCCACGATCCCGGTGGCATCCGTGACGCGGCCGACGAGGCGCTGCATGCGGGTTTCCACCGAGCGCGTCACCGCCTCGATCATGGCGAAGACGTTGGCCAGCACGAGCTGGCGCGGTGCGGCGGCGGGCAACTGCCGAAGATGCGGCGCCGGGCTGAGCGGCTCGCCGCGGACCAGGACCAGGCGCGGGATCGGACGGCCGCGATGGGTCAGGGCCGGCTCGAAAGCCGCGGCCTGCGCCGGATGCAAATCCAGGATGATGAGGTGCGGGCGCCCCGCCGGGATCGCCGAGCCGGCGGCAACCGCCCGGCAATCCATGACCAGCGCGATGGCGCGCTCCAGGGCCGCCCGCTCGGTCGGGCGATCGGAAATCAACAGCACGAACGGGTTGTTTGCGGTCTGCGCTTGTATGCCGAGGGCCAACGCGGTTGCTCCCCGGTCCGCATGGTCAACGATATGTTGACGCTAACGGAAACCTTTCAGCAAAGTGTTAACCCTACGCAATCTGCCGGCGTATAGGCGCCGAAAAACAGTGTTTACGCGAGGCTGACGGCGCCGTCCTGTCGGGTCTGCTGCGCGACGGGCTTGCCGGCATCGGACGCCGGGCTCAGTACGTCGGCGAGCTTGACGGCCAGGAGGGCTTGGCAGGCGGCGAAGGCGGTGAATACGACGACGAAGTTGGCGATCATCGGAAGGCTCCGGTACGGCTCGGCTGGACGCTGAATGGTGCGATGCAAGAAATGCCATGCCGCAACGCAAACTGGTATGCCAAATACCGAATGCCAAATATGTCGAGAGCGCATGCCCTCGCCGATGCGGTGAAACCGACCGGCCGACGCATTTCCGAAGGGGATCGCCACTTTCTAAGCGACAGCCTCGTGCGATCCGCGAGCGACGTGTTGCACCGCAAGCGCAACTGCAATCACAGGCACGGCTGAGGATTGAGGTCGCTTGTAGCGTGCCGTGGCGTTGAACGAACCGCTGAGCGTTGTCGCGCCAATCCCCGCTTGGGACGGACGGTCAGTCCAGATAATCGCCGTAGGTGTCGACGTGTTGCGCCAGCCCAAGACCGTGCTCGCGCACGAGCCGCTCGGCCGTGTCGGCGTTCCGGGCCTCCAGCGCGGCGATGATAGCCACGTGCTCGCGGATCGAATGCTGCGCGCGGTCGCCCTGCCGCAACGCGGTGCTGCGAATCCCCCGCACATGCATCAGCAGATTGCTGGTGAGCTCCGCAATCGGCTCGCAATGTCCGAGCGCGATGATCCGCTGGTGGAAGCGGATGTTGGCATCCGAATATTCGTCGATGTGCTCGGACGGCTGTCCTTCGTAGAATTCCGGGAATGATTCACGCAGGGCACGTAGCTGCGCGTCGGTGGCCCGGGTGCAGGCGAGCCGGGCCGCCATGCTCTCCAGCGCCGTCCAGGCGTGGATCATGCCGACGATTTCGCCCTTGTTCTTCTTGATGACGAACACGCCGCGGCGCGCCTCGGACCGGACGAACCCCTCCTGCTCCAGCACGGTGAGCGCCTCGCGAACGGGTGTGCGACTGACCCCGAGATCCTGCGACAGTTTCCGCTCATCGAGCCGCACCTCATCGGGCCGCCCGTAGATATCCATGTTAGTTATAGCAGTTTTGAGCGCTTCATAAGCCAAGGTCCGTAGACTGGAGCTGGCGACGATCGGTTTAACGCTCAACGGTTCTGAGTTCGACATGCCTCGTCCAGCCGGCCCACGCCCATATTGTCTCGCACGTGTTCTCTATCGTGCGCTCGTAAAACGAACTAACGCAAACCTTTTCCCGATCCTAGTCAATTACGAGCCGACCCACAGACCCTTGGGCCTGAGCGCAGTCCGGCCTGTGCGCCGTCGAGGAGCACTATCTGGAACGGTAGTTCCGGATTTGGCCCGTACGAATGACGGCGAGCATTAATCCAGCGGCATATTCGTGTATTTTTATGCAGGATCGATTGACAGAATCTCCCGCCGCCAGCACCATCCTTCTGGCATACCGTACACCAGCATGTATTCGGTGACGGGGTGCGACGGTCAGTGATAACACCGGCAGAGTTTTCGTTTGTCTGTCGGTCAAGAATTTTTCAAAGCATGCCGTTCGCTTTGTTCTGACAAGGGCGGCCGTGTCCGGGCATAAACACCGCCGGGATTAGATACAGAATAATAAATCCAGCGAGGAGGGAAGCGTATGTCCGAGATTCGCAAACCGGTTGGGGCGGGCCGATGGCTGCAGCTCGCATTCGGCGTCGTCTGCATGTGCATGATCGCCAACATGCAGTACGGCTGGACCTTCTTCGTGAATCCGATGCAGGAGCGTCACGGCTGGGATCGCGCCGCGATCCAGATCGCGTTCACGCTGTTCGTCGTCACCGAGACCTGGCTGGTCCCGATCGAAGGCTGGTTCGTGGACAAGTACGGTCCGCGGATCGTCACCTTGTTCGGCGGCCTGCTGTGCGGCATCGCCTGGGTGATGAATTCCTACGCCGAAACGCTGACGATGCTCTACGTCGCCGCCGCGATCGGCGGCACCGGCGCCGGAGCGGTCTACGGCACCTGCGTCGGCAATTCGCTCAAGTGGTTCCCGGACCGCCGCGGTCTCGCCGCCGGCATCACCGCGATGGGTTTCGGCGCCGGTTCGGCACTGACCGTCGTGCCGATCCAGGCGATGATCAAGTCGCAGGGCTACGAGGCCGCGTTCTTCTACTTCGGCATCGGCCAGGGCGTGATCGTGATGCTGATCGCCCTGTTCCTGCGGTCGCCGGCCAAGGGCCAGGTCCCGGACGTCGCCCGGGTCAGCCAGTCCAAGCGCGACTTCAAGCCCGGCGAGATGGTGCGCACCCCGATCTTCTGGGTGATGTACGCGATGTTCGTCATGATGGCCGCCGGCGGCCTGATGGCCACCGCGCAGCTCGGCCCGATCGCCAAGGACTTCAAGATCGCCGACGTCCCGGTCTCGCTGCTGGGGATCACGCTGCCTGCGCTTACCTTCGCGGCGACCCTCGACCGCGTGCTCAACGGCGTGACGCGGCCGTTCTTCGGCTGGGTCTCGGACCATATCGGCCGCGAGAACACGATGTTCATCTCCTTCGCCATCGAAGGTCTGGGCATCTACGCGCTGAGCCAGTTCGGTGAGAACCCGATCGCCTTCGTGCTGCTCACCGGCCTGGTGTTCTTCGCCTGGGGCGAGATCTACTCGTTGTTCCCTGCGACCTGCGGCGACACGTTCGGGTCGAAATACGCGGCGACCAATGCCGGCCTGCTCTACACGGCCAAAGGCACCGCGGCCCTGATCGTGCCCTATACCAGCGTGCTCACGACCATGACCGGAAGCTGGCACACGGTGTTCCTGGTGGCGGCCGGTCTCAACATCCTGGCGGCGCTCCTGGCCCTGTTCGTTCTCAAGCCGATGCGCGCAGCCTACACCAAGGCCCCGCAGACGAGCCTGGCACCAGTTCTGGCCCAGTAACGGCAGGACCCATCCGCTCAGAGGCCCGGCGCCGCTTTACGGCGCCGGGCCTTCATGCGTACCGGATGCCGGCTGCAACCGGAGACCGGGCATGGACAAGGACGAACGGATCGCGCGCGAAGGCGTCGTCGCGGCGGCGCGGGATCTCGACGCGCAGGGTCTGAACCGGGGCACCTCGGGCAACGTCTCGGTGCGGTTCCGCGACGGCCTGCTGATCACCCCCTCGGGGGTGCCGACGGCGCGCATGGGCCCGGACGACATCGTGCCGATGGCCCTCGACGGGACCTACCCGGCGGGGCTCAAGCCGTCCTCGGAATGGCGCTTCCACCGGGATATCCTGGCGGCGCGGCCCGAGGTGGGCGCCGTCGTCCACGCCCACCCGATCCACTGCACCGCCTTCGCCCTCTGCGGGCGGCAGATCCCGGCGGTCCACTACATGATCGCAGCCTTCGGCGGCCCCAACGTGCGCTGCGCACCCTACGCGCCCTACGGCACCGCGGAGCTGTCGGAACTGGCGCTCGCCGCCCTCGAAGGCCGAAACGTCTGCCTGTTGGCCAATCACGGCATGATCGCCGCCGGCGGCAGCCTAGAGAAGGCCGTGTGGCTGGCCGTCGAGTTGGAGACCCTGTGCTGGCAATATGCCGTGGCGCTTCAGGTCGGGGCTCCGAACGTCCTGTCCGACCACGAGATCGCCAACACCGTCGAGCGCTTCCGCGGCTACGGGCTCAATGCCACCGACTGATATCGGCGCTCGGTCGGCAGTCAGCGCCCGAGAAACTGCCCGACCGCGATGCCGCCGGACGCGGCGAACTCGGCGGCCGAGACCTTCTTGCCGTCCTCCGGCTTGACCTTCCGGACCTCGATCCGGCCGCCCTGCGCGCAGACGCTGAACCCGTCGTCGTCCACGGCGATGACCTCGCCCGGCTTGCCCTTCACGTCGCCCAGGCGGCGGACCGGGTGCAGGCGCGCATCGAAGATCTGCAGCTTCTTGCCGGCCAGGGTGGTCCAGGCGCCCGGAGCCGGGTTCGCGGCGCGGATCAGGTTGTAGATCTGCTCGGCATGGGCGGACCAGCGAATCTCGGCCTCCGCGGTACGGAACCAGCCTTCGTAACTCGCCGCGTCCTCGTCCTGGTCGATCTCGATATGCTGGCCGGCCGCCACGAGGTCAGCCGCCTCCAGCATGGCGTCCACGCCCATCGGGAACAGGTTGTTGAAGTAGATGTCTCCGAGGGTCGCATCCCCGCCGATCTCGCAGACCTTCTGCAGGATCACCGGGCCCTCATCGAGGCCGTCAGTGGGGCGGAAGATCGTCAGCCCGGTCTGGAGGTCGCCCTTGGCGATCGGCCAGTTGATCGAGGACGGACCGCGATAACGCGGCAGCAGGCTCGGGTGGTATTGGATGGTGCCGTGCTTCGGGATGGTGACGAAGCTCTGCGGCGCGAATTGCAGCACGTACGCCATGATGCCGATATCGGCCTCGAGGCCGCGCATCGCCGCCTCGGCCTCCGGGCTCTTCAGGCTTGGGAATTGGAAGACCGGCAGCCCGTGCTCCTCCGCCGCGGTCTTCAGCACGTCGGGCTTGGCACCGGGCTTCTCCGGCGCGCAGAACACGCCCGCCACGGTATCCCCGCGCTTCAGAAATGCCTCCAGGACGGCCTTGCCGAAGTCCTGCTGACCGATGACGGCGATGCGCATGGGCGATCCCTGGCGTCGTCCGGCCCCGAAGCGAGGCGGGATTTCTTGAGTTGGACTACGACGTTAAGCGGGCAGTCGGCGGCGATCCCGGACGCTCGGCCCGGAATCGCCTGAGGGCCTTACTCGGCCGCGATCTTCTGTACGCCCCCGATGGCGCCGGAGCCGGAGATCTCGCCGACCTCCTCCTCCGAGTACTTGAGCACGTCGCGCAGGATCTCCTGGGTGTGCTCACCCAGGAGCGGCGAGCGCACGACCTCGGTCGGGCTCGCCGAGAGCTTGATCGGGTTGCCGACCGAGAGGTAGCGGCCGCGCGTCGGGTGATCGACCTCCACGATAGTACCGGTCGCCCGCAGCGCCTCGTCGGCGGCGATCTCCTTCATCGATAGGATCGGGCCGCACGGGATGTCGTGCCCGTTCAGGATGTCCATGGCCTCGAACTTGGACATCTTCATCGTCCAGGCCTCGATGCGCGTGAAGATCTCATTGAGGTGCGGCAGGCGCGCCTTCGGGGAGGCATAGTTCGGGTCGGTCTTCCAATCGGGCTCGCCGATGATGTCGCAGATCGGATCCCAGACCGCTGCCTGGGTGATGACGTAGATGTAGGCGTTCGGGTCCTGCTCCCAGCCCTTGCAGCGCAGGATCCGGCCCGGCTGGCCGCCGCCGGAATCGTTGCCGGCCCGCGGGGTCGCCTCGCCGAACGGGATGCCTTCGCCGAACTGGCTGTATTCCTGGAGCGGGCCGTGCTCGAGGCGCTGCTGGTCGCGCAGCTTGACCCGACAGAGGTTCAGCACGCCGTCCTGCATGGCGCAGTCGACCTTCTGGCCGAGGCCGGTCTGGGTGCGGTGGTAGAGCGCCGTGACGATGCCCAACGCCAGGTGCAGACCGGTGCCGGAATCGCCGATCTGGGCGCCGGTCACCATCGGGATGCCGTCCCGGAACCCGGTGGTGGAGGCCGAGCCGCCGGCGCATTGCGCGACATTCTCGTAGACCTTGCAATCCTCGTAGCGGCCGGGGCCGAAGCCCTTCACGGATGCCAAGATCATGCGCGGGTTCTTCGCGTGGATCTTCTCCCAGGTCAGACCCATCCGGGCCAACGCGCCGGGGGCGAAATTCTCCACGAGGACGTCGCATTCCTCGATGAGGCGCCAGAGCACCTCCTTGCCCTTCGGGTTCTTGGAATCGAGAGTGAGGGAGCGCTTGTTGTGGTTCAGCATCGTGAAATACAGGCTGTCCACATCCGGGATGTCCTGCAACTGCTGGCGGGTGGCGTCGCCGACTCCCGGCCGCTCGACCTTGATCACGTCAGCGCCGAACCAGGCCAGAAGCTGGGTGCAGGTCGGGCCGGATTGCACATGGGTGAAGTCCAGGATGCGGACGCCTTCAAGGGCCTTGGTCATGGTCGGTCTCGGATCGGGTTTCGGGAAGCGGCGGGCTGTGTCTCAGGTCGGGTCCGTGATCGGCCTGGCGCCGACGGACGGTGACGGGCTGCAGCGGTGAGGTCTCGCGCGCCGCGCCGTCGCGACGGCTGCGTAACGATCGTGGAGACCCGCGTCCCCGCGTCTCGGACGGATCATGCCGAAACTCCCTCCCGATGCGCGGTCCCGTCGATTCGCGGACCCGTCACGCCGGCCCCATCGAGAGGGCCGTCACGCTTGTATACCACATGCCATTCGCGGGAGGCGAGTAGAAAGAAGCACTCGCGAAGGTTGTAGGCATCGCCGTAGCATAGACCCAAGAGTTCTGCGTCTCAACGCTGCGGGCTCCGTGCACTGGGGGAACTGATCCGGTCCCTCTTGGCATACGTCTTAAGGCGGTCCATCATTCCGCCAAAATACACCGTTCGCCAAACGGACGGTCCCGCGACAACGCTGAACGAGGAACGCCCATGCTCGCCAGCACCAGCTTGATCAAGTCTTCCTGGATTGCCGTCGATGTCGACCGCGACAGGGCGGAACGCGTGCTCGTCGTCGAGACCTACATCGCCGTGAGCCCGCTGGAACCGAATTTCGATGCCGCGCAATATGACCGCGTATTGTGCTGCGTGCAGAAGGTGTTGAAGGCGCATCCCGACATCGACCGCGCCTCGATCCTCAGCATGCACCGCGGCTCCGGCTGCACCGCCCTGTTCCGCGAGCCGCCCGCGGATCTCGCGAGGCCCGCGGCCGCCTGAAGTCCGCACCACGCTGGCGGCTTGCATTGCCCGCCCTGTGGGCGTGGTCCGGTTTACGGCGTGCTCGGCTCCGGGCCAGGCTGTGGCTCGTGTGAGTCGAGGGCGACCCGGGCGGCATGAAACCACCAGAGCGGGATGTCCCGGTTGGCGGTGGCCAGGTCCGACGCCCAGCCCTCCTTCGGCATGACCTCGGCCCTGTCGGCGAACAGGCGGAGCGCGCTCTCGGCCCGCTCACGTCGGCATCGTTCGCGGATCGCGACGCGCTCGGCTTCCGCCCGGGCGTGGGTCTGCTCGATCAGGCGGCGGGTCGCCAATTCGTCGGCATCGAAGGCGAAGCGTTGCCAGAACGCTTCGGCCTCCCGGGCGACGTCCCTTTCCCGCAATGCCGTCGTCAGTTCGGCGTCGGCGGCCACGCGCTCGGCTTCCGCCGCGTTGGCCCGCGCGAGCACCCGGTTGTTGGCCTCGAGCAACTCGCGTTCGCGCTCCGGCGCCATGCGCTGACGCCGCAGGACGCGCAATTCCTCGTCGCGCGCGGTGACATCGGTTCGATCCGTGATCAGGGCGGCGAGGGGACCTTCGGCCAGGGCGTCGGCGCGTTCGAGATAGCGCTCGCGCAGCCCGGGGTGATGCGTATCGAGGGCGTCATCGTCCCACGCCGGGTAATCGGCGATCCCGCTGCCGTCATGCTCGTAGAGGGTGCGCGCCAGGGCACGGCGCAGGTCGTCGGGCGGCGAGATCGCGACGTGTTCGTTCATGACGCTACGCTGGCGGCGAGTAACGGGACGGCAGTCAACGCGCTCGTTCAGCCGACGGACTAAGGGGCGCACGACGAACACACGTCATCGCACGGAAAATCGCGACCCGCACGCAAAGCCCTTGTCAGCCACGGGCGTGACAGTGCTGAGAGTCTTCTGACGGCTTCGGTCCAGCGATACAGGAATGAAGCAGCCGCGCGCTTTACAGGCTCGATGACCGCGGCTCAGCGCGTAGATCTTTCCGGGCGCCGTGACCATCGCGGCGCCGTGCGATCCGCATTGCAAGGTCCGTCACCTGCACACACGTCCGGTTTGCGTCGGCCTCAATCCGAAGGCCGGCGGCCGGCTTTCGGTAGGATGCTCTCGATCTGCCTCCGCCAGGGGGGCGGCCATCGCGAAGCGCCGTCCACAACCAAAGGCCCGGGTGCGCGGCGAGCCTACGCGTCCGATTTGCGGGCGATGCGTTCCAGGGCGTCGAACATCGGCTTCAACTCGTCCAGGTCGAGCTGATGGAATCCCAGGGTCCGGCCCATGATCACCCCGAGGATCGCGAAGAACAGCACCGAGCCCTCGCCGGGGCACGTGCTGTTCATCCCGCCGAGCCGGTCGAGTTGATCGGCCACGAAGGCCCGGTAATCGTTCAGAGCTTCGGGATACTCGATCGACGCCAGGAGCAGCGCCCGCGATGACTCGTCGTCGTCGCAGTAATGCGAGCGGACATGCGCCACCATCGCCATCGGCAATTGCGACGGCCCGGGCGGAACTTCACCCTCGCAGGCGACGATTTCCTCACGCAGCTCGGTGAGCTTGCGGGCCACCAGGGCCAGGATCAGCGCATCCTTCGATGCGTAGTGGTGCAGGACGCCGCCCTTGCTGAGACCGGCCTCGACCGCGACCGCATCGATGGTCAAGGCCCGTGCGCCGCCCTTGCGCAACACGGCGTCGGCCGCCTCCAGGATGATTTCCGGCCGTTCCGCCAGCCGCTGCCGTTTCGCACGCATAGGTCACCATTTTAGAAACCGACTGGACGGTATGTAAGCGATGGAGTAGGACCGCGTCACGCCGTTGGGCGCCCTTCGTCTGCAACGGCCGCCGACAAGATCCGCATGTTCGCTCAACGATACACAGCTCTCGTGCTCGCGACGATTGCGCTGGCACCAGCGGCCCGGGCGGCCGAACCGGCGGCGGAGCCCGATTCGGCGCTCGTGCGGGTCCGGATCGTCGAGGTGCGGCGTACGCCGGTCGCCTCGGAAGTCGTGCTCACCGGCGACATCCAGGCCCAGGCGCAGGTCAATGTCTCGTTCCGGACGAACGGCAAGGTCGCCGAGCGTCGGGTCGAGGTCGGCGACCACGTCGAGCCCGATCAGGTCCTCGCGGTGCTGGAGCCGCTGACCCAGCGGGCGAACCTCGACAACGCCAAGGCCGCCGTGGCCTCGGCCGAAGCGTTGCTGACCCAGGCCAAGATGGCGTTCGAGCGTCAGAAGCAGCTCCTGGCCGGCGGGTACACGACGCGGCCGAGCTACGACAATGCCGAGCAGGAGCTGCGGACCACGCAGGCGGCGCTCGATTCGGCCAAAGCCGCGCTGGGGACCGCGCAGGAGCAGTTCTCCTACACCGAGTTGCGCGCCGGCATCTCCGGGATCGTCACGAGCCGCAGCGTCGAGGTCGGCCAGGTGGTCCAGTCCGGTCAGACCGTCCTGGTGCTGGCGCAGGACGGCCCCCGGGATGCGGTGTTCAACGTCTACGAATCGCTGACCGCCCGGCCGCCGGGCGACAAGACCATCACGGTCACGCTGCAGACGAACCCGTCGATCTCGGTGAACGGCACGGTCCGCGAGATCTCGCCGACGGTCGATGCGTCGAGCGGCACGGTACGGGTCAAGATAGGCCTGGAACAGACGCCACCGGCCATGGGGCTCGGCGCGGTTGTCATCGGCCACGGGCGGTTTGCGCCACACGATGCGGTCATCCTGCCCTGGTCCGCGCTCTACCGCTACGGCGGACGCCCCGCGGTCTGGGTCTACGATCCCGGCAACCGAACCGTGTCGGTCCGCGCCGTCGAGATCGATAAATACGGGCCGGATGTCATCGCCCTGAAGGGCGGGATCGAGCCGGGCGAGCGCGTCGTGATCGCAGGTATTCAATTTCTGCGCCCCGGACAGGAGGTTGCTGCCAACCTCGTCGAGAGCAACCCATGAGCACGCGTGCGGTTCTGACTCTCACCGCCTGTGCGGTGATTCTCGGCGGATGCGGCGGACACGATGACCAGAACGCTGAGGCCGCGCCTGCACCCGTGCGGCCGGTCCTCACGCAGGTCGCCGTGCCGAAGGACGCCGTCATGTTCGGCCCCTTCGCGGGGACGGTCGAGCCGCGCTACCAGTCCCAGCTCGGCTTCCAGATCCCCGGCCGGATGATCGCGCGCGACGTGACCGTCGGCGACATCGTCACCAAAGGGCAGCGGCTGGCCGCCCTCGACACCGTGGTCACGCGGTTCGACCTCACCCGCGCCGAGGCCGATCTCGCGGATGCCCGGGGGCAGGCCGAGAATGCCGACGCCGCCGAGGCGCGCGCCCGGCGGCTCATGTCGGGCAACAACGTTTCGCAGGCGACCCTCGATCAGGCCGTGGCCAAGCGCGACACTGCGAAGGCGCGGCTCGATCAGGCGGCAGCGAGCCTTCAGAAGGCCCGGGACCAGATGGGCTACACCGAGCTCAAGGCGGAGTTCGACGGCGTCGTCACCCAGCGCCTCGCCGAGATCGGGCAGGTGTTGAGCGCCGGACAGGGCGTCGTCACCGTCGCCCGGCCGGAGATCCGCGAGGCGGTCGTCGACATTCCGGAGCAATATGTCGGCGCGCTTCCGGCGGATGGGGTGTTCACGGTGTCGCTCCAGAGCGCGCCCGAGCTGACGGCCCGGGGGCGCATCCGGGAGATCGCGCCGCTCGCCGAGGCCGGGACACGGTCCCGGCGCATCCGCATCACGCTCGACGATCCCGGCCCGGCCTTCCGCCTGGGTGCGACGATCGACGTGGCGCTCTCCCGCACGGTGCCGCGCCACGTCCTCCTGCCCGCCGCAGCGCTGCTGGAAGACGGCCCGCGCCGCTCGGTCTGGGTCGTCGATGCGGCCGGAACATCGGTGGCGCGCCGGGATGTGACCCTGGCCTCTAACCCGGAGACGGTCGAGGCCGGACGCGTCGCCATCCGTGACGGTGTCGAACCGGGCGAGCGGGTCGTCGTCGCCGGCGTCCACGCCCTGCAGCAAGGCCAAGCCGTCCGCCTGACCGACGACGCCCGTTGATCCGGTCGGACGAGGGTTTTCCGTGAAGGCTTTCAATCTCTCCGACTGGGCGCTCGGGCACCGCTCGTTCGTCTGGTTCCTGATGGCGGTCTCGCTCGTGGCGGGCGTGATGGCCTATAGCCGCCTGGGCCGCGAGGAGGACCCACCCTTCACGATCAAGACCATGGTCGTGCAGACGACGTGGCCCGGCGCCACCATCAAGGACACCCTCGATCAGGTCACCGACCGCATCGAGAAGGAGCTGCAGCAGCTCAACGCCCTGGATTACGTCCGCAGCTACACGACGCCGGGCTCGTCGACGGTGTTCGTGCAGTTCCGCGACACGCTGAAGAAGTCCGAAGTTCAGCCGGCTTTCTACCAGGTCCGCAAGCGCCTTGGTGACATCAAGGGGCAGTTCCCGGACGGCGTGCAGGGCCCGTTCTTCAACGACGAGTTCGGCGATGTCTACGGCAACATCTACGCCTTCACGGCTGACGGGCTGACCTACCGCCAGCTGCGCGACTACGTCGAGGGCATCCGAACCGAAGTGCTCAGGGTCCCCGACATCGGCAAGACCCAGCTGATCGGAACCCAGGCCGAGACCATCTATCTCGACTTCTCGACCCGCAAGCTCGCCGGCTACGGCATCGACTTCCAGGCGCTGATCAAGGCGCTTCAGGCCCAGAACGCGGTGTCGGCCTCCGGCGTGGTGCAGGCCGGGCCGGAACGCGTCTCGCTGCGGGTCAGCGGCTCCTTCACCTCGGAGGCCTCGCTGCAGGACGTGAACCTGCGGGTCAACGACCGGTTCTTCCGGTTGGCCGACATCGCCGAGATCAGCCGCGGCTACGAGGATCCGCCCGCCCCGATGTTCCGGGTCGACGGCAAGGCCGCCATCGGCCTCGCCATCGCCATGCGGCCCGGCGCCAACCTGCTGCATTTCGGCGAGGCCCTGAAGGCGCAGATGCGGCGGATCGAGGCGACGCTGCCCGTGGGCGTGGGCGTCCACTTGGTGTCGGATCAACCCAAGCAGGTCGAGCACGCGGTCGGTGGCTTCACCGAGGCGCTGGTCGAGGCCGTGGTGATCGTGCTCGCGGTCAGCTTCGTCAGTCTTGGCGTGCGCGCCGGACTCGTGGTCTCGGTGTCGATCCCGCTGGTGCTGGCGATCGTCTTCGTGGTCATGCAGATGATGGACGTGACGCTCCAGCGCATCTCGCTCGGCGCGCTGATCATCGCGCTGGGCCTCCTTGTCGACGACGCCATGATCACGGTCGAGATGATGGTCGCCCGGCTGGAGCAGGGCGACACGCTCCGCAAGGCGGCGACCTTCGCCTACACCTCGACGGCCTTCCCGATGCTGACCGGCACGCTCGTGACGGTGGCGGGCTTCCTGCCGATCGGCTTCAACGGCTCGGGCGCGGGTGAATACACCTACTCGCTGTTCGTGGTGCTGGCCGCCGCGCTGCTGGTCTCCTGGGTGGTGGCCGTGCTGTTCGCCCCGCTGATCGGCGTGACGCTGCTGCCCAAGACCGTGAAGCACCATGCCGAGAAGCGCGGGTTGTTCACCCGCCTGTTCCTGGCGATGCTCAAGCTCGCGATGGCCTGGCGCTGGACCACGGTTGCCCTTTGCCTGGCGCTGATGGCGCTGGCCATCGTCGGGATGGGCCATGTCCAGCAGCAGTTCTTCCCGTCCTCGGATCGCTCAGAAGTGCTGGTCGACCTGACGCTGCCGCAGAACGCCACCATCGCCGAGACCAAGGCGCAGATGGACCGGTTCGAGGCGAAGCTGAAGGACGATCCGGACGTGACGAGCTGGTCGTCCTATGTCGGCCAGGGCGCCGTGCGCTTTTATCTGCCCCTCGACCAGCAGCTCTCCAACGCGTTCTACGGCCAGATCGTGGTCGTGACGAAATCCCTCGAGATCCGCGATCAGGTCATGACGCGGCTGCAGGCGATCGGCCGGCGCGACTTCGTGGGCACCGATGTTCTGATCCAGCCCCTGAGCCTCGGCCCGCCGGTCGGGCGCCCGGTCCAGTACCGCCTCAGCGGCCCGGACATGGAGACGGTGCGCCGCCTCTCCCTCGACCTCGGCAACGTGGTCGCCGCCGACAAACGTCTCGACGTGCCGACCTTCGACTGGAACGAGCCCGGCAAGGTCCTGCGGGTCGAGATCCTCCAGGACAAGGCGCGCCAGCTCGGGGTCACCAGCCAGGACATCGCCGGTATCCTCAACGGCATCGAGGGTGGCCAAGCGATCACCCAGGTGCGCGATTCGATCTATCTCGTGAACGTCGTCGGGCGGGCGCGGGCGATCGAGCGATCCTCGCTCGATACTCTCCAATCGCTGCAGGTCGGCCTCGCGAACGGCTCCGTCGTGCCGCTGCTGTCCTTCGCGCGGATCGGCTACGACCTGGAACAGCCGATCGTCTGGCGCCGGAACCGGCTGGCGACCGTGACGGTGCGGGCCACGATCCGCGACACCACGCAGCCGGCCACCATCGTGACCGCCCTCCAACCCGGCATCGACGCCTACGCGAAGGCGCTGCCCGAGGGCTACGCGCTGGAGACGGGCGGCGCCGTGGAAGAATCAGCCAAGGGCCAGGGTCCGATCGCCGCCGTCGTCCCAGTGATGCTGCTCACCATGGCGCTGCTGCTGATGGTGCAGCTCCAGAGCGTCGGCCGGATGCTGCTGGTCTTCGCCGTGGCGCCCCTCGGGCTGATCGGCGTGGTCCCGGCGCTGCTGCTGTTCGACAAGCCGATGGGCTTCGTGGCGATCCTCGGGATTTTGGCGCTGATCGGCATCATCATCCGCAACGCCGTGATCCTGGTGAGCCAGATCGAGGAGTTCCGGGACGAGGGCATGGCACCCTGGGATGCGGTCTACGAGGCGACCCACCATCGGATGCGGCCGATCCTGCTCACTGCTGCCGCGGCCAGCCTGGGCCTGATCCCGATTGCCCGGGAAGTGTTCTGGGGACCGATGGCATTCGCCATGATCGGCGGTATCCTGGCGGCGACCGTCCTGACACTCCTGTTCCTGCCCGCCCTTTATGTCGGCTGCTACCGGATCCGGCCTGAGAGCCGCGACCGGCACGCGGTGCAGAGTGCCTGAGCATCCGACATCACGGATCGCAGCGTGGCCTACGCTGCGATGAGCGGTCGGCCCGCCCCTCCGCCCCCTCAGGGCGGGCCGACCGTGAATCTTTCCCCCCGCATGCCTGCCGCGCAGTGGCTGGAAACTCCCGGCTGTTCCGACGCGTAAGGCGCCTGGAGCCGAGGAGCACCGCCCGCATGAACGCCTTCATCGCCGTCGTCCTGGTCTGCGCGAACGGGATCGCCCAGGAGGCCTGCACCGATGCCGAAGCGCTGGAGGTGCGCAAGGTCCGCGTCGCCAACGAGCTCGGTTGCGCCACCGGCTGGCAGGAGATCATCGCCCGCACCGAGCGGCGCGACGAGATCGGCAAGTCCGCCTACCTCAAGACCGAGTGCCGCCGGGTGAAGGAGCCGCAGTGACCGGATGCGGCCCCGCTACTTGTCGTACTTGATGTAGGCGAAGCGCGGATCCGACGGCGTGCCCTCCAGACCCTGCCCCTCCAGCGCCGGCTGCCAGGACACGACATCTTCGATCTTCTTGGCCAGGGCGAAATCCTTTTCGGTGATGCCCTTGGCCGCATGGTTCATCAGCCGAACCTCGACCCAGGCGTAGGACGCCGTGATGTCGGGGTGGTGCCAGGCGGCCTCGGCGAGGTGGCCCACCGTGTTGATCACCATGAGCGTGCCCTTCCACCCCGCCGTCTTGTAGGTGCGGCGGATCCAGCCGTCCTCCAGCCGCCAGTCCGGTAGCTCCGCCTTGAGCCGCGCTTCCACGGCCGCCTCGTCCAGAACGCCTTCGCGCCGTTCGGTCATTCGCCTCGTCCTTTTCGTTCCGTCGGAGGCCGAGGGTGCCCGCGCCGTCGGCGGCGCGCAAGCGCGCAGGGGCGCCGGCCCCGGTGGACGGAGCGCCATGCGGGCCCTATGACCATTTTCCAACGGCGTCAGGACAAGTCCACGCCCAAGTCTGCGATCGTCCAAGACCGCACAATACGATGGGAGAAATCGTGATGCTGTCACGGCGCGCAATGCTCGCCGGCGGCCTGCTCGGCGGCCTCGGCCTGCGGGCGGCGCGGGCGGACGTGCCGGCGATCCGCCTGGGGAGCCTACCGTTCGGCACCTCGACCTGGGAGGCGGCGGTGATCAAGGCCCGCGGCCTGGATACCGCCAACGGTTTCCAGCTCGACGCGGTCAAGCTCGCCGGCAACGACGCGGCGCGGATCAGCTTCATCGGCGGACAGGTCGACACGATCATCGGCGACCTGCTCTGGGCGGCCCGCCTCGGCAACGACGGCCAGGCCGTGCGCTTCATCCCGTACTCGACCTCGGAGGGCGCCGTGATGGTGCCGGCCGACAGCCCGATCAAGAGCCTCAAGGACCTCGACGGCAAGCGTTTCGGCGTCGCCGGCGGCCCCCTCGACAAGAACTGGCTGCTGCTGAGGGCGCAGGCCCGGGATGCCGCCGGCATCGATCTCGAGCGCGCCACCGAGATCGCGTACGGCGCACCGCCGCTGATCACGCTGAAGCTGGAACAGGGCGCCCTCGACGCGGCGCTGACCTACTGGACCTATTGCGCCCGGCTCGAGGCCAAGGGCTTCCGCCGGCTCGTCGGCGCCGAGGACATCATGCACGCTCTCGGTGTCGCCGGCGACGTCTCCCTGATCGGCTACCTGTTCCAGGATGCCATCGTGAAGGAGAAGCCCGAGGCCGTGGCGGGCTTCGCCCGGGCATCCCGGTCCGCCAAGGATATGCTGGCCTCCGACCCGAGCACCTGGGAGATCGTGCGCCCGCTGATGGCAGCCGAGAACGAAGCGACGTTCGAGGCTCTCAAGCGCGACTTCCTGGCCGGCATCCCGCGCCGGACGGTGGCGGCGGAGCGAACCGACGCCGAGAAGCTCTACGCCGTCATGTCCCGGCTCGGCGGTGCCCGCCTCGTCGGCAAGGGCGCCGGGCTGCCGCCGGACCTCTATTACGACAACGGACGCGATGGCTGAGCTGCCCGCCAGGCCGGCGTTCAGGGCGGGAATCCGGATCGCCGGAACCGCATGGGCGCGCTGACCCGCATCGCGTCCCTCATCGTCCTCCTCGCCGCCTGGCAATTCGCCGCGCTGGAGGCTGGCTCGCGCCTGTTGCCGGCTCCGATGGCGGTGCTGCGCTTCATCCTGCAGGAGGCCGAGCGCGGCGACCTGTTCCACAATGTCGGGATGACGCTACTGCGGGTCGCGATCTCCTTCGCGGTGGCGATGGTGCTGGGGATCCTGCTGGGGGTGGCGCTCGGCCGCTCAAAGGCCGCCGACCTGACCCTCGACACGCCGCTCCTCGTCCTCCTCAACACACCGGCGCTGGTGATCACCGTGCTGGCCTACGTCTGGGTCGGGTTGACCGAGACCGCCGCGATCCTGGCCGTGGTGCTCAACAAGCTGCCGAACGTCGCGGTGATCGTGCGCGAGGGCGCCCGCAACCTCGATCCCGGCCTGGACGAGATGGCCCGGGCCTACCGGTTCGACCGGCGCACCTGGGCGCTGGACGTGCTGGTGCCGCAGCTCCAGCCCTACGTGGTCACGGCGGCCCGTTCCGGCCTGTCGCTCGCCTGGAAGATCGTCCTGGTGGTCGAGCTGCTGGGGCGGCCCGACGGGGTCGGCTTCGCGATCAACTACTACTTCGTGCAGAGCACCGACGTGGCCGCGATCATCGGCTACAGCCTCGTCTTCATGACCGTGATGATCGGCATCGACGTCCTCCTCCTCCAGCGGCTCGAAGCGCATGTCCGCCGCTGGCGCTGAACCCGTCCTGCAGGTCGCGATCGACGCGAAGCGCTACCGCTCGAAGGGCGCCGAGCCGGTGGAAGCCGTCCGCGACCTTTCGTTCGCGGTCGGAGCCGGCGAGATCGTCTGCCTGATCGGGCCGTCCGGCGCCGGAAAGACCACGACGCTGCGGATCCTGCTCGGCCTCGACACCGATTTCGAGGGCCGCGTCTCCGGGGCCGATCACGCCGGCATGGTTTTTCAGGAGCCGCGCCTGCTTCCCTGGCGCAGCGTCGAGCACAATGTCCGGCTGGGCCTGCCGCGGACTCGGCGCGGACGCGACCTCGACGCCCTGTTCGCCAAGCTGGGCCTGACGCCCTGGCGCGGCAGCTACCCGAAGGCCCTGTCGCTCGGGATGCAGCGGCGCGTCGCGCTGGCCCGGGCGCTCGCCGACGCGCCGCGCGTTCTGGTACTCGACGAGCCGTTCGTCTCCCTGGACGATGCCGCGGCGGCCGAGCTGCGCGGGTTGGTGGTCGATACCGTGGATTCGGCCGGCATGAGCGTCCTGATGGTGACGCACAACGTCGCCGAGGCGATCGGGATCGCGGACCGGCTGCTGCTCGTCTCGAAGCGGCCGGCGACGCTCATGGCGAACGTCACGCTCGACCGCCCGCGCAAACAGCGCGACCGTGCCTGGGCCGAAACCACCCGGGCCGCCCTGGCGGCACAACATCCGGGGATCATCGCGGAGTAGCCTGCACGCCGTGCGGACGGTGCGCTTACGGTGCGCGGACACTTGGACCGAGGGGTCAGTTCGCCTTGGCGTCCACGTCCATCCGGTCGAGCAGGGCTGCCGGCGAGCGCGCCGCGCCGATATCGATGAAGCCGATGCCGGCGGGCTCCTTCGACTTGGCGTGCAGAACGAGCTTACCCGGCTTCATCACGAACTGGCCCATCGCCGCCCCGATGCCCTTGGCCGCCGCCGTGTTGCCGAGGATCACCGGCACGCCGAGCAGGCTGGCGGTGACGTATTCCTTGCGCAGCTCGTCCGGTCGCAGGCTGAGATCCTTCGATTGCGCGGCGAGGAACCGCTCGAACAGGCCGGCATTCTCGACCGTGAGATCGAGGCTCTTGGCGCTCCCCGTGAACATCAGCATCGTGGCGGCGGGCAGGCTTCCGTTGAACAGCTCCGGTCCGATGCCGCCGAGGGTTCCGGACAGCCGGACGGTCCCGATCTCGCGCCCCGAAATCGTGACTTCGCGCAGAGACAGGTCGCGGGCTTTGCCGTCGAGGGCCGCGTCGGCCACGAGATCGAGGTCGAGATCCCGATAGCCGTAGGCCGGTAGCGCGCCGATGATCGGCGCGCCGGCCACGAACTCCGCCGGGAGGCTCAGGCCGGTGAGGGTCAGCCGTCCGGCATTCGGCACGCCGTCCTGCGGCGGGCCGAAGGACAGCTTGGCTTCCCGCAGGGCCACCCGGCGTGTCGGCGCCGGTGTGATCGTGACGGAAAGCGGGTCGCCGGGCGGCACGGTCGCGGTTTTGGGCTCCGAAAGCCTTCCGTCGGTGGGCCGACCCGTCGTCGGCTTCCCCGGCGCGGAGGCGCGGGGGGGCGCGCGGGGATCCGGCGGGACGGCCTTGGGAAACTCTGCGTCGAGCGGTAGGTCGATGCTCAGATCGGTCAGGGTCAGGCCGCCCAGTGCCGGCGTCAGCCGATGCATCTCGGCATCGCTGAATCCGGACCGGCTGGCGGGATCGGCCGCGGCGTTGCGCAAAGCCGCGATCGTCGGTGCAAGCGAGACGTCCGCCAGCGCGAGGCGGGCGAGATGCGCGCGCAGGCTACCGCGCGCCAGCGTGATGTTCTCCAGGACCGTGCCCGCATCCGACCCGGCGGCGTAGGTCGCCCGAGCGATCTCGAACAGGACCGGTCCCTGCGGATCGGTGTTGCTGACGCTCAAGCCCTGCATGTCGAGGCTGCCCAACGTGGTGGCCTCGATCAGGTCGGCGGCGGAGGCCGCGAAGGTCCGACGGTCGTTGGGCCCCTGGAAGCCGGCGGCCACGATCTCGAACGCGCCGTTCCAGCCGTCCGGCACCTGTCGGCCGCCGAGGTCGCGCCCGTTCAGGCGCACGATCTTCACGGTGGTGCCGCGCGCGTCGGAATAGGTCACGTCCGAGACCTGGATCGTGCCGTAGACCTTCTGCACAGGGCCCTTGCCGTCGCCTGGAACGGTGTAGAGCCGATTCAGCGCCGCGAGGTCGAGGTCGGTCGCCCGGACTTGGCCGTAGGTGCCGTCGCCACGGTTCGGACCCGTGACGGCGCTGACCGTCGCACCCGCCGCCGTGAGTTCGCCCACGCGTCCGGCCTTCACGTCGCGGAGGACCACGTCGCGGTAGGTCACGGTCTGGCGGTCGTTGCCGGGGCCGGCATGCTCGGAGCTCAGCACCGGGATCGTCAGGCTGCCCGCGTCGAGCCGTGCCAGCCGGGATTCCCAGGGCTCGGCCGAATCGGGCTTGAGGATCGCCGCGAGCTCATCCTTGGACAGGCGCGTGCCGCTGGCCGTCAACTTCGGCGCCCGGAGCATCGTCCCGCCGAGCGGCAGCATGACGTCGGTGATCGTCACGTCTTGGACCGCGGCGGCGCCTTCCTGAGCCGCCAGGGGGGGCGGTGCCGCCGCCCCGACGAGGCAGGCGAAGGCGCAGGTCGCGGCCAACGCCGACCGGAGGCGGGATCGGACCTTCGGATGGATCATGGGAGGGTCCGGATCACAGCTCGGCGGGGGTGCCGCATGGGTGCCGCGTTTTACCCGCCGAGGCAATCGGACACCGGGGGCGCGGGCCCTAAGCCGGCTCCAGTGTCGTAGGCGCGCAACGGCCTTCCCCAAGGAGGACCGTTGCGACCGTTCAGAGCGAGAACGAGGTGCCGCACCCGCAGGATGCGGTCGCCAGCGGGTTCTCGATCTTGAAGGACTGGCCGATCAGGTCGTTCACGAAGTCGATGGTCGAGCCCGACATGTATTCCAGCGACACGGGATCGACGATCACGGTGGCGCCGTCGCGCTCGATCGCCACGTCCTGCGCCTCCCGGGACCGGGCGATGTCGAACGCGTAGGAGAATCCGGAGCAGCCGCCGCCGTTGACGCTGATGCGCAGAGACGCGCCCGGGGGCTCCGCCCCCATAATCTCGTTGATGCGCTTGGCGGCGCGGGGGGTCAGGGTGATCTCAGCCATCTTTAGCTCTGGCCACGCAGCTGTTCGGTGGACGGCGTCGCCCGGCTGTTGCCGAGCACGCCTAAGCCTACAAGATATGGGTTCGAGGCCCGCGCCGCAACGCGCCGGGCGGGGAGGGGTCATGATCAGGCTGCGCGAGATCGAGGATGGACGCCGTGCGGCCGAACGGTGAGCGCTGGCGGGCGGCCTACGCCACGGATCCTGCGCGGACGCGCGGACGGCTGATCGCCGAGGATTCCTCGCCGACCCGTAGCGATTTCCAGCGCGACCGGGACCGGATCATCCACTCCACGGCGTTCCGCCGCCTGAAGCACAAGACCCAGGTCTTCGTGCACCACGAGGGCGATCATTATCGCACCCGCCTGACACACACCCTGGAGGTCAGCCAGATCGCGCGGGCGCTCGCCCGGGCCCTCGGTCTCGACGAGGATCTGGCGGAGGCTCTGGCGCTGAGTCACGACCTCGGCCACACCTGCTTCGGCCACACCGGCGAGGATGCGCTGGAGGCCTGCATGGCGGCCCATGGCGGGTTCGATCACAACGCGCAGGCGCTTCGCATCGTCACGCGGCTCGAACGGCGCTACGCAGGTTTCGACGGGCTGAACCTGGCCTGGGAGACCCTGGAAGGGCTGGTCAAGCACAACGGCCCGCTGCTCACAGAGGACGGTAAGCCGACGGCACGCTACGTCGAGCGCGGCATCCCGGCCGCGATCCTCGAATACGACGTCCTGAACCCGCTGGACCTGTGGAGCCAGGCCGGACCGGAGGCGCAGGCGGCGTCCCTGGCGGACGACATCGCCTACGCGGCGCACGACCTCGACGACGGTCTGCGCGCCGGCCTGTTCGAGATCCCGGAGCTGCGCGCGGTGCCGTTCCTGGCCGACATCCTCGACGAGATCGATCGCCTGCATCCGGGCCTTGACCCGTCCCGCGTCATTCATGAGCTGGCCCGGCGCGTGATCACCCGCTTCGTGGAGGATGTGATCCGAGAGGGCGGCCGCCGGATCGCCGCACTGGATCCCGGACGCGTGGAGGACATCCGACACGCGTCCGAGCCGGTCATCGTGTTCTCGCCGGCCATCGCGGAAGCGGATGCCGACATCATGCGGTTCCTCTGGACCCGGATGTACCGTCATCCCGGTGTCGTGGCGGTGCGCAAGAAGGCCGACGCCATCGTGAACGACCTGTTCGCGGCATTCACGATGGCTCCGGCCCGGATGCCCGAAGAGTGGAGCGCCGGCCTGGCGGATGCACCGGAAGGGCGCATCGCCCGGCGAGTCGCCGACTACATCGCCGGGATGACCGACACCTACGCGGTGCTGGCCCATCGCAAGCTCTATCCGACGACGCCCGACTTGTACTGGGAGTTGCCGAGCCGGGGCCTGCCCCTCGCCGAACCGTGAGATCCGGCGGGGCATTGAACGCGATCAGCAGCCGCAGCCGCAGGTGAAGCTGCCATAGCAGCCCCCGGAACCGTATCCGCCGTACCCGCCATAGGCGGCCGGGTAGGCGTAGTCGTAGCCTCCATAGGCCGCGGGATAGCCATAGCCGCCGCCATAGCCGCCACCGTACCCGTAGGCGCCGTACGCGCTGCCGGCGGCGAGCCCGAGCCCCAGGCCGATGCCCGCGCCGGCCAACCCGTAACCGAGGCCGCGTCCGTAGCCGCCGCGATACCCGTAGCCACGGCCATAGCCGAAGCCGCGGCCGTAACCGCCGCGCCCGGCGAAACCGCCGTGATAGCCGCCATAGCCGCCGTGGAATCCTCCGCCCCGGAAGCCCCTGGCCTCGGCGCTCGGTGCCGCCAGGGCTACCGCGCAGAGGGCTGCGCCCGCCAACATCAAGGTCTTCATGAAGATCTCCAAGATCCAGAATTTTGCGATCCTGTCGATCACATAGACTCATGGGACCCAAGACAAGATGGTCCGGGGGGCGTCGGTAGTCATCGCGTGGGGATAAACTGCGCTGGTCCGGCCGAATGCCCGATCGTTCCAGCGGCGCGGTTAACGCCGGCTTGCTCCGCGGACCGGCCGGCCCGTACCGCCGCCGTGACACTATCCCGCCCCCTTGCTAGACGGCTCCCGGCGGGCGCGGGCCGAGACGGCCCCGCGGCAGCATCCCCGCGCGAGCGAGACCGAGACCGATGAACATCTTCGCCCTGTTCGAGGCGCGTGTGCGCGAGGCCGTGGAGGCGCTGACCCGCGCCGGCCAGCTGCCCCAGGGCCTCGACCTCGGCCGCGTCGTCGTCGAGCCGCCGCGCGACACGACGCACGGCGATCTGGCCACGAACGCCGCGCTGGTCCTGGCCAAGGAGGCCCGCACCAATCCGAAGGCCCTCGGGGAGGCCCTGGCCACGGAACTGCGCGCCGACCCGCGCATCCTGGAGGCCAGCGTCGCCGGCCCGGGCTTCATCAACCTGCGGCTGGTGCCCGGACTCTTCCAGGATGTGATCCGCAGCGCGCTCTCCGATCCGGACCAATTCGGCCGCGCGCAGCTTCCCGGGGGGCCGATCAACGTCGAGTACGTCTCGGCCAACCCAACCGGGCCGATGCATGTCGGCCACGGCCGCGGCGCAGTCTTCGGCGACGCCCTGTGCAACCTCCTGGTCGCAGCCGGCCGCAAAGTGACGCGCGAATACTACATCAACGACGCCGGGGCTCAGGTCGACGTCCTGGCCCGATCCGCCTACCAGCGGTACCGCGAGGCTCTGGGCGAGCCGTTCGCGATCGCCGAAGGGCTCTATCCGGGCGATTACCTCAAGCCCGTGGGCGCACATCTCGCCGAGACCCACGGCCGCGCACTCCTCGATCAGCCGGAAGCGCACTGGCTCCCCGCCGTGCGCGAGACGGCCCTCGCCATGATGATGGACATGATCCGGGCCGACCTCGCGGCGATCGGCATCCGGCACGACAAGTTCTTCTCCGAGCGGACCCTCCAGCAGAGCGGCGCCGTGAAGGCGCTGCTCGAGGAGCTGCGCAAGCGTGGGCTGGTCTACGAGGGCCGCCTCCCGCCGCCCAAGGGCCAGTTGCCCGAGGATTGGGAGGATCGCGAGCAGACGCTGTTCCGTACCAAGGACTTCGGTGACGACAACGACCGTCCGCTGCTGAAGTCGGACGGATCCTACACCTACTTCGCCTCCGACATCGCCTACCACCGCGCGAAGTACCTGGCGGGCGCCACCGAGCTGATCGACGTGCTCGGCGCCGACCACGGCGGCTACGTCAAGCGCATGCAGGCGGCCGTGAAGGCGGTCAGCGACGGCAAGGCGACGCTGGACGTGAAGCTGTGCCAGCTGGTGCGGCTGTTGCGCGCGGGCGAGCCCGTGAAGATGTCGAAGCGGGCCGGCGAGTTCGTGACCCTGCGCGACGTGATCGACGAGGTCGGCCGCGACGCGATCCGGTTCATGATGCTCTATCGGAAAAACGACGCGACCCTCGATTTCGACCTCGCCAAGGTGGTCGAGCAGTCGAAGGACAACCCGGTCTTCTACGTCCAATACGCCCATGCCCGCGTCCGCTCGGTGCAGCGGCAGGCGCGCGAGGCTTTCCCGGGCGCGGACCTGTCCGTGGCGGCGTTGCTGCGCGAGGCCGATTTCAGCCTCCTGACCGATCCCGGCGAGGTCGAGGTGATGCGGCTGATCGCCCAATATCCCCGCGTGCTCGAATCGGCGGCCATGGCGCACGAGCCGCATCGGATCGCGTTCCACCTCTACGAGACGGCGGCCGCGCTCCATACTTTATGGAACAAGGGCAAAGACTTGCCGCAATTACGGTTTGTTAATGCAACCGACCGAAAGTCGACCTGGGCGCGGCTGGCGCTCGTCGAGGCTCTACGGAGTACCCTCGCGGCCGGCCTCGCAGTGCTCGGTGTGACCGCGCCGGATGAGATGCGATAGGCTCGATATGCATCGGGCCGGTGACCGGCCGTGATGTGAGGATGCTGCCATGACGAACGCTTCGCGCGCTCAGGTCGATTTGGACGCCCTTGCGCGCGATCTGCGTCAGGAGCGGGGGCGTGTTCCCCCGGGGGGCGCCAAGCCCGATCCGCTGGCCGAGCTGGCGCGGATCGTCGGACAGGATGACCCGTTCCGTGCGCTCCTGGCGGCCCGCGACGAGATGCGCGGCGCGGCGCCCGCGCAGCCGCAGGCCAACTGGGACGGCCGGGTCGAGCCGAGCTTCGCTCCCGAGCCGCCCAAGCCGAACCCCGCCGACGCCTTCGACCAGTACTTGGCCTCAGTAGAGCGCGACACCCACGAGGAACCGGTCGCGTACGGCGCGGAAGCCGGGGATCCGCAGGAGGCCGCCGCCGCGGACTACGCGGAGGGTCGCTCGCTGCGCCGGGTGAACCCGCGCCGCCGTCTGGCGTCCGTCGGAGCCGGCATCGCCATCGTCGCCGTGGCGGTGACGGGAGCGCTCACCTACAAGGGCCTGCAGGGCTCGGGCAGCGCCGGCGGCGTACCCGTGGTCCAGGCGGATTCGACCCCGCTCAAGGTCGCCCCGAAGGTCGCCGACGGCGTCGAGATCCCGGACCAGAACCGGCAGATCTACGACACCAAAGGCAAGACCAAGGAAGGCCAGATCAAGATCGTCAACCGCGAGGAGCAGCCCATCGACGTGGCCGAGGCGGCCCGCGCGGCGCAGGGGACCGGTCCCGCCGGCGGTGCGCAGAGCGGCACCACGCCGGGCAACGGCCCGTTCGAGGCGTTCGGCGAGCCGCGCCGGGTACGCACCGTCGCGGTGAAGCCGGAGGCCCCTCCCGCGCCGGTCCAGCGCGAGGCCCAGGCCGACGCCGCGCCGGCCCCGATCCCGACCATGGTGCTGCCCACCGACGAGCCGCCCCAGACCAAGTCCAAGCCCGGCCGCCAGGCCGCCGCCTCCCTGGCGGCGCCGGATCCCGAGCCGGTCCAGGCCGCGCCGAATTCCATGGCGGCCGATGCCGCCCCGCCGAAGTCCGTCGCCGTCAAGCCGGCCCCGAAGGCCGCGCAGCGGGTCGCCACCGTGGCCACGCCGGCCCCGGACGCCCCGGATGCCGTCGACGACACCGTCAAGACGGGTTCGGTCGGCGGGTTCTCGGTCCAGCTCGGCGTCCGCAGCTCCGCCGCCGAGGCGAAGGCGGCGCTCAAGCAGATGCAGGCCAAGTACAGCGGCCTTGCCGGCAAGCCCGAGCTGATCCGCCAGGCAGAGGTCAACGGCAAGACGATCTTCCGCGTCCGCGTCGGGCCCCTGGCCAAGAACGAGGCAACCAGCCTGTGCAGCACCCTCCAGGGCGAGGGCGGGCAGTGCTTCGTCGCCAAGAACTGAGGCCGCGGTAGCGCCGGCCACCGGTCAGGCTCCGGATTTGGTGCACTACGAGGTCGACGCCTCGCCGCCGGACGTGAACGTCGGCTAGGGGCGGGCGTGTTGCGCCCCAGCCTGAGAGGGCAGGGGCTGATCTGAGGGGGGCGGTGCACGCGAGTCCCGCCCGCAACACTCGGTCTCGGACACGGGCTCCAATCTTTCAGGCCCCTCGTTTCGCCTTGCCGCCTCCCTGTTCCCGCCCGACTCTGCCGCCACCGATTCGCCGAACCCGACATATCCTCCGCCGCACCCAAGCGGCCACCGAGAACCCCGCATGACCGCCCGTGCCCTGATCCTCGGCTGCGCCGGCAAGACGCTCTCCGTCGAGGAGGCGGCCTTCTTCCGGGACGTGCGGCCCTGGGGCTTCATCCTGTTCAAGCGCAACATCGGCACGCCGGACGAGGTCCGGGCGTTGACGGCGGCGCTGCGGGACTGCCTTGGTTCCGACGCCGCCCCGATCCTGATCGATCAGGAGGGCGGCCGAGTCCAGCGCATGGGCCCGCCGCACTGGCCGGCCTACCCGGCGGGCGGCCGCTACGGACGCCTGAACGGGAGTGCCACCGCGATCGCGCGGCTCGGCGCCCGGCTGATGGCCCATGACCTGGCCGAGGTCGGCATCAACGTCGATTGCGCGCCTGTCCTGGACGTGCCGGCGCCGGGATCGCACGACATCATCGGCGACCGGGCCTACGGATCGTCCCCGGATCGGGTGGCCGAGATCGGCCGGGCCGTCGCGGAAGGCTTGATGGCCGGCGGCGTCCTACCGGTGATGAAGCACGTGCCCGGCCATGGCCGCGCCGCCTGCGACAGCCATCACGGCCTGCCGGTAGTGGAGGCGACCCTGGCGGCGCTGGCCGCTCAGGATTTCCGGCCGTTCCAGGCGCTCGCCGACCTACCGATGGCGATGAGCGCCCATGTCGTCTTCACGGCCATCGATCCCGACCGCCCGGCGACCCAGTCGGCGACCGTCATCCGCGACGTGATCCGCGGCGCCATCGGCTTCGACGGCCTGCTGATGACCGACGACCTGTCGATGCACGCGCTCACCGGCACGTTCCGCGACCGAACCGAAGCCGCCTTCACGGCGGGGATCGATGTCGGCCTGCATTGCAACGGCGCGATGGACGAGATGCGGGCCGTCGCTGAGGCGGCACCGACCCTCGACGGCGCCGCCGCGAGGCGGGCCACTGCAGCCCTGGCATGCCTGGACCGTGCCGGCGACGGGCTCGACGTTCCCGAAGCCCGGGCCCGGTTCGCGGCCGCGCTCGCGACCGCCGCCTGATCCGCGGCCTTCCACCGCGGGCATCCACTGTCCCTGATGCCGCCTCTGCTTGTGTTCGGGCGGTACGATCCCTAGGTTCGCCCGGAATTCTTCAACCGGCCGTGGCGTCCCGCCCCCATATGGGAGCGCAAGCAAGTGGGCGCGGCCAGGTGGGCGCACGCAGGAGGTTGCCATGGGCAGCATGAGTATCTGGCACTGGGTCATCGTTGCCGTCATCGTCATGCTGCTGTTCGGACGCGGCAAGGTCTCGGACCTGATGGGTGACGTCGCCAAGGGCATCAAAGCGTTCAAGAAGGGCATGGCCGAGGACGAGACGCCGCCGGTCAGCAGCCAGCCGGTCGCTCCGCCGAACGAGCCGGTCCGCACCATCCCCCACGCCGCCGAGACGAGCCCCGGGACCGCGGTTCCGGCGAGCCATCTGCCCGGCGGCGAGCGTAAGCCGGTCTGAGGACTGTCAGGGCGCGCGCTGTGGTGTAGAGCCTGACGGGGTTCGGATCGAGGTCCGGATCCCAGGGCAGCGGGACCGTCGACGACATGCTGGACATGAGCTGGGGCGAGGTGATGCTGATCGGCGGCGTCGCCCTCATCGTCATCGGGCCGAAGGACTTGCCGAAGGCGCTGCGCACCGTCGGACAGATCACCACGAAACTGCGCCGCATGGCCGGCGAGTTTCAGATGCAGTTCAACGAGGCGATCCGCGAAGCCGAACTCGACGAGGTCCGCAAGGAGGTCGACGGCATCCGCAACACGGTCCGTACCGCGAGTTCCGGCTTCAATCCGGTCCAGACGATCCGGGACGAATTGAAAGGCGCAGTCGAGGGCCGGGTCGCCGCCCGCCAGGGTTCCGAGCCCCTCGGCCCCGAGAAGCCGGTCGCGGACACGCGTTCCCTGGCCGACGCCACCGCTCAGCTCAAGGCCGAGCAGGACGCCGTCGCACCGGCCAATGCGGACCCCGGTGCCGTTGACGCTGCGCCGCATACCGACGCGGTGCCGCCTGAGGCCCCGCTTCCCGTCTCGGGCTCGGTCGACGATCCCTACGGACCGCCGCCCGAACCTCAGACCCCGCACGACGCTCCCCTGGACCCGAAGAACGGCGCCACTGCCCGATGATGAGCGACGCCGACGAGGCCGAGATCGAAGCGTCCCGGGCACCGCTGCTCGAACACCTGATCGAATTGCGCGCGCGGCTGATCAAGTCGCTGGCGGCCTTCGTGGTGATGTTCTTCGGCTGCTTCTTCTTCTCACGGGATATCTACAACATCCTGGTCTACCCCTACGTCTCGATCGTGGGGGTCCAGAACGCCGAACTGATCGCGACGCACTTCCTCGAGCAGGTGTTCACCAACATCAAGCTCAGCGTGTTCGGCGCCGCGTTCCTGGCCTTTCCGGTGATCGCCACGCAGATCTACGCGTTCGTGGCGCCGGGCCTGTACCGGAACGAGCGCAAGGCGTTCCTGCCCTACCTCGTGGCCACGCCGATCTTCTTCATCCTGGGCGCGCTGGTGGTCTTCTTCCTGGCGATGCCGCTGCTGATCAAGTTCTCGGTGTCGCTGCAGCAGGTCGGCGTGGCCGGCGAGCCGACGATCAAGCTGTTGCCCAAGGTCGACGAGTACCTTTCGCTGATCATGACGCTGATCTTCGCCTTCGGCATCGCGTTCCAGTTGCCTGTGATCCTCACGTTGCTCGGCCAGATCGGCATCATCGACGCGGCGTTCCTGCGCGAGAAGCGCCGCTACGCGATCGTTCTCGTCTTCGTCGTGGCCGCAGTGCTGACCCCGCCGGACGTCATCTCCCAGCTCTCGCTCGCGCTGCCGATGCTGATCCTCTACGAGGCCTCGGTGTTCTCCGTGTCGCGCGTGGAGAAGCTGCGCGCGGCGCGTCGGGCCGCGGAAGGGTTGGATCCGTAAGGATCGGCGTCGGCAGCGATCAACGGTTCGGAATGCGTTTCACCGCTGACCTGTGACCTCCGGCGTGCCGACGATGCCAAGACGGCAAGATCGATCGCCGTGTCATTCCGGGGCGCCGCAGGCGAGCCCGGAACCCATAATCGCCAACGGTGCAAGGCCTTGAGCTGTCGGCGTGTATGGATCCCGGGCTCCGCTTAGCGGCCCCGGGATGACAAGGAGGAGGCTTGTGCCGCTGCGCGCGTCCTGCCCCGCCCGTCCCAACCATTCAGCACACGGGCCGGGAGTCCAGTCGAGCGAACCGGCCCCAATCACTCTTGATACTTGAGGGATGCGAAACAGCCGCCTCGTCGGAGCCCTACGCCGTCCGCAGAAGCACGTGACGCTTCTTGCCGAAGGACAGCTTGATCACCCCATCCCGGGTCAGGTCCGCCGGCATCAGCACCGCCTTCTCGTCCGTCACGGCGGCATCGTTCACCCGCAAACCGCCGCCCTTGATCTGGCGGCGCGCCTCGCTGGTCGAGGGCACCAGCTTGGCGATGTCCGGCCCGAACGCGGTGAGCACGCCGAGTCCGGCTTCGAGGGTGGCGGCCGGAACGGTGACGCTGGGGAGATCCGCCGCGAGGGTGCCTTCGACGAACGTCTTCCGGGCGGTCTCGGCGGCGGCTTCCGCCACCTCGCGGCCGTGCATCAGCGCCGTGGCCTCGGTGGCGAGCACCGTCTTGGCCGCGTTGATCTCGGAGCCGGCCAGCGCCGCGAGCCGCGCGATATCTTCCATCGGCAGCAAAGTGAACAGCTTCAGGAAGCGGACCACGTCCGCGTCCTCGGTGTTCCGCCAGAACTGCCAGTAATCGTACGGCTTGAGCATGTCCGGGTTGAGCCAGACCGCGCCGGCGGCGGTCTTGCCCATCTTGGCGCCCGAGGCGGTGGTCAGCAGCGGGCAGGTCAGGGCGTAGAGCTGGGGCGTGCCCATGCGCCGGCCGAGATCGATGCCGTTGACGATGTTGCCCCACTGATCCGAACCGCCCATCTGCAGGGTGCAGCCGTAGCGGCGGTTCAGCTCCACGAAGTCGTAGGATTGCAGGATCATGTAGTTGAATTCCAGGAACGACAGTTCCTGGTCGCGCTCCAGGCGCATGCGGACGCTGTCCATCGACAGCATGCGGTTCACCGAGAAATGCCGGCCGATGTCGCGCAGCATCTCGATGTAGTTGAGCTTGGTCAGCCACTCGGCGTTGTCGACCATCACGGCGTCGCCGGCGCCCCCGCCGAATCTCAGGAACCGGTCGAAGGTCTTGCGGATCTCGGCCTTGTTGGCGTCGATCTGCTCGAGGGTCAGGATCTTCCGGCTCTCGTCGCGGCCTGACGGGTCGCCGACCCGGGTGGTGCCGCCGCCCATGAGGGCGATCGGCTTGCCCCCGGTGGCCTGCAGCCAGTGCAGCATCATGATCGACAGCAGGTGCCCGACATGGAGCGAGGGCGCCGTGCAATCGTAGCCGACGTAGGTCGTCAGCCGCCCTTCGAGCGCCGCGGTATCGATCCCGGCGAGATCGGAGGTCTGGTGAATATAGCCGCGCTCGGTGAGGATCCGCAGGAAGTCGGATTTCGGCGCGAAGCTCTCGGCATTCATGGCTGCGGTCTCGGGTCGCCAGCCGGCGCGACAGGCAAAGGCTCTGCGTGCTAGCTCGCGCTGGGGTTCAGGATACGGCGCGCTCTTAGCAGGGCGTTCGCCGAAAGGCACGGGGTCGAGCAAAATGGCGATGATGCGCGCGATCGGACTGATGAGCGGCACCTCGCTGGACGGCGTCGACATCGCGCTGATCGAGACCGACGGCGAGCGGGTCCACGTGGTGAGGGGCCACAACAACTTCCTCGAGCCGCTTGGGCCGACCGGCTATCGCGGCTACTCCGACGACGAGAAGGCGCTCCTGCGGGTGGCGACCAAGGATGCGGAATCGGTGCTCCATCCGGGCGACCGGCCCGGCCGGCTGCCCGAGGCGGAGGCCTTCGTCACCCAGGCCCATGCCGAGGCCGTCGAACGGTTTCTCGCCGAGAACGGCCTGGACGCGAGCACGGTCGACGTGATCGGCTTCCACGGCCAGACCGTGATTCATCGGCCGGACCAGCGCATCTCGATCCAGATCGGTGACGGGCAGGCGCTGGCGACCCGGCTCGGCATCCCGGTGGTCTCCGATCTGCGCCGGGCCGACATCGAGGCCGGCGGGCAGGGGGCGCCGCTGGTGCCGGTGTTCCACAAGGCGTTGGCGCAGGCCTCCGGATTCGACGGACCGTTCGGCATCCTCAACATCGGCGGCGTCGCCAACGCCACCCTGATCGATTCCAAGGGCGGCGTGATCGCCTTCGACACCGGCCCCGGCAACGCCCTGATCGACGAGTGGATGCAGGAGCGCGAGGGCAAGAACCTCGACGACGGCGGCCGTACCGCCGCCCGGGGCCGCGCCGACGAGCCGCTGCTCGCCTGGCTGCTGATGCATCCGTTCTTCTTCCGCCGCCCGCCGAAGTCCCTCGACCGCAACTGGTTCTCGCACAAGCTGGCCGGTCAGCTCTCCACGGAGGACGGCGCCGCGACGCTCACGGCCTTCACGGCGCGGGCGGTGGCCCGGGCCCTGGACCACGCCCCCGAGATCCCGACCCGCTGGATCGTGGCGGGCGGCGGCGCGCGCAACGGCGAGTTGGTGCGGCTCCTGAACTATCACCTGCGGTCCGAGATCACGACTGCAGACGCCATCGGATGGTCGTCGGCCTACCTAGAGGCGCAGGCCTTCGCGTATCTGGCGGTCCGCTCCCTCCGGGGCCTCCCGATCACGTTCCCCTCGACCACCGGAGTGAGCGAGCCGAAGACCGGCGGGGTGCTGGCGCGACCGATTGCCTGATCGCGAGGCCCGAACCCGACGAACGGCCCGTCTGTTGGACTTGGATCGAGGCGATCGGGATCCGAGACTTTGGCCGAGACCTACCTGCGCTATCACGACGGCATCGAGACGCCCGCGCCTGATGAGGCCGAAACGATCGATGCGATTATCGCGTCGATGACCCGCGAGAGCGAGACGACGGCCGCGCGCTACGGCCATGCGGTGCGGGCGTCGCACGCCAAGGTCAGCGGCGTGGTCACGGGCGAGCTTCAGGTGCCGGACGACCTCCCGCCCGAGCTGAAGCAGGGTCTGTTCGCCAAAGGCGGCACCTATCCGGTGATCGTGCGCTTCGCGCAGGGGCCGGGGGAATTGCTGAAGGACAGCGTCTCGACCCATCGGGGCATGGCGATCAAGGTCCTGGGCGTCCCGGGCGAGACGCTACCCGGCCACGGGGCCGCCACGCAGGATTTCGTGCTCGCCACGGGCCCGGTTTTCCCGAACCCGGACGCGAAGGGCTTCCTGGGCAGCATGAAGCAGCTGGAAGCCGGCACGAAGGCGCCGGAGGCCGTAAAGTCCGTTGTGTCTCACATCGCAAGGGCGGCCGACGCGGTGGTGAAGTCGGCGACCGGCGAGAGCTCGGCGCTGCTGGACTTCTTCGGACACCAGCCTCTGCACCCGCTGGCCGAGCCGTATTATTCCCAGGCCGCGCTCCGCTACGGCGATCATGTCGCGAAGATCGCGGCCTTCCCGGCCGGCGCGCGGCAGCAGGCCCTGGCGGACGAGGAGCTGCATCCGGGCCAGGACCCGGACGCGTTCCGGCACGCGGTCGGTGCCTTCTTCGCGGGCGATGCGGCCGTCTTCGAACTCCGCGTCCAACTCTGCACCAACCTCGACGACATGCCGGTCGAGGATGCATCGAAGCGCTGGAACGAGGCGGCCAGCCCCTACCGCACCGTGGCGCGACTCGTCCTGCCGGCCCAGGATGCCCGGTCCGAGGCGCGGACGCGCTACGCCGACGACGTGCTGTCCTTCCGGCCGGCCCACAGCCTGGCGGCGCATCGCCCCCTGGGCTCACTGATGCGGGCACGGCTCAAGACCTATCAGGCGCTCTCCAACTTCCGCCACGGCCGCAACCAGACGCCGGAGACGGAACCGACGTCCATCGAGCAGGTACCGGCGTGATGCCGGCGGGTGGGTGAGCCTCGGCCACGCCCTGGGCCGGATCGTCGAGGAATACCCGCTCGCCCGCCTCGATCCGCCGGCCAGGCATCCCCTCGCGGCGGTAATCCGACGCGGGGCGCCGGATGAGCTGCGGGCAGCCCTCGAACCGATCGATGGCCCGTTCCTCGTCAAGGGCAGTCCCGGCCGGGGCACCCGTTGGGCCGCCGTCCCGTGGCTGGCGGTGTTCGACCCGGCCGTCACGACCAGTGCGACGCGGGGCTACTATCTCGTCTACCTGTTCCCGGCGCACCGCCCGGTCGTCCACCTGTCGCTGGCGCAGGGGACCGTCGCCGCGATCCGCGAGCACGGGCCGCGCGCCGAGGCCTACCTGCGCGCCAGCGGGGATGCCCTGCGCGCACGCCTCGCCGACTTCGCCGAGCGCCTGCCGAACCGGTGCATCACCCTCGGCAGCGCCGGCGAGCTGCCGGAGGGCTACGAGGCCGCGCACATCCTCGGCCTGACCTACGCCCTCGACGACCTCGGCGACGAGCGGCGGCTGCGCGCGGATCTGGCGGCGGGCGTGGCGGCTTATCGGGCGCTCAAGGGGCGGGGTGGTCTCGAACGGGGAGAGGCCAAAGAAGGCCTTTCAATCGCATGAACTACCATTCGTATTGAATTATGGATAAATGCATGAAATAAACATTCGGTTGATAGCAAATCGATTGCCATCTAATAAACTCGGATTGACAGAGTGCGATCTAACGACGGGCAACGAATTCGTCTGAAATTCACCTTCCCACAGGGCTCTGGTGAGGTGAAAATGCCGAGCAAGAAGCTCGAGTCACGACAGATGGACAGATCGCTCTTCAAAAACAGACCCTCTCCGCGAAACATTCTTATTGTGAATGGGCGAACAAAGCTGACCGCAAATTATGTCAATGCAATCGCTGGATCGATCTTCGCCGTTGGTGGACTCCGTCAATCTTTGCAGTCTTGTACACATCGAGTCCGCCGAGCGTTCCGATCCCCGGGGTTGTTTGCATCGCGATTGTTTGCTGGATCGCGAGCGCGAGCCGACATTACGCTGTGCGGCGCTTCCTGAAGGAGTTGGTGTCATGAGCATCGTGAATCTCCTCGTCCTGCTGAGCGTTCCCGCGGCAGCGCTTATCCTCGGGTTTGGGGCGCTACATTTTGCGAAGCGGGCCAACGAGCGCTGAATGCGGCGAGCTTCCTCAGGCTCGTATCGAATGCCAGCCCGGCGGGTTGATCGCGAACTGAACGATCGCATGCATCACCTGCCGTTTGTGCCACCGGCGCTCCCGCGCTAGACGGGCCGCGTCATGTCTCACAACACCTTCGGCCACCTGTTCCGCGTCACAACCTTCGGCGAGAGCCACGGGGTCGCGCTCGGCTGCGTGGTGGATGGCTGTCCGCCCGGGCTGGCGCTGGAGGCCGACGAGATCCAGGTGGAACTCGACCGCCGCAAGCCCGGCCAGTCGCGCTTCACCACCCAGCGCCGCGAGCTCGACCAGGTGAAGATCCTGTCCGGCGTGTTCGCGGACGACCGCACCGGCGGGCGCCAGTTCACCACGGGCACGCCGATCGCGCTGATGATCGAGAACACCGACCAGCGCTCGAAGGACTATTCCGAGATCCGCGACAGCTACCGGCCCGGCCACGCCGACTACACCTACGATGCCAAGTACGGCATCCGCGACTATCGCGGCGGCGGCCGCTCCTCGGCCCGGGAGACCGCGGCCCGGGTCGCCGCGGGCGCGGTGGCGCGCAAGGTGATTCCGGGCATCACCATCCGGGCCGCCCTGGTGCAGATGGGACCGCACGCCATCGACCGGTCGCGCTGGGACTGGGAAGAGGTCGGCAACAACCCGTTCTTCTGCCCCGACCCCGAGACGGCCGCCCTGTACGAGACCTATCTGGACGGCATTCGCAAGGACGGCTCCTCGGTCGGCGCCGTGATCGAGGTCGTGGCCGAGGGCGTGCCCCCGGGCCTGGGCGCCCCGGTCTACGGCAAGCTCGACGCGGATCTCGCCGCCGCCATGATGTCGATCAACGCCGTGAAGGGCGTGGAGATCGGCGACGGGTTCGCGGCCGCCGCCCTGCGCGGCGAGGACAACGCCGACGAGATGCGCAGCGGCAACGGCGGGCGCCCGCGGTTCATGGCCAACCATGCGGGCGGCATCCTGGGCGGCATCTCCAACGGCGAGCCGGTGGTGGTGCGTTTCGCCGTGAAGCCGACCTCCTCGATCCTGACCCCGCGCCGCTCGGTGAACCGCGACGGCGGCGAGGTCGACCTGATTACCAAGGGCCGCCACGATCCGTGCGTCGGCATCCGCGCCGTCCCGGTGGCGGAGGCCATGATGGCCTGCGTGCTGGCCGATCACTATCTACGTCACCGCGGACAGGTGGGAGCCGCCTGACGCGCCGCAGCCGAGGCCGATCGCCCCGCGATCGACCGAGCGCTTCGGATCCACGATTTCACAGTCTCGCCCGCGCCGGACCCTTTTCCGGCGCGGGCGAGCCGGGCCTGTCCACCCCGCGCGGGGCGGAGAGATGCGAGACGAGAGAGCGATCCGTGCCCCATTGCACCGTTACCGAGGCCATCGCAGCCTTCGCCCGCGGCGAGATCGTGGTCGTCACCGACGATGACGACCGCGAGAACGAAGGCGATCTCGTCGTCGCCGCCTCGCTCTGCACGCCGGAGAAAATGGCGTTCATCATCCGCAACACCTGCGGAATCGTCTGCGCGCCGATCACCCAGGATGAGGCCCGCCGGCTGCATCTCGACCCGATGGTGGCCTCGAACGACGCGCCGCTGGGCACCGCGTTCACGGTCACGGTCGACACCAAGCACGGGCTGACCACCGGCATCTCCGCGGAGCAGCGCTGCAACACCGTGCGGGCGCTCGCCAACGGCAACATGGGCGCCGGCGACTTCGTCCGCCCCGGCCACGTCTTCCCGCTGATCGCCCGCAACGGCGGCGTGCTGATGCGCTCGGGCCATACCGAGGCCGCGGTCGACCTGTGCAAGCTCGCCGACCTGCCCCCGGTCGGGGTGATCTGCGAGCTCGCAAACGACGACGGCACGGTGATGAAGGGCCCGCAGATCGAGGCCTTTTCCGAGACGCACGGCCTCAAGCGCGTCTCGGTCGCCGACCTCATCGCCTACCGGCAGGCCCGGGACCGGCTGGTGGAGCGGGTCGGGCACTTCACGGTCCATTCCAACCACGGCGACGTGACGGCCTACGCGTTCTCCACGCCGTTCGAGACGATCCAGCAATTTGCCTTCGTGATGGGCGAGATCGGCAACGGCCAGGACGTGCTGGTGCGCCTGCACCGCTCCAACGTCGCCGCCGACGTGATCGGCGGCGGCAAGCAGATCGACGCCGTGCTCAAGCGCTTCGCGTCCGAGGGTCGTGGGGTGCTGGTCTACCTGCGCGACGGCACGGCGGGCGTTCCCATGAAGAGTGCCACCGAGGAGGGCACGGAGGCCTTGCGCGCCCGCCAGTGGCGCGAGGTCGGCCTCGGCGCCCAGATCCTGCGCGACCTCGGAATCGTGTCGATCCGCAACCTCGCGACCTCGGCGCGCTCGTATGTCGGCCTCTCGGGCTTCGGTATCGAACTCCTGGGCGACGAGCCGCTGGAGGGGTGATCCGAGGCCGGACGCGCCTCAGGCGCGGCGCGCGATGGTCCAGATTGCGGCGCCCGCCATGATGGCGGCGGCGCCCCTGTTCAGCCGGGCGCGGAAGGCAGGTTCGCTCAAGGTATCCCGCGCCCGTGCCGCGAGGGCGGCATAGGGCGTCATCACCACAGCGAGCACCGATCCGGTCAGGCCGATGAGTGTGGCGTAGTCCCCGGTCGTGATGGTGCGAAGGTCGATCAGCGTCGGCAGTACGGCGAGGTAGAAGACGATCGTCTTGGGGTTGGCCAGGGTGACGGTGAGCCCGGCGACGAAGCTCGCCAGCGGCCGGTCGGTCGGGCCGCCCTCCACCCGGTCGGTCCGGCCGGCCGAACGCCAGAGCCGGACCCCCAGGATGGCGAGATACAGGCCGGCGCAGAGCCGGACGACCAAGAACAGTTCGCCCAAAGTCTCCGCGATCAGGGCCAGCCCGAACACCGCCGCGGACAGGAACGTGAGGTCGCCCAGGACCAGCCCCACCGCGAAGGCCATGGCGGCCTTGAAGCCCGAAGAGAGAGCACGCGCGATCAGGGCGACGACGCCGGGGCCGGGCACCGCGGCGGCGACGCCGAGCGCCAGAGCGTAGGTGAGGAAGCCGGCCGACGTCATCGCGCAAAGCCCGGGTCTGACGGGCTTGCGGCGGCCGGGCGGGCCGCCTCCGGTTTCGCGCCGATCATTCTCTGTGACATCGCGCGATTCGCCTGCCCGTTGTTGGACCCGACTATGGCGTGCCGGATGCCGACGGCAACCGGACACGCGAGGGGCCTACCGGTCAGCCGTTTCGAGGTGTTTGGATCGCTCTGCACGCGAGGCGCTTCGGCCATGGGACCAAGCGTTTTGGAGGGCGCAGGCTAGGTCCGATGGCATGCGACCAGCTCTCGCCAAGGTGACCGCCGAGAAGTGGGCGGGGAAGGAACAGACCTGTCGCCGACGGTTATGCTTCCTCCGCGGATCCCAGGGTTCCGCGGACATTTCAGCCGCTGCCCTGTCATCCCGGGGCGCAGTAGGCGAGCCCGGGATCCAGAACCCCGTACGGCGCAAGTCACTGATCCGACACTGGTTCTAGATCCTAGACTCCGCTTCGCGGCCCCGGGATGACGAGGCAGTTTTCAGAACGCCGTCGGCAAAGACCAGGGGTCACTGGCCAAGCGGGACAGTCCTATGCCGACCTTTGCTCGAACATCTCGATAGGTCTGGGCCTACCGGCCCATGAGTGCGTCGACATGGGCGGACACGGATTTGGCGAGGCCTTCCAGGCTGTAGCCGCCCTCGAGCACCGAGACGATCCGGCCGCCGGCGGACCGCTCGGCCAAGTCCATCAACTTGCGGGTCGCCCACCCGAAATCCTCCGCTTCCAGCCGGAGATTGGCCAGCGGGTCGAGGCGGTGAGCATCGAAGCCCGCCGAGATCACGATCACGTCGGGCTGGAAGGTTTCCAGCCGCGAGAGGATGCCGGCCTCGAACGCCTCGCGGAACACCTCGCCGTCGTCGTTGGGCCGCAGCGGCACATTGACGATCGTGTCCTTCTCGCCGCGCTCCGAGGCGGCGCCGCTGCCCGGATACAACGGCATCTGGTGGGTCGAGCAGTAGAGCACGCTGCCATCGTCCCAGAAGATGTCCTGGCTGCCGTTGCCGTGATGCACATCCCAATCGACCAGCGCGACGCGCTCGGCACCATGCTTTTGCCGGGCGTAGCGGGCCGCGACGGCGGCGTGGTTGAACAGGCAAAAGCCCATCGAGCGGGTCCGCTCCGCATGGTGCCCGGGCGGGCGCATCGCCACGAAGGCGTTGCGGCATTCGCCGGCCATGACCGAATCCAGGGCATGGTTGGCGCCCCCGATCGCCCGCAGGGTCGCCTCCAGGCTACCGGCGGACAGGATGGTGTCGGCATCGATCCCGACCATCCCGTGCTCCGGGACCGCCGCCACCAATGCGTCCACGTACTCGCGCGGATGCGCCAGGGTGGCCACCTCGATCTCCGCCCTGGGCGCCGCGACCCGCACGAGGCCGGCGAAGCGCTCGTCCTCCAGGGCGCGCTCGATCGCACGCATCCGCGCCGGCCGCTCCGGATGGCCCTCCGGCACCTCGTGGTCGAAACTCGCGGGATGGCTGACGTACAGGGTGGTCACGACGGTCGCTCCCGGGTGCGGTCCTGTCGCGCGCCTGCAACAAGAGCCGGCAATGTGCCATGGGCGGAACGCGCGGACTACGGGTGCGTGCCCGCCCTGATTATAGTTGCTCGAATCTTCCGCGGGCGCATTGCGGCCGGGCCGCATGCCCGGCGGCGCGGAGGAGGTCCGAGAACAGCCGCATGCGTCTCATCCCGCGTCTCATCCCGCGTCTCATCCCGGCCATCGCCTGCGTCGTCCTGCTCGCGGGCTGCACGTTCAAGGCCGTGCCCGACCCGAAGGTTTCGGCCCGCGACGCCGAGTTCATGGCGCTCGTGCCCGACGCCGAGTTCGATCCGCACTTCGCGCGCTACCAGGTGAGCGATCCGACCGGACAGCCTCCGGGCACGATCGTCGTCGAGACCAGGGAGCGCCAGCTCTACCTCGTGCTGCCGGACGGCAAGGCGATCCGCTACGGCGTCACGGTGGGTGATGAGGCCTATGGCTGGACCGGGACAGCCACGGTCACCCGCAAGGCCGAGTGGCCGGCCTGGAACCCTCCGGCCGAGATGATCCGGCGCTGGCCGCACGTTCACGCGATGGAGGGCGGACCGATGAACCCGCTCGGCGCGCGCGCCCTCTACCTGTCCGATCACGGCAAGGACACGCTCTACCGGATCCACGGAACCAACGAGCCGGAGAAGATCGGCCAAGCGGTCTCGTCGGGCTGCATCCGCATGCGCAACATCGACGTGGTGGACCTGTTCGATCGTGCCCCGGTCGGAGCCACGGTCATCGTCCGGTAACGCAACTGGTCAACGTCCCAATAAGCCTGCTTGCTCGGTCCGTGTTTACCTGAACTTCCGTTCAGATCTTGCCGTTAACTTCCGGCAGGGGTGCCGTCCCGTAAGTTCAAATCACACCGGGACAAACACCGACCGCAGCAAAGGTCGGAGGAGCAGGCAGCCATGACCATGATCTCCGTTCAACAGTTCTGCAACCATGCCGTTTCCACTGGCGCGATCAGCGACGAGGACCTGCTGGTCCTCAAGCGCGAGGTTCTGCCGGAGGGGATCATGAGCCGCGACGAAGCCGACATGCTGATCGCCCTGGAGCGGGCCGTGATCGGCTCCGAGGCCTTCGCGGACTTTCTTGTGGCTTCGGTGGTCGACTTCGCCGTCTGGGGCCTGCGCCCGACCGGCTACATCGACCGGGATGTCGCCGCCTGGCTCGCCAGCTCGCTCAGCGGCCGGGACGGCCCGAGCCCGGTCGGCGCCCGGATCGCCATGGAGATCGTCCGTGAGGCGGAAGGCAGCGCCGAGACCTTGATGGCCTTCGCGCTGGACGCCAACCGCTGGACCCGTGAGGCGGCCCAGGCTCCGCGCCTCACCTTCGCGCTCGCCGCCTGAGCGACCCTTCGACCAAGGCGCAGCTTCCGTCCGCGGCGCAACTGATCTATCGGGACAGTCAAGCCGGTGTGCAATCCGGCGATCTCGAAAGTGATGCGCCAGCGATGTTCGATAAGATCCTGATCGCCAACCGGGGCGAAATCGCCTGCCGGGTCATCAAGACCGCCCGGAAGATGGGCATCAGGACGGTGGCAGTCTATTCGGACGCCGACCGCGATGCGGTGCACGTCGCGATGGCCGACGAAGCGGTCCATATCGGCCCCGCCGCCGCGGCGCAGTCCTACCTGGTCATCGAGAAGATCATCGAGGCCTGCCGGCAGACCGGCGCCCAGGCGGTCCATCCCGGCTACGGCTTCCTGTCCGAGCGCGAGGCCTTCCCGAAGGCCCTTGAGGCCGCCGGCATCGTGTTCATCGGCCCCAATCCCGGCGCCATCGCCGCCATGGGCGACAAGATCGAATCCAAGAAGGCGGCCGCCGCCGCCAACGTCTCAACCGTCCCGGGCTACCTCGGCGTGATCGAGAGCCCCGAGCACGCCGTCGAGATCGCCGACGGCATCGGCTACCCGGTGATGATCAAGGCCTCCGCGGGCGGCGGCGGCAAGGGCATGCGCATCGCCCATTCGTCGGGCGAAGTCGCCGAGGGATTCGCCCGCGCCAAGTCCGAGGCGTCCTCGTCCTTCGGCGACGACCGGGTGTTCGTGGAAAAGTTCATCACCGACCCGCGGCACATCGAGATCCAGGTGATCGGCGATAAGCACGGCAACGTGATCTATCTCGGCGAGCGCGAGTGCTCGATCCAGCGCCGCAATCAGAAGGTGATCGAAGAGGCGCCGTCGCCGCTGCTCGACGCCGAGACGCGCCGGAAGATGGGCGAGCAGGCCGTCGCCCTCGCCAAGGCCGTGAACTACGATTCCGCCGGCACGGTCGAGTTCGTCGCCGGCCAGGACAAGTCGTTCTACTTCCTCGAAATGAACACCCGCCTCCAGGTCGAGCATCCCGTGACCGAGATGATCACCGGCCTCGACCTCGTCGAGCTGATGATCCGGGTCGCGGCCGGCGAGAAGCTACCGCTGACGCAGGAGCAAGTGAAGCTGGACGGCTGGGCCGTCGAGAGCCGCGTCTACGCCGAGGATCCGACCCGCAACTTCCTGCCCTCGATCGGACGTCTGACCACCTACCGGCCGCCGGAGGAGGGCCGTCAGGGCACCGCGATCGTGCGCAACGACACCGGCGTGGAGGAGGGCGGCGAGATCGCGATCCACTACGATCCAATGATCGCCAAGCTGGTCACCTGGGCGCCGACCCGGGCCGAGGCGATCGCAGCGCAGGGCGACGCGCTCGACGCCTTCGCGATCGACGGCATCCGCCACAACATCCCGTTCCTCTCCGCACTGATGGCGCATCCGCGCTGGCAGGAGGGCGAGCTCTCCACCGGCTTCATCGCCGAGGAATTCCCGAACGGCTTCGTCGCCCCGGAGCCCGCGGGTGCGGTGGCGATCCGCATGATGGCCGCGGCGGCGGCGATCGACCACAAGCTGAACCAGCGCAAGCGCGGCATCTCCGGGCAGATGCGCGCGCCGGGCCTGTTCGCGTTCGAGCGGGACCGCGTCGTGATCCTGGCCGGCCAATCCTACGCGGTGACCATCGAGCCGGAGGGCGAGGACCTGATCGTCACCCGCGATGACGGCACGGCGCTGTCGGTGGCGAGTGCGTGGCGCCCGGGCGAGCCGGTCTGGATCGGAACGATCGGCTCCGAGCGCGTCGCCATCCAGGTGCGCGGCCTGCTGAACGGCGTGTTCCTGCAGCATGCCGGCGCAGCCGCCGAGGCGCGGGTCTACACCCGCCGGGAAGCCGAACTCGCCGCGCTGATGCCGGTGAAGGAGCAGGCCGGCTCGGGCAAGCAGGTGCTCTGCCCGATGCCGGGCCTCGTGAAGCAGATCCTGGTCACCGAGGGCCAGGAGGTGAAGAACGGCGAGCCGATCGCGGTGGTCGAGGCGATGAAGATGGAGAACATGCTCCGCGCCGAGCGCGACGCCACGGTCGCGAAGATCCACGCCAAGGAAGGCGACAGCCTCGCGGTCGACGCGGTGATCCTCGAATTCGCCTGATCGCAGCGCGCTCGTCGTGACTGCGGTTCACAACGAGCAGACGAAGCTCCTGGCCACCGCGCTGAACAACATCGCGGTGGCTTTCATGGTGATCGGGTTCGTAACGCCGATCACGGCCATGAGTTTTGGAGTCGCGAGCGCGCCGACCTTGCGTCCGGCCACCGCATTCTTCGCGGCGATCTGGCTTTCCGCAGGCATCGGCTTACATGCGATCGGCAGGCGCGTGCTGCGGAGCATCAAGCCATGAGCTCGGGCGAAATCTTCGTGACGTTCGCGATTCCCGCCGTCACCCTCGCCGTGGCCTACGCGGCGATGCGGGCGAACGAGTGGGCCGTGCAGCGCGACGAGCGCAAATCGGGGAAGTGACTCGACCGGTCGGCCGCTGATCGCTGCGGTATGCCCCTCTACTTCGCCTACGGCGCGAACATGGATGCCGCCGCGATGGCCCTGCGCTGCCCGGTCTCGCGGCTGATCGGCGGCGGCTGCCTGAAACGGCATCGCTTCATCGTCATGCGCGAGGGCTACGCCTCGGTGGTGCGCGATCCCGCCCGGGTGGTGCACGGAGTCCTGTGGGAGCTGGCGCTCGACGACATCCCGGCGCTGGACCGCTACGAGGGCGTCGCGGGCGGGCTCTACGCCAAGGCGACGCTGCCCGTGACCACGGCCGCCGGCACCAAGCGCGCCCTGATCTATCTCGGCCGCTCCACCGCACCGGGCCGGCCAAGACCCGGATACCTCGACGCCGTGCTGGCGGCCGCGCGTGCCGCCCAGCTTCCGCCGGCCTATATCCGCGAACTCAGTACCTGGATGCGCGGACCGCCCGCCTGAACGGGTGGCAGTTGGTACGCAACCTGCTTGCTCGCGATCGACCGGGGCAGCCACACCAGCCTTTCGCCCCGGAAAGCTGTCGTATTTGCGCAGCGCGCCCTTCGGTCAACGGCGATCGGCGGCCGCGTGCGCGGGAGAGGTTCGCATGTCCTATCTGGCGCCCGCCGATTTCGTGAAGAAGGCCGTCGATGCCGGTGAATCGAAGGTCTTCATGGCCACCAAAGACACCTTCATCCGGGCCTACATGGCCGGCGCGATCCTGGCGCTCGCGGCCGCCTTCGCGGTGACGATCAACCAGACCACCGGTCAGCCGCTGGTCGGCGCGCTGCTGTTCCCGGTCGGCTTCTCGATGCTGTACCTGCTCGGCTACGATCTGTTCACGGGCGTCTGCGTGCTCACGCCGCTCGCCTTGATCGATAAGCGCCCGGGCGTCACCGTGGCCGGCATCGCCCGGAACTGGACATTGGTGTTCTTCGGCAACTTCGCCGGCGCGCTCACCACCGCATTGATGATGGCCATCGTGTTCACCTTCGGCTTCGCCACCGAGCCGAACGCCGTCGGCAAGGCGATCGCCGGCATCGGCGAGGCGCGCACCCTCGGCTACGAGAAGTACGGCGCCGCCGGCATGCTGACGCTCTTCGTGCGCGCGATGATGTGCAACTGGATGGTCTCCACCGGCGTGATCGGGGCGATGCTGTCCACCTCGGTGCCCGGCAAGGTGATCGCCATGTGGATGCCGATCACGGTGTTCTTCTTCATGACCTTCGAACATTCGGTCGTGAACATGTTCCTGTTCCCATCGGCGATCCTCATGGGCGGCCACCTGACCGTCATGGATTACCTGCTGTGGAACGAGATCCCGACCCTGCTCGGGAACATCGTCGGCGGCCTCGCCTTCACCGGCCTGATGCTCTACTCGACCCACGTCCGTACGGGCGAGACGCGTTCAGGCCGGGTCGGCGCCGGCGTGCGTCGCCCAATGGCGGCCGAATAAGCTGTATGGCAGCCCGCGCCGTTCGCGCGGGCTTGTTGCGAGGCGGTGCCGATCCGATGAGCGTGACCTGCACCGTCTCAGTGATCGTCAAGGGACGCGTCCAGGGCGTCTCCTACCGAGCCTGGACCCAGGCCGAAGCACGTGCGCTGGATCTGACCGGCTTCGTCCGCAACCGCGCCGACGGCTCGGTCGAGGCCGTGTTCTGTGGCGCGCCGGATGCGGTGGACCGGATGATCGCATTATGCCGCTCCGGCCCGCCCCACGCCCGCGTCAGCGAGGTCATCGTGCAGGAAGGCGGCGATCCGCCCGAGACGCACGGCTTCGACATCCTGCGGGGTTGATCCGGGCGGGTTCTGCGCGGCGGGCCGGACTGGTATGGCCGTCAGGCCGTATCCGAATCCGCTTCCCTGGCGCTCCGAGATCATGACCGACCCGACCACCGGCAGCGCCGCCTTCTCGCCCCTCGATATCGGGGCCCTGGTGTACTTCATCCTCGCCTGGGTGGCGTACGGCCTGTCGGTCGGGCGCCTGCGCGGTCGGATGGTCTCCCTCAGCCAGATCATGAACGTCCACCGGTCCAACTGGGCCCGGCAGGTCATCGGCCGCGACAACCGGGTGGTCGACACGCAGATCAACGCCTCGCTGCAGAACGGGACCGCCTTCTTCGCCTCAACCTCGCTGATCGCGCTGGGCTCGGTGCTGACCCTGTCGCGCTCCGGCGACGACGTGCTCAACCTGTTCGCGACCCTGCCGTTCGGCACGGTGGCGAACCGGACCACCTGGGAGTTGAAGGTCGCCGGCCTCGCATTCGTGTTCGTCTACGCGTTCTTCAAGTTCGCCTGGGCCTACCGGCTGTTCAACTACGCGGCGATCCTGCTCGGGGCCGTGCCGTCGAAGGGGTCCGGCGCCAGCGACACCGAGATGCTGCGGGCCGTCCGCCGGGTGGCGGCGATGAACGTCAGCGCGGGGCGCCATTTCGCCCGGGGGCAGCGCGCGTTCTTCTTCGCGCTGGCCTATCTCGGCTGGTTCATCAGCCCATATGTGTTGCTCGCCTCGACAACCTCCGTGGTCATCATCATGTGGCGTCGACAGTTCGCCTCGGAGATCCGCAAGGCGTTGCTGGAGGCCGGTGAAGGGCCGCACGAGGGTCCGCTCCTGGCCCCCGCCGAAGAGGCACGGATATGACCACGACCAAAGCTGACGAGGCAACGATCGAGGAAACCCTGCTTGGCCTCGTGGCCGAGCGTGGGGCCGGCAAGACGATCTGCCCGTCGGAGGTGGCCAGGGCCCTGGGCGGTCCGCATCCGGACGGATGGGGCCCGCTGATGCAGCCGGTGCGCCGGGTGGCGGTGCGGCTCGCCCATGCGGGCCGGGTCGCGATCCTGCGCAAGGGTAAGCCGGTGGACCCGGACGACTTCCGGGGGATCTACCGGCTGGCGCTGCCGGGTGCGGCGACCGGCTCCGGCCCGGGCAGCCAATCCGGCGTGTAGCCGGCGAGGCGATAGACCGCGAGGCCGATCCACTCTTTCACGGCCAGATCGAGCTGGAGGAGCCCCTCCGAAGCGAAGCCGTGGAAATGGGCGACGTCGCCCCAGCCCCGGGTCCGGTAATCCACCGGGAAGGCATCGACCGTGAAACCCGCATTCCGGAAACACCCGATCGCCCGGGGCATGTGCCAGGCCGACGTCACGAGCAACCAGCGCTCGCCAGGCTTCGGTTGAACCAGCGCAGCGGAGAACATCGCGTTCTCGTAGGTGTTGCGCGATCGGTTCTCGAGGATCATGCGCGTCCGCGGCAGCCCGATGACATCCGCCTGGCGACTGACGATGTCGGCCTCCGAAATGCCGCCCCCGATGAAGCCACTGCCGCCGGAGAAGACCAGCCGGGCCCCGGGGAAACGGCGGGCCAGGTCGGCGAAGTAGATCTGCCGCTCGCCGGCATCATTGACGATGACCTGATCCCGCACCTCGGACGGACCCGCTTCGATGGCACCGCCGAGCACGACGATCCCGGTCGGCGCGGGCCCGTCGTCCGGGTACGGCGCGAAGCGCTGCTCCAGCGGCAACATCGCCATGTCCGACAGCGGTGACAAACCGCCCAGTATCAGGCCCAGCAGGCCGAGACCGGCGAGCCCCAGACCGGAGCGTCGCCGGCGCGTCACCGCCACCAGACCGAGGCCGATCAGGACGGCGAAGAGGCAGAAATTCGATGGGGTGATCAGAAAGTAGACGACCTTCGAAAGCGGGAAGAACATCGGTAGGCCTCAAGCCGGCTTCGTCTCGGCCTCGAACCGGGCCAGGGCCGCGGCGTCCGGCGGAAGCAGGCTGGCGAGGTTTTCGCCCCTCTCGGCCTCGCGCTGGATCCACAGGTCCAGGCGCTGTTGCTCGACGGCCTCCAGGGCGACCCGCTCGGCGAGGTCGGCCGGTAGCGCGACGATCCCGCCGGACCCGCAGACCACGATGTCGCCGGGATGGATGGCGGCCCCGCCGCATGAGACGCGTTCCTGCGCGCCGACCAGGGCGAGGGTCTCGCTGCCGGCCTCTTGCGCGGACCAGACCGGCAGACCGGTGGGATCCGGCAGGGCGCCGTCGGTGATCAAGCCGGCGACGCCGCGCTGGGCGAGCCGCGCCGCCACGATCGCTCCGAAGGGGAGGGCGAGGCCGGAACCCGCGGCATCGATGACCAGCACGGCACCCTCCGGAACGGCGTCGATCGCGGCAGCGAGGTCACCGGCGGCATCGTTCCGAGCGGGAATCATCCGGAGGGTATAGGCAGGGCCGATGGCACTGCCGCCCCGTGCCGTCAGGCCGCGCGGGCTGAACGCCTTGATCCCGGCGCGCGTCAATGCCCGCGCCAGGCTGGCCGGCGTTACGGCGGAGAGCGCATCGCGCAGGGTCGGGTCGATCGCCATCGGGATGTTCCGTGAGGGGCCGCCGGACGGATCGGCGCGTTGCCGTCAAGGTGGATCACGCGGGCGCGCCGACAAGGCCGCGCTTGATTCCTCGCTGCGCAACACGTCGGCCCGGTCTCCAAGAAATACCGGTGGGACAGACACTCCTGCCACCGTGACCGGATCGGCGGTGTCACGCCGGCCCGCGGCTCAGGCGATCGGCTCGCCGAGCGCCCGAGCCGCACCGGGCCTGCCGGCGAGCCGTTCGTACCAGCGGCGCAGGGCCGGGCGTTCGATGCGCTCGGCCGGCAGGTTCAGCCAGCGATGAGCGGCGCAGCCGAGCGCGATGTCGGCGATGCCGAAGCCGTCGCCCACCATGTAATCTCGGTCCGTCAGATGCGCGTCCAGCATGGCCGCCAGCGCCTCCGTCCGCGTCATCGAGGCGGCGACCACCGTCCGGTCGGGATTCTGCGAGCGGTAGAGCTGCCAGAACGCGTCGCGCATCGCGGGCGTGAAGGTGGTGGCCTGCCAGTCCAGCCATTGATCGACATGGGCGCGGGTCCGCGGATCGGCCGGCAGCGCCAGGGTCGGAGCGGTCGAGGCCACGTAGCGCAGGATGGCGTTCGACTCCCAGAGAACGAACCCATCCTCCTCGAGGGTCGGAACGAGCCCGTTCGGGTTCTTGCCGCGGTAGGCGCGATCGGCGACGATGCCATGCGCACCGCCGGCATCGATCCGCTCATAGGCGAGTCCGGCCTCGTCGAGTCCCCAAACGACCTTCTGCACGTTCACCGAGGTGAGCCGCCCCCAGAGCTTGCGCATCGTCACCAAGACCTCCCTCAGACTTTCGGCGGGTAGGCGTGCTCGCACCCGTTCGGATCGGTGACCCGCGTCCCGTCGCCTGCCTCGCGCAGGTACCCGGGGCCGACCGGCACCTTGCCGTGGCCGCCGGGAATGTCGAGCACGTAGGTCGGCTGGGCCAGACCCGAGAGGCGGCCGCGCAGGGCGCGCATCAGCGCCTGTCCCGCGTCGAGGCTGGTGCGCAGGTGGCCGGTGCCCGGAGCCAGGTCGCCGTGATGCAGGTAGTAGGGCTTGATCCGGTTCTCCACGAAGGTCCGCATCAGCGCCTCCAGGGTGGCGGGATCGTCGTTGACCCCGCGCAGCAGCACCGACTGGCTGACCATCGGGATCCCGGCATCGACCAGCCGGGCGCAGGCTTCTTGAGCCGCCGGGGTGAACTCGCGCGGGTGGTTGGCGTGGAGCGCCACGAACACCGCGCGCCCGAACCGCTTGAGCGACCGCACCAGATCGTCGCCGACGAGGTCGGGTTTCACAACCGGCACGCGGGTGTGGATCCGCATCACCCGGACATGCGCGATCACCGACAGCCGGTCGGCGATCGCGCCGAGCCGGCGGGGCGAGAGCGCGAACGGGTCGCCGCCGGTGACGACGACCTCCCAGATCCGCGGATCCTGCGCGATGTAGGCGAGGGCGCCATCGAGTTCCGCGTCGGTCAGGGAGCCGAGGCCGTCCGGCCCGACCATCTCCCGGCGGAAACAGAACCGGCAATAGACCGGGCAGATGTGCAGCGGCTTCAGCAGCACGCGGTCCGGATAGCGGTGGACGATGCCCACAACCGGAGCGTGCGCTTCGTCGCCGATCGGGTCGGCGCGCTCTTCCGGGGCGGCGACGGCCTCCTCGGCCCGCGGCACGAACTGACGGGCGATCGGATCCGCCGGATCGTCCCGGTCGATCAGTTCGGCCATGTCCGGGGTGACCGAGACGGCGTAGCGCGCCAGCACATCGTGCAGCGCCTCCGCCTCCGGGCCGGACAGCAGGCCGGCCTCGGCGAGGTCGGCGGCGCTGCGCAGCGTGCGGTTCACGGCAGGGTCTCCACGACCGGCGTCCAGATCACGTCGTCCACGCGATTCGCGCCGCAGGCCAGCATGGCCAAGCGGTCGAAGCCGAGGGCGATGCCGGACGCGTCGGGCATTACGGCCAATGCTTCGAAGAAGTCGGAGTCGATCGGATACGCTTCGTCGTAAACGCGCAGCTTCACCGCCATCTCCGCGTCGAAACGGCGGCGTAACGCGACCGGATCGGTCAATTCTCCGAAGGCATTCGCGAGTTCGACACCGCAGGCATAGAGCTCGAACCGTTCGGAGACCCGCGGATCGTCCGGCACCGGGCGGGCCAGGGCCGCCTCGCTGATCGGGTATTCGCACAGGATCGTCGGGCGCCCGATACCAAGATGCGGCTCGATCCGCGCAACCAGAACCCGCGAAAACAGATCCGCCCACGTGTCATCCGGGGCGACGCGCAGGTCCGCAGCCTCCACGGCGCCGGCAAGGGCGTCGCGGTCGGTCTCGCCATCCGGCGATAGTGTGGCCAACAGATCGATGCCGGCAAAGCGCGCGAACGCCTCAGCCAGGGTCAGCCGCTCGCACGCGGCGAACGGGTCGGCCTCCCGGCCCCGGTAGACGAACCGGCGTGTGCCGGCGGTCTCGGCGGCAAGCGCCAGAAGCTCGGCGCAATCGGCCATCAACGCCGTGTAGGGCACGCCAGCGCGGTACCATTCCAGCATGGTGAATTCAGGATGGTGCAGAGGGCCGCGCTCACGGTTTCGGAACACCCGGGCGACACTGAGGAGCCGCGTCTCGCCCGCAGCCAGCAGCTTCTTGCAGGCGAATTCCGGGGAAGTGTGCAGGTAGAGCGGCGTCCGCGCGCCACTGCCGCCGATGGCTTCGGTGGCGAAGGCCGAGAGATGCGCTTCGTTGCCGGGTGAGACCTGCAGGCAGGCGGTCTCGGCCTCGACGAAGTCCCGCTCCGCGAACCAGGCCCGGAACGCGGCCAGAATCCGGTTGCGCAGCAGCAGGCGAGGCCTGCGGTCGGCGTGGCGGTCGGGCGCCCACCAGGGCGAGACAGCTCCGGTCACAATCGGTCTCCAGCATGGCCGGCCCCAGGCACGAGCGAGCCGCCCTGAGTGCGACCCAGGCGCGAGGCTGGCCTCCGATCCACCGCGGGGAAGCATCGGTGCCTTTCGCCGAGACCGCCGGGTGAGGTTCGCCGGCTGGCAACCACGCCGCAGATGCGATAGTGGCGGGGCCTGAGATCCAGTGCACGCGCTTGGCGCGTGCCGACCCGCCTTGTCAATGCAGGACCGAATTCCGTGAAGGTGATCGCCTCAACGCTCCGCAAGGGCAACGTCGTCGACAAGGACGGCAAGCTCTACGTGATCCTGTTCGTCGAGAACATCCATCCCGGCAAGGGCACCCCGGTGACCCAGCTCGACATGCGCCGCATCACGGACGGCGTGAAGGTGTCCGAGCGCTACCGGACCACCGAGCAGGTCGAGCGGGCCTTCGTGGAGGATCGCGAGCACACCTTCCTCTACAGCGACGCCGAGGGGTTCCACTTCATGAACCCCGAGAGCTACGAGCAGGTCGCTGTACCGGCGGACGTGGTCGGCGACGCCGCCCCCTACCTTCAGGAGGGCATGGCCGTGATGCTGTCGAGCCATAACGACGTGCCGCTGACCATCGAGTTGCCCCAGCGGGTGACCTTGGAGGTCACCGAAACCGAGCCGGTGCTCAAGGGCCAGACCGCCTCCTCGTCCTACAAGCCCGCCACCCTCTCGAACGGCGTCCGCACCACCGTGCCGCCTCACATCGCCGCCGGTACCCGCGTGGTGGTGATGACGGCGGACGGCGCCTACGTCGAGCGCGCCAAGGATTGATTTGCTAGGGGATTCTGACTGCGAGACGATCATGGCGTGGGCTGGAGATCTTATCTTGCCCGCGCCCTGATCCTGGGATGCCGACGCAAAGCGGGTGGTGATCAGGAGTTCTCCCGATCGTTCGACGATCCCTGAGCGGCTCCTTCGAAGCCCGCGATACGTTCTTCGCTGGACCAAGGCAGTGGGTTGGACGCACCCTGCGCTGTCTTGCAAGGCTGCCGCGGTTCGTATCCTACTTCGGCATTCGAGAGGCCGCCTCGATCGACCCGTAGCAGCCCTGCGATAGGGCCTGTGCCCGCAACCGCTCTGCCGGGCTGAAGGGGCGACCATCCTCCCGGAAAAGATCCTCCTTGATCAGCGCATCGGAGGTGCACCGGGCCGCGATGCGGCAGAGCGGCGGCTCCCCGCCGGTGCGTGTGCAGATCGTCACGTAATCGGCCCGAAACGCGCGGAGACCAGCCATCGGGTTCGGTCCCGTCAGGGTGACGAGACCGGTGAGCAGCCCCAGCAGCACGGGCTGGTGCACGAGATACACGATCAGGCTGTGGCGCCCCAAGAACGTCGCTGCACGCCCAGGTGCCGAACGCGGCGCCCAGTTGCCGAGCCGGGACCGCGCAAGAATCGGCAGGCCGAGCCGCCCGAGGACGATCCCCGACAAGACGAACCCGAACCACGGGAATAACGGCACGTAATCGTTGGTTCGCGGCGTCCCGGAACCAAGGCCGAGGAAGAACAGGATCGGGTCATCGAGCCGAGACCCGTGCACCACGAGCGGTGCGGCGAAGACCGCCATCGTGGCGAGCGCCGTCACCGCCACAGGGGCGAAGAGGAACGGCAGGCCGAGCACGCTCGAGAGGGCAATGCAGTGCAGGATGCCGAAGAACACGTACGCGTCGGGAAACGCGATCCAGGTCCCGAGTGTCACGAGGAGCGCAGCCCCGCCGATCCGCGCAAGCCTCAGCACGGTCTGGCGCGCACGAATGCCGCGCCCGTTCATCAAGACCAGTCCGACGCCGACGAGCGTGAGGAAGGTCCCGGCGATCGTCTCCGCCGCCCGATGGCCCGCCGCCGTCAGCGCGTAATTCTCGGCTGTCAGCCGCAGGAAGCCGAGGTCCCAAAGCGTGTGGTAGCTCGCCATCGCCACGAGGGCCGCCGCCCGCACCGCGTCGATGATCGGGTAGCGGCCTGACCGCGCGGCGCGCGTGGTCGTCTCAGGGGGCGTGGGAAGTGCGGGGGCTATCGACATGGCGATGGGCTCAAACCACGCCTGGACCTCGGACGCCACCGCTGCTCGTGATCGCGCCGCGCCCTTGCCGCGATCGAAACTGCTCTCGAAGACGTGAACACGGGCGCACGAAGGTCGCAAAAACCTGATTGGACGCGATATGGCGGGCGATCCAGATGCCTTGGTGGCGACAGGACGCCCAATTCCGCTCTCCCTGCGACCGATCGACTGTTGCGGACCTGCCTCCCCCAGGCAAGATTGCAACTCGCGAGGGCCCCTATGCCGGTCATATGGGCTTTCCGGGAATCAGGACTTCGTTAATCTTGCTGTGAGAGCGCGCGGCGTGATTCGGTGTAGGTTGCTCGGCCATGTCTGATGAACGCGGATCCGGGCCGCAGAATCCCAATCGGACCGAGGACAGCCGTGTCGCCGAAGCGGCCGCCGGTGAGGACGAGGCACTCGACCTCGTAGAGGTCTCCGGCCGCATCAAGTGGTTCGACGTGTCCAAGGGCTTCGGCTTCATCGTACCCGACGACGGCGCCCCCGACATCCTGCTGCACGTCACCTGCCTGCGGCGGGACGGGTTCCAGGCGGCCAGCGAAGGCGCGCGCATCGTCGTCGAGGCGGTGGAGCGCCCGCGCGGCTGGCAGGCGTTCAAAGTTCTGACTTTGGATCAGTCCGCGGCCGTGCATCCCTCCGAGATGCCGATGCCGCGCACCCACGTCTCGGTCACGCCAACGAGTGGCCTGGAGACGGCGGTGGTGAAGTGGTTCAACCGGCTGCGCGGCTTCGGCTTCCTGACCCGCGGCGACGGCACGCCGGATATTTTCGTCCACATGGAAACCCTGCGCCGCTACGGCATCGCCGAGCTCAAGCCGGGCGACGCCGTTTTGGTGCGCTACGGCGACGGCTCCAAGGGCGTCATGGCGGCCGAGATCCGTCTCGTCGACGGGGCGCTCCCGGCCTCTCACTGACGCCCCATTTCGCGCGCGCTATCTGAATCTGCGGTCGGCACACCGCCCGCGACCGCATTTCCCGAGAGGCTGTCCTTGAGAGTTCTATTCCGCGTCCCGCAAGCGGCGGCCATCGCCTGCCTCATCCTGGTCGCGCCGCTTTCCGTCCATCAGGCCACTGCCCAGAGCGCATCACCGCAGAACGCCGCCAAGACAGAGCCACTGACCATCGCCACCAAGGCCGGGCCGAAGCGGTTCGACGTCGAGGTGATGCGTGACGACGCCGGCCGATCCCGCGGGCTGATGTTCCGCCGGCACATGGCGCCCGAGCATGGCATGCTGTTCGATTTCGAACGCGCCGAACCTGTGACCATGTGGATGAAGAACACCTATCTGCCGCTCGACATGCTGTTCATTCGTCCGGACGGGACCGTGAGCCGGATCGCCGCCGACACCGAGCCGCTATCGACCGCGATCATCCCGTCCGGCAGCCCTGTCTCTGCCGTACTCGAACTCAATGCCGGGACGGCCGCCAAGCTCGGGATCCAGGCCGGCGACCGGATCGAGCACCCTTTGTTCAAGGGTCGCTGAGGCGACTGGGTCTGGCGTGAACGCAGCGGGAACAATGGCCTTGACCGTCGGGATGTTCCGGGCCAATGTTCCGGAATTGTTCCGGCGCTTCGGAGTGCCGGCCTTGCGCGGAGGACCCGATGAGCAACGTGGCCGATGCCGAGCTGTTCGGCAACGACGATTGGTCGGTGAGCGCGGACGGGCTAGAGCACCGTTGCACGGGTTACTTCATCAGCCGGGACGGCCTTACGACGCGGCGGGCCGAAAACCTTTGGGACTGGCCGCTGCAGATGGCCGAAAAGTCCTGGTGCCGGCCAAGCCTGTTTCGCGAGGCATTCCTGGCAGCGCTCGACCAATTCGGAATCGCGCGCGATGCCGACCTGACTCGATCCTTTGCATTGGGCTACGGGATCCGAGCAGTGAACGCATCCACGCCGGACAGCTTCGTAACGCTTGCGGACGTGCTGAAGCCCCGCGCGGCTCCGGCGACGGTCCGTGTCGCGGCCAAGCCGGTCAGGCGCGCACTGGCGGCGGCAGGCGCGTGAAGGTTCGGGTGTGCTGCGGACGCATTTGACCATGGCCGGTGCCGGCGGATAGCCCTCTACGTAGGACCGCGGGAGGGAAGATCATGGCAGACAGCAATCACGCCGAACTCGACGGGCTGATGACACCGCCATTGTCGCGGCGCGGCTTCGTGATGACCAGTCTCATCAGTGGCTTGACTGTCGCGACGACCCGTGTCGAGGCGCAGGCGATTCACACCGATGCCACCGGTATCGAGGCCGGCGAGGTCAAGATCCCCGCGGCAGATGGTCCGATGCCCGCCTACCGGGCGGTACCCAATGGGGCGGGGCCGTTTCCGATCGTGCTGGTGATCGAAGAGATCTTCGGGGTTCACGAGTACATCAAAGACATCTGCCGTCGCCTCGCCAAGGCTGGATACTGCGCCGTCGCGCCCGAACTATATGCACGGCAGGGCGACCTCTCGACCATGACCGATCCCAAGATCATCATCCGGGACATCATCTCGAAGACGCCGGACGCGCAGTGGATCGGCGATCTCGACGCCACCGCGGCTTGGGCCGCCTCCGCTGCCAAGGGCGATGCCGGTCGGCTCGGCGTGATGGGTTGGTGCCGCGGTGGTCGCGACGCTTGGCTGTACGCGGCGCATCGTCGCGACCTGAAGGCGGCGGTCGCATGGTATGGCCCCCTCGGCGGTGATCGGACTGCTATCCAGCCGCGCACAGCCGGAGATGTCGCGGCCGAGATCCACGCGCCGTTGCTTGCACTCTACGGCGGCGCCGATACCGGCATCCCGCCGGCCTCCGCAGAGGAAGCGCGCGACAAGGCCAGGCAGGCGGGCAGGAGCGTCGAACTGGTGATCTACCCGGATGCGCCGCACGGATTCCACGCGGATTATCGGCCGAGCTACCGCAAGGACGCCGCCGAGGACGGCTGGACCCGCGCTCTCGCCTTCCTGAAAGCCAACGGCGTCGGCTGATCAAACCGATCCTGGCGGTCTTACCAGGATGTTCCTGGATGGCTGTGCTTCCCGGGACACGGCCACAACTTGCCGAATATGCCAGGGTCGCAGGAGGATCTGTGCCTGCGCGGGTCCGGCCATTCGCTGCGATCGGAGCGTTGAACCGATCGTCGCGACCGCCGTTCAGCCCCTGTAGAGTGTCCCGGCCCATGAGCGACTCGGTACAGCCCGGACAGAAGCCCGTCATCCTCGTCGTGGAGGACCAACCCGACGAGCGCTTCCTCGCGGCCACGCTCCTGGAGGATACCGGCTTCACGGTGATCGAGGCTGAGACTGCCGAACGGGCGCTCGCCATCCTCAACGACCGCGCGGACGAAGTCAGCGTCGTGTTCTCCGACGTGCGTACGCCCGGACCGATCGGCGGCTTCGAACTTGCGCGGATCATCGGCGTGACCTGGCCGCGGGTCCGGGTGCTGCTGACCTCCGGGGATGCGGGCGACCAGCCGAGCGACCTGCGCATGTCGGCGACCTTCATCCCGAAGCCCTGGCGCGCCGAGGATATTCTGGCCTGGGTCGAGCAGGCGGCCGGTCGTCCGTCGGCGTCGACCGGCCCGGCGGTGATCGGACCGGGCGGAAAATTAATTATGCCGGGTCTGGAAACCTGAGACCTACTCCGGGTTGTACGGCACTCCCGGGGCGCAAGACCCCCGATCCCGAGCAACTCCGTCGGCAGCTCAGATCAATCATGCTCATCGTCGCTGCCAACTACGCCGATTCCCTGCGTCGGCGCTCTTGGGACGCCCATCAGGAGGCCGATCTCCTCGACACGGTGACCGACGAGCTGCGCGCGCACTACAGGCCCATCGCCGATGCCGTCCCAGCCGAGATCCTGGCGCTGGCCGAGCGCCTGGACCGTCCGGAATCCGAGCGCGCTTGCGGCGCCTGACCGATCAGGTCGGGATGAGTCGCCAAGGCCAATGAATCTGCTATTCAGCGCGCTCTGACCTGCCGGCGCATCGCGTCTCTCAGTCGAGCCCCTCATGCGTCTCAATGTTCTTCGCGGATCGTTTGCCGCCGGTGTGATCCTGGCGCTTGCGGGGTTGAGCGTTGCCCAAGCCGCGTCCCCGCCGCCGCAGCCGTCTGAGGGGGCCGGCGGTTTCGGCGACCGCAAGGCGACGATCGTGAAGCGTCTGCTCGGGCGTGGGACCGCGACGACGTTCGCGTTCCACGCTGCGGGCGCCGTCCCGGAGGCCGGCCGGCCCGTGGTTGTGTTCCTGCACGGATGGGGCGTGGTCAATCCGCAAAGCTACGGCGGCTGGATCGACCATCTCACCCGCCAGGGTTGGCTTGTGCTCTACCCGCGCTTTCAGGACGTGAACCGGACGCGCCCGGCCGACGCACCCGGCCTCGCCGAAAGCCTGGTCAAAGCGGCGCTGGCGGATTTGGCCTCGGACGCGGACGCCAAACCCGATCTCGGCCGCGTCGCCCTAATCGGGCACCTGGCTGGCGCCCCGCTCGCCATGGACATGGCCGCCGACGCCAAGCAGCATGGCCTCCCCGTCCCGAAGCTGATCTTCATGGCCGCGCCGGGCGGCATCGCCAGCGGCCCCAAATCGCGGGGAATCGCGCTGACGGAGCTGTCCGGCATCGAGTCCTCCACCCTGCTCATCGCCATGGTCGGCGACAAGGATACCCGGGCGGCGGACCTCGCGGCGAAACGGCTGCTGCGTGAAGCGAGTGCCGTACCGCTGGAGCGTAAGCTGTTCGTGCGCGCCCTCTCGGACGATCACGGCTTCCCCGCTCTGACGGCCACGCTCGCGGCTCCCGCCGGAACCGACACAGCCTATGATGGCGGCGCGATCAAGCCGGGGCCGGATCCAAAGGACGCGGCCAAGGACGCCCCGAAGCCGCCGCCGTTCCGCTGGTCCGCCGATATGGCGTTGACCGGCGAACAGCAGACGCTGGTCGCACAGATCAATATCGCCCGCGTCGACGCGCTGGACTACCTCGGGTTCTGGAAGACCTTCGACATCGCCGCTGCCGCTGCCTTCGCCGGCTCGGACGCGAATGCGATGAAGAACAATCCGCGGCTCGCAGACATGGAGCGCTGGAGCGACGGGTGGCCGGTGAAGCGCCTCTCGGTGGAAACGCCCCGACTGGCGGCGCCGGCGGCCCAGGCAGCCACTCCGGCTTCGCCAGGTAGAAAGCGCTGATCGACAAACACCCGCCTTTCCCTTGGCGTAGGGCTTGCTACTCTGTCCGTGTTCGACACGGGAAACGAAGCATGCCCGAGTTCGTCGCCAGTCTGCTCGCTGCAGCAGCCTTCTGCCTGACTCTCCTTGCGCTGAACGCGCTGACACGATTGCTGATCCAGGCGCATTATGCGCCGGCGGATCTCGGTGAATCCGGTTTTCTCCAGATCGGTGGCGCCCTTGTCATCGCCCGCATCGCCTACCGTCGGGCGCCAAACCGTCAGCTGGACTGAGCGATCGGTTCGTTCCGTGGATTAGACCCAATGGATGGTTGCGGAGGCCCGGCATAGATCGGGAGCGTCTTACCTGAATGGTCGGGCAAGACGCTTTCGCGGCGGGCAGTTGCCTTCGCACGGGCGCCAGGAACTACGATTCCGCAGCCTCAGCCGTCTCTTCACCGTCCGCGACGCCGAGCGCGACTTTCTCGGCCAGCAGGGCGGCCAAGGCGATGCGGATCAGATTGCCTTGCTCGCGATGCGGGTGATCAAGGGCGGCAGTCATGGCGCGACGGTAGCGGTCCTGGATCGCAGCGAGCTGCGTAGCCATGCCGACCTTGGCAGGTGGTTTCACGATGGGCTTAGCCCGCTTCGGCTTCGCCGGCGTTTTCTTCTTTGCGGGTGTCGTGTCCGGCATGCAAGGGCAAGCGACTTGGCCGTTTCGAGGTTCCTCGGCGCATTTCACATGCGGCCTGCTCGGTTCTCGGGCGCGGACTCTCGGAGCCTTGGGCAGGCTACGTCGCCGATCGAGCCGAGGGCGCGGATTGCAATGCGTGCGGACCGGATCGGCCTTGCGGGCTACCTCAGTGATCCGGCGCGCTCCGATCGCGAGGCTGTGCCCCGCTTGCCGCGCTGCCGCTCTGTGTCGGGGTTGTCCGGCACGGCGTTCCATTCAAGGACGCCTCCGGTCGACCGATCAGGGCTCACACGCCACATCGTTGGTCTGGATGCCCGGTGACGTGCTTTCGCTACTCACAATCGCGGTTGCTACACGCCCGTCATCGCGAACAGTTCGAAGCGGCCATCACCCTTGAACGGGGCGATGAAGGTGTGGGGGCGACCCACGATCTTGCAGCTGCACTACCTGAGGAAATCGCCGAACGCGCGGGGGCCGTTCCCGGTCGGGATGGTCGTCAGCACCTTCAGCGTCCGGCCGTCGAGGACGCTCAGCGTGTTGTCACCCCAATTGGCGACGTAGAGGCGACCGCCAGCGTCGGCCGCGATGCCTTCGGGATGATCGCCGACGTCGATATCCGCGAGCGGCTTGAGAGTCGTGAGATCGAAGGCTGTGACGCTGCCGGCATACTGATCGGTCACGAAGCCGCGCCCTTGCGTAAGGGCGATCACATAGGGTCGCCGACCGGTTGGGATCCGACCGATCTCCCGTCCGGCCGCCAGATCGATCACGGAGACGTCGTCGCTCGTGACGTTCGCCGTGTAGGCGCGGCCAGTGGCAGCATCCAGGGTAATTCCGAACGGGTGCTGCCCGACGGGGATGACCTTGGTTTCTTTGCGGGTCCTGGCATCGACCACGGAGACCGTGTTGGCCTCCCGGTTGGCCACGTAGAGCGTCGCACCGTCGGGTGAGACGGCGATACCCGATGGCGAGGCGCCGACCGCGATCTCGCCATCGGGGATCAGGTGGCCGTCGCGCTCGGTCAAAACGAACAGGCGATGCCCGTACCAATCCGCCACGTAGATTTTGACGCCCATCGGATCGGCAGCGACGCCCAAGGGTCCACCCGGCAGCGGCACTTCTGCGGCAACGAGGCCGGCATCGAGATCAAGCACCGCGAGACCGTGACCTTCGGGCCGCGTGACGTATGCACGCTTGCGATCGGGCGACAGGGCGATTCCTGCCGGCGCCCCGTCGAGCTTGATGCTACGCACCACCTTGCCGGCTGCGAGATCGACAATTTCGACCGCGCCGCCAAGCTGCGTCGTCACGATCGCTTCCCGCGCCTGTTCGGCGCGGGCGTGCGTCGCGGTCAGGGACAGGCCGGCGACGAACGCCGCCTGGCCCCATTTGCGGTGACGGCGCAGGTTTTTATCGCAAAACCGCAGGACGCTTTTGCCAAACCCGCGTAGGCTCACGAGCCCTTCTCGACCTTGGCCTTTAAGTTGGCGAGGCTCGCCTTGATCCAGGCACCGACGCCCTTCTCGGAGGCTTCGTCGTTGAGTTCGGGCGGCGGATCGTTGTTCATGTAGCCGCGATAAAAGGCGGCTTTCCACTCGACCTTGGACTTGGCGTCGCCCGCGGGCTCGACCGTGATCGTAGCAGAATAGTCGTTGGCCGGCAGGTCCTTCACATCGACCTTCTCGATGTAGTACGAGAAAAGCTTCTCGTCCGGCTTGTACTTGTTACTAGTCTCTTGAATCTGGTTGCCGTTCTTCAGCGTTAGGGTGCGCTTGAACTTGTTCGGCACGTCGCCGCTGACCTCGGTCTTAATGACGTCCTCCATCCAGTCGGCGTTCTTAACGTCACCAATCACGGCCCAGACCTTGTCGGCCGGGGCGTTGATCTCGATCGACTCGGAAATCTTGCGCCGGGTCGGGCCGTGGGCCTGCGCGGTCGCCGCCACCAGGGCGGCCGTGGCCGCCAGGGCCAGGGTCATTTTCTTCATCGTGTCCTGCTCCTCCCGCCTCCGGGGCGCGGTCCGGCATCGAGATACCGGTTCTACGTCCGAGTGCGTGTCACAAGTGAGTGTCAGAGCCGCATTCGATTTCTCGGATACGGATCTAGCTTGCGTCCCGACCGAGAATGCGCGCTTCGGCCCCGAAAGCCTCAGCGACCTTGTCCTCGATCCAGCCCCAGGCCTCGCGCTCGCGCGGGCCCGCGGTCTTGGTGATGGCGATGGCGAGGTAGGCCATCTCCGTCAACACCTTGTCCGGCTCAAGCATGTGGAGCCGGGTCGAGAGGATCGCCGCCTCGAGCACCGCGGCCTGGGCGCGGTTGTGGCCAATGAACGGTGCGTGGGCGGCCGAATGCACGAGGCGGCCGTGGAAGCGCGGCCGGGTCTCCTGGTCCTCGACCGATGCGACCTGGAACTCGGCATGGCCGAAACTGTCGGCTAGCCGCCGGCCGGCAATGACCGCGCACGCCACGGTCGGCCATTCGCGCCGGCCCGTTACCGCACCCGCGATGACTCTGATGTCCCTCGGGCTCGACGCCGCGAAACACGGATTGGCCTCGAGATTGACGATGGTCGGTGAGGGTCGGAACGGCGCCAGCACGTAGCCGTTTTCCTTGCCGATCAGCCCAAACGGCACGAGATGCAGCTCACCGGACGGCGCAAGCGTGGTGACGATGGTCTCGAGGATCAGCGGCATCGCTCAGGCCCTGTCCGCCGGCACCAGTCGGCCGCAGACCAGCTTGGTTGCGGGCTGCGGGTTCTCTGGCTGCGCCTCGTCGCGGACCTCGACTTCCGAGATCGTCTTTGGGGCGTCGGCATCCGCCTCGGGCTTCACCAGCCGTGCATCGCGGGTACCGGGCGGAGGCGCGTCGGGACCGGAATGGCGGGTGTGTCCGGCCTTCTTGAACGCGGTCGAGTCCTCGACGTCAGCGTCGGCCGCGCAGCCCCAGTCGAGGGCCTCGTCCTGGACGTAGCGCTTGCCGAGCCGCCAGGCGGTCTCGGCCTTGGCGAGCTCGGCTCCGAGATAGAAGGCGTGGGCGCCGTCGCTCCTCACGTCGAGATCGGGGAAGAAGGCCATCGCGTCGGTGCCGACCCTGTGGACGTCGCGGTTGTAGACGTGGATCCCGTCCTCGGCGACCGCGATCCGGTAATTCGGATCCCGGACCTCGCCTGCAGCCTGGGCAACTTCCGCAGCGGTCTGCACGAACGGGCGCTTGTCGTGAAGGGCCAACAGCGCGCTCCCATAGCCTTTCGGCAGGGCGGAGTCGGCCTTGGCCGCGTACATCACCCGCCGGGCGGCGTCGTGCTCCTCGACAGTGCGGCGGGTGTGGTTCGAAACCTGGACGATCAGCACATTGCCGATCGACAGTTCCGAGCACATTCCCACCAACAGAGCGGTGACGCCGAGCGAATCGGCCTCGGTCAGCTCCGTCAGGTTGCCGGTGCCCATCATCATCTGGATGTCGGGCCAGCGGGCACGGGTGTCGCGGTAGCGGCCGATTGAATCCACGAAGCCGTGATGGATCGGCTCCAGGATCGGGTCGGCCAGGAACGGGCGCCCGGCCTTCAGCATCCGCTCGATCGCGCGGTCGAGCGAGGGCAGGTCGTCCGGGCGCAGGGGCACCAGGATCGGCACTGCGTCGGTCTCGAACGCGAGGTCGAGCGTGTCGATGTTCAGGCTGAGCAGGTAATCCGCCCCGGCCCCGGCGCCCCGGGCGAGCTCGTCCAGAGAGAAGGAATCGACGCTCACCTGAAGGCCGGCGCCCTTCAGGGCAGCGACGGAATCCTCGAGATGCGGGAAGGTCGTGTCCGGCAGCCCGCCCAGGTCGATCACGTCGGCGCCGCGGCGGGCCAGGTCGAGCCCTTTTGCCAGGATCTCGTCGGGGGTCATCTTCGAGGCATCGACGATTTCGGAGAAGATCCGCAGGTCGTGCTTCGAAAGGTCCACCTTGCGCCCGGCGAGCCCCAGCCAGGCCGGCAGATCGACCACCTCGTCCGGGCCGCGCTCGACCGGCACATGAAAATGCTCGGCCAGCCGGGCGGTATCGGCCCGGCAGCGACCCGGAAGGACGATCCGGGTCGCGCCTTCGGGAATCTCGATCCGGCGGCGGATGATTTCTTCCGTCATCAGCGCTGCGACCTTAACGCCGGCATCCGCGATGCTCCACCGGATCGTCGCCGGCAAACCGGCCGCGACTTTTTCGAGCCGCGCCCGGGCGAGGCGACCGGTGACGAATACGATGTGCTCGAGGGCGCTCAAACAGCCACCCGCTGGCGGAGTGTGACGTTCCGGGTCGGTCCCCAGATCGCGATCGAGCCGCCGTAGCGTGCAGCGAAAGCGGGGAAGGCGGCATCCATCAGCCCGCTTTGGGCAAGTCCATCGGCATCCTCCTGTGACGATGCGTCGGCCGACTTCACCAGCACGCAGCGTGCGGCACGCATTCGTAGCGCAAGCCAGAGCGCGAGACTGTCGGATGTGACGTCCCAAGTCTCGGGGATGTCAGGGTCGCCGACCTGCAAGTTCGTCGGGTCCCAGACCCAGGAAGTGTCGATGTTCTCCGCCCAAGGCGCCGGGCTACGTGCGAGGCGGGGCTCGATTGAGCAAAAGTCCGCCGCCATGCGACCCATCGCGGCCAGCGCCCGGCGGTGGGCCTCCGCATCGTCGAAGACCTCGTGGATCTGGGCGGCACGGACGGCATCCGCGTAGGCACCACCGCCGGGCACCACGACGCAGCGTCCGTGGAGCCCTGCCGCTACATCTGCCAGAAGGGCGCTGCGGCGGTCCGAATCCGCCGCCAGGCTGCCGCCGATCTTGAGGATTGTCGTCACGCGGCGTCCCGTTGGTTCGGGCGCAGGGCGCGCACGGCCTCGGCGACCCGCAGCGGGTCGATACCGTTGCGCCGGTCCAGGTCGCGGCACAGGCCGCCGCGGAAACCGAAATAGTCGGGGCGGTGCACGCTGAGGGTCGCGATGTCGGTGACCCTGAGTGAACCTGCCAATCCGCTCATCAACCCGTGGCTCCGGCAGGCCGTCGTGAAGGCCGCGAGCGCCTGGGGCTCGACGAGGTCGGTCAGGCGGACGCCGGCCTTTCCGGACGTGTCGATCATCGCACCTGCAAATCCTGCCCGGGCCAGAGCCGGGACGAGGTCCGCCGCCGAGCCGTCTTCGGCGAACAGGACCGCGATCAGGCAGCCGGGGGCGGTCTGAGCGAGGGCAGCGAGCGCCTTGGGATCGCGGCGTTGCGCAGGGGCGAGGCCGGCCTTCACCCAGTCGATCCCGGTGCCGGCCATCGCGGCCACGGATTCAGGCGTCGGGTCTGCCACCGCGCTGGTCACGGCCGCGCCGGCGACGCGCGCCACGATCTCGTTCACCACTGCGGGGGCGAGCGCGCCGAGCGCGCCGCGCTCCGGATCCTTGGCGTCGATCAGGTCGGCCCCGGCGAGCTGGGCGGCCTCGGCCTCGGCCGGATCGCGCACGCTGACGAGGAGGCGGGGCAGGGGGCTTGGCGGAACGGGGTACGCGGACACGGATCTCTCGAAGATGGGCGGCACGCAATCACGACTTGCCGGGCAACGGCTCGGCGAGCAGGCGGTTCTTCACGACCCAGCGCATGGCGTGCGCCCAGGTGTCGTCGGTATCGGCCCGGATCGTCACCTGCCCGCCGCGTACCATCTTGCCGGTTTCGGCCTCGGCGATGGTGACGTTCAGGTTGAAGATCTGGCCGGATCCCTTCTCCACATAACCGGTCACGACGAGATCCGCACCCAGGCTCTTGGCGATGTCGGCCGCGCAGCCGTTGCACTTGTAGAGCGGGCCCTCCTTGGCGACCACGTCGGATTTCGGGGCTGTGTCGATGATATCCAGGCCGGCCTGGTTGCGAAGGGCGTTGCGCAGCTCGTCCGTGACCAGCGTCAACTTCTTGGTGTCGATGGGCCGGACCCGCGTGCCGTAGGTGGCGCCGGGATCGAACAACTCCACCGGGAACACCGCGGCTTTCTCGGCGGCGTGGGCACCGGACGCCCCGGCCAGCAGACACGCGGTCACCGCGCACGATACCAGGTGGTGCATCCTCGGGGCTCCCTCTCGTTGACCGGCGCTGATGCTGCCGGCGGCGTTTTCGCCACTATAGCTCGGGCGAAGGGACAATTTGGCAATGTACATCGGCGCGCCGGTGGCCCACGACACGAACGTGAACGTCCGACCAAGAAGCCGCGGTTGAGCGGCCGGATCCGAAGCTGCTAGAGGCCGCGTCATGCACGATCCTGCACACGCCCCGGCCCGAATTCCCGTCCAGCCTTCGCGTTATCGGACGCAGCGCCCAGTCAGCCTTCGCGTTCTCTTCGCGGGCTGGATGTTGGCGACACCCGTCGCCGCGCAGGCCCAGCAGCCGGCGCCGCAACCGATCGAAACGTCGATCGGCCTGATCTACCGGCCGCAGCCGGCACCGTCCTCGTACGACGCCGAGGCCGCCCCGGAAGACGAGGGGCTGGCCGGCGCCAAGATGGGCATCGCCGACAACAACACCACCGGCCGGTTCACCAAGCAGACCTTCTCGCTCGATGCGGTCGCGCTGAGCGACGACAAGCCCGATGCCGTTGCGGCGGCCAGGGAGCTGGTGGCCAAGGGCGTGCACTACCTGGTCCTGGCGCTGCCGGCGGATGCGGTGCTGGCGGTGGCAGACGCGGTGAAGGACACCGGGGCGGTGGTGCTGAACGCCGGCGCCCCGGACGACCGCCTGCGTGGCGCCGACTGCCGGTCCAACGTATTCCACATCCTGCCGTCCCGGGCGATGCTGACGGACGCCATCGCGCAGTACATGACGGTGATGCGGTGGCGGAAGGTCTTTCTGATCGTCGGGCCGACCGAGGCCGACAAGGCCTATGCCGAGGCCGTACGAAACTCCGCGCGCAAGTTCGGCCTAAAGATCACCGCGGAGAAACCCTGGACCTTCGGGCCGCTGGCCAAGGCGCGGGGCGATACCCCGACCCGGGCCGAGGCGATGGTCTTCACCCGCGGGCTCGACTACGACATGGCGCTCGTGGCCGACGAGGAGGGCGACTGGGGCGACTACGTGTCCTACCGCACCGTCGATCCGCGGCCCGTCGGCGGCACGCAGGCGCTGACCTCGACCACGTGGTCGCCGGTTCTGGAGACCTGGGGGGCCGCGCAGGCGCAGAACCGGTTCCGGCGGCTCGCCTCCCGGCTGATGCGCCCGCTGGATTACCAGGCCTGGGCGGCGATCCGGACCGTGGGCGAAGCCGTCACCGCCAAGAAGACCAACGATCCCGCCGTGCTGACCCCGTACCTGGTCGATCCGGCCTTCAACCTGCCGGCCTACAAGGGTGTGTCGCTGAGCTTCCGCCCCTGGGATCACCAGCTGCGCCAGCCGGTCATCGTCGTCCAGCCCAAGGCCCTAGTCTCGGTCGCGCCGGAGCAGGGCTTCCTGCACCAGCGCACGCTGCTCGACACGCTGGGCGTCGACCTGCCGGAGACCACCTGCAAGTTCAAATGACCGTGTTCTCGCGGGTCGTCGAGCGATTCCATCGCGGGGCACATGAATGTCGCCGCCACCATTGACGCGGGCGGCCCAGGGGGGCCACCTTCCGGAGGCGCGCTCCACCGAGACGGTGTCCTCTCGAAGTCCGAGACTCACGATGAGCCACGAGGTCCAAGAAGCACGGCCCATAATGGAGACCAGGAGCCCCGGCATCAGCGTCAACGATGCGATCGACCGCGCGAAAGAGTGGCTTTTGTCGACGATGTCGACGGAGAACGTCTCGAATCTCGGCCTCGAAGAGGTCGAGCATCATCCAGGATACTGGAATATCACTCTGGGCTTCTCTCGACCGTGGGATGAGGCGCGCAACGCCATATCGGTGCTGAGCGGCACTGTCGTCATGCGCAGGACCTACAAAATCGTGACGGTCGATGAGACGACCGGGGAGATCGTTTCGATGAAGAGCCGCGACGTCGAATAGCGATGCGGAAATACGTTCTGCTCGATACGAACGTCCTCGTGCTGTTCATCGTCGGCGGAACGCGCGCGGACTACATCCGAATCCATAAAAACTGCTCGCGGTTCTCGCGCGCCGACTACGATGCCCTGCTGCTGCATATTTCGGTGGCGGCCGGGGTCATCACCACGGCGCAGATCCTGTCCGAGACCGCCAACCTGCTCCGCCAGGTCCGGGATCCGATCAGGTCTGAGATCGCCGCGTTCTTCAAGCTGTTCGTCTTGCACGTCCGCGAGTTGCAGCCGACGGGCTGGGATGCCGTCCATGACGACACCTACGCGTGGCTCGGGTTCAACGACGCCTCGATCCTGGCCTGTCTGGCTCCAGACCGGGTGCTCATCACGGAGGACGGTAACCTGCACGCTGCAGCACGCACGCGCTCGACTGATGTCCTGCACTTCACAGAGCTGAGGATGTGTGAATAAGCATCGCGGCTGACGCCCTGCGAGGGGAACGCCGGCCACGGCCGCAAACGCCGCAACCCCTCGCAACCGGCCAAGATCGCACTACAGTTGGTGCCAGAAAGTGCCGAAAAGGGCACCCAGGGAAGGAAGTCGTATGCGCCGCCGCGTCGAGGCAGGTCTGAGTGTTGTCGCCCTCGGAGCGGGGCTCGCCCTCTGCGGACCGGCTTTTGCCTACACCGCCTACGTGAGCAACGAGAAGGGCAACTCCGTCAGCGTCATCGATACGACGACGATGACCGTCACCGCCACCTGGAAGGTCGGGCGCCGGCCGCGCGGGATCACCGTGTCGAAGGACGGCAAGGAGGTGTTCGTCTGCGCCAGCGACGACGACCGAATTGACGTGCTCGATGCCAGCTCCGGAAAGGTCGTGCGCTCGCTCCGCTCCGGCCCCGATCCCGAGCAGTTCATCCTCGATGCCTCCGGCAACCCGCTCTACGTCGCCAACGAGGACGACAGCCAGGTCACGATCATCGACATCGAGAAGAACAAGGTCCTGGCCGAGGTGCCGGTCGGGGTCGAGCCGGAGGGGATGGGCCTGTCGCCGGACGGGAAGATCCTGGTCAACACCTCCGAGACCACCAACATGGCGCACTTCATCGACACCAAGACGTTCCAGGTGATCGACAACGTGCTGGTTGACGCCCGGCCGCGCTTTGCCGAGTTCACCGCCGACGGCAAATTCCTGTGGGTCTCCGCGGAGGTCGGCGGCACGGTCAGCGTGATCGACGTGGCGCAGCGCCGGGTGGTGAAGAAGATCACCTTCAAGATCCCCAGCGTGAACGATGAGGCGATCCAGCCGGTCGGCATCCGCATCAACAAGGACGGCACCAAGGCGTTCGTGGCTTTGGGCCCGGCCAACCGGGTCGCGGTGATCGATGCCAAGAGCTACGAGGTCCAGAAGTACCTCCCCGTCGGCCAGCGCGTCTGGCAGCTCGCCTTCACGCCGGACCAGAAGATGCTGTTCACGACGAACGGCACCTCCAACGACGTCTCGGTGATCGATGTGGCCGCCGAGAAGGTGGTCAAGAGCATCCCGGTCGGCCTGCTGCCCTGGGGCGTCGCCATCTCCCCGAACTGATGGGATTTGGGATTTCGCACGGGTGTCTGGCCGGACGCGGCCGGACGCCCATGACGCAGAACACGACCGCCGGACGGGCGGCGCACGGTTTAGGAACGCCATGACGCGGATGCTTCGGATCGCAGCCCTGACCCTGGCCGGCCTGTTCGCCGCCGGGCCGGCCACGGCCCTCGACCTGACCAAGAAGCGCGAGAACCTGCCCGACCTCGTCCTGGGCGACGATCAGGGCAACGATTTCGCGGTCGAGAACAAGGACATCACGCTGGAATCCGGCAAGGCCTACCGGCTGCGCATCGTCGCCAAGGGGCGGCAGGAGTACAAGTTCTACGCGCCCGAGTTCTTCCGCTACATCTGGCTCAACCAGATCGTCATCGAGCACAAGGAGATCCACGGCGGCGGCGCGCCCGATCACCTGGAGTTTGACGATCCCGGCGAGATCGCCGTCGAGTTCGTGGCGATCAAGCCCGGTACCTATAAGTGGGAGGCGCGCGGCCTTGAGGCGAAGGGCATGAGCGGCACGTTGACGGTGAAGTGATGGGTGCCGGGTTCAGAATTTGGCGCAAGGCCAAAAACGCATCTCCCTCCCCCCTCTGTGGGGGAGGTTGGGCCGGCCGTCAGGCCGGGTCGGGAGAGGGGAGCCCGGCTTCAGGACAAGGCTGCGTCGGTATGAAGGTCGCCACCTCATCCTTCACCGTCGCTCCCCTCTCCCGACCCCCTTCGGGGGCCACCCTCCCCCGCAGAGGGGGGAGGGGGTTCGCGCTCTTACTCGTCAGCATCTTTTTGACCACCCCCGCCCTGGCGGCCGACGACGCGGCGTCCTGCGCGGAGGGCATCACGATGATCCGCGACGCGTTGGCGGCGAATCCGTCCGAAGCCGCTCTCCCAAAACTCAAGAAAGCCCTCCGGGTAGCCGAGCGCGAGCAGAAGGAGGGCGAGTTCGACGAGTGCCTCGACGCGGTGACGGATGCCCGCAAGGCGCTGGGCCGATGAGCGAGGCGGCGCTGCAGGTCGAGCATGTCGGCCACCGGTTCGGGGCCCGCGCGGCGCTGGACGACGTGTCGATCACGGTGGAGCGCGGGCGCTTCGCGGCGTTGCTGGGGCCGAACGGCGCCGGCAAGACCACGTTGTTCTCGGTGATCACCCGGCTCTACAACAACCAGAGCGGCCGGGTCTCGATCTTCGGCCATGGGCTCGACCGGGAGCCGTCCCGGGCCCTGGCCCGGCTCGGCGTGGTGTTCCAGGCGCGCACGCTGGATACCGACCTCACCGTCGAGCAGAACCTGCTCTACCACGCCAGCCTGCACGGCATCACTCGCACGGTCGGGAAGCTGCGCGTCGGCGCGTTGCTCGATCGGGTCGGCCTGGCGGACCGCCGTCACGACAAGGTCCGCACGCTGTCGGGCGGCCAGTCGCGCCGGATCGAGATCGCCCGCTCGCTGATTCACCGGCCGGACCTGCTCCTGCTCGACGAGCCGACCGTCGGGCTCGATCTCGAATCCCGGGCCGACATCGTGGCCATCGTTCGCGCCCTGGTGCGCGAGGAGGGTCTGTCGGTCCTGTGGGCGACCCACATCTTCGAGGAGATCTCTCCGGAGGACGAGGCCGTGGTCCTGCACCGCGGCCGGATCGTCGCCCGGGGCCGGGCCTGGGATATCGGCGCGCCGGGCGAGAACCTGGCCGACGCGTTCCGGCGCCTCGTCGCGGAGCCGGGAAGGGCGGCGGCGTGATGGCCGACCGGACGATACGCGCGCTCTCCCTCCCCCCTCTGCGGGGGAGGGTGGGCCGGCCGTCAGGCCGGGTCGGGAGAGGGGAGCGCCGTATCCGGAAGGGTCGCGACGCCAACTACATCCTGCACCGTCGCGCTGCCCTCTCCCGCCCCTTCGGGGCCACCCTCCCCGCAGAGGGGAGGGGGAGGTGCGTGTTTCAGGCCCTCGCTCTCGCTGTGAAATCAAAGGCGTGCCGTTCGACATGGGTCAGTTTACATGACGGCGCCCCTAGCCAACGCCGTCCCCGCGACCCCCTCCCAAAAGACCGCCCGCATGGGCCGGCTGGATGCGGTCGGCTACCTGATCTGCCTCGGCGGCATCGTCCGGCGCGAGTTGCTGCGCTTCTTCAATCAGAAGGAGCGGTTCTTCTCGGCGTTGGTCAGGCCGCTGGTGTGGCTGTTCATCTTCGCCGCGGGGTTCCGCAACACCCTCGGGGTCTCGATCGAGCCGCCCTACCAGACCTACGTGCTCTACGAGGTCTACGTGGTGCCGGGGCTGGCCGTAATGATCCAGCTGTTCAACGGCATGCAATCGTCGCTCTCCATGGTCTACGACCGCGAGGTCGGATCCATGAAGGTGCTGCTGACATCGCCGTATCCGCGCTGGCTGCTGCTGCTCGCCAAGCTGATCGCGGGCGTCTCGGTGTCGATCGTGCAGGCCTACGCGTTCCTGGCGGTGGCGTATTTCTGGGAGACCGACATCCCGCCGCTCGGGTACCTGACGGCGCTCCCGGCTTTCCTGGCCTCGGGACTGATGCTGGGGGCGATCGGCCTGTTCCTGTCGTCGCTCGTCCGCCAGCTCGAGAACTTCGCCAGCGTGATGAACTTCGTGATCTTCCCGATGTTCTTCGCCTCCTCGGCGCTCTACCCCCTGTGGCGGATCCGGGAATCCTCGGAAACGCTCTACTGGATCTGCGAGTTGAACCCGTTCAGCCACGCCGTCCAGCTCGTGCGCTTCGCCCTTTATCTCCAGTTCGAGCCGGTCGCCTGCGCGGTCGTGATCGGCGTGACCCTCGCCTTCTTCGGCATGGCGGTCGTCGCCTACGATCCGGGTCGCGGCATCATGGCCCGGCGCGGCGGCCCGGCCGGCGACGCCACCTAGGGCCGCACGCCGCATCGCGTACCCGGCCTGCGACCCTATCTCCTTATGACCGCACGATGATTTTGGAAGACCGTATTCCACCTTCCGGATCACGCCCCGACGGAACCCGCCCGATGCATAGCCTCGCCCGCCTCCTCGCCCCGGCCCTCGGCCTCGCCCTGATGACGGGCCCCGCGCTCGCGCAGCCGAGGCAGGACCCGGATTGGCCCTGCGTGCAGCGCAAGGTCGCGACCCTCAGCCCGGGCCAGTTCTGGACCGGGCCGGACATCGCCGCGGCCGGGGATTGGGGCAGCGACAACGACGCGGCAGTGCTCGCGCAGAAGATCGCGTCCCGGCGCACCGAGCTGTCCGAGGTCGGTCCGCTCCTCGACGGGTTCGTGGGCAAGCTCGGCGCCGACAAGGACGCCAGGGCCAAGTCCCTGACCCACGTCTACGCGGGGGTGTTCGAGGTCATCAACGCCGAGCGGGACAAGATCATGGGCGGCATCGCGCGCTACGCGCAGGGGCAGCGGCGCATGGCCGAGCGGATCCGCGACGAGGCCGACAAGATCAGCCAGACCAAGGACGCGCCCAGCGCCACGGACGCCACCGAGTTGCCGAAGGACCAGTCCGAGATCGAGACCAAGTTCGCCTGGGACCGCCGCATCTTCCAGGAGCGCAGCCAGTCGCTCACCTACGTCTGCGAGGTTCCGCAGCTCCTGGAACAGCGCCTCGGCGAGGTCGCCCGCCTGATTCAGGCCCGGCTCTGAGGGGCGGTCGCGGACGGGATGAGGGCATTGCCTAAAGATCCCGTTCGGGTTGCCGGATGATCCCTAAGTCGCTGAAATCGTTATCGAAACTGTTGCTGTCAAACCACGTGGGCCGACGTTCGAGTTCGGTATTTCCAAAAGGTTGCTGAAACACGGCACGCGTGGTCTTCAATCAATTGTGTCCTTTTCCTTCACCCGCCAAGAGTGACGCCAAGCTCGGCTGAAACGAGCGTGGGTTCACGGCAAGGGGTTTGGGATGTCATTGAGGGGGCTTCGGAGCAGCCTGATCGCGTCGGCGTCGGTCCTGGGTGGCGCGATGCTGCCCTCGGCCGCGCAGGCGCAGAACGCCGTGACGCTGGGCGAGATCAGCGTCGTCTCGACCTCGCCGGTGGGTTCGGGCGGCGGCAATTCGAGCCGCGTGCAGAACCTCAACGGTCCCGGTGGGCTCGAGCCGGCCGGCTCGGCGCCGCCGCCGATCGGCCCGGTCCGCCTCCGGGGTAGCGAGCAGCCGCTCTACAAGATCCCCAGCACGGTCGAGACCGTGACGGCCAGCGACATCACGGTCGACCGGGGCACCGACAACGTCGTGGCGACGCTCGCCCGCCGCACGCCCGGTCTCAACCTGTCCGATTCGCAGGGCAATTCGAACCGCCCCGACGTGACCTATCGCGGCTTCACCGTCTCGCCGGTCCAGGGCGTGCCGCAGGGCCTCGCCGTGTACCAGAACGGCGTGCGCATCAACGAAGCCTTCGGCGACACGGTCAACTTCGACCTGATCCCCCCGCAGGCGATCCAGCGCATCGACGTCGTCACCGGCAACCCGGTCTTCGGCCTCAACGCACTGGGTGGCGCGGTCAACATCCAGATGAAGAACGGCTTCACCTGGCAGGGTACCGAGATCACCGCGTTCGGCGGCTCGGACGCCCGCACCGCCGGCTACGTCGAGTACGGCAAGGTCTCGGGCCCGTGGAGCGTCTACTTCACCGGCGACGGCCTGAACGACCGCGGATGGCGCTACGAGAGCCCCAGCACGATCGGTCGGCTCTACGGCGATATCGGCTACCGCTCGCAGGATTCCGAGTTCCACCTGATCGGGCTCGCCGCCCGCAGCTTCTTCGGCGCCGCCGCCGCCACGCCGGTGGATTTCAGCCACCGCGACCCGCGGTCGATCTTCACCTACCCGCAGACCACCACCACCGAGGTCGGCACGATCCAGCTCACCGGCCGGGTCGACGTGTCGCCCACCTGGGACCTGGCCGGCAACGCCTACTTCCGCCGCTTCAGCCAGACCTACGTCGACGGCAACGACGGCAACTTCGAGAACTGCAGCACCCGCTCCAGCTTCCGCGGCAACCTCTGCTTCGAGGATGACGGCTTCAGCCAGGGCGCCGGCCAGTCGCAGCTCGCCTTCCGCAACCAGTTCCTGATCCTCGGCCAGCAGAACCAGCGCGTTCCGTTCCGGTCCGGCATCCCGTACGGCACCCTCGACGTGACCAAGACGGAGGCCACGGGCTTCGGCGGCTCGCTCCAAGCGGCCAACCGCGACCGGGTGTTCGGCCTGCCCAACACCTTCCTGGTCGGCGGCAGCATCGATGCGGCCAACTACTCGTTCAAGTCGTCCAGCACCCTCGGCGTGATCAACCCGAACCTGTCGATCACCACGGATCCGAACAACCCCTACTACGGCAACATCCCAGGCCTCGGCACGCCGCAGCTCCGCACCGCGGGCGCCCTCGGCATCGCGCCGAGCTCGGTCAACGGCTCGAACCTCTACATGGGCCTCTACACCCTCGACACCCTGGACGTGACCGACCGGCTGTCGCTCACGGCGGGCGCGCGGCTCAACTTCGCCCGCATCCAGAGCGAGGATCTCACGGGCTTCTCGCCGGACGTGACCGGCACCCATTACTACAACAAGATCAACCCGGTCGCCGGCCTGACCTACCGCTTCACCGACGCGCTGAACCTCTACGGCAGCTACTCGGAGTCGAACCGCGCGCCGACGCCGCTGGAGCTGGCCTGCTCCAACCCGGATCGGCCGTGCCTGCTGCCGAACTCGCTGGTGGCCGATCCGCCGCTCAAGCAGGTCACCGGGCGGACCTACGAGGTCGGCTTCCGCGGTGCGCTGCCGAACACCTATGACGGCGGCATCATCAGCTACAAGATCGGCGCCTTCCGCACCGACCTGTCGAACGACATCCTGTCGCTCGCCACCCCCGGCAACACCGCCCGCGCCTACTTCGTGAACGTGCCCTCGACCCAGCGTCAGGGCATCGAGGTCGGCAGCGAGTACACGGCCGACTACCTGCGGGTCTACGCCAACTACGCCCTGATCGACGCCACCTTCCAGTTCAACGGCACCCTGTCCTCGCCCAACAATCCGCTCGCGGATGACGGCGCGATCAATGTCCGCAAGGGCAACGTCGTGCCGCTGGTGCCGACCCACCAGTTCAAGGCCGGCTTCGACTACTTCGTCACCCCGAACTGGCAGTTCGGCGTCTACCTCCAGGCCTTCTCGGCGTCCTACTTCCGCGGCGACGAGTCGAACCTGAACCGCAAGCTGCCGCCCTACTACGTCCTCAACTTCCAGACGAAGTACCAGGTCACCAAGAACCTCGAGCTGTTCGGCCTGGTCACCAACCTGACCAACAACCGCTACGCGACGTTCGGCACCTTCGCCGAGCCGGGCGCGGTGGCCGGCAACCTGCGGATCAGCGACCCGCGGACCACGACCCTGTCGCAGCCGCTCTCGATCTACGGCGGCATCCGCTACGCCTTCGGCGCCGACCCGGTGCCGATGTCGGCCGAGCCGATCATTCGGAAGTACTGAAGCTGGCAAGTCCCGAAACCATGAAGTCCTGACACCAGGAAATCTCGACGCCCAGAAGGCGTCGGGGCAGGGCGCTCCGCGCGGTCTCCAGACCGGGCGGGGCGCCCTTCGCGTTTTCCGGCCTCGCCGCCGGCGCCTGCCGTGCGGCCTCACGTCTCAGGAACGGGCCCCGGCGCCCCGCGTCTCATTCGGGAGCGCCAGACGCGGCGGCCGGCCCTCGATCCGGCTGGCCGCCTCAGAGCCGGCGCACGATTTGGAGAAACGCCTCGATGATGATGAGATTCGCCTTCGCAGCCCTGGCCCTTGCGGCCGCCACGCCGGCCTGGGCGACCCCGTGCGCCGACGAGGTCTCCACGCTGCAGAAGCGCCTCGACAGCGCGGGCGCCGCCGCTGTGACCGGCACGACCCCGCCCGGTGGCACGACCTCGTCGCATTCCGATAAGGCGCTCGCGACCCCGCCGGCTCTCACCAAGGGCGACGCCGCCGTTAAGCCGACCGCCGCCGGGGTCGAGGAGGCGAAGAAGCTCGTCGCCAAGGCCGCCGCCGAGGACAAGGCCGGCAACGCCGAGGCCTGCCGCAACACGATCATGCAGGCCAAGGAAAAGGCCGGCGCCCTCCCGTAGGGTTTTTGGGATGCATGACGGCTGGTCGGGTCATCTCACCCCGACCGACTCCTCGGATGCCTTCATGTTGCCGAGGCTTTGACCGTCCAGTCCTGGCGGCTTGCCGCCGTCGGACGGGCACCTTCAAGGAGGGGCGATATCCGTTCGGACCCATCGTCTGAGGCGCGATCCCCCGTACCGATAACCTGCGGCGTCATTACGGGGCGCCGTAGGCGAGCCCGGAACCCAGAACCGCTGTCGGTGCAAAAACTTGACGCAGCGATGGCTCTGGATCCCGGGCTCCGCTGCGCGGCTCCGGGATGTGGGCGTACGGCTCGATCGATCAGCTCCTATCGACAGGAAGACCGAACTGTCAGCTCTGAGCAGAGATCGTCATTCAAACCGGGAACTCAGAGCCCGCTCGGCCGAGGGGGCATACGCTGCATCCCTGCACGGAGCCTCTCACGACGCCGCTCGGGCGCTGGGGTCCGTCGCGCGCTGATCAAATCCTCGGTCGCGGAAAAATTTAGATCGCACACGGCGTTCGGTATGGCGCGGCGTTCCGGTTTCTTTACCGCGTCGCGCGATGGCTGGTCCGCCCGGGCTCGGTAGCCCGAGAGGGGCCACGTCATGATCTCGTCGCGTGCCAAGCATCGGGTGTTCGCGTCCGGCTTCCGCGCGATCCAGGCGTTCGGCGCCGATCGCTGGCTGGCTCCGGCCGCCCGCGGCCTCGGGGTGATCCTGACCTTCCACCACGTCAGCCCGGATCCGGTGCCGGCCTTCGCGCCGAACCGGCTGCTCAGCATCACGCCGGATTTCCTGGATCTCACCTTGCGCGAACTCGACGCGCGCGGCTTCGACATCATCGGGCTCGATGCGGTCCCGGACCGGCTAGCCGCCCGGGATTACGGCCCGCCCTTCGCGGTCCTGACCTTCGACGACGGTTACCGCGACAACGTCGAGCACGCCCGCCCGGTGCTGGAACGGCACGGCGCCCCCTGGACCCTGTTCGTGGCGAGCGGCTTCGCCGACCAGCGCGGGCGCCTGTGGTGGATCGAGCTGGAGCGGGCGATCGCGCGGCTCGACCGGGTGCGGATCGACATCCATGGGCGCAGCCTCGATCTGCCGGCCCGCAGCCCGCAAGAGAAGGCGCTGGCCTTCGAGGCGCTCTACCGCGACCTGCGCCGCGGCAGCGAGACCGCGCTCCTCGACCGGATCGCCGACCTTTGCCGGCAGGCCGACCTCGCGCCGGGGGGGATCGCACCCGAGCTGTGTCTGTCCTGGGATGAATTGCGAGCGCTGGGCCGCGACCCGGCGGTGACGTTCGGGGCGCACACGGTCAGCCACCCGATGCTCGCCAAGCACGATACGGCGACCGTCGCCCGGGAGATCGCCGAGAGCCGCGCCCGGATCGAGGCCGAGCTCGGCCGCGCGATCCGGCATCTGTCCTACCCGGTCGGCGACCCGACCTCGGCCGGCCCGAGGGAATTCGCCCTCGCCGCGGATCAGGGTTTCGCCACCGCGGTGACGACGAGACCCGGCCACCTGTTCGCCGACCATGCCGGGCATCTGCGCGCCCTGCCGCGGGTCTCGATCAACGGCTGCCACCAGTCGCGGGCGGCGCTGGCGGGATTGCTGTCCGGCGTCCCGTTCCTGGCCTGGAACCGCGGGCGGCGCCTCAACGTCGCCTGACCGGATCGCTCACGCGATATCGGCCGGTAACGTGTCGTGCGGATCGTGCGCCGCCAAGCCAAGCGGCCGGAAGTGACGGACGTTACGGGTCAGTATCGTCCAGCCGCGACACAGCGCCGTCGCGCCGATGGCGAGGTCCGCCAGGCCGGGGCATGGCCCTCTCGCCTGGCCGCGTCGGACAGGCGGCCGATACACCGGGCGATCTCGAGATCGATCGGCAGAATCTGAGCGCTGTAGAGGTGCAGCAGCGTCTCCAGCCAATCCGACAGACGCGCCGCCTTGCGAGACGCGCCATCCCGGCGGCATTTGGCGATACCGTCCCCGATCTCGGCGATGGTGATCACCGTACGATGCGGGCCGGCGCGGTTTCGGTGCATTCAGGCGATCAGCTCGTCGGCCGGGATCGCCCTGGTCGGTGCGGCCGCCGAAAGGACATTGGTATCGACGAGGGACGCAGGCGTCAGAGATCGATGCGTCTCAGCGCACCGGATCGCGGCGGAAGATCCTCCGTTTCGAGAGGCGCGGCCATCAGGAGCCGGCCGAAGGATGGGACCTGCAGCCGTTGCCACTCTTCGAAGCTGAGCAGCACGGCCTCGGGCCGGCCATGGCGTGTGATGACGGAGGGTTGGCCCTGCCGGGCCTTGTCGATGACGGCCGAGAGCGTCGCCTTGGCGGCCCGCAACTGGATTTCCCGCCATCCGACCCTCCACGACGACATCGGCATCGTAGGGGTGGGGATCGGCGCCGGCATCGCTGCTTGAAAGTCCTCAGCGCCGGCGGCGATGCCGGTAGCCGGTCGAGAACGAGGCGTATTGCCGGCCGCCCCGCCGCGAGCGGTACCGGCCGCGGCGGCCGGCCGCCGCCTCGACGGCCTCGTCCGCCTGGGGCAGCGCCTCGGCCAGGGCCGGGGCGGCGGCCGCGTCGGCCGAGGCGTAGCCGCCCGCCACGTTCTTGGCGGCCGGGCCGAACATCGCCAGGCACTGGTTGTAGGCCAGATCGTTCTTCAGCCGCTCGCACTCCCCGATCGAACGCGGCGTGCCCTGCGCCAGGGCGGAGCACGGCGCGAGCAGCACGGCGAGTGCGGCCAGATGCTTGAGGCGCATGGGCAAGCGATACACGGACGGGTCTCGGTTTCGGATCCGAGGCTTCTGCCGGCCGAGTGCGGCGAAATCGAGGGGTCCGGTTAACGGTCCGGACGCTCCATCCAGCGGATCAGCGGCATCAGCGGGAAGATCCACGCGATTCCGAGGATCGAGTAGAGCACGGCCTGGATCGCCGCCGGGGTCTCGGCGATGCGGCTGTCGGCCAAGGCCATCGCCAGCGGCCCGTACAGGCAGACGAAGGCCAGCATCGCGACCGTGCCGATCAACGTGCGGGTGCGGCGGCGCATCATGGTTCCCCGAAGCCCTGTCTCTCCCTGTGAAGACGGCTATCGCCCGTCGGCCCGGTTGGCAACGCGCGCAGCGCCGCGGGCTGCGGCGCCGCCGACGTTGCCCGCATCCCGCGCTTCCCCTAACGCGTCGCGAGGGCCGGGACATCCGGGCCAACCGCGGAAGGGATGCGCGTGGTGATGAGAGTCTCGGGCGAGCAGCGATCCGGAGCCGTGCGGACCTGGCTCTACCTGATGGCGGCCCTCGTGGTCGCCATGGTGGCGGTCGGCGGCGCGACCCGCCTGACCGGATCCGGCCTGTCGATCACCGAGTGGCGCCCCGTGACCGGGATCGTGCCGCCCCTGTCGGAGGCGGACTGGTCCGCCGAGTTCGCCAAGTACAAGGACACGCCGCAATACAACATCCTCAACCAGGGGATGGGCCTGGCGTCGTTCAAGGTGCTGTACGGCTGGGAATGGGGCCATCGCGTGCTCGGGCGGCTGATCGGCCTCGTGTTCTTCCTGCCGCTGGTCGTGTTCTGGTGGCGCGGCATGATCGGCCGCCGCCTCGGACTCGGGCTGCTCGGCCTCGGGATCCTCGGCGGCCTCCAGGGCGCGATCGGCTGGATCATGGTCGCGTCGGGCCTTCAGCCCGGCATGACCGCGGTGGCGCCGCTGAAGCTCGCCCTGCACCTGACGACCGCCAGCCTGATCCTGGCCGGTCTGGTCTGGCTGGCCGCCGGCCAGCGCAGCGAGGCGGCCGATCCCGCCCCCGGCCGCATCCGCCGGGTGGCCGCCCTGCTGCCGGCCCTGGTCCTGGCGCAGATCTTCCTCGGCGGACTGGTCGCCGGGTCGCATGCCGGCCTCGTCTACAACACCTGGCCGGACATGGACGGCGCCCTCGTCCCGCCGGTGGACAGCCTGTTCGCGATCCGGCCCTGGATCGAGAACTTCGTCGACAACCACGCCCTGGTCCAGTTCGACCACCGGGTCAGCGCCTACCTGCTCGTGGTGGTCGCGCTCCTGCACGCGATCGACGCGCGGATGACCGGTCCGGCCGGCGCGGCCGGGCGTGCCGGGGGCGTCGCCGCCCTGGCCCTGGCCCAGGCCGGCCTCGGCATCGCCACGCTGCTGCTGGCGGTGCCGCTCTGGGCCGCGCTGGCCCATCAGGTCCTGGCGATGGCCGTGCTGACCATGGCGGTGGTCCACGCCCGGCTGAGCCGCGGCACCGGTCTCGTCCGCCGCCCGGCCCGTGAGCCGGTGCTCGGCTTCGAGGGCTTGGTGGGTCGCGGCGCCTGATCAGGGCTGCGGCGCCACCGCCACGCACAACAAGTCTTTCACCACGCGGCAATAGAACCTTGGGATAAACGCCCCGTCAGCACTTTGCATAGGGAACGGTTGAGCCATCTTAAGCTTTAGGCTGCAGGCGTAGCAGGAGGCTTCATGATGTCTCTCGCAGAGGATGGTCGCCCGCTGACCCTGACGTGGCACTACACGCCGCGCGAGATCGTGGCGGACGGGGTGATCCACGGCCTCGGGGTGGTCTTCGGCCTCGCCGGCGCGGCGGCGCTGGTGGCCACGGCGCTCACGGCGCATCTCGGATTCGGCGAGCGGGCCGCGGTGGTGCTGTACGCCACCGCCCTGGTGCTGATGCTGGGCGTCTCCGCGGTCTACAACCTCTACCCGGTCAGCCCGCGGAAATGGCTCCTGCGCCGAGCCGACCACGCGCTGATCTACCTGATGATCGCCGGGACCTACACGCCCCTGGTCGCGCTGGTCGGCTCGGGCATCCGCGCCTACCTGCTGCTGGCGGTGATCTGGCTGGTCGCCCTGGTCGGGATCGCGGTGAAGCTGTTCCTGCCCGGCCGGTTCGACCGGCTATCCATCGCCCTCTACCTGCTGCTCGGCTGGAGCGGCCTGCTCGCCTACGAGTCGGTGATCGCCGCCCTGCAGCCCACCGCCCTGTGGCTGCTGGCGATCGGCGGGCTGCTCTACTCGGTCGGCGTGCTGTTCCACGTCTGGCGGACCCTGCCATTCCAGAACGCGATCTGGCACGGCTTCGTGCTCGCGGCCACGGCCTGCCATTACGGCACGATCTGGGCCAGCCTCAACGGCCTGCCGCTCACGTGAATTGATCCACAGCAGTAAAACTCCGCTTACCTTTCCGTCGAAAAGGCCCATCGGGACGGAGACCGTTTAAGTTTACTGCGACGGTCGCCGCACCACAGTCCCGGGACTGTTATTCCCGGGAGCGATACCGTGGCTGTGAAGCCGAACGACACCCGAATCCCCCAACGCCACCGCGTCCTGCACGTATTCCGCGCGCCGGTCGGGGGCCTGTTCCGGCACGTGATGGACCTCGCCCGCCTCCAGGCCGCGTCGGGCCATGCGGTCGGGATCGTCTGCGACACGTCCACCGGCGGCGAGCGCGCCGCCCGGGCGCTCGCGGACCTGGCCCCGTGCCTTGAGCTCGGCCTCGTGCGGATCCCGATGCGCCGCAACCCGCACCTGTCGGACTGGACCTGCCTGCGGGCGGTCACGCGCCGGGCGGCGGAGGTCGGCGCCACCGTGCTGCACGGCCACGGCGCCAAGGGCGGCGCCTACGCCCGCCTGGCCTCGGCGACCGCGATCCGGGCCTACACGCCGCACGGCGGCAGCTACAATTACCGGCCCGGGAGCGCGCTCCACCGGGCCTACATGGCCGCCGAGGCGGTGCTCGCCCGCAGGACCGACGCGTTCCTGTTCGAGAGCGAGTACGTGGCCGGCCGGCACCGGACCTTCGTGGGCGGACCGGAGCAGGTGACCCGGATCGTGCACAACGGCATCGCCGACGCCGAGTTCGCCCCGGTCCCCCTCGCCAAGAATGCCGCCGATCTGCTCTATGTCGGCGAATTGCGCGAGGCGAAGGGCCTGCCCTACCTGCTCGAAGCCTTGGTCCGGCTGCGCGCCGAGGGCCGGGCGCTGCGTCTGCTGATGGTCGGGTCGGGCCCGGATGCCGAGAGCCTGCGCACCATGGTCGAGCGGCTCGGCCTCTCGGATGCGGCCGCGTTCGAGCCGCCGCAGGCGATCCGGTCGGTGCTGGCCCGGGGCCGGATCCTGGTCGTGCCGTCGCTTGCGGAATCGCTGCCCTACGTCGTCCTCGAGGCCGCGGCCGCCTCGCAGCCCCTGGTCGCCACCCGGGTCGGCGGCATCCCGGAGATCTTCGGGCCGATGGCGGGCGATCTCGTCCCGTCCCGCGACGCCGGGGCGCTCGCGGGCGCGATCCGTCAGGTGCTCGACGAATCCCCGGACGTGCTGACGGCGCGGGTCCGGGCGCTCAGCGAATCGATCCACCAGCGCTTCTCGCTGGAGCGGATGGGGGCCGATGTGGTGTCGGGCTACGCCGCGGCGTTCCAGGCCCGCGCGGACCGCCTCGGCGTCGAAGGCGCGAAGGTCGCGCAGGCCCGCACGGCGTAGGGTCCCTCGCGGACGGCCCCGCGTTTAGGGTTTGCTATCAGGCTCGGATGCAAGAGTTTCCGTCTAAAGCCTGATCTGTTTCCAAAGTCCCGAAACAGATCAGGCGCCTATAGGCCGGGGGACATCGCCCCGGAGGAGCCGTTCGATGAGCGCGTTCGACATCCGCGATCTCCTTGAGGCCACCGCACCGCGCGACGGCCGGGCCGTCCGCGCGCCCGGCGGCGACGCGCCGTCGCCGGCCCTGGGCCCGGCCGCGATCTCGCCTGTCGTCGTGGCCGGCCTGGTGCGGGCCCTGGAATTCGGCCTGATCTTCAGCCTCGGCGCGCTCCTTCACCTGCTGATGCTGCGCGGCCGGGTGCCGTTCGGGCTAAGCTATGCCGGCGCGATCGCGCTGGTGGCCGGCCTCATGATGGCGCTGACCCAGGCCTCCGGCGGCTACCGGATCGCCGCGTTCCGGACCTTCGCCAAGGCCGCGATCCGGTTGATCGCGGCGTGGTCGATGACGTTCCTGATCGTCGCGGCCATCCTGGTCCTGGCCAAGGTCGCCGACCAATACTCGCGCCTGTGGCTCGCCACCTTCTACGGCACCGGCCTCGCGGCGTTGCTGGCCGGACGCTTCACCCTGTCCCGGGTGATCGACAGGCAGACCCGCGCCGGCCGCTTCGACCGCCGCACCGCCATCGTGGGCGGCGGCAAGCCCGCTGAGGACCTGATCGCCGCGCTGGAGGCCCAGAGCGAGAGCGGCATCCGCATCGTCGGCGTGTTCGACGACCGCAATGCCGACCGGTCCGCCGACAGTGTGGCCGGATACCCCAAGCTCGGCAACGTCGACGACTTGGTCGCCTATGCCCGGCAAGCCCGGCTCGACCTGATCGTGTTCACGATCCCGATCACCGCCGAGGCGCGGATCCTCCAGATGCTGGCGAAGCTCTGGGTGCTGCCAATCGACATCCGCCTCTCGGCCCACGCCGCCAAGCTCCGGCTGCGGCCCCGCAGCTACTCGTATCTCGGCTCGGTGCCGGTCCTCGACGTGTTCGACCGGCCGATCGCCGACTGGGACGTGGTGGTGAAGGCGCTGTTCGACCGCTGCGTCGGCCTGGTCATGCTGCTCGCGCTGTCGCCGATCATGATCGCGGTGGCGCTCGCCGTCCGGCTGACATCCCGCGGGCCGGTGCTGTTCCGCCAGAAGCGCCACGGCTTCAACAACGAGCTGATCGAAGTTCTCAAGTTCCGCTCGATGTATGTCGATCAGTGCGATGCCGGCGCCGCCAGGATGGTCACGCGCGGGGATGCGCGGGTGACGCCTGTCGGGCGGTTCATCCGCAAGACCTCGCTCGACGAGCTGCCGCAGCTGTTCAACGTGCTGAAGGGCGACCTGTCTCTGGTCGGTCCCCGCCCGCACGCGCTCCAGGCCAAGGCCGCCAACACCCTGTACGACCAGGTGGTCGACGGCTACTTCGCCCGCCACAAGGTCAAGCCCGGCATCACCGGCTGGGCCCAGGTCAACGGCTGGCGCGGCGAGACCGATACCTCCGAGAAGCTGCAGCGGCGCGTCGAGCACGATCTGTTCTACATCGAGAACTGGTCGGTCCTGCTCGACCTGCAAATCCTGATCACAACGCCGTTCGCGCTGTTCAAGACTGAGAATGCGTATTGAGCTCGGGGTTCGCGAGGCCGATCCCCGGCGGCCGCTCAGCCTGAGGTGTCAGCGCGGCTACGGCGGCGCTGCCCGACCGGGGATCCCGTCATCTCGGGGCCGCGCAGCGGAGCCCGGGATCCAGAGAAGACGACGTCTCAAACGCTCGCACGGGCCGTGTTTCCGGGTTCCGGGCTCGCCTGCGGCGCCCCGGAATGACGCCGCGGGCTATTGGATCTAACGAAGTCTCTGCACGCGAAGGCAGCGTTCGATAGGATCGCATGCTCGAACCAGCCGGTGGAGCCCCGCGGAAAGATTGTATTAGCCAAGGCCGCGATTTGCCGTCGTGTCCAGGTCTTCTCAACCCCCAAGGTCACCGGGCATTCAGCGCGTGCCGCACAAGGTCGGCGCACAGGTTCGGGCCATGCCCGAGCGGGTGGGAGGATCAGATATGGCGACCGGCGTCCAGGTGGCGGGAACGGACATGATCGGTGCGCGTGCGTCCGGAACGCTGACGGCGGAAATCTTCACCGACCTGGCCGCGGCCGAAGCCCTCTGGCGGCGGCTCGAGGCCGATCCGGCCAGCCTGCAGACGCCCTATCAGCGGTATGACTGGGTCTGCGCCTACCTGCGCGCGACCGGTACGGAGGCCGAAGCCCGCATTGTCGTCCTGCGGGATGCCGAGGGCCGGGCCCGCATCCTGCTGCCCCTCGTGCTCGGCCGCAAAGCCGGATTGGTGGTGGCCCGGATCGTCGGCGACACGCACGCCAACTACCACATGCCGCTGTTCGCCACCCGGGACGCCGCCGCAATCTCCGCCGGGGAGGTCACCGCGGCCCTGATCCGCGTGGGGCGGTCGGCCGGCATCGACGCCTACGCCCTGCAGCATCAGCCCCTGATGTGGGAGGGCGCGGCCAACCCGTTCGCGCAGGCCGGCGAACCGGAAGCCAGCGACGCCTACGGGCTGATGCTGGGACCCGACCCCGAGGCCACGGTGCGCCGCGTGTTCAGCGCCGACGCCCGCAAGAAGCTGCGCTCGAAGGAGAAGCGGCTGATCGAGGCCAAGGGCGCCCTGGCCTATCGCCGGGCCGAGACCGCCGAGGACGCGGCCCGTTATCTGACCGCGTTCTACGCCCACAAGGCGGTGCGGTTCGCCGGGATGGGCGTCGCAGACCCCTACGCCGACGATGCGGTTCGCCGGTTCCTGTCGGCGGCCACGTCCGGCGCCGAACCGGCGGTCGAGATTTACGTCCTGTGCCTTGCCGAGAGCGGCCGCGTGCTCGCGACCTTCGGGGGGGCCGTCAGCGATCACCGCTTCAGCGGCATGATGACGGCGTTCGATCCCGACCCGGAGATCGCCCGGTTCAGCCCGGGGGACCTGCTGCTGCAGCACCTCGTCGGCGAGCAGACCGCCCGGGGCCGCCAGGGCTTCGATCTCGGCGTCGGCGAGGCGCGCTACAAGGCGAGCATCTGCGACGAGACCATCGGGCTGGTCGAGACCATCGTGCCGGTGAGCCTGCGCGGCCGGGCCTACGGGCTGATGCGGTTGGGCCTGACCCGGACGAAGCGCCGGATCAAGCGCGATCCCCGTCTCTACGCCGGCGCCGCGAAGCTGCGGACCTTGCTGCGGCGATAAAAACGGCCCGAACGGCTTTCATCGCCGTTCGGGTGATCCGGCAGCGATGACGGACGCATCGTGGCGTGCGCTCACGCGGCGCGGAGGCGGAGCTCGGGATCCGTCGAGCCTGACTGCGCGAAGTGCTCGGCCGCGCGGTCCTGCGCCACCAGGATCTGGCCGGCGCCCGCATCCTCCGCGATGGCGTAGAGGTCGGCGAGCGCCGGATCCTCGGCGGCGGCATTCGACGCGATGATGACACTGTCCATGTAGCCGGCCGTCAGCTCGAGCAGGTCGACGGCGCCCGGCGCCGCCCGAAGGCGGCAGACGACCCATCCGTAAGCCTCCGCCATGGCCTCGAAGGTCAGGCTGAGGGTGTCCGGCTCGTCGAACAGCACGTCGGCTTCGGTGCGCCCGGCGGCGATCCGGTGCAGGCCGCTCTCGCCCGCGGACTGGATCACGTCGAGGAAGGCCGCGTCGCCCGCGATGAGATCGCTGAACCCGCGCTCGGCCGTGCCGGCATGCGGATTGTTCAGGTCGATGGTGACGAGGCTGGCCTTGCGGCCCAGCGCCCGCACCAGGGCGTCGTGCAGCGCGTTCTCGCCCGGGGACGCTTCCGTCTCCATGACGAGGATCCGGTACCCGGACCGGTCGCCGGGCAGGCGGCCCGCGCCCCCGATCCGGGCGATGAGGGGGGCGAGGTCGTAAGCCTCGGCCTGCATCCGGGCGACGGGTGCCGGGGCGGCCGTTGCGGGGACGGCCTCGTCCTCAGACCAGTGGGCCGGGGGCATCGCCTCGGGGAACGCGAAGGTCGGGCGCTCGAGCTCGGGCTCGCGGCGGGGGCGCCGGTCCGAGGTGTCGAACGCCGTGTCCGATTCCTTGGCGTTCCGGCCTCCCTCGGCCAGGAGCGCGCTCGCGAGCACGCCACCCACCGCCAGCATCAGCGTCACCAGCGTCGCGAAGCTGACGATCGGCAGCTTCTTGGGGAACGAGGGGACTTCCGGGGTCACGGCGCGCGAGACGATGCGGGCATCCGCGGGGGTGGCGCTCTCGCCGTCGCGGGCGGCGGCCTCGCGGTAGCGAGACAGGTAGGATTCGAGCTGCTCGCGCTGCGCCTTGGCCTCGCGCTCCAATGCGCGGAGCTGGATCTCGCTGGTGTTGCCCTTCACGACCACGTCCTGCTGGCCGTCCACCGCGGCCTGCAGGCTCTCGACCCGGGAGCCCGCGATCTTCGCGTCGTTCTCCAGCGTGCGCGCGATGCGCTCGGCCGACGTCTTGATCTGGGCGTCGAGATCCTCGAGCTGGGCGTGCAGCTCCTTGATCCGCGGATGGGCCGGCAGCAGCGTGCGGGACTCCAGCGCCAGCTGCGCCCGGACGGCGATCCGGTTGTCGACGATGCGCCGGACCACCTCGTTGTTGGCGACCTCGGTGATCTCGAAGGCGCGGCCGTCCTTGATCAGGTCCTTGATCGCCTTCACCCGCCCGGCGAGGTCGGCCTTCAGGATCCGGGCCTGGGACAGCTGGCTCGACAGCTCGCCGAGCTGCTGGGTGGTCAGCGGCTGGCCGGTCGCGCCGCCGCTGCCGACCAGACCGTTCTTGGCGCGGAACGCCTCGACCTTCGCCTCAGCCTCCGCGACGCGCTTGCGCAGGCCGTCGATGTTGCCGCCGAGCCAGGTCGATGCGTAGCGCGCGGTGTCGACCTTGTCGGCCTCGAGCGAGGAAATGTAGAGCTGCGCGATGGTGTTGGCGCCCTCGGCCGCAAGCTTGGCGTCCTTGGCGCGGAACTCGATCGTCAGGATGCGGGACTTGCCCGCCGGAAAGACCAGCAGGTGCTCGAAATAGGCATCGAGCACGCGGTCCTCGGCCGGGCGGTCGAGGGGGTTGGCGCCGATGCCCAGCATCATCAGCACGCGCTGGACGGGGCCGATGCTGCTCGAGCCCGGATCGAATTCGGGGTTGCCCACCAGCTTCAGCCGGCGGATCGCCTCCCGGGCGAGGTCGCGGGACATGACGACCTGAACCTGGCTGGCCACCGCCTGCTCGTCGATCGGCGCCAGCTGGTCGGCACGCTCCTGGGCGGTGCGGGCGAAGGCCGGATCGCGGCTCTCCAGGATCAGCTTCGCTTCGCCGGTGTAGCGCGGGCTCACGACGTTGACGAAGATGCTGGCGCCCAGCGCGACCACCAGGGTCGGCCCGACGATCCAGCCGATCGAGCGGCGAAGGATCTGTGGCACCTGCGCGAGGCCGACGCCGTCCCGCGGAGAGGTCCGCTGCACGGGCGCGGCGATGGGCGAGCGCAGGCTGATACGAGACATGAATACGCTCTGAGCACGACGGCCGACGGGGCGGCGATCAGTGCCACCCGGGCGCCATTAGAGGATGTTAAGGTTGCTTGAGAGTTAAGGCCCGCCGCGCGCCGCTCTGTTCGGAACAGGCCATCGCGATGATCAAGGTTCATTAACCTTAACAGCCTAGACCGAGGCGAATTGGCACCCATGACGGCGATGGTGATGAACCGGCGCGCTCTTTTCCTCGCACTTGGCTCGACGTTGGCGCTCGGCGGCTGCCTGCGTCCGACCTTCCGGACCGACCAGCTCGATGCCACCGGCACCGGCTCGATCGGCGCGCGCTACCCGCTCTCGGCGGGCGACAAATTGCGGGTGATCGTGTTCGGACAGGACAACCTGTCGAACATCTACGCCGTCGACGGGGCGGGCAAGATCGCCATGCCGCTGATCGGCACCGTGCAGGTCGGCGGCCAGACCACCGGCCAGGCGGCGAAGGCGATCGAGGCCAAGCTGTCCTCCGGCTTCGTGCGCGAGCCGCACGTGACCGTGGAGGTGGACACCTACCGCCCGTTCTACATCCTGGGCGAGGTCACGACCTCCGGCCAATACCCGTTCGTCAACGGCATGACCGTCGAGACGGCCGTGGCAATCGCCGCAGGCTTCGGCCCGCGGGCGGCCCGCGACTACGCGGTGCTGACGCGCGATACCGGCGGCGGGCTGGTGTCGGGCATCGTGCCGATGACCTACTCGGTCCGGCCGGGCGACACGATCGTGGTCAAGGAGCGCTTTTTCTGACGCCCTGTCCGGCGCGACGAGCGCGGCGGCCTGCTATCGCTGATCGCCATCCAAAACTCTCACCTGTTGTGCGGTGCTGCCGAGCAGCGCTCACATCGCAGGTTGAGATCGCGGGTGGGACCTCCGTCTAGACGGGATCCCCGCGGGCATCGGTGGTCGCGGGTTACTGCGCTGGCTGCCACACATTGATGATCCGCATCGCGGTCTGCTGCGGCGGGATCGGTGTCGCCACCGGGGACGCCGGAACCTGGGTGCTGCGCGCGACGACGCGGCGCGCCTCGCTGGCAGGCGACGCGCCCACCGGCGTGAACAATCCGGCGAGTTGCTTGCGCGTCCCCTTGCTGACGAAGCGCGAGGTGTGGACGGGCTCGAAATCGCGCAGTGCGTGGCGCTTGTCGGGACTGCCCGTGAACACCTTGGCGCCGGTGTTGAGGACGACGATGTCGCCCGGCATCAGGGTCTCGTCCTTCATCAGCGCGGCGGCCGCACCGGCCTTCATGTCGATGGGGGTCTGGCGTTCGCTCAGCTCGCTCTCCTTGGCGCGGATCCGCACCGGGAGCGCGGCGTACCGGGTCTGGAGACGGTGCCGCGCGTGGCCGAGCCGCGGGGTCGAACGCCGGTAGACGGCGCGATCCTCGAGGGGCGCGGGGGCCTGCTGGACCGCCTGGGGCGCCGGCCGCGCACCGAACAGCATCTCGAGGAAGCCGATTTCAGCCGCCTGCGCCTGGACGTTCGTTCCCACAAGGAGCCCGGCGGCGGTGATGACGGCCAACGTGCTGCCCGTACGAAACCTCATAACGTCCTCCGGAACTGGCGTCGGTATCGAGCGCCGGACGTTCAACCGCAAGCTGCGCGGGAGGGTTCCGGAATATTAGAGGTCTTGTGGCGAAGTTCGACGAACGTTGCAGCTGCTGCGGTATTCTACCGAATCGTAGCACGATCTATTGTGCAAGATCGGCTCGCATGGCGGGCCGACGCGGCTCAGGCCGGGGCGACCTGTTCGCCCTCGCCGATGCAATCGAGGGCTCGCTCCACGGCGCTGACCGCGTCGAGGAGGTTCTGAACCGTACGCTCGACTTCGAGCGTCGGACGGCCCATCGCGGCGGCGCGGGCACTCACATCCTCGAGCTGCTCGAGCAGGGCGAGGAGATCGCCGGCCACGGTCACGACCTCGCAGCGGGCGAGGCGGGTGACGGTCGGGCGCGGCCGGAAGGGCAGGACATTGCTCATCGCCGACGGTTCTGGCCCGAAAGGACCCGGATTCGCCAGGGGTAAGGACCGGACTTCCGGCAATTGCCGGCCTCTATCCGCCGCTAACGGCTGGAAAGGTAGATTTTCCGTGGCCGCCGCGCATCGGAGGCGGCAGAATCGGTTTACGCCTCTCCGCCGGTCTTGACGGACTTGCCGGCGCGCTGACCATGCCGGCACCGACTTTTCACACTGCGATTCGGCGGCGGATAGTGATCCCTCGCGCGGGTCGGCATCGCTCAGGACCAATCATGCGCTTTACCCTTCTTGCCGTCGCGTTCCTGGCGGTCGGCGGCCTGTGCGCCTGCAACACCGACAGCCCGGACGGGCGCAGCGGCCTCGCCGACAGCTTCCGGCTCGACAATTACCGCGCCTCGAACGACACCAACGGCACCCAGACCCGGCGCGACGTGAACCGCGCCTACACGCAGCCGACCCTGCCTTCGATCGGCAACCGCGGGTTCTGAGCCCCCGGGCGCCCCGTCCCGGAACGCCGGTGCGGGGAAATTTGGTCGGGCGCGGGGAGCCGACCGGTCAGCGCTTCGCGATCGCGTCCGCGAAGGTCGTGATGCGGTTGCGGGCGTAGACCGGCAGGCCGGCACTGATCGAGCTGCCGGTGTTAAAGCTCGAATTGCCCATCAGCACCTGGGCGGGGAGCAGGTTCTTCAGCACGGGCACGCGGGCGTACTCGGCCTTGCGGTCCAGCACGTCGGCCTTGATGGCGAGCGCCATGTAGGTGGTCACCACCGTCTTGGTGGGATCGTTCGGCAACGGCTGGAACACCGCCAGGAACTTGCCGAAGCGCAGGATCTGGTTGACCCAGAAGATCGTCTGCTCCAGCCCATCCGTCACCGGCGTGTCGATCTTGGTCAGCGCCTTCAGGGCCGCCCCCTGGTCGGCGCCGAGCACCCGCAGCTCGCTCTGGAACGCGACATACTCGGCGATCTTCTTGGCCGAGCCCTCTTCGAGCTTGTTGGCGAGCTTCACGCCCAGCGGCAGCTTGCCTTCGAGATCGTACCGGGACTCGATGCAGGCGCCGGCCCCCTCGCACCAGGGCCGGTCCGGGCGCTTGGCGAAGGCGGCGGCCGGGTCCTTGTTCGGCGTCACCTCGCCGGTGGTGATCGCCTTGTGCTTGATCGCCGGGTCCATCTTCTGGACGAAGCCGAGATTGGCGAAAGCCTGGAGGTCGATCGCCTCGGGCGGCCGGGCGACCACGAACCGTCCTTCCGCCACGTAGACTTTCAGCGTCTCGTGCCGCGGCTTGGTCACGCCGTTCACCGTCACGGTGTAGTCCGGCTCCTTGTAGCCGGGGAAGGGCGCCAGCACCGCGGCCTCGGCCGGGCGGACCTTAAGCCAGTCCAGGTACGGGATCAGCCCGTTCTCGGGCGCCGTGGGGTTGTCGCGGTGATCCGTGAACAGGATCTGCCCCGGCTTGAGCGCGGCCGGATCGAGGGCGGTGACCGAGGGCACCTCCTTGATCCGTTCAAGCCCCGGCACGGTGTTGGCGGCCGGACTCTGCGCGCAGACCGGCGCAGCGGCCGTCAGAACGAGGGCGAGGGCGGCAGGAAACTGCGTTCGCAACGGGCATCTCATCGGTCGGAGCGGGTGGGTCAGTAGCCCGGGTCTTCGCCGAACAGGTAGTCCGGGTCGCGGCGGCGCGGCTGGCGCACGCCCTCGTCTCCGAAGGGCGAGCGCGCCGTCTGGCCGGGCCAGGGCCTGTAGGCGTCCTGGCCATAGGAATCCAGATCGCCCTGCGCACGGCGGCTGCGCGCAGCGGGGCGTTCGCCGAAGGGATCGAGCGGATCGGGGGCGGCGCGTTCGCCGGTCATGTTGCCGTAGTAGTCGCCGGCCACGCTCGCGCCGTCCTCGTTGCTGGAGAGGTCGCCGTCCTGCGCATCCGGCCGCATGGCGTAGAGGGTCTCGCGCGGCACCAGGCGGAACTGGGTGTCGGCCATCTGGCCGTCGCCACTGGTTCGGAAATGCTCGATGAAGCCGCCGCCCGCGACCCGCTGGCCGCTATGCGGGTCGATCGCCAGGTCGGCGATGAACGGCCGCGCCTCGGGGGAGGGGCCGCGCAGGGGCGTCTTCGCGATGCCGTTCGCCCAGGCCGCCTGCAGGATGGTGGAGGCGATCGGGACCGAGAGATGCCCGCCGGTCTGACCGCGGCCGAGCGTCTTGCGGCTGCCGTCGGCGTTGTCGTAGCCGACCCAGACCACCACGGTGATCTCGTTGGTGAAGCCCGCGAACCAGGCGTCGTTCTCGTTCTCGGAGGTGCCGGTCTTGCCGGCGACGTAGGCCGACACCTTGGACAGGGCCGCCGCGGTGCCGTGCTGGGTGACGCCCTGCAGCATGGTCTTGAGCTGGTAGAACGCGATCCGGTCGGCCGAGCCGATCCGTGTGGGCTCGCGGGCGGCGTGGGTGTAGAGCGCCTTGCCGTCCCGCTCGACCGATTCGAGCGCGAACGGCGCCGGTCGGGCGCCCTCGTTGGCCACCGCCGCGTAGAACCCGGCGAGGTCGAGCATCCGGACCGGCTGCGCGCCGAGGACGAACGGGTAGTAGGGCTCGCACTCGGCGTAGATCTGCGCCTCCAAGGCGATGTCGCAGACCCGCTTCAGGCTGGCCGGCGCCTTCGGGGCGATGCCCCCCTGCAATAGCCGGGCGGTGACGAGGTTCTTGGAGAATTCCAGGCCCCTGCGCAGGGTCGTCGGCCCGGAGCCGCCGCCCTCGTAGTTCTTCGGCGACCAGGAATCCCCGGATCCGCCGATCGGCGGCAGGGTCACGGCGGAATCCATCACCAGGGTGTTGGGCTGGAGCCCGGCATTCAGGGCGGCCAGGTAGGTCAGCGGCTTGAGGGTCGAGCCGGGCTGGCGCACCGCCTGAGTGACCCGGTTGAGCTGGCTCAGCGGATAGGAGAACCCACCCGCCATCGCCAGGATGCGGCCGGTCTGGTTCTCCATGACCAGGGCGGCACCCTGCACGTTGGGCCGGACCCGCAGCTGCGCCCGGGGCGCGCCGCGCCCCTCCGTGAGCTTGACCCGGACCACGTCGTAGAGCTGCAGCTTGCCCCGGGCGACGCCCGGATCGAGGGTTGCGGTGCGGCCGTCGGCAAGGCCGACCTTCACGGGTCCGCGCCCGGGCTCGAGGACGACGGCGACGGGCCAGTGCACGTCGTACAGGGTCGGCCGCGCGCTCTCCAGGGCCCGCAGCCACACGGGCTTCACCAGCGGCGCCGCCGGGGCCTTGAGCTTGGCCGCCTTTGCGCCCGCCTTGGCCTCGGGCTTCGCGGGGTCCTTCGCGGCCTCGGCCCGGGCCCCCGTCACGCCGGGCGCGCTCTGCACCGAGCCTTCCGGCGCGGGCGTCGCCGCCTGGATCCGGCGGATGCTGTCGGCGAGGTTGAGTTCGGGACCCGTGTAGGTCTGGCGCCCGGTGGCGCGCTCGTAGTTGGCGAGCCCGTCCTGCAGCGCCCCCTCGACGGCGCGCTGGAGCCCGGCATTGATGGTCGAGCGGACCGTGAACGAGCCGGCGGTCAGCGAATCCACCCCTGCGAAGGTGCGGGCCTCGCGGTTCAGGTAATCGACCACGTAGAAGCCCGAATCGCGCCGCGTCGCGTCAACCGGCTTCAGCCCGAGATCGGCGTTGACCGCGCCGGACATCTCGGCATCGGTGATCGTGCCTTCCTCCTTGAGGCGGGCGAGCACGTAGGCGCGCCGTTCGCGCGCCCGCTCCGGGTACTTGTCCGGACTGTAGAAGTTGGGTCCCTTCGGCATGCCGGCCAGCAGGGCGGCCTCCGGCAGGGTCAGCTGCCCGACCGACTTCCCGAAATAGCTCTGCGCCGCCATCTCGATGCCGTAGGCGCCGCGGCCGAGATAGATGCCGTTGAGATAGAGCCCGAGGATCTGCGGCTTCGAGAGGATCCGCTCCAGGCGGGCCGCCACGATCATCTCGCGGATCTTGCGCTCGTAGGTGACGTCGTCGCCGACCGAGAGGTTCTTCACCACCTGCTGGGTGATGGTCGAGCCGCCGGCCGGGCGCCCGGGCGAGGCGAGGTTGCCGATGAAGGCGCGGATCACGCCGCGCTCGTCGATGCCGTGGTGGCTCTCGAAGCGCTTGTCTTCCGCCGCGATGAACGCCTTCTGCACGAGGTTCGGCACCGCGGTGATCGGCACCACGAGCCGGCGGCCGTTCGCCTCGAAGGTCTCGGCGAAGGGCTTGCCCGACCCGTCGAGGATGCGGGTCATGCCGGGCAGGACCTTGTCCCGGAGCGCCTCGGCGGTGGGCAGGTCCTTGGTGGCGTTGTCGTAGAACTCGATGACCTCGCGGGCATTGAACGGCGAGATCGCCGGGTTCTCGCCCTTGCAGAACTGCTTGTAGCTGGTGTTCAGCTCGTCGAGGTTGAGCCCGTGCAGGATCTTCGGCGCCCCCGGCCCGGCGACGCTCGTCGGATCCTCCATGGCGGTGGTGATCAACTCATCGAGATTGATGTCCTCGATGTCGAACGCCTTGCGCATGTGGGCGCAGCCGTCGCGCAGCAGGCGCACGACCTCGGCCTGATCGGTGAACGGATCGAACTGGGTCCGCACCACGTCCGGCCGCGTCGTGACCTGGCTCAGCGTCAGGGCCGTCGCGAACAGCTTGATCAGGATGGCGTTCATGCGGTCCGGATTCGAGGGGGCGGCGGAGCGGGTGCGAACCTCCCGGGTGCGCCGCCGAACTGGGCGAGCACAACGCGGCTGTTTTAAGGAAAAGCCTGCCGGGGTGCCCCCCCCCCCCGCAAGCTTCGCCCTAGCACGTATTGACAGAACGTATTGACATCGAGGGGCGACCGGCCATGCTCGAGTGGGACGAGGCGAAGCGCCGGGCGAACCTCGCCAAGCACCGCCTCGATTTCCGGGACGCGGTCGCCCTGTTCGACGGCCGCCCCCGGCTCGAAGGTCCGGCAGCCATCCGGGACGAGGCGCGCCACGTCACGGTCGGGGTCCTGGGTGAGGTGCACGTCACCCTCGTCTGGACCTGGCGCCTGGATCGGCGGCGGTTGATCTCGTTCAGGAGGGCGCGGCGTGAAGAACGACAAGCATACAGACAGGCATTCGTCGGCGGATCTGACAGCGATGGTTGAGCACGGCGACAGCGAGAGTGACTGGGACGCCGTGAAGGCGCTGACCGATGCCGACGTCGACGCGGCCGTTTCGACCGATCCCGACGAGGCCGATCTGGAGATCGACTGGAGCCAAGCGGTCATCCATCCGGAGTCCCGGAAGAAGATCGTGACCATGCGGGTCGATGCCGATGTCCTGGCGTTCTTCAGGGAACAGGGACGCGGCTACCAGACCAAGATCAACAGCGTGCTGCGCGCCTACATGGATCATGCGCGCAAGGAGCCGGATCGACCCCTTCGATCAGGCGGAACCAATTCCCGCCGGTCGTCGTAGGGTCGCCGGCGCGGCCGGTCCTCATGGCCGAACGGCGCTTCTGAAGGCGCCTCGCGAGGACCGGCATGATCAACGACCTCTGGTACAAGAACGCGGTCATCTACTGCCTGTCGGTCGGCACCTTCATGGACGCCAACGGCGACGGCATCGGAGACTTCGCCGGGCTCGAGCGGCGGCTGGACTACATCCAGGGCCTGGGCGCCACCGCAATCTGGTTGATGCCGTTCCAGCCCTCGCCCAAGCGTGACGGCGGCTACGACATCTCGGATTATTACGGGGTCGATCCCGATTACGGCTCGCTCGGCGATTTCGTCGCCTTCGCACACGCGGCCAAGCAGCGGGGCCTGCGGGTGCTGATCGACCTCGTGGTCAACCACACCTCGGACAAGCACCGCTGGTTCCAGTCGGCCCGTTCCGACCCGGACTCGCCCTACCGCGACTGGTACGTCTGGTCGAAGGAGCGCCCGGCCGGCACCGACGAGGGCATGGTCTTCCCCGGAGTCCAGGAGACCACCTGGACCTACGACGAGAAGGCCGGCGCCTGGTACTTCCACCGGTTCTTCGACTTCCAGCCCGATCTCAACACGGCCAACCCCGAGGTGCTGGCCGAGATCTTGAAGATCATGGGGTTCTGGATCGAGCTCGGCGTGTCGGGCTTCCGGATGGATGCGGTGCCGTTCGTCATCGCCGAGAAGGGGGCCGACGTCGGCGGCAAGCCGCGCGAGCAATTCGACATGCTGCGCGACTTCCGCGAGTTCCTGCAATGGCGCAAGGGCGACGCGATCATCCTGGCCGAGGCCAACATCCTGCCGAAGCAGGACCTCGACTATTTCGGCGACGACGCCGACCGCATGCACATGATGTTCAACTTCCAGGTCAACCAATCGACCTTCTACGCCCTGGCCGCGCACGATGCCCGCCCTCTGGTGAAGGCGATCGAGCGGACCAAGCCCCGCCCGCTCTCGTGCCAGTGGGGCATCTTCCTGCGCAACCACGACGAGCTGGACCTCGGCCGGCTCACCGAGACGCAGCGGCAGGCGGTGTTCGCCGAATTCGGACCCGAGAAGGGGATGCAGCTCTACGACCGCGGCATCCGGCGCCGCTTCGCCCCCATGCTGGCGGGCGACCCCCGTCGCATCCGGCTGGCCTACTCGCTGATGTTCACCCTGCCGGGGACGCCGGTGATCCGCTACGGCGACGAGATCGGCATGGGCGACGACCTGGGCCTGAAGGAGCGGGACTGCGCCCGGACGCCGATGCAGTGGACCGCCGAGCACAAGGGCGGCTTCTCCCGGGCCGAGCGGACGGTGCTGCCGCCGATCGATCACGGTCCCTACGGCTTCGCGCACGTGAACGTCGCCGACCAGCGGCACGACCGGGGCTCGCTGCTCAACTGGATGCAGAGCATCATCCGCCACCGCAAGGAGGCGCCCGAGATCGGCTGGGGCGACGTGACGGCGGTGCCCACGGGTAAGGCCTCGGTTCTCGCCCTGCGCTACGCATGGCGTGGCAACGCCATCCTGTGCGTGCACAACCTCGCGCCAGAGCCGATCGAGATCGCCCTCCGCTCCGGCGTGCCCGAGCCGGAGCCCGACATCCTGGTCGACGTGCTCACCGGCTCGCGCAGCGACGCCGGCCCCGAGGGCAGCCACTGCCTGTTCCTGGAGGGCTACGGCTACCACTGGTTCCGGGTCGGCGGCCTCGACGCCCTGCTGAAGCGGACCCCGGGCTGACGGGCGCCTCGCCCCCGTCCGCCCGGCGCGCTAGGGATGTGCCGGAGCGAGGATGCACATGGTTCGGACCAAACATTACCCCTCGGACGCGACGATCGCGGACGTGCTGCCCGGCCTCGAGGATGCCGAGGGCTACCTGCGCCAGGTGCTGGTCACGATGCGGATGTGCCAGAAGCATTACGGCGACGCCTGGGTCCGGATCGGGGTCACCGGCAAGGCGACGGCGCCGTCGTACCGGGTCGACCGGCCGGACGCGTCCTCCGCCCCGCCCGAAGCCGGAACCACGGAGCCGGGCACGGCGATCTTCGGCGCCTATGGCGGCCGGTCCCACGACCGCTTCACGAAGGTCAACACCGCCGAGACCCGGTGGAGCAGCCGGTCGATGGGCATGGCCGAGATGCTCGCGCTCCACGACAGCCTGCGCCGGCCGAAGGACGGATCGGCCTGAGCGGCCGCGGGGTGCCGCACGGCCGGTTCTGCGCTAGAACCCGGTCCAGAGCGCCGACGGCGGCGCAGCCAACCCGCGGAACCCCATGCCAGGAACGCCCCGCGCCGGGATCATCCCGGTCACGCCCTTCCAGCAGAACTGCACGCTGATCTGGGACGACGCCACCAAGGTCGGCGCCGTCGTCGATCCGGGCGGCGACCTCGACCGGATCGAGGCCGCCATCCGGGAGCAGGGCGTGCGGGTCGAAAAGATCCTGCTGACCCACGGCCATGTCGACCACGCCGCCGGCGCCGACGAGCTGCGCGAGCGGCTCGGCGTGCCGATCGAGGGCCCGCACCGCGCCGACAAGTTCCTGCTCGATTCCCTGCCGGAGACCGCCGCCAATTACGGGATCGGCGAGGGCAGGGCCGTGACCCCCGACCGGTGGCTCGACGACGGCGACGCCGTGACGGTCGGCGAGCTCGGCTTCGACATCCTGCACTGCCCGGGCCATTCGCCCGGTAGCGTCGTGTTCGTGAGCCGGGACGCACGCTTCGCGCTGGTCGGCGACGTGGTGTTCAAGGGCTCGGTTGGCCGCACCGACCTGCCCGGCGGCAACCACGAGCAGCTGATCCGCGCGATCAAGGAGAAGGTCCTGCCGTTGGGCGACGACATCTCCTTCATCCCCGGCCATGGCCCGACCGGCACGCTCGGCGAGGAGCGCGTCTCGAATCCGTTCCTGCAGGGCTGACACCATGGACAAGCGTCGCATCGGCCGCTCCGACCTCCGGGTCGCGCCCTTCTGCCTCGGCGGCAACGTCTTCGGCTGGACCGCGGACGAGGCGACCTCGTTCGCCATCCTCGACCGGTTCGTGGAGCGCGGCTTCGACTTCATCGATACGGCGAACGTCTATTCGCGCTGGGCGCCCGGCCACCGGGGCGGTGAGTCCGAGACCGTGATCGGCCGCTGGTTCGCGGCGCGCCCGGGCACCCGGGACGGGATCGTGCTGGCCACCAAGGTCGGCATGGACATGGGTGACGCCGGCAAGGGCCTGTCGGCGCGCCATATCGAGCAGGCCTGCGAGGCGTCCCTGCGGCGGCTCCAGACCGACCGGATCGACCTCTACCAGTCGCATCTGGACGACGCGGAGGTGCCCCTGGAGGAGACCCTGCGGGCCTACGAGCGCCTGATCGCTTCGGGCAAAGTCCGGACGATCGGGGCTTCGAATTACGGCGCCAGCCGCCTCGCCGAGGCGCTGGCTGTCTCGTCCGCCTCCAGCCTGCCGCGCTACGAATGCCTGCAGCCGGATTACAGCCTCGCCGAGCGCGGCTACGAGGCGGAGCTCGAACCGCTGTGCCGGGCGGAGGACATCGGGGTGATCGGCTACTTCTCGCTGGCGGCCGGCTTCCTCACCGGCAAGTACCGGTCCGCCCAGGATGCGGCGGGACGCGCCCGGGAGAACCGCGTCGCGAAGTACCTTACCCCGCGCGGGCTGGCACTCCTCGACGTGCTCGATTCGGTGGCCCGGGACCAGCGCGCGACGCAGGCCCAGGTGGCGCTGGCCTGGATCATCGCCCGGCCCGGCATCACCGCGCCGATCGCCAGCGCGACGTCGGTGGCGCAGCTCGACGATCTGCTGGGTGCTGCCGAACTGCGGCTTTCCGCGGACGCGATCGCTCGTTTGGACGCGGCCAGCGCGGGCGGCATCGAGGGCTAACGGGGCGTTAAGCGCGGAGCCTCAGAAAAGCGGGTGTACGGGCGCGTGCGAGCCCGTAAAATCGTGCAATCTCAACGCGGAACCCCTATATCAGGTGGACCAAGCGAGAGCGCAGGCGTGGGCGCCCGACGGCGCGAGTCCCTCCGTCGCGAACTGGTCCGCCTGCCCGAGGAATTTCATGGCCGACACCCCTCCGAACGAGCCCGCCGAGTACGGCGCGGAATCGATCCGCGTGCTGAAGGGCCTCGACGCCGTCCGCAAGCGGCCCGGCATGTATATCGGCGACACCGACGACGGCTCGGGCCTGCACCACATGGTCTACGAGGTGGTGGACAACGCCATCGACGAGGCCCTGGGCGGCCATGCCGACCTCGTCACCGTGCAGCTCAACGCCGACGGCTCTGTCACGGTCTCCGACAACGGCCGCGGCATCCCCACCGACATCCACAAGGAGGAGGGCGTCTCGGCGGCCGAGGTCATCATGACCCAGCTGCACGCGGGCGGTAAGTTCGACCAGAATTCCTACAAGGTCTCCGGCGGCCTGCACGGCGTCGGCGTCTCGGTGGTGAACGCGCTGTCGTCGTTCCTGAAGCTCCGGATCTGGCGCAACGGCATGGAGCACGCGATGGAGTTCCGTCACGGCGATGCCGTGGCGCCGCTTGAGATCGTGGGCCCCGGCGAGGGGCGGCGCGGGACGGAAGTCACGTTCCTGCCCTCCACCAACACCTTCACGATGATCGAGTTCGACTACGGCACGCTGGAGAAGCGGCTGCGCGAGCTCGCCTTCCTCAACTCGGGCGTGCGCATCGTCCTGACCGATGCGCGCCATGCCGAGCACAAGCGCGAGGAGCTGTACTACGAGGGCGGCATCGAGGCCTTCGTCCGGTACCTGGACCGGTCCCGCAAGCCGATCGAGGGCATGGCCAGCCCCGTGGTTGTCCGCGCCGAGCGCGAGGGCATCCGCGTCGAGGTCGCGTTGTGGTGGAACGACTCGTTCAACGAGACGGTGCTGCCGTTCACCAACAACATCCCGCAGCGCGACGGCGGCACGCACATGGCGGGCTTCCGGGCGGCGCTGACCCGCCAGATCACCGGCTACGCCGATTCGTCGGGCGTCTCGAAGCGCGAGAAGGTCTCGCTCACCGGCGAGGATTGCCGCGAGGGCCTGACCGCGGTCATCTCCGTGCAGGTGCCGGATCCGAAATTCTCGTCGCAGACCAAGGACAAGCTGGTCTCCTCCGAGGTCCGCCCCGCGGTCGAGAACGTGCTGAACGAGGGCCTGTCGACCTGGCTCGAGGAGAACCCGCAGCAGGCCCGCTCGGTGATGGGCAAGGTCGTGCTGGCGGCCTCCGCCCGCGAGGCGGCCCGGAAGGCCCGCGAGACCGTGACCCGCAAGGGCGCGCTGGACATCGCCTCGCTCCCCGGCAAGCTCGCCGACTGCCAGGAGCGCGACCCGTCGAAGTGCGAGATCCTGCTGGTCGAGGGCGATTCGGCCGGCGGCTCGGCCAAACAGGGCCGCGACCGGGCGTTCCAGGCGGTGCTGCCCCTGCGCGGCAAGATCCTCAACGTCGAGCGGGTGCGGGCCGACCGCATGCTGTCCTCGGCCGAGATCGGCACGCTGATCACGGCGCTGGGCGCCGGGATCGGCCGCTCGTCCACGGACCGGGAAGGCTTCAACCCGGAAAAACTGCGCTATCACCGCATCATCATCATGACCGACGCGGATGTCGACGGCTCGCACATCCGGACCCTGCTGCTGACGTTCTTCTTCCGCCAGATGCCGGAGCTGATCGACCGCGGGCACCTCTACATCGCCCAGCCGCCGCTCTACAAAGCCGAGCGCGGCCGCAGGGCGATCTACCTGAAGGACGAGCGTGCCCTCGAGGACTACCTGATCGACCAAGGGACCGACGGGGCAATCCTGCGGCTCTCGACGGGGGCGGAGTTCACCGGGCCGCAGCTCAAGAGCCTGGTCGAGGAAGCCCGCGGCTTCCGCAACGTGCTCCAGGGACTCCACACCCGCTACGACCGCTCGGTGGTCGAGCAAGCGGTGCTGGCCGGGGCGTTCGACGGGGAGGCGGCATCCCGGTTGGGCGAGGCCGAGGTCCTGGCCGACACGACCGCGCGCCGCCTCGATCTGATCGCCGACGAGATCGAGCAGGGCTGGCAGGGTGAAGCCCACGAGGGCGGCTATCGCCTCACCCGGACCCTGCGCGGGGTCAAGCAGGTCGCCACCCTGGATGCCAGCCTGATCTCGTCTCAGGAGGCCAGGCGCCTGTCCGAGCGCGCCGACGCGTTCCGGGAAATCTACGGCGAGCCGGCGACGCTGATGCGCAAGACCGACGAGACCGTGCTGCACGGGCCCGTCGCGCTGTTCGAGGCCGTCATGGCCTTCGGCCGCAAGGGCCTCCAGCTCCAGCGCTACAAGGGGCTCGGCGAGATGACCGCGCAACAGCTGTGGGAGACCACGCTGGACCGCGAGGTCCGCTCCCTGCTGCAGGTGAAGGTCAAGGACACGACCGACGCCGACGACCTGTTCGTCAAGCTGATGGGCGACGTGGTCGAGCCGCGGCGGGAGTTCATCCAGGACAACGCCCTGAGCGTCGCCAACCTGGACGTGTGATCGGGTTTTCCGGAGGCGACCCGCAACGACGGCGGCCACCCACGTTGGCCGCCGTCGTTGCATTCTGATCGGCGGAACCCGGCTTATCCGGAACACGCCACAAGACCCTGGCAAACGATCGTACGGCGGCGCTTTCGGGATCGGCATGTCGTTCGCGTGACAAATTTCAACGCTCGGGCGCTCGTGTTCCTCGTTTCATGAGATGTAACACTCAAATAGCGCCATGATAGAGATCAGTCCAACGGCGCCTATTGAAAATAGTAAAGCGACACTAGAACTAAAGATTAAAATATTTCAGCGTGGCAAATAAAACTTGTCATTGCGTCAAGCATCGAATGATATCGCGTCGGCTTCGAAAATCGAATCGCCGCGGACCGGACGTCGTTGATGCGCTTGACTATAAAGACCCGACTCGTTGCCCTTCTGGCGATCCTGGGCACGCTGCTGTTGGGCACGACCGCGCTCGGTAATATGGCGCTGCACTGGAACACGCGAAGTCTGCAGACGGTCTTCGAAGATCGCGTCGTTCCGCTCGGTCAATTCAGCGGGTTGCGCGACGCCTACGACAACTTGGTGGAGGCCTCGCGCGCCCTGAGTGGCGGGCGCTCCGATCCGCGTTCGGGGGCCGAGATCATCCAGCGCGCGCAGGCGCAGGCGAAGCGGCAATGGGCCGATTACCTCGCCACGTATCTGACCCCCGAGGAGAAGATCCTCGCCGGGGAGCTCCAGGCACAGATCGACCGGAACGACACGATCATCGGAGATCTCGGGCGCCTCGCCGGCACCAACCAGGCGAGCGCCTATGCGGAACGGCATGTGGACCTCCTGAACGCGATGGTTCGGACTCAAGCCTCCCTTCGAAAGCTGACGGGCTTGCAGATCCGGGAGGCGCGGGAGGCGTTCGAGACCGCGCGGACGACGTCGGGCTGGACCGGTGTCCTGCTCCTCGCCGCCTTCGTGCTTGCCACCGTCGCGATCGTGTACGGCATCGTGACCGTGCTCAAGCAGGTCGCCGGGCCGCTCGCCGGGATGACCGCGGCGATGACCCGCCTGGCGTCCGGAGACGTGGAGGTGCCGGTTCTCGGCGCGAACCGCCGGGACGAGATCGGCGCCATGGCCGGCGCCGTGCAGGTGTTCAAGGAGGCGCTGATCGCCAAGCGCCGTGCCGACGCCGAGGCGGCCACGGAGAACGAGGCCAAGGACCGTCGCACGCTGGCGCTGGACGCGGCCACCCGCACGTTCCGCGGCGAGGTCTCGAAGATGACCCAGACCCTGTCGGCCGCCGCGGAGGAGATGGAGGCGACCGCCCAGGCGATGAGCCGGACCGCCGACCAGACGGCGGCGCAGTCGCTCAGCGTCGCCTCCGGCGCCGAGCAGACCTCGGCGAACGTGCAGACCGTCGCCGCGGCGAGCGAGGAGCTTGCGGCCTCGATCGGCGAGATCAACGTGCAGATCGTTCGATCCTCCGAGATGGCCGAGCGCGCCGCCGCCGACGCCGCCCAGACCAACGCGATCATGCAGGGGCTCGCCGACGGCGCCGAGAAGATCGGCGCGGTGGTTGAGCTGATCAGCGGCATCGCGGCGCAAACCAATCTCCTCGCCCTCAACGCCACGATCGAGGCGGCGCGCGCCGGCGAGGCGGGCCGGGGCTTCGCGGTGGTGGCGGGCGAGGTCAAGGACCTCGCCGCCCAGACCGCCAAGGCCACCGAGACCATCTCCCGGCAGATCGCGGCCATCCAGGGGGAGACCCACCGGGCCGTCGAGGCGATCCGGACGATCTCGACGACCATCGTGGAACTCCGCGCCATCGCGGTCGGCGTCACGGCGTCCATGGAGGAGCAGGGCGCCGTCACCCAGGAGATCGTCCGCAGCGTCACGCAGGCGGCCGAGGGGACACAGGCGGTGACGAGCTACATCGGGGCGGTCACCGCCGCCGTCGGCGAGACCGGAGCCTCGGCGTCGCACGTCCTGATCGCCGCGACGGAGCTCTCGCACCAATCGGAACGGCTGACCGTCGAGGTCGCGGACTTTTTGGCCAAGGTGCAGGCGGCCTGAACGGGCGCGGCGGTCGGACCGCGATCCGACCGACCAGGGCTACGGCGCGCCCGGTTCCGGCAGCCGCATCAGCGGCTCGCCCATGCGCAGGCGGGCCCCCTCCTGGAGGCTGGGCGACAGGGTGAAGCCCGGCGGAGCCAGGACCACGATGGTCGAGCCGTGCTCGAACCAGCCCATCTCCGCGCCCTTTTCCAGGCGGGCGGTGCAGGGCAGGGGGCGGCCACCGGTCCGGCGCAGGGCCACACCCTCCGGCAGGAAGCCGAGACGCAGCCCCGCCACCAGAATCGCCGCCACCGGCACCAGGGTGACGGGGTGGCCGGCGATCCGCAGGCGCAGCACCGCCCGCTCGTTGCGGCAGAACAGGGCCTCGACGCGCTTCAGCGCGATCGGGTTCACGTTCCAGGTGTCCCCCCAGATGTGGCGGACCGTTTCGACCCGCAGGTCGTGGGGGGCGTGGAAGCGGTGATACATCCCGGCGGTCAGCCGCAGGGTCGCGTAGGCGCCGCCCTCGTGGGCGCGCGCCAGCGCCGCGTCGCCCCCGAGCAGGTCGGCGAGGCTGTACGAGAGGCCCTTGATCTGGAGAAGCCGCCCGGCCTCGATCCGGCCATGCGCGCCCAGGATCGCGTCGCTGGGGCTGACCAGGACGTTCGGATCCCCGGCGATCGGCCGGGCACCGGGGCGCAGGGCCCGCACGAAGGCCGCGTGCAGGCTCGGGAACCGTGCCTCCCGGGCGTCGCTGAGATCGACGTCGCAGAACAGCCGCCAGGTGGCGATCGAGACGTCGCGCACCAGGGGCTGCTCGATCCGGCTGAACCAGCCCATGAACCGGGTGGCGAGCCGGCGCGGCAGGCGGTTGGTGAGCAGGAAGTTCAGATCCTCCTGGGCGCCCACCTGCGCCAGGGCGCGCCGTAGCCGCGATCCCGAAACCGTCATCATGCCGTGAACCACCTCCGATACGGCGTGGGGCGATGTCCGCACTCCTCGCCACCCTGTCCGCCACCGCCGCAGCGGCTTTGTTCGCCCTGCCGAAGGCCGCGCAGCGCCTGCAGTTGTCGCGGGCCAAGCATCCGTCCCTGACCGGCCACGCCCGGATGGCCCGGCGCGTGGCCGGGCTGATCCCGCACTACGCCTACTCGCAGCGCGCGTTCTTCCGCTCCGACGATCCGGACGAGACCGTGGCACTGCGGCGGGAGAACGGCTTCGCGCGGCTCTCCGAACTCTACCGCGCACGGTTCGCCCGCACCCGGGCCGAGACCGACGCGGTCCGCGACGGCCTCTCCGACCTGCAATTCACCGGGCTGTACCGGGTGCCGTTCCAGTATGCCGGCCACGTGCGCGCGCATCTCGGCGCCGGGGCCTTCGCGGCGGCCTCCGACGGCGTCACGGTCACGGACCTCGACGGCAACGTCTTCTACGACCTGGCCGGCTCCTACGGGGTCAACCTGTTCGGCGTGGATTTCTACCGGGCCTGCCTGGAGGAGGGCACCGCGAAGGTCGCGGCCCTCGGGCCGGTCCTCGGGCCGCTGCACCCGGTGGTCACCGGCAACGTCGCACGGCTCAAGGCGCTCTCGGGCCTCGACGAGGTCTCGTTCCACATGTCCGGGACCGAGGCGGTGATGCAGGCGGTGCGGCTCGCCCGCTACCACACCGGCCGGCGCCGGATCGTGCGCTTCTGCGGCGCCTATCACGGCTGGTGGGGTGAGGTGCAGCCGGGCATCGGCAACCCGGTGCCGACCCGCGACACGCTCACGCTGGCCGACATGTCGGACCGGACGCTGCGGGTGCTGGGCAGCCGTCGGGACGTCGCCTGCGTGCTGGTCAACCCGCTCCAGGCCATGCATCCGAATGCCGGCGCACCGTCCGATTCCGCGCTGGTCGACAGTGCCCGCAAGGCCGCCTTCGACCGCGCCGCCTATACGAAATGGCTCGCGGCTTTGCGCGCGGTCTGCACGGCCAACGGCATCGTGCTGATCTTCGACGAGGTGTTCCTCGGCTTCCGCCTCGCACAGGGCGGCGCCCAGGACTATTTCGGCGTGCGTGCCGACATGGTGACCTACGGCAAGACCCTGGGCGGCGGCCTGCCGGTGGGGGTGCTGTGCGGCCGGGCCGACCTGATGCGGCGCTTCCGGGACGACCGCCCGGTGGACATCTGCTTCGCCCGCGGCACCTTCAACGCGCATCCCTACGTGATGGGCGCCATGAGCGCGTTTCTCGATCGCCTGGAGACGCCGGAGGTCGCCGCCCTGTACCGCGACCTCGACGCGACCTGGGATGCCCGGGCCGCGCGCCTCAACACGCTGCTGGCCGAGGCCGAGCTGCCGGTGCGGGTCTCCACCCTGTCCACGGTCTGGACGGTCCTCTACACGCGGCCGTCGCGTTACAACTGGATGCTGCAATTCTACCTGCGTGCCGAGGGGCTGGCCCTGTCCTGGGTCGGGACCGGCCGGATGATCTTCAGCCTCGCCTACGACGACGCGGCGTTCGAGGCGGTCGCCGCCCGGTTCGTGGCGGCGGCGAACGCCATGCGGGCGGATGGCTGGTGGGACGGTGGCGCCACGACCGACAAGGCGATCCGCAAGGCGATCCTGCGGGAGGTCGCGGCGATCCGACTGGGCAAACTCGGCGCTCGTCTTGGCCTCCGGGCGCCGGACCAGGTCTGATCGGGTTTCCAAAGGGCCTCCGGCCCTTTGGCAGGGTTCGGGGCGTGCAGCCCCGAGTTTGCAGGGCTCTGCCCTGCACCCGCAAAAGGTCCAGGACCTTTTGAAACCTGGACTTTGCCCGGCATCACCGAGGCGGGGGGAGCCCCCCGGCTCGGCGAGGCCGGGTAACGATCAGGCGCCGTGCTCGTGCGGCTCGTGCTCCTCGACCATCTCACCCTGCAGCAGGGCCAGCGGCGCCCTGTAGTAGAGCTTGATGTCGTGGAACGGGTCCGTGAGGATCTTGGTCGCCCAGACCAGGCCGGTCTGCACGTCGCGCACGAAGAACAGCTGCACCGTGCGGAACAGCAGGCCGGCCATCGCGAGCCACAGCCAGATCCAGCCGACGTTGCGGATCAGGTCGGTGGTCGTCTGGTGCGGCGAGATCAGGCCGAACAGGCTCGGATCGAAGTAGAGCGGCAGCGGCGACAGCGCCCAGATCGCCAGCAGCACGATCTTGCGCTGCAGATTGTAGCCGACCTTGATCTCTTCCTTGTGCTCGTGCGTCGCGTGGTTGACGTGGTCGTAGCCCTTCGGCTCGAAGAACAGGTGGCCCGCCTGCCGGCTCGTCATCGCCAGGAGCCAGCCGATCAGCGCCGCCGTCGCCGGATCCTTGAAGGCCACCGCGTAGGCCACCAAGAAGCTCACGGCGCTGACCACGTGCAGGCTCTGGTTGATCCGGTTGTGGTGGTAATAGCGGTGGTCGTCCCAGCGCTGGACGCGCAGGGTCTCAAGAAAACTCGCCATGCCGTGCTTCTCCGATCGAGGGTGGGGGACGGGTCAGAAGGCGCGCGGTCAGGCGTCGCGCTTGCGCAGGCGGATGAGGGAGAAATGGCCGAGCGGCGGCAGGGCCCGTCGCTCCACGACCTCCACGGGTGCCGTCGCGGCCCAGGCGGCGTAGCGCTCCCAGGAGAACTCGGTCCGCCATCCCAGGCGGCTCGTGATCGGCATCAACGTGTGCTCGATCAGGCGCCGCAGGCCGCCCTCGGCCCCGATCCGGGTGGTGATGACGATCTCGCCGCCGGGACGCAGCACCCGGGCGAACTCGTCGAGGGCCGCCTCGGGGTTCGGCACCGCGGTCACGACGTACTGGGCGACGACCACGTCGAAGGACGCGTCCGCGAAATCGAGATGCTCGGCGTCCATCACGGCGAGGCGCTCGACGTTGCGCAGCGCCAAGCGGGCGACGCGGCTGCGCGCCTTCTCCAGCATCGGCGCCGAGATATCGATCCCGACGATGCTGGCGGCCCGCCGATAGGCCGGCAGCGACAGGCCGGTGCCGACACCGACTTCGAGGACACGTCCGCCGATCCGTTCGGCGGCCGCCGCCGCCAGGGTCCGGCCCTGGGCGAAGACCGGGCCGAACACCAGATCGTAGACCGGTGCCCAGCGGCCATAGGCCTTGGCGACGCCGTCGCGATCGAGGTCTGGACCGAGCGTCGCCGCCCGCGGTGAACCGGTGCCGTGCGTTCCGAGGGCCATGAGGGTCCTGTCTCTCGCTGTCTGTCAGGTTGAGGCGCCCGGCCGCCGGCCGCGCCGCGCGCCGATGGATCCGGGGTTCGGGAAAGGGCGGGCTCAGGCCCGGATCGGAACCGTGCGGGGTTCGAGCCGGCCGCTGGCGGCGCTGTCTCGGGCGGGGGGCGGACGATCCGCCGATGACATCACGGACATCGCGAGCGCCCGGCGATCAGATGGGACGGCGGCGCCGGTGGCGCATCATCAAGCGGAACGTCATCGGCCCCACACCGTATCCCCGCAGCGATCTTTCCGCCGGCAAAGCTATGATTGTCGTTTGACGATGTTGTGACATCACAAAAGGTTCTTTTACCGATATGCACTTCGCTGGCAAAGCATTCGCCGCGAACAAAACCTTTCGGCATCGGGAATCGTCTTGCGCCGCGGCCTTAGAGCCGTTCCCGACCGCGTTGCAAGCGGACCGGCTCGCAGTCCTGGATTCGACCCGCTTACTGATGCCGAACCGGTATCCCGTCGGCGGAAAGCGCTCCGGCAGATGGATGCGTGGCGTTGGAACCGGCATCGCCGACGCGGCGCCCGCCGAAGGGGTCCGGCGTCGAACGCGGCGCGGCGCCGTTCACGATGATGGCAAATGTCCATCCGGACGCCTCAGCGCGCGCGCGTGCATCGGCTATGGTCCGAATACCACACGGCCGGCGGACGGCGTGGCCGACATCATCTCGCCCTGTTATCGACGAGATGTTCCCCGGTATCGGTTGAGAAACGTGGCGCGATCTCGCGCCGAAGGAGTGTTGGGCGTGATCGAACAAATGCGGCGTATGACCCTTGCTGTGGCGGCGCTCGCCGGGCTCTCCGGCGTGGCCGGACAGGCGGAGGCCGCGCAGTGCGGCAACTCGGCGGCCGGGTTCGAGACCTGGAAGCGGGAATTCGCCCAGGAGGCGCGCGGCAAGGCCAGCGCGGCGAGCCTGGCGGCGCTGGAGACCACCAGCTACTCCACGGCGACGATCTCGGCCGACAGGGGCCAGCGCAGCTTCAAGCTGTCGCTGGAGCAGTTCCTGGCCAAGCGCGGCGGCCCGACCATCGTCTCGAAGGGGCGTCAGCTCAAGCGGACCCATGCCGCCCTGTTCGATTCGATCGAGCAGCGCTACGGCGTCCCCCCGGGTCCGCTCCTGGCGATCTGGGGCATGGAGACCGGCTTCGGCGCGGTCCGCGGCAACGTCAACACGCTCTCGGCGGTCGCGACGCTGGCCTATGATTGCCGCCGCTCCGAATACTTCACGGATCAGCTCTACGCGGCCCTGACCCTGGTCGACCGGGGCCTGCTGTCGTCGAGCACCCGCGGCGCCGCCCACGGCGAGGTCGGCCACACGCAGTTCCTGCCCAAGAACGTGCTGACCTACGGCACCGGCGACCTGAACAACGTCAACGCCGCCCTGTCGTCGACCGCGAACTTCCTGAAGGCGCATGGCTGGCGCCCGGGTGCCGGCTACCAGCCCGGCGAGCCGAACTTCGTGGCGCTCCAGGGCTGGAACGCGGCAACCGTCTACGAGCGGGCGATCGCGCAGCTCGGCAAGCAGATCGACAACGATTGAAGCTTGGCTGTTGGCGAATACTGTTCGGGCCAATCGGGTTGTACCGCTATTGGCCCGAAAATAGTCCCGATCGATCCTGAATCGACCACGCAGCTGCCGCAGAAAAGCCGGCCCGGTCCCGCTGTTTCGTCCCGGCGGGGCCGGCCGGCCCATCGATACCCATCGACGGTTCTCAGGGACCGCGGTGGCGATGATCCGGCAGGCGCCCGCTCCGCGACGAGAGCATTGGCGCCCGCATGGCTATCGACTCCGTGCCGCTCGGCGGCCCCACCACCCGGATGGCACGCCGCTCCTGTGCGGGCCCGCTGGCGGTCCTGACCGCGGCGGTCGCGCTGTCGGCCCTGGGGAGCGGGCTTCTTCAGCCGCCCCTTCAACGGGCCGACGACAGGCCGGCCGTTCCCGACCGCCAGAGCATGGGGGTCGAGTCGGCCCCGGATACCGTGCCGCTCGCGGCGGAAGCGCCGGTCGACGAGGCCTGGCGCGACGCGACCGGTGGTCCCCTGTCGCGCTGGGCGTGGTCGGGGATCGAACCTCCCCAGCCCTGTCGATTCCGGCCCCCGTGCCGGAGACCCAAATCACGGAGCCCCCGCGCACGGCGATGACCGTTCCGCTCCCGGTTCCGAGGCCGCCTGAATTCCGGTCCGCGCGCGGACCCGATCTCGGCCGCAGGGCCGAGCGGCGCGTGGCCCGACGCGAGCTGCCGCCGCTTCCGGCACAGCCCCGCGAGGACGACCGCTCGTTCCTGGAGAAACTGTTCGGCGTCGAGCGCGCACCTGCCCTGGCCTACGCGGCCCTCGAGAGCCGGCCGGCCGATCTCGTGCCGCAGCGGCGCATCTCGCCGCCGCTCGCCCCCACCGACACGCGCCCCACGGCCGGGACCGCGATCTACAACATCGCGGCCCGCATCGTTATTTTGCCGAACGGCGAGAAGCTCGAAGCGCATTCCGGCCTCGGGGAAGGCCTCGACGAGCCGCGGATGGTCAACGTGCGGATGCGCGGCCCGACACCGCCCGGCACCTACGACCTCCGGGAGCGGGAGCAGCTGTTCCATGGCGTGCGGGCGATCCGGCTCACCCCGGTCGGCGGCAACGAGGCCGTCTACGGCCGCGTCGGGCTGTTGGCCCATACGTTCATGCTCGGACCGCGCGGTGATTCGAACGGGTGCGTCTCGTTCCGCGACTACGAACGATTCCTGCAGGCTTACCTGCGGGGCGAAATCCAACGCCTCGTGGTGGTGGCTGGCACGCAGGATCCGCTGCCGAGCCTGGCCGCGAGCCCGGCCCGCACCCAGATCGCCCGGAACGGCAACTGAGGCGTCTCGGGCCGGCGCTGGTTCCCGCCATTGCGCATCAGGCGGCGGGGCCCCGGTTCCGTCACAGCGATTCGGCCTTGATGAGCGCCTCCACCGATTGCAGGAAGCTGCGGCGGGCCTCGGGCTTCGCGTCCCGCAGGTACGCGGCGATGAGCGCGAGCAGGTATCCGGTCCCCTCGTCGGCGACCTGGGCGACGGCGGCATCCTGCCCGCCACCGTAGAAGACCGATAACGGGAGGTCCAACGCGTCCGAGATGCGGGCCAGCCGCTCGCTGGGCTCAAACCGGGTGGTGTCGGAATCCCTCGTCATGAACACGTCTCCGGATACCGTCCGCGCAACGAACTGGCATACAAAATTTCAACTTCAATATTCTCCCTGTGAGTCATGTCGCCCGTGTCGACATGATCAAGCAAGATGCAAAATCGACGTCGGTGCCTAAAAACGGCTCACCGCGCCGAATCGATGGGTGTCTTTATACCGATTTGGTTCGATTGCACTAAGCTCGGCCGAGCCTATGCTATGCGATGAAACGACGTTGTGATGTAGCGGCCGTCTGAAATCCGTTCGCGCTTCCCTGCCGGACAGGATCCGATCGACGGGCCGGTTCAATCGGCCGTCAGATGCCGAGGCGACCGATCGCGGGCAGCTTGATGCCCGGACGGCGCAGATCGATCCCGGCGACGCCGCCGAGCAGGTTCAACTCCAGCCCTTCGACCCAGGCGAGCGTCAACCCGAGATAGCCGCCGAGGTTGATCCGGATACCGGTCCCGGACGGCGTCCACCCGATCCAGCGGCCGTCATAGGGAAAGTCCTTGCCGATCGCCGTGGCGGGGAGGCTGGCCCGCATCTCGGGCACCGCCGCCATCACGGCCGCCACGAAGGTGTTCGAGTTCGGACCCGGCCACACCACGTAATCTCCGGGGCGCGCGTAGCGGTACTCGGCCACGGCCTTGCGGATGCGCGGCAGCATCGCTTCCGCGTCGGACCCGTCCGCCGCGAACACGATCTCGGGCGGGTTGCCGAACCAGCGCCCGTCCGGGACGAAGCGGTCGATCCAGATCGGCTGGCCCCAGGCCGTGTAATCGAAGCGCCGGTATCTGCGTTCGCCGGTCCCCTTGATCACGATCCAGCTGTGGGTCGCCACGATCCCGCGCCAGCTCACGGTGCGGGCGGAGAAGATCCGGACGACGGCCGAGGGATTCGATTCGGCCGGCGGAAGCAGGCCGGCGCTGGACCGGTCCGCGGAGCGCCAGTCGCCGCTCGCGCGCAGCCAATACAGCGTGGCCGAGACCGCGACCGGCACCAGGAAGACGAGGACGAGCGCGAGGAACGCGAACCTGAGCAGGGACACGGGTTTGGCCGGGGCGTGATGGACGATGCTTCTCATGTAGGCACGGATCGGGCCCGTTCCCATGCGGCCGAACGGAGCGCGCTGGCCGGGCCCGCGTACGGTCACGACGGCTGGGACAACGCCTCGAGGAAAAGCGTCGTGGCCAGGAGGTCGGCGCACCCGCCGGGACTGAGCCGCGCCGACACGAAGCTGCGATGGATCCTCACGGCGCGGTCACGCCAACCCGGGTCGGCGATTCCCCCCGCTTCGAGGAAATCCGTCGCGGCGGCCTGCGCCCGGGCCAATCCTTCGGCGCCGCCGCGGTGAAGCAGGTTGGTGTCGTCCAGGATCGCGAGGAGCGCGAAGAAACACTGGACCCGTGCAGCCTGGGGATCGTCCGGCGCCTGGGCACGGCCGAGGCGCAGGGCCGGAAGGCCCACGGCCCGGATGGTCGGGAAACCGGCGGCGGCTTCCGCGCTGGCGCCCCCGACACCGTAGCGGCGGGCGGCCCGACCGCCATGGCTGTCGGCGGAAGTCTGCGCCCCCGCGATGGCCCCGCCCCACAGCCGGCCCACGGCCTCGGCCCGGGCCTCGGCCGAGGCCGGGATGTCCCCGGTGACACCGGCGCCGGCACAGATCAGCCCCAGGGCGAAGATCGCGCCGCGATGGGCGTTGACGCCGCCGGTCGCCTCCAGCATCGCCGCCTCGGCCCGCAACCCGATCGCCCGCAGCTCGTCCATTCCAGCGCCTTCGCGGCCGGCCGACACGAGCGCCACGAAGAACGGGCGGATCGCCGCCGCGCTCCGCCGCAGGGTGCCGGCATCCATGTCATGGTGGCTGCCGGAATCGACCGGGCTGACGAGACCGGGCTTGGGCCACGTCTCAAGCTCGTCGATGAGCGCCGCGTGCGCGAGATCCGCCACGCGCTCGGGCCAAGGGTCCGAAGCGTGCTGCATGTCCTGAACGCACAGGTCGAAGATGCGGCCTCTCCCATGCGGCTATGATCGATCGTGCTGCCCGGCCCCGCGCGATCTGCGGCCCGTGCAGATAACGGCTTGTCGGCAACGGTAAGCTGCTACGCACCACCCGCGCAGCGGTCAATCGAACCGCTGCGACGGGCGTCCGAGCGGGCCGCGCCCTCAAAGCCGTCAAAACGTTCCGACAAATCGCTCCGGCAATTGCCAAAGATCAGGCGCCTGCGCCCAACTCTTGCGCTCGATAGCGTCGGCGAATAGTCTCTTCGTCGTTTCGAAGAGATTTTCCCCGGCGCGCAGCTGGATGCGTCGTCTCGTGAGTCCGGCAAGCTCGGTCTTGATATGATCCCGAAACTCTGACGGCGGAATGGCGTGGTGCGAATCCGGAATACTGATCGGTGCGGCGGCGTTGCGCTTCTTCTGGCGCTCGAACAAGATATCGTTGTCGCAATGCGCAAGATGAAACAAGAACAGATCGCCGAATTTCGGTCGATGATCGTGGACGACACAGTGAAAACCGATATGCCAATCGGTACGCTTTGAGATCAGCGTCGCCTTGCAGAGGGACGAGATCGAGCGGATATATCCGCGTTGCAGCGATATCGGCCGCTGGAGGTCGATCGGTGCCTCACCCTCGACATGGCGGACGTCGGCGCCGAACAGATCGAGGACCGGCGGCACATCCCGCGACGCGATATAGTCCGACAGTGATGATGCGGCATCCGGGTCGGCAACGACCAATTCGTCGGTATCGGTGAAGAGCACGCATTTGAAACCGATGAACAACGAAGCACAAAAATCGCGAATTGTATTCACGCGCGCCCATTCGTCCAGCGGCGTCCTGGGCAACCGGATCCGGTTCGCTGGGATCCCCATCGTCGAGCCGTCATCGGATCCGTGATCGAGAACGTAACAGTTCTCGGCCCCGACCTGCCGGTCGTAATGCCTCAACCACAGCGGTAACATCGTGCTTTCATTGTAGGCCATGGTGACCACGGCGAGCGGCCTTTTCTGCACCGGACCTTTTCCTCCGCAACGAAATGTCGATCCTCCGCCGCCATCGTACGCGGCGGCACGCTAATGAGGAGCTAAGCTGAACATGGAGCGAGCGCCGCAACTGTTGCGATCTCTGAGCAAGGACGCGCGGATCATCGAGATCGGACCCAGTTTCAATCCACTTGCTCCGAAGCGCGACGGTTGGAACACGATCGTCGTCGACCACGCGTCACGCGAGGACCTCCTCCGGAAATACCATGATCAGACGATAGATCGGATCGAGGAGGTCGACATCGTCTGGACCGGCGGTTCTCTTGCCGATGCGGTCCCGAGCGATCAGCATGGACGTTTCGACGCCTTCATCGCCAGCCACGTCATCGAGCACACCACCGACATCGTGACGTTCCTGAAGGCCGCGGAGACGTTGCTGAAGCCGGATGGCGTCGTGATCCTGGCCGTGCCGGACAAACGCAAGTGCTTCGACTTCTACCGCCCGCTCTCCGGCACGGCAGACGCGATCACGGCGTTCCTCGAGCGCCGGGACCGGCACACGCTGCGCACGCATATCGACTACGCCTTGAACATGGCGTTGAAGCCGGGCGGTGCCGGCGCTTGGGCCGCCGGCGACTGCCAGCCGGCCGAACCGGTCTGCCCGCTTACCGACGCACCGCAATGGCATGCGGCCGCCCAGCGTCCCGATTACACCGACGCGCATGCCTGGGTGTTCGTGCCGTCGAGCTTCAGCCTGATGATCCTGGAATTGTCGCTGCTCGGCTATCTCGATCTTGCGGTCGAGGACATCCAGGAGCGGCATGCGACGGAGTTCTTCGTCTGGCTGCGCAAGGGTGCATCGCGCCCCTCCGACGACGAGGCCCAGCGGCAACGCACAGCCCTTATGCAGCGCGTGATCCTGGAACTGGCCGATCAGGCACGACAATTACCGGACGGGCCGCTCAGCGAGACGGCGGCGACTTTGCGCGACCGGCTCCTGCGCGCCGAATACCGCACGGCAGCGCTGAAGCGAGTGCTCGCGGCCGTGCAGGCCAGCACCAGTCGGTTCGGCCTGAAGCGCCGCCGGTTCAGGGAGCTGATCGCACTCGCCGGCCAGGACGTTCCCGCGAACGCCCTGGCTCCGATCCAGCACCAGATCCTGCTGAACGAGGCGACGAAGATCCTGCACTTGCGGAAAGCCTCCGACGATCCGGCGGGGCCCGGTGAGGACGATCCGACGCTGGCCGACAACGCGGTCCTGGTCGTGCCGATCGGCGCGGCGCAGTTCGCGGATCCGCTCCTGGCCGCCGAGCTGGCGCGGGAACGCCAGCGGTCGCTGGCTGTGCGGGTCGTGCTCGAAGCCGTGTCGAAATCCCTGGGCCCCCGCTCCTGGGACAAGAAACGGTTCAAGGCGATCATCGCCAAGGCCGCCCAGGAGACGCCCACCGAGGGCCCGGTCGCAGTGCGTCACGCGGTGCTGGCGGAGGAAAGCCGGAAGGTTCTCGGCGTCCCCCTCGCCTGAGGTGTCAGCGCGCCGGGGGCGCCCAGATTGCGAGGGCGGACGCGTCCACCGGACGGGGCAAGAGGCGTTCGGCCCGGAAGGCGTCGGCGATCTTCTGCTGCTCGGAGAGGCCGGTCCGGGTCACCGGCTCCACCCGGTAGCTGCGCCGCGCGTTCGCCCGCAGGATCACCTCCGGTTCGATCTTCCACAGGGGCGCCAGGCGCGCGGCCGCGTCGTCCGGCTGCGCCTTCACCCAGGCGCCGGTCTCGGCCAGCTGGACGAACAGCGCGGCAAGCACCGGACCGTTGGCGGCCACGTAGGGGTCGGCCGCGAGGTAGTAGCGCTTGTATTGTGACAGCCCGGTGCCGTCGCGCAGGACCCGCGCGCCGGATTGCTGCCGGGCGGCGGACAGGAACGGATCCCAGGCGACCCAGGCCTCGACGCCGCCGCTGGTGAGCGCGGCCCGGCCGTCCGCCGGCGTCAGGTAGGCCGGGGTGATGTCCTTGAAGGTCATGCCCGCCTCCGCGAGGGCGGCGAGCAGCAGGTAATGGCTGCCTGCACCCTTTGTGACGGCGACCCGCTGGCCGCGCAGGTCGGCCACTGTCTTGGCGGGCGAGGCTTCGGGCACCAGGATCGCCTGCGCGTCCGGGGAGGGCGCTTCCTGGGCGATGTAGGTGATCCGGGCCCCGGCTGCCTGCGCGAAGATCGGCACGGTGTCGGCCACGTCGGCCGAGACGTCGATCTGCCCGGCGTTCAGCGCCTCCATGATCGGAAGCCCGCTCGTGAATTCGTGCCAGGACAGCGCGGTCCCGTGGGGTGCCAGCGCCTTCTCCAGGTTGCCGTTCTGGCGCAGCAGCGCGATCAGCGTCGAGGACCGCTGGTAGCCGATCCGCAGTACCGTGGCCGCCCGGGCGGCGCGCTGAGGCGTGAGAAGGGCGACTGCGGCAAGGCCGGCGATCAGGCTTCGGCGGGAGGCGGGCATCGGGTGATCCGAGGTGGGGAGCGATGACGGCACTCTACCACCGGGCGCGGGCCTCCGGGGCAAGCGGCGGGTGTGACGCAGCCGGCCGATCCCGATCAGGTCGCCTGGCCGAGGATCTCCAGGATCGTCCGGCGCAGGCGAATGAGGTCGGGATCGTCCCTGTAGCGGGGGTAGGGGACCTCGACCGGGATTTCCGCCCGGATCGCGGCCGGGCGGTCGCCGAGCACGATCACGCGCTCGGCCAGGATCAGCGCCTCTTCGACGTCGTGCGTGACCAGCACTGCCGTGAAGCGTTTCTCCTGCCAGAGGCGCAGGATCTCGGCCTGCATGGCCAGCCGGGTCAGCGCGTCGAGCTTGCCCAACGGTTCGTCGAGGAGCAGCAACCGCGGCTCGTTGACCAGCGCCCGGGCCAGGGCCGCCCGCTGGGCCATGCCGCCGGAGAGTTGGTGCGGATAGGCGTCCGCGAAGCCGGACAGCCCGACGAGCCCCAAGGCCTGCTCGATCCGCGCCGCGCGGGCCGTCCGGCCGACGCCCTGGGCCTCGAGCCCGAGCGCCACGTTCCCGCGCACGGTCCGCCAGGGGTAGAGCGTCGGATCTTGGAAGACGAGCAGGCGGGACGGATCCGGCCCCTCGACCAGCTGGCCGTCGACCGTGATGGCGCCCTGGTCGGGCGGCTCCAGCCCGGCGACGAGCCTCAGCAGCGTGGACTTGCCGCATCCCGAGGGGCCCAGCAGAGCCACGAACCCGCCCGGCGCGACGGTGAGGCTGACGCGATCGAGCACCGACAGGGGCGCGCCGCGGATATCGAAGGCGTGGCTCACCGCCTCCGCGTGCAGGCTCGCGCCGAGAACCAGGTTCGCTGGACGTTCCAACGCGTCGGCTACCATTGCACCAGCCCCTTCTGCCACGCGAGCAGGCGGTCGCGCAGACGGAACAGCAGGGTGATCAGCGACGAGCACATCAGGGCCATCACGATCAGCGCCGCGTACATGTTGGCGTAGGCCGCCCAACCTTGCGCCCATTGCAGGTACCAGCCGAGGCCCGATTTCACGCCGAGCATCTCGGCCACCACCAGCACCGCGAAGGAGCCGCCGAGCCCCATGAACAGCCCGACGAAGACGTGCGGCAGCGCTGCCGGGATCGCCACCCGCAGGATGAGGAAGCTGCGCGAGGCACCGAGCGTCCGCGCCACGTCGAAATAGGCCTTGTTGACGCCTGCCACCCCGGACCAGGTCAGCACCGTCACCGGGAAGCCGGTGGCCAGAGCGACCAGGAAGGTGCTGGCCGACCACGAAGACGGGAAGACGAAGAAGGCGAGCGGCAGCCACGCGGTCGCCGGGAGCGGGCCGACGAAGCGCAGCACCGGATGCGCCCAGTAGCCGACCGCCTTGGAGGTTCCGATGGCGACGCCGAGGACGAAGCCGACGCTCGACCCGATGGCGTAGCCGCCCGCCAGCAGGATCAGCGAGTTCAGCGTGCTGCCGCCGAGCTTTCGCCAATCGTCGAGGAATACCTCCAGGATCGCCTGGGGCGGCGGGAAGAACGGCATCGGCAGGAGATCGAGCTTCGCCGTGACCAGTTCCCAGTCCAGAAGGGCGACGGCCACCGCAGCCAGCCACGGGCTCCCGTGCCGCAGACGCGCCCCGATCGTGCCGAGCGAGCCGGCGAGGAGACCCAGCGGCAGCAGCGCGAGCCCGATGGCTGCCGATCCCTGCGCGAATACGGCCGTCCTCGGGAAGTCGCCCGCCTCGGGCAACTGCGATGTCAGGCCCGCGAGCGCCAGCCAGGCGAGGCCGGCCAGGACGATGCGCCAGGGCGGACCAGAAAGGCGAGCGGGTTCGGCGGCGGTGCTGCGCGGGGCCGTCCCGGCGGTGATGCTTCCGGACATGAGGCGGCTCAGCTCAGCACGTCGGCGTAGATCCGCTCGGCGAACTTCGCCGTATCGGTCGAGCGCTTCAGGACGTTCACCAGCTTCAGCTCATCGCCGTAACGGGCGAGTTGCTCCTTGAGACGGCCGCCGACCGGACTGTCGCCGTGCTGCTGGCTGCGCAGCATCGTGGCCAGATCCTCGATGGATCCCTTGCCGCCATACCCGGCAAAGGCCTTCGCGGCCGCTTCCGGGTTCTCGTGGACGGCGTGGCCGCCCTCCAGGATCGCCCGGGTAAGGGACGCGGCGACCGCCCGGTCGTTCCGCAACAGGCTGCCGCGGACCGCCACGACGCAGCAGGTGCGGTCCGCGTATTCCCCCGACAGGTTCGTCGCGATCTCGGTGAAGCGCGGGTCCTTCAACCAGATCCAGGTGCGCGGGTCGCCGTCGGCCAGGGCCTGCGCCTCACCCTTCTGCACGGCGAGATTCAACAGGTCGGCCGGGTATTGCCGCCACGTGACGCCGCTGTCGGGGTCGATCCCGACCTTGGCCAGCTGAAGGCTGAAGAAGTTTTTGGCTGGGCTCGCCTGGTCGCTGATCGCGATGGTCTTGCCCTTGAGCGATTCGATGTCGGTGATGCCGCTGGACCTGTCGGCCAGCAGCCTCAGGCAGCCGCCATGCAGGCCGGCGGTGATCTTCACGTCGAAACCCTGCTCCAGGGGCTTGAGCCAGCGTAGAGCCATGCCGATCCCGGCATCAGCTTTGCCCGTTGCGATGGCCTCCAGGAGGGCCTCGGTCGCACCGCCGAAATTGACGAACTCGACGTCGAGGCCGTGCTTGGCGAAGATGCCCTGCTCCTTGGCGAGCGGGGCGGCGGCGGTGCAGATCGCCGTGGCGTTCCAGGCCAGCTTGACCGGCCGCAGCGGGCCCGATGGAGCCTCGACCGCCGCTGGCCGGCAGAGCGGACCGGGATCGAACGGCGCGCCGGGTCCGGGCGCCCAGGCCTGGCTCGCGCCCATCCCCAAGCCGAACGGGGCGGCCATCGCGGCGACGCCCGCCCGCAGCATCAGACGGCGCGAGGGTATACGGCCGCACGCTTCGGATCCCGAATCTGACGGGTCGTCGATCATCGCACGTCTCCGGGCCGCGCGAACGCGCGGTAGGCTGGGCCGACGCAGGAGGTGGCCCGACCGCGCGGCCGAGCACATCGTGCATCCTCAATTCGGGTGAATGATCCGTCGAGGGATCAACGGATCCAATATTCAGTCAGGCCGACGCCGAGTCAATGAAAGCGTCTTCTGATCTTTTCGTGGACTCGGAAACGTTTTTCGCTTGCTTGCCCGAAAGACGCGGATGATCTCCAGCGCCGCCCCCGGCGGCGGATCACTTCAGGCGGTGCCGACGCGATATTGGCGTGGCGGCTCGGTGCCGTTCACCGCGAAGGCGCCGACGATCCGGTCCCGGTAGATCCGTGGGTTGTGCGACGCGATGGTGCGGGCGTTGCGCCAGTAGCGGTCGAGGCCGAGCCCCTGCTTCACCGCCGAAGCGCCCAGCGCGTCGAACAGGATCGTGGTCGCCTCCAGCACGAGGTTGGTGACCACCGTGACCGCCTGGTTGACCTCGACATCGGCGAGCGCCGTGGCGCGCACCGCCTGCGCCTCGGTCCCCCGGCCACCCGCGTCGCGGTGCAGCTCATGTGCGCGCTGCAGGGCCTCGGCCGCCTTCAGCGCCACGGCGCCGGCCGCGTAGGCGTTGCCGCGCACCCGGCCGACCACGGCCAGGATCTGCGGATCCTCGGCATTCCGCCCGGCATTGCCGTGGCTGTAGACACGGGTCCGCTCGGCCACCAGGCGCCCGACATCCTCGGCGGCGGCACGCCCGATGCCGGCGAGCGTCGCGAGGTGGACGAGCTGGAAGAACGCCATCGCGTAGGGGAAGCGGGCCGGATCGGGCTTGATCAGGTCGGGCGGCAGGACGACGTCGTCGAACCGGATCGTGCCGCTCGCGGTGAGCGCCTGGCCGAACCCGTCCCAGTCGTCGACGATCGCGACGCCGGGCGCCCCGGTCGGGACAGCCGCCACCAGGGCCGCCCCGTCCTCGTCATCGGCCGAGAGGTGGATGTAGTCCGCGAACAGGGAGCCAGTGGTGTAGAATTTTCTGCCCGACACGACCCGCTCGGCACCCCGCCGACGGACAACCGTATCGAACTGGCCGACCTTGGCGGATCCGGTCTCGGAGACACCGCTGCCCACGGTCTCGCCGGCGGCGATCCTGGCGATCCAGCGGGTCCGCCAGTCCGGCGCGGTCGAGCCGAGCACGTCCTCGGTGAAGCCGAAATGGGCGCGCAGGGCGTTGGTGACATTGGAATCGGCCTGCGACAGCTCGATCAGCAGGTTGAACAGCTCGGGCAGGCTGGCCCCGTGGCCACCGGCCTCGGACGGCAGGCGCAACGTGGTGAAGCCGACCTCCTTCAGCCACCCGATCTCGGCATGCGGCAGGCGGTGCGTGCGGTCGCGCTCAACCGCGGTGGCGCGGATCCCGGCGAAGGTGGGCCGGAAGCGCGCGGCCAGATCCTCGTAGCGCTCGCTCGGGCCAGCGCCCCAACCCGCATCCCACTGCGCCATCGCCTGAAGCTTTCCACGTTGATCGACGCTGCCGAAAACCTGCAGGCCTTCGGGGCGGGACCTATGGATTCGCCAAGTCGAGCCACGATCTCAAGCCGGATCGCGGGAAAAACGACCGTCGTCGATCGATTTGGAACCTCGATCTCCTGACGAACGACTGCATGAACGCGTGGTTCTCGCGGCGCGCTCTTCGGCGGAACATCGTTCGAGCCGGAAAGCGGCACGCTCGGCCCAGTCCGGACTTATCGAGGCCCCGCGCGCGGAAAACGCTCAGCGGTGCCGCCGGACGAATCGCGTCGCGAACCACGGCCGGGTGCGCGCGGGGCGGTGCGTCCGCTACCAGCTCGGCAGCACGGTGCTGCCGAACGTCTTCTCGATGAACGCCTTGACCTCGGGGCTGCGGTAGCTGTCCACGAGCGCCTTCACCCAGGGCTGGTCGCGGTCGGCCTCGCGGACCGCCAGGAGGTTGACGTAGGGGCCCTTCGGCTCCTCCTTCAGGATCGCGTCCGAGGGCTTCAGGCCGGCGGGCGTGGCGAAGTTGGTGTTCACCGCGGCGGCGTCGACATCGTCCAGGGACCGGGGCGTCTGCGCCGCGTCGACCTCGATGAACCGGAGCTTGCGCGGGTTCTCGACGATGTCGGCCACCGTCGGCTTGAACCCGGTGCCGGCTCTCAGCTTGATCACGCCCTTGTCCTGCAGGAGCAGCAGCGAGCGGCCGCCATTGGTCGGGTCGTTCTGGATCGCCACCGTGCCGCCGGTCGGCACCGCGTCGAAGGTCTTGTGGCGCTTCGAGTAGATCCCGAGCGGGAAGTTCACCGTCGTGGCTGCGGCGACGATCTTGTAGCCGCGGTCGGCCTTCTGATTGTCGAGGAAGGGCTGGTTCTGGAATGAGTTCGCCTCGATCTCGCCGGCCGAGAGCGCCTCGTTCGGCACCACGTAGTCGGAGAACTCGATGATCTGCAGGTCGAGGCCGTTGCGCGCCGCGACGGGTTTCGCCGCCTCGAGGATCTGCCCGTGCGGCCCCGGCGTGGCGCCGATGCGGACACGCTTCAGGGCCTCCGCGTGCCCGATACCGGGCATCATGAGGAGGGCGGCAAGCACCAGGCGACGCAACATGGCGGACGATCTCGCGATTTCGGGGCCGACGTCTTATGCGGATCAGCTCTGGCGGTGGCGCCGGTTGAGCCGGCGCGCCAGGCGCTCGCCCGCACTCTGGAACACCTGCACGAGCACGATCAGGACGACCACGACCGCCAGCATCATGTCGGGCCGGAAGCGCTGGTAGCCGTAGCGGATGCCGAGGTCGCCGAGCCCGCCGCCGCCGACCGCGCCGGCCATGGCCGAGTAGCCGACCAGCGACACCACCGCGAGGGTCAGCCCCAGGACGATGCCGGGCAGCGCCTCCGGGATCAGCACCTTGCGGATGATCTGCGCCGGGCTCGCCCCGAACGCCCGGGCGGCCTCGACCAGGCCGTGATCGACCTCGCGGATCGCCGCCTCGACCAGCCGCGCGATGTAGGGCGTGGCCGCCACCGTCAGCGGCACGCTGGCGGCATAGGTTCCGATCGAGGTGCCCGCCACCAGGCGGGTGAACGGAATGATCGCCACGACCAGGATGATGAAGGGCGTCGAGCGCGTCGCGTTGACGATCACCCCGAGGGCAGCGTTCAGCGCGGGCGCCGCCAGCAGCTCGCCGCGCTGGCTCGTCGCCAGGAACACCCCCAGCGGCAGGCCGAACAGCGTGCCGATGGCGGCCGCGAGCGCCACCATGGTCAGCGTGTCGGCGGTGGCCTGGACCAGGAGGGCGATGAGTTCAGGCGACACGGGCGGCTCCCTGCGCGACGTCTTGGGCGACGTCCTGGGCCGGCGGGAGATAGCCGAGGAATTCGGCCGGGATGCCGAGCGCGGCGAGATAGGCCTGGGCCCGCGCGGTGACGTCCGGCCCCGGCGACAGGCCGAGCGCCAGGGAGCCAAAGCGCCGGCCGGCGATCTCGTCCACCGCGCCGGCCAGGATCACCGCCTCGATCCCGGTCTCGCGGGCGAGCCGGGCGATGATCGCAGTGTCGGCCTGCGCCCCCGCAGCGCGAGGCGCAGCACCGGCACGCCGCCGGGGCGCGGATCGGCGGAGATCCGTTCGGCCAGCGCGGCCGGCAGGTCGAGGCCGACCTCGCCGGCGAGGAGGCTGCGGGTCACCTCGGCCTGCGGCCGGGTGAACACCTCGTAGACCGTGCCGCGCTCCACGATCGCGCCGTGGTCGATCACCGCGACGTCGTCCGCCACCGCCCGGATCACCGACATCTCGTGGGTGATGAGCACGATGGTCAGGCCGAGGTCGCGATTGATCCGCTTCAGCAGCGCCAGGATCGCGCGGGTCGTCTCCGGGTCGAGGGCAGAGGTGGCCTCGTCCGAGAGCAGCACGTCCGGCTCGGTCGCGAGCGCCCGCGCGATGCCCACGCGCTGCTTCTGCCCGCCCGACAGCTCCGCCGGGTATCGCCCGGCCTGGGCCTCCAGCCCGACGCGGGCGAGCAGTTCCGCCACGCGGGCGCGGATCGCCGCGCGTTTCCAGCCCGCGAGTTCCAGGGGGAGGGCGACGTTGTCGGCCACATTCCGCGAGGACAGCAGGTTGAAGTGCTGGAAGATCATGCCGACCCGGGCCCGCACGGTCCGCAATTCCCGCTCGGGCAGGCTCGACACCTCCGCGTCGCCGACCATCACCCGCCCTGCGCTCGGCCGTTCGAGGCCGTTGATCAGGCGGATCAGCGTCGACTTGCCCGCACCGGAGCGCCCGATCACCCCGAGGATGGTCCCCGCCGGAACGGACAGGTCGATCCCGGACAGCGCCGTGACCAGCGCCGCGCCCTTCCGCGCCGGATAGGTCTTCGAGACGTTCTCGAACCGGATCAGCGGCACGTCGGCGGGTTCGCGGGGCGACGGCAGGGTGGACACAGCCTGTGGGTGCTCCTCGAGCGGGACCCGCGGGTCCGCAATATGATCGGGTGATCTGAGAGCAAGCTGTATGACGTTCGACGCCGAGCGGGGTCAAGGAAAGCCGGGTACATAGTTCGCCGCCGGCAGAGACTATTTTTTCACAATCCTGCTAGACGGCAGAGAATTATTCCATCTCGCATCGGCGGGCGACTGCACTCGCGGCCGAGAGAGCAGCGAACAGGTCCGCCGAAAACTCTGTCTTCAGAAATCTCCGTCCCCCGTCTTGCGGATCATGGAGAACGTCTGCTCTTCGAATCGCTGCGCATTCGAAACCTTGTTTCATTGATCGCACCCCGCCCGCGGGTTTCAATAGTGATCGCGCACTTTAGCCACCGTCGAACCGGCCCTTTCGGTTTCGGCACGCACGCGGACGGGCGCTGGCCGACCGGAGACCACCATGACCGACGATATGCCCGCTGGAAGGTCCCCGTCCCGCCGAAGCCTCCTCTTGGCCGGTCTGGGCGCGGCGGCGTTGCCCCTCGCGTCGCCCGCGGTGCTTGCAGCGGCGCGCGAGGTGAAGATCAGCATGCAGCGCTCCTCGGTGCTGTTCACGATCCTCAAGGTGAAGGGCACCCTGGCCGAGCGCTTGGCGCCGCTGGGCTTCACGCCGACCTGGCACCTGTTCACCAACGTCCTCGAACCGATGAATGCCGGCGCGGTCGACATCCACGCCGACGTCGCCGATGCGGTGCCGATCTTCACGCAGTCTGCGCGGGCGCCGCTGACCTTCTACGCCCGCGAGCGCGGCGCGCCGGCCGCCGAAGCGATCATCGTGCCGGCGAACTCATCGATCCGCACCGTCGCCGACCTCAAGGGCCGAACGGTAGGCGTCTCGCGCGGGTCCGGCAGCCATTACGTCCTGGCCGCGGCGCTGAAGAGGGCCGGCCTCGGCTTCGACGACATCCGGCCGGTCTATCTCCAAGCGCCCGAGGGGGCCGCCGCGTTCGAGCAGGGCAGCCTCGATGCCTGGTCGATCTGGGACCCGTTCCTGGCCTTCGCCGAGGCCAAGCGGCCGGTGCGCACCATCGCCGACGGAACAGGCCTGACCAGCTACCACCGCTATTACCTCGCGAACGACAGCTTCGTCGCCGCCCATCCGGAGGTGGTGGCCATCGTGTACCGGGCCCTTGTCGAGGCCGGCCAGTGGGCGAAGGCCAACCCGGATGCGGCGGTGGCGCTGCTCGCCCCCGTCTGGGGCGACCTGCCCCCCGCCGTCGTGGCCGCGGCCAACGCCCGGCGCACTTACCTGGTAGAGCCGGTGGAGCGAGCTCAGCTCGGCGAGCAGCAGGCGATCGCCGACACCTTCCTCGACGCCAAGTTGATCCCGCGCCGGATCGACGCCACCGCCATCCCGGTCTGGACGCCGCCGGCGGAGAGGGGCTGACTCGATGGCCGACGCACCCCGTTTCGGCATCTGGGCCGCCGTCCACGGCTCCCGGGCCGCCCACCACGACCCCGACGAGCCGGACGACGCGAGCTGGGAGCGCAACCGCGCCCTGGTGCTCGAAGCCGAGGCGCTGGGCTTCGATTCCGTGCTGGTCGCGCAGCACACGATGAACCCCTACGACGAGGCGCGCGACCAGCTCGAAGCCTGGACCGCCGCGGCGGCCTTGGCGGCCCTGACCCGGCGCATCGAGATCATCGCGGCGATCAAGCCGGGCCTGTACCACCCGGTGGTGCTGGCCAAGATGGCCCTCCAGATCGAGCATATCAGCGGCGGTCGCTTCGCGCTGAACCTCGTGAATGCCTGGAACCGTGCCGAGTTCGAGCGGGCCGGCCTACCGTTCCCGGCCCATGACGACCGCTATGCCTACGGGCGTGCGTGGATCGGCCTCGTGGACCGCCTGATGCGGGGTGAGCGCGTCACCGCGTCGGACGCGCATTTCCAGGTCCAGGACTACCAGCTTCGCCCGGCCGGCACCCATCGGCCGCGGCCTCGGATCTATGTCGGCGGCGAATCCGAACCCGCCCGGGCGCTGGCGGCCGACCATGCCGACGTCTGGTTCATCAACGGCCAGCCGCTGGATGACGTCCGTGAATTGATCGCCGACATGCACCGCCGGCACGCGGCCAACGGGCCTTTGCGCTACGGCCTCTCGGCCTTCGTCATCGCCCGCGAGACCGACGCGGCGGCACAAGCCGAGCAGGACCGCCTCCTCGCCCTGGCGCAGCGCGACGCGGCGTTGCGCGCCGACACCCGCGCCCGGACCGATACGGCGAGCGTGATGTTCGCCAAGACCGACGCGGCGGCGAGCCGCCATGTCGGCACCAACGGCGGCACCGCGGCCGGGCTGGTGGGCAGCTACGAGACGGTGGCGGCCCGCATCCGCGCCTTCCACGAGGCCGGCATCGCCCTGTTCATGCTGCAGTTCCAGCCGTTCGAGGCCGAGATGCGCCAGTTCGCCGAGCACGTCCTGCCGCGCGTCCGCTGATCCGGGACCTTCGATGACCGCGCAGCGCCAGCTTCACCTCAACGTCAACCTGCTGCATTCCGGCGTCTATCCCTCGGCCTGGCGATTGCCGGACAGCCGGCCGGACGCCTTCATCGACATCGACCACTACGTGCGCGTCGCCCGCATCGCGGAGCGGGGCAAGTTCGATGCGATCTTCCTGGCCGACACGCCGGCGATCAACGACCGGATCGACTACCGGCCGTTCATGGCGCTCGAACCGACCATCGTTCTGGCGAGCGTGGCCGCTGCGACCACCCATGTCGGGCTGATCGCCACTGCTTCGACCAGCTACAACGAGCCCTACAACCTGGCCCGGCGCTTCGCGACGCTCGACCTCGTCAGCCGCGGCCGGGTCGGGTGGAACGTGGTGACCACGGCGGATGCCGCCGCCGGCCGTAATTTCGGCTTCGCCGGGGTTTCCGAGCACGGGGCGCGCTACGCCCGCGCCCGCGAGTTCACGGAGGTCGTCCACGCCCTCTGGGACAGCTGGGAGGACGACGCCCTGGTGGGCGACAAGGCGAGCGGGCGCTTCGCCGACGGCGACAAGGTCCACGCGATCGACCATCGCGGCGTCCACTACAGAGTCGCCGGCCCGCTCACCGTGCCGCGCTCGCCTCAGGGACGCCCCGTGACCGTCCAGGCCGGCGGCTCGGAGGACGGCCGCGCACTGGCCGCCGCCACCGCGGACGCGGTGTTCTCCCTCGCCCAGACCATCCCGGACGGCGCGGCCTATGCGGCCGACTTGCGTGCCCGGGCCGCGCGGTACGGCCGCGATCCGGCCGCCATCGTGGTGCTGCCCGGCCTCGCCACGGTGATCGGCGCCACAGAGGCCGAGGCGCGTCGGCGCCAGGACGCGCTGTGGGAGCTGGTTCCGCTGGAATACAGCGTGGCGCGCCTTGCCGGGACGCTCCGGATCGACCCAGAGCGACTCCACCTCGACAAGCCGCTGCCCGATCCGCTGCCGCTGCCGCCCGATGCCAACCACACGATGTTCGCCGGCACCGTCGCGCTGGCCCGACGGGACAATCTGACGGTGCGTGCGTTGCTCCGCGCCCTCGGCGGCGGGGTCGGGCACCGCATCGTCGTGGGCACGCCAGAGCAGATCGCCGACGACATCGAGACCTGGTTCCGGGCGGGCGCCGCCGACGGGTTCAACCTGATGCCGGACGTCCTGCCGGAAGGCCTCGAAACCTTCGTGGACGCTGTCGTACCGATCCTGCAACGGCGCGGTCTGTTTCGGAGGGAGTATGGCGGCGTGACGCTCCGGGACCATCTCGGCCTCGATCGCCCGGCCTGGAAGCCTGCCGCCAACAGGGTTTAGCTGCTCACGACCCTGACGGGCGCCAGCGAGCTCCGCATCCGCCACCGAGCCATAAGAAAACCCGCCACGTCACTGAACGGGCGGGTTGAAACGAATGGTAGCGGGAGAGGGACTCGAACCCCCGACACGAGGATTATGATTCCTGTCATCTAGGCCTTGCCGCCCCAGTTTCGGCACCCCGTAACCCCTGATCCCCTACGCGGACGTTTACCACGGACCGTTTTCGGCCTTGCCCTCGGGGCCCGCCGCCCCAGGTTGCCGCCCCAGATCCGCCCCAGTTTCTCCGGTGTCCGCCCGTGGCCGTCAAGCTCACCCAGAAGTCCGTCGATGCTCTCGTCGCCGAATGCGTGAAGGGGTTCCAGCCCCGGGACGTCATCGACGACGGATGCGTCGGCCTGATCCTGCGCCTCAAGCCCCGCGGGGCATCCTGGGGACTCAAGCTGGAACGGGGAGGTTCGACTTTCCGGCTCAAGATCGGAACCCCCGGCGTCCTGACCCTGGCCCAGGCGCGCCTGATCGCCACGAAGGCCGTGGAGCGGGTAGAGAGCCGGATCGGGGTGCCCGACCTCGATTGGCTCCACCGCACGTTCGCCGAGCTCGGGCTGGTCGAACCGCCGGCGCCGGACGGCAAGCCGCCGAAGTCGCCCGAGCTCGTCGCGGAGATCGCCGCCGACTTCAAGGACGCCCCGTTCTGGACGTGGGAGCAGGCCCGGGACGCCTACCTCGCCGAGGTGGCGCGCATCCGGCGCCACGACACTTGGAAGGACTACCGGACGATCCTGCACATGCGCGAGCTCGATCCTTTGAAGCAGGTCTGGCGGGTCAAGCGGATCACGCGCCAGGACCTCGCCGGCATCGTCGCCGGGGTGCATGCGAGCGGCCGCGAACGCCAGGCCGAGCACCTCGCGAGCGTCCTGCGCCCGTTCTGGAACTTCATGGCGCAGGACCACGTCCGGACCCGATCCGGCGTCGAGGCGACCATGGCCGGCCTGAAGGCCCCGGAACGGTCCTCCGGGACGAAGCTGCGCGCCAACGGGAAGGTGGCCGGCGGGTACACTGCCACGCCGGCCGAGACCGGTTTCGTGGTGGCCGTGTCCCGTGCGGGCGCCATCGAGCGGTCGCTCGGCATCGCCATGGAACTCCTCGTCGCGACCGGCCAGCGCCGGCGCGCGATCAGCACCGCGCTGATCGCGGACTTCGTGCAGTGGGACGAGGCACCCGGGTGGGGCGTTTGGTCGATGGGCCCGCTCCACCGCAAGACGGCCGACCGGCGCCAGGACAAGCACCGCCACTGCATCCCGCTGCCCCCCGCCCTGTGGGGGCGAATCCAGGCCCAGGTCGAGATCGCCCGGACCGGGGGCAGCCCGTACCTGTTCCCGCAGATCCGGGCGAGGAAGGCGGGGGGACCGGCCGACGGCCACATCTCCCCGGCCGGCATCAACCACCGGCTCCTCGACCTCGGCCTTCGCGCGAGCCCCCATGACCTGCGCCGGTGCCTGACGAACACGTGCCAGCGGAAGTTCCGGATGGCCCGGTCCGACGTGAAGCTCGTCATCGACCACAACGAGGGATTCCGCAGCGACGACGTCCTGGAGGGGCACTACACGGAGGACGACCGCCTCGACCTGAAGCGCCCCGTCATGGAGCGATGGTTCGCCTGGGTCGAGGAGCAGGCCGCCGCGGCCGCGCTGCCGGACCTCGCCACGTTGCGGGCCCAGATCGCCACCCGGCGCCGGGAGCGCGAGGCGGCCGGCAAGGCCCGGATGGCGGCCGCGAGGCAGGCCTCCGAGGACGCCACCCGACAGGCCGCCTGATCCTTATGCGCACGATAGAACGGTTTGGACCGTCTTATGTGGTGAACATAACAAGAACCGGCTGATCCGGAGGCCCTTATGCGCATGGGGGTGACCTGCGAAACCACCCCAGGCCGGCCCATCGGCCGAGGATCTCCGTGCTGTCCCACGAGGCCCATTAGGCCTTCCTTCACCACGACCGCACGCCACGCCCAGGGTCGCCTTGACCGCGGGAATCCGGAGCTGCGACCCTGCCGATTCCCGACGCCCCAGAGGCACCGATGAAACGCCGAATAGCGCCCCCCCTCACCGACGAGATCCCCCCGGGGGCGTGACGCCGTGCGCGCGCAGCCCTTCTCCACGGAGGCTGCCATCATGAAGACCAGCAAGAAGCATCAGCAGACGTTCGTCTCCCATCGGACGTGGTTCACGTCTGACACGCATTTCGGTCACCGCGGGGTTCTCGGGATGGAGAGCCGGCCATGGTCCGACATCGCCCGGCACGATGACGACCTCGTCCATGCGTGGAATTCAGTGGTCCGCCCCGGGGACGATGTCTTCCACCTCGGCGACTTCGCGCTCAATTCCAGCAAGGAACGATGCCAGGAGGTGTTCGCGCGCCTGAAGGGCTTGAAGCACTTGATCATCGGGAACCACGATGGTCCCCGTCACATCGAACTTCCCTGGGCGACTGAGCCCCAGGTGCTGCGCACGATCTTCGTGGACCGCCAGCGCTGCGTCCTCTGTCACTACGGCATGCGGACCTGGGACGGGATCTGGGGAGGGGCCATCCATCTCTACGGGCACTCGCACGGGAGGCTGCCGGGCACGTCCCGTTCCCTCGACGTCGGCGCGGATGCCTGGGGGTACAGGCCCGTGTCCCTGACGGAGATCCTGCAGCGCATGGCCGAGACGCCCCCTTCCGATCAGGAGCTTTTCATCACCAGCGAGAAGGCGCGGCGGGAGAAGGACGGGTCGCCTGGCCCCGAGAATGGCGACGTGGAATGAGTGAAGGCCCCGGAGCGATCAGGGGCCTTCTGCTATCCGCCCTCGATCTCGTGGGCGATCTCGGCGGCCTCGGCGGCCCGCTCCCTGAGGAGCCGGGCCAGCACGGGCCCAACCCAGGGTGGGATCTCGCGCTGACCCTGGGCCCACCGCGACACCCGGCGGGGGTCCATCGTGTCCCTGGTTGTCAGTTGAGCGGCGGCGCCGTCTCAAAGGCAAGCGTATCCATTGGCCAGCATGCCACAATGGCCGCCGGCCGATTCTCTCCATTCGTCAATGATCGTCGGTCACGGGAACGCTAAGGATTTGGTAGTTCGGCTGCGGGCCCGCGTGCTCCTCGGTCCCGATCAACGTCACCATTTCGCGCGCGTACCGCACGGCACCGCGGCCCTCATCCCTGATCGCATTCCTGCGAAACGGTTGCGCCTCTTGGCGGTCGCCGTACGCGATCAGCAGCATCTCCAGCCAGTACCATGTCGGCATGAGCAGGACACCCGCACCGGCCAGAGCCCAGATCTCCTTTCTCGAATCGAGGAAATCCTGGCACCCCTTGACCCACTTAAACGTGAGCCGCTCCTCAGACGGGATGACGGCGATCACGTAGGGCGTCGTCTTGACGGACAACGTCATCGCCGCGACCTGCTCCTTCATCGTCGGAAGCGCCCGCTGCTTTTCGAGGACCCTCAGCGAGGAGTCCCACATATGCACGGCCAGCCTGGGGGGGATGTAGATCCCCATGCGCGGGTAATTCGCGTCCGTGGCCATGCGGGTGACATGGAACTCGGACCAGAACTTGGCCCTGGCGGTGCGCCCCGGCGTCGGCTTGGTCCAGGTCTTTAAATTTTCCATTGCGGCGGCCTTCTGCTGTGAACCCCTCGGGGCGTGAGCAAGAAATAGCCGAGTATAAACGCCGAAGAAAAGCGCTCGATGGTGTTAAGGTAAAAATATCGCCTCGGGCAGACTATCGAATGGGGCGCTGTCTGGCAATCTGCACTCGGCTGCTTGCGGACCGATTTCAAACTGATTGCGCTGTTTGCGCATCTGAACCGCTATTGTTGGTTAACGCACGCCTTATGTCGTGAGGTGTTTGACTTCCTCCTTGGCTGTCTGTGCCAGTCCCGGAAGAAGCTCTCCACAAGCTGTCGCGTTAGCTTCCGATCACGGTCTCCCTTGGAGATCATCCGTGCCTCGTCCTTAGCCCCGAATAGGATGCCTGGAACTCGTTCACGTTGAGCGCACGGAGGGCGACCTCGGCCGACGCGATGTGCCCCGCGTATCGGCGGGGGACGACGTACTCGTATTGCTCGGGCTGGCCAGCATCGCGTGAGAGGCAGGCGAGCGTGTTTTGCACGGTCAGATGCGCTGCGGCAGTGACGCGGATCGTCCGGGCCGACTCTCGCTGCGCCATGAGAAGGCTCGCCCTCAGGAGTGGCACGACGCAATACTATGCCCCCTCACGTCGTCACCGCCATCCCGCACGGTGCCGAGGCCGTCCCATCGCGGCGCCATGCAACCGGGCACTCGCCAGGTCGGGATGCCGGAAGACGATACGAGACGTCTCCCGGCAGACGACGGCGTGCGTCGCTCGCGGCATCAGGCTGCCTCCTCCAGGTCGGGCGTCAGGTTCCGCAGCAGTATCTCGACGGCTTCGACGCCAAGGACCTGCCCCGCCTGGGCCAACAGCTGGTTCGCCTGAATGACCTGGCTGATCGCCTTGGCCCGCTGATCGGCAATCGCGTCGGGGACGGCATCGAGCGGCTGGCCGGAGGGATCGCGCTATTATTTGTTGGCCTTCTCAATGGCCATCCATCGCGCCTCCGCGGCGAGGAGCTCGGCGTGCTGCGCGCGGACCTGCCCGGCGAGCGGGTGATCAACGTGGCGCAAGTACGGCGCGAGCCTCGACGCCCCGCCGGAGCAGGAAGCGGCCCGAGAGCCGGCGGCGCGGGCCGTCTCCTCAGGATATCTTGGCACCTTCCCATCCCTCGTCGTCAGCTTGGCCGGCCGGGCTAGGATCTCCGCCGTGCCGGCCAGAGCGCTCCGCAGGCGCTGGTCGACATCGGCCGCGTCCGCGACGGCATCGCAAATCCGGGGCACCGCAACCTGGGAGGCCTCATCATCGATCTCGTCGATCTCGTCCGTCATTGGTCATCCTCGTGTTGGGGGAAAGCTGGCGAAGCCCCGGAGCGATCCGGGGCTACCGCTTCAGGCTTGCGCCTGCTGCATCTCCTCTTGGAAGAATGCCATCGCCGTCTCGGTCGTCTCCTCGTCGAAGATCGCGCGGACGATGATCGCGCCGTTCCCCGGGGCGGAGCGGCAGGCGTCCATGATCTGAGCCCACGTACGGTCGTAGTCCGCGGTCCGCCAACGAGTGGGCGGCACGTCGAGCGGACGCGTCACCCCAATGTCGCAGGCCTCATCCGGCCCGTGGTTCCAGACGGTCTCCGGCCACAGCATGAATGTGTCGTGCATCCAAAAGTTGTGGTCCGCCATCCGTTCGAGGATGTCGCGCTGCGCGATCCCCTCTTGCTGTGTCTTGTTTCCGCTCATCCTGATGAACTTTCTGGTTCTCGAAGGTCAGGCCCGACCGGCAGCCGCCGATCAGGCCGGCGGGTGGGCCTAGTCCCAGTAATCGGGACCCATGGCGTCAATCGCGTGGTCGCGCTTGTTGGCGATGCCCAGCTGCAGCCTCATCTCCGCCCGCTTCCACTGCGCCCCCATCTGGTAGCAGGTCTCCCCCTGGGCCTCGTAGCACTCCTCCAAGATCCACGAGACCATGCCGTAGTAGCCGTCGCCGAAGATGTCGTGGATGATCCCATCCGCGACCTTCGTGCGGAGATCGTACCGGCGCTTGTGCGCCGCCTCCGAGTTGTCCCGGTCCTCGGGGTCGTCGAAAATTCCGCTGTACAGGGCATCGCCGATCCTGAAGAGCACGTCCTCGGGATCGAGGAACGCGTCGCGCTTGCCGGGCGGATTCCTGACGACGACACGGATCTCACGCTCCTGGGCCAGCGCAACGGCCGCAGGATCACCGGCCTCGACACGGGCGACCCAGTACCTGAGCGCGTTGTAGGCCCCGTCGGGCAGCTCCCAGACGAACTCGTGCCTGTCAGTCGCCCCTTCACGGGCACCCACCTCCGGCCACGTCTTGGGCTCGTGCTTGCCGGGCTCCCTGGGCGGATTGAACGTCACGTCCCGGCGCCTCTCGTAGGGCTCGCCGGGGATGAGGTCGGGGACAGGGGGGAGTGGGCGGCTGAAGATGGACGTGGCCATGGTGCTCTCGCTGCGTGTTGTGCGGCCCGTAGGCGGCATGCGCAGGAGCTAGCCTGGATCGCGAAGAAAAAGACAGCACAGAACGAGGCTGTGGTTAATACCATGCGGTAGTTAATCTCAATCTGCCAGTTAGTCCCCCTCCTTGCAAGAGGAGGTCCGAGTTACGGTTAACGAGACCTTGCCGAAATGCTCTGGTTTCTCACGCTCTCCATCAGACCCGGGGCCTCCGCCTCGACGCCGTCCGCCAGGGCCCGGGCCTGCTCGATCAGGACCTCGCGCAGGGTGCGGTTCCTGGCCGGCGGCGGGCCGGCATCCGGGAGCGGCGCCACCGCATGCACGACGCGGCATGCCCCCCGGATGACGGGTGGAAGGCGGCGGGGGATGATGGGGACGATCATGCTGCGGCTTCCTGCGGGGCCCGCGCCTGGGCCTGGGCAATCGGCGTGATGTGATGGAGGCTCGCCCACCGCGTGAGCGGGCGGTCCGTCCGTCCGCCCGGGTACGCCCGCTTCCTCCAGGCGGCCCGGGCGTAATCCAGGCTGGCGTGCCGGCTCACGATCACGCGCGTGGCTTGGCACACGATGGCGTGGGTGGCCTTCGCCATCAGGCCCTCCCTGGGACGCTGACGATCCTGGCGGCCATGTCGCGGAACTGGCACCAGGCCTCCGCATCCCCGCCGAATGTCATCGTGCCATCCCCGTAGAACACTCCGAGGATGTCGGTGTCGTACCGGAGGCTGCCCCGGAGCCTGTTGGGAGCGTCCTCCGCGGCGACGTCGACGCCCGCCTCGGACTGGCGCCTGCTGCCGTCACCGAGGATCTGGGCGATCAGCACCGAGGCCCAGCGGGCGGCCTTCTTGGTTTCGGTCTTATGGCCCCCCGGAGCGAGATGGACCTTCCCATCCTGAAGCGCTTTCCACGTCCTATCGGACATGCCCGACCAGTCGCCAACCTGGGTGGCTCGCCGGGCGTCGAACAGCGTCCAGATGTTGCCCTGAGACCCGTCCGGGGAACCCCTGCCGAGCGCGGCGGCGACCTCGGCCGCGCTCGCATTGCTCTTGTGCATCGCCTCCCGCGCGGCGTGGTACCCGGCCGTGTCGCCCTGCCGCTCGATCAGGGCCTGGCTTGGGCCGACGATGAAGGTCCGCGGTGCCAACTCGTCCGGAGCAAGGAACCGGTCATCCTCCCAGCTGAAGGCGGGCCACCGCTCCCTGTCCTTCGCCCACCGGAAATCCGCAGCGGCGGCCTTTGCTGCCCTGGTCACCGGGGCGACGTCGGAGCCCTCAGGCAGACGGACGGCCTTGGAGTAGAACTCGGGCCATCCAACGCGCACGACGTATTCCCGCTGATCGGGGACCGCATCAGGAACGGCATCGAGGGGCTCGCCATACGAACGCTCGATCTCTCGCTCCAGAGCGTCGCTCCCGACGGTCACAGCCTCCTGGCTGAGGGGGACGGATTCGGCGAAGGCTCTGATCACCGCCTCGGCCTCCGGCGTTAGCTCGTACGTCGCGCCCTCGACGGTCTCGGCCGCCCAGCGGTCGACCCGCTCGGTCACCGGGATGACCTTGGCCGCGGCGATCTCACGCCCCCAGTGACGGGCGCCGGATCATAGGAGACCCTGTCGATCTGCCCGAACTCTGCGTGACGCTGCTTCTCGGTGCTGCCATCCGGCACGCGGTAGGTCACCTCGACGATGCGCCCGGTCGGCACCGCCTTGCCGGCGAGGAGGTCCTGCAGCTTGCGCAAGCTGGCGTCGTCGCCGGTGATGGCGAAATCGGTCCTGAAGTCTGAGGTCTCTCTGCGCACGATGGCGCTCTTTTCATGTGTGGGGATGGCCTCGGGATGCGCCCCTGCCGCCGGGCGCACGACGGGATCGGCTACTGGTCGGCCTGCCGCGGTGCGGGCACGCCGGCCTTCCCGTCGTCGACGCCGGTGGCGGCTGCGGCCATCGCGAGGCCGGCGAACGAGACGGCGAAGGCCCCGAACCAGAGAAATCCGAACCACATCGTGATCAGGAGCTCGTGGCCGTGCCTGGCGACGACGAAGAGGATGGTGACCGCGAAGGCTGCCGAGACGGAGACGCGCCCGGGGCCGCCGGCGACGAGAGTGAGGAGGGACCGCATCCGCGGAGCTCCCCGGCGTAGCCGTAGGTGTCCACGAACAGGTCGCGGAACTCGCACGGGTGCATCTTCGGGAGGAAGCTGCGAATGATCTGCCGGGTGGCGAGCTTCGGGCTGTCGGAGGAGAACGGCGCGTCCGCCGCCTCCATCATGCCCGTGTCCCACTCGATGATCGCCGCGGCGAGGCGCAGGGCATCCTCGGCCGGCGTCTCGTGGGGCAGCAGCACCGTGAACTGGTTCGCCGCCACGACGTGGACAACGCGGACGTAGTCGTCGCCGAGCTTGGCGATGCCGGTCGTCACGTCCGGATCGAGGGGCCCGAGGGCGAGGGTCTCGTCGAGGTTGAGGTTGACGGTGCCCATCACGAGACCCTCCCTTTCTGATCGGACGGACGGTTCTTGGGGTTCTCGGAATCGTAGATGTCGGGGCGCTGGCCGGTCAGAGACGCCAGCCGGCGGTAGAGCCCCTCGACGCATTCGAGCGTCACGGTGACAGCGTACGCGTCGTCGCTGCCTCCCTGCAGGGCCTGGCGCGCCCCCGGGTTCTGCGTGCTCCGCAGCAGTTCGCGCAGCCAGCCCAGGTCGGAAAGACGCGGGTCCTCCAGGCCGTCCTCACCATGGATGGCGGCCTGGAAAACGCCTCGCCTGGGATCGTCCTTCGGGAAGACCCTGTAGCCGGCCGCGTCGAGGGCCTCACGCACGACGGTCGCCGCATCAATCGGCGCGGTGCCGTAGATCTCGCGGATCGCGCCGGTGAGGGCCTCATCGATCTCTTTGGTCTCTTCGCTGCGCACGGGGCGCTCTCCTTTGTCTGGGGATGCGTGATCGGATGGTGGCGCCCCTGCCGCCGGGCGCGTCGACGGGGCGGCCTCAGGCGGCGACGGATTCGGGGGCGGCGGAGTAGGAGGCAGCCATCTCGGCGACCCGCGGACCGTCGAGGATCTCGCGCACCCTCGCGATGGCCGCGAGCAGGCTGGTCGGATCGTCGATGCCGACCTGCTTAGCCAGCTCGACCACATCCTCCTCCCTGTCCCCCGAGAGGTCGAAAACGGTATCGAGCCCGATGAGGGCCTGAAGTGCATCCGTTTGCGTGGAGTGGATGACGTTTATGCCCCGCTCCTCAAGGCGCAGCAGGATGCGCTCGGCGACCTCGTTGGCCGGGCGCCTGCCCGAGGCGGCGATTTCGCCGGCGATGTGCGCGTGGGCCTGTTCGCGCAGGGTGGGCTTGCTCATGACTACCTCGGGAATGGGGGTGGGGATCGTGGGGCCACTCTCGCCTGGCGCGTCGACGGGAGGGCTCAGCCGTGGGCGCAGGGCCAGCACCGCATGGGCGCCTCGGGATGCCGTTCGAGGACGACGCCGTCCTGGATGTGGAATTCCTGACCGCAGCCCTGGCAGCCGAAAACCGGCTCGGGGGTGGGCTCGTCGAAGCGCTCGTCGTCGGAGACGAGGTAGTCCATGTCGATGTGCGTGCGGCGTCCCATGCCCATGACCGTCTCCTGATGTTCCGGGGCTCAGCAGCCGGGCGGTGGGGCATCGGCACGGCGACCCGCGATTGCCGCCAGATCCGCTCGCCTGATTTCGGGGCGGATCGGGTCGTCCCGGTCGAGCGCAGCAACAACGGCGGCGTGCGCCTCCTCCTGTGTCTCCGGCCGGGATGCGGCGGCCCGGGCCTCGACGAGGGCGGCGTCGAGGGTGCGGACGGCCCAGTGCGCCGCCTGCAGCAGCACGGATTCGACGTGCCGGATCTCCTCGGCCACGGCGTCGCCACCCGGGCCTGATGTGCGGGAGCGGGTCTCGATCAGGACTTCCGACAGGCGCTTGCGGGTCGCGACGGCATCGAGGGCGACGAGGCCGTCGACGAAGGAGCGGTGGGCCATCAAGACGCCCTCGCGACGAGAACGGTTTCGCGCGTGACGCCGAGGGCCGCGAGGATCGACCGCCCGGCCGCCCGCCTGCCCGACAGGACGGACGACACGTCATTCGCATTGACGCCGACGGCCTCCGCCCAGCGGCGCTGGCCGCCTGCCTGATCGACGGCCTCACGCAGCAGCGCGACGACATCCTCACGCGACACGACAGTCACGGGCACGACGATGGGCTGTCTCGCCATGGCGAGAGCTCTCCTGGAGGGGTGTTGCTGTGACGAACGAACCCCGAGGCAAGACCCCGAAATCGTCCTGGCCATGAAGGTAGGACATGGTCAAATGCATTGCAAGATGGCAAACTTGCAAAGGCGGACGAATTCAAAGTCACAGCTTTTCTTGTCTCTTTTTAACCGGACAAAACTCCCGATGGCGACCCGCCTATCCTTCGAGTTTCGTGGGATTAGCCATCTCATACTTGCCTGGGGCTTCCCTCTCAGGCGCACGCACGGAAGGACTGAGATGCCCATCTTCAAGGTTACGGTTCCGAATTTTGTCTCGCTTCACCCAGTCGTGGCTCGCCGCGGCCGCCTCGACGTCGAGCCGGGGTTCCCCACGCTGGAGATCCTGAGGACGGAGGACGAGCGCTCGATCACGTATCGTCGCGTGATCGAGATCGACGCTCCCGAGGGCGCCATCATCTTCATGCGCGATCCGGTCTGCCGGGGTGGCTCGCACCACCGGGCCGTCGGCGGCGAGCTCGTGCCGGTGGGCTACCGCGAGGCTTTGGACGAGCTCGATCCGGAGGGGGTTGCCCGGCGACGCTATGAGGCCCGCCTCGGGACCCTGCCGAGAAAGCCGAAGCGCATGGTTCTGCCCGAGGGAAGCGATGATGAGTGGGTGCCCGGCGACACGTATCCCGACGTCACGTGGGAGGGGGCGTTCGTGACATGCACAGCCAGGCGAGGTCGCCAAGTTTGGTACAGGGCAACGACCTTCGATGAGATCGTGGCACTCGGGGTCAACCCATGATCGGGCTGGTCGATTTCATCACCAGCAGGACAATTGAGACGTCGACCACCGAACAGGAAACCCACCCCATCATGCGCACGATCATGAAGCTCATGGCCCTCATCGCGGCCGCCATGGCCACCACCGTCCAGGCCGTCTGGGAATCCGGGCGCTGGGTCCTCCGGTCCGTCCGGTCGGCGTTCGCTCCCCCCGTCGGCGCGCACGCCGAGGTCGAGCAGGCCCTCGACGACATCGCTGACACCGCCCAGCCGGAAGGCCTGCCCAAGGTCGCCAAGGCCGCCCTGCTGCCGCACGAGGAGTGGGGCCAGGTGGCCTGCGCGTACGCCATGTCACGCCTCGGCACGCATCCCGAGCCCGCCATGCGGCACTTGGACGAGGAGACCCGGGGCTGGCTCGAGTCGCTTACGGACAGCGAGTGCAGCCGGGTCATCCTGCACGGCCCGGCACGCATCGAGCAGCACATGAGCGGCATCAAGCCGATTCACGATTTCCGCCTCTGCACCGCCCCCGTCGACGCCTCGAAGGATTGGGTCATCGTCGGCGACAGGGTGGAGTACCGGGGCCGCATCGCCCAGACCCTGCCCCCCATGACGAAAGACGAGCACCAAGCCTTGGTGGACGAGGTTTTCGCCGAGCTCGTCCAGGAGGCCGAGGAGAAGGGGACCGCCTACGCCCCGGCCTGATCGATCACATCTCAGGACACGAAGAAGCCCGCCCCGGTAGACCGGCGGCGGGCTTCTTTTTGCCTGCGACAGGGTGTGATACTGAAGCCTGTGGATAACTCAAAATAACCGTTGCGGGTTTCCCTGTGCACACACGGTGTGCGCACATGTGCTGACGTGCGCACACCGTCATGCTGCCCGGCGACGGGCCTGCCCGAGAGCCAGGATCATGGCCTCGCTACGGGCGGCGCGGGCGTTGGCGCGGGCGAGCTCGGCCCGCAGCGCGGCGTTCTCGTTCACGAGGGCGGAGTTCTCCACCTGTGTCGTGAGGACGAGGCGCTTGAGGCTCTCGACGACCCGGCGGACGCGCTCGACGGCACCGAGGTTGCGGGCAGCCTGGGCCTCGTCGGCCTGCGCCTGGGCGAGGATGCGGTCCTGCCGGGCGGTGGCGAGAACGCCCGCCAGACCGTATGCGAGGCCGTCTGCGGTCGATCCGATCTGATGTGCGTTCATGGCGTCCTCCCCGTCTGTGGAGTGACGATCTCAGCTCCGGATTCCGTCGTCCAGCTGCGATTCCCACTGTGGTAAAGCAATCCCTGGCCCCGACTGCGCAGACCCTCAACTTTTGAGAGGGCCTTCAGGTCTGGTGTTCGTATGTGCCCGAGCGTCCCGTTACTCCTTCAGTCTGTAACGGGGAATCCGCATTTGGTAACGCGAAGTCCCGGATGTGCGTATGCCCCCCAGTGGACCGCTATGAAGCCAATCGGGTCGGAGAAGGCCGTGTCGGCCGTAGCCGCAGTCGTGAGGGTGAGGACGTCGCCCACGTTGAGGAAAGCCGGGTAGCCCGAGGTCGTCGTGAAGGTGGCCACCTTCGCCCCGGCTGCGAACGCCACGGTGCCGATGACGCTCCCGTTCAGCGCCAGGTTGAGCGTCACCGCGGCCGCCGGGGCCGTCCCCGCCTTGGCGTTAGAGCCGTTCGTCGCGGTCGTCCCAGTCTGGTTGGGCCCGATGTAGCTGTCATTGGCGATCATGCTGTCGTGCGGCGCATCCGGCGCCGGTCATGGCGAGGCGTTTAAAGTCTTGACGGATCTCCAGTCGAGAGCTTGGAGAGTGGGCTAGGGGAAGGTCGGGACGGTCTCCGTCCTGCGGGCACGCTCTTCCAGGCCCGACGCAAAAGGTCGGCTTCCAGGCGGCCGCATTAGGCAGTGATCGGGAGCGGAGGACGCATGAAGGCCCTTCGTCGGCTGCGTGCCGGAAGCCTTCATCTCGATATGGGGGCTCAGGGGCAACCGGTACTCGCGGTCGCAGATCCGCAGGACCTTAGGCTATTGCGCGGGTCTGATAGGCCCGCACTGTCCGACGTCAGCACCTGTGGGACAGATTGAGGGTCTTCACGAACGGAGGATGGCTGGTTCATCGTAGCCCCTGAGGAGCGAAGATGAAGCAGACATCCGGACCGGCCAAGAAGCCGGCAGAAGCGGTGATCAAGGACATCCGCCGGGCCACACGTCGACAGTTCTCGTCCGAGGAGAAGATCCGTGTGGTGCTGGAAGGCTTGCGCGGCGAGGACAGCATCGCCGAGCTGTGCCGGCGCGAGGGGATCGCCGCCTCGATGTACTACGGCTGGTCCAAGGAGTTCCTAGAGGCGGGCAAGAAGCGCCTGTCTGGCGACACGGCGCGCGCGGCAACGACGGACGAGGTGCGGGATCTGCGCCGCGAGACGGGGGCGCTGAAGGAGATCGTGGCTGATCTCGTGCTGGAGAACCGTCTGCTTAAAAAAACGTATGGCCCGCCCCGTCTGCAAGGTCGTCGATGAAGGTGCCTGTGACCGGTCTGCACAAACGTATCCGGCATGTCGGCACGGTGGCCGCCGCCAAGATGGAGAGCCGCACGTCCCGGGCCTCATAAGCAATTCGGCCTCGGGGGCCGCTTTTTTTGCCAGGCTTCCGGAACGCCGCTCGACCGTCAGGCCATCTTCACTGTCCTCCCGCAGACCTCGTGGACCCGGGCCGAGCGATCGCGCTCCGCCTCAGGTCAACCTCTTTTGATGCCCTATGCGAGGGCCGGCTCCGGCTGCCGCTCGAAGCTCACTCCTTTGCGCAGCGTCGCCCAAGCGATCCGCGCGAGCTTGGCGGCGAGCGCGACGACCACGACGTTGTAGTGCGCCCGCGCCAGCAGACCGCGCAACCATCGGCCGGTCGCATCCTCGACCTTGGACAGTGAGGCCAGCGCTGCGCGCGCTCCATGGATGAAGAGCCCACGCAGATAGGCGTTACCCCTCTTGCTGATGCCGAGCAGCTTCGGCTTGCCGCCGGTCGTATGCTGTCGGGGCACGAGGCCAAGCCAGGCCGGCAGGTCGCGCGCGGACGCGAAGGCGCTTCCGTCATCGACGGCTGCGCGCAAGGCCGTGGCCGTCATCGGCCCGACGCCTGGGATCGACACCAGGCGACGTGCCGCCTCGTCGGCGCGGGCATGCGCCACGAACTCTCGGTCGAGCGCTTCGATACGGCCGTCGAGGCTCGCCCACTCCTCACGGATCTCGGCGACGAGAGCTTGGATACGCGCGCCAATCTGCGCCTGGGGATCCGTCAAGAGAATGCCGACCGCCGTCTCGAACTTGCGGCGGCCTTGCGGGAAAACGAGACCGCGCTCCAGCAGGATCGCGCGGAGCTGGTTCATGAGCATGGTGCGCATGCCGACCAGCCGAGACCGGACCCGGTGCAGGCTCTGCATGTCGAGTTGCTCCTGCGCCTTGAGGAGCACGAAGCGCATCGTCGGACGTGTGGCGGCCTCGGCGATCGCTTCGGCATCACGGTCGTCGTTCTTCTGCGCCTTGACGTAGGGGCGGACATACTCGGGCGACATCAGTCGGATGGTATGTCCCTGCGCGGCCAGCAGCCGCCCAAGGTGATGGGCGCCGCAGCAGGCCTCCATTGCGACGACACAAGCGGGCAGCTTGGCCGTGAGGCCGACGATCGTCTCACGCCGTGCGCGACGACGCAGAACCACCGTACCGGCTGGGTCGAAGCCAACCAGGCTACAGCTGTTTTTGCCAAGATCGATACCCAGCACGGCGACCGAACTCTTTGCCATTCCCGATCCCTCCATTCCTCCAAGGCAGCAGCATGCCACCAACGGTTCGGTGAGGGGCGGGCCATCCCATAAGCATGAGCGGGGCTGGGGGCGACGAGGCATGAGGTACCCGGCCCCCGAGAAGCTGGAGATCATCCGGCTCGTCGAGCAATCCCACCTGCCGGTGCGTGCCACCCTGGACAAGCTCGGCATCACCCGCTCGACGTTCTACCGGTGGTACGATGCCTACCAGCGCGGCGGCCCCGAGGCGTTGAATGACCATCCCTCAAGGCCGAGCCGGGTCTGGAACCGTCTACCTGCAGAGATCCGCGAGCAGATCGTTGCCCTGGCTCTGGAGCAGCCTGAACTCAGCCCGCGTGAGCTGGCGGTGCGCTTCACAGACGAGCGTCGCTACTTCGTCTCGGAAGCGACCGTCTACCGGTTACTCAAATCGCAGGACCTGATCACAAGCCCAGCCTATATCGTCATCAAGGCCGCCGACGAGTTCCGCGATAAGACCACCGCGCCCAACCAGCTTTGGCAGACGGACTTCACCTACCTGAAGGTCGTTGGCTGGGGCTGGTACTACCTGTCGACGGTCCTGGACGACTTCTCACGCTACATCGTGGCGTGGAAGCTGTGCACGACGATGCAGGCCAGCGACGTCACCGCCACGCTCGACCTGGCGCTGGGTGGCCTGCCTCCTGAAAAGTGGTCCTCCCTGAGGTATGGCTTCAAGCCATGTGGAGGATATTTTCATGGGACGGAAGAAGCATACAGCTGAAGAGATCGTCGCCAAGCTGCGTCAGGTCGATGTCTTGGTTTCGCAAGGACGCAAGGTTGCTGAAGCAATCCGATCCATCGAGGTGACGGAAGTCACGTACTATCGCTGGCGTTCCGAGTACGGCGGTCTGAAGGGCGATCAGGTCAAGCGGCTGAAGTCCTTGGAGACTGAGAACCAGCGTCTTCGTCGAGCGATCTCCGACCTGACCCTGGAGAAGCTGATCCTGAAGGAGGCCGCCTCGGGAAACTTCTGAGCCCGGCTCGCCGCCGGGCTTGTGTCGACTACGTCGTTGCCGAGCATGGCGTCTCGGAACGCTTCGCCTGCCGTGTTCTGGGCCAGCATCGTTCGACACAGCGCAAATGCGCCGTCTTGATCGAGGACGAAGCCGCCCTGACGGCTGCGATCATCGCGTTGGCCCTGCAGTACGGCCGTTACGGCTACCGTCGGATCACGGCCTTGCTCCGGCGCGACGGCTGGACGGTGAACGTGAAGCGGGTCGAACGGATCTGGCGACAGGAAGGCCTTAAGGTCCCCGCTCGCCAACCGAAGCGGGCACGCCTCTGGCTCAACGATGGCTCATGCCGACGACTGCGACCGGAGCGACCGGACCACGTCTGGTCCTACGACTTCGTCGAGCACCGCACGCATAATGGGCGCAAATACCGGATGCTGAACGTCATCGACGAGTTCACGCGCGAGTGTCTGGCAATCCGTGTATCTCGCAAGCTGAAGGCACTCGACGTGATCGATGTTCTCTCGGATCTGTTCAGCCTGCGCGGTGTGCCGGGTCATATCCGCTCGGACAATGGGCCGGAGTTCATCGCTAAAGCCGTTCAGGACTGGATCGCGGCGGTGGGATCGACGACCGCCTACATCGAGCCGGGCAGTCCGTGGGAGAACGGCTATTGCGAGAGCTTCAACGCGAAGCTGCGGGATGAGCTCCTCAACGGCGAGGTGTTCTACACCCTCAAGGAGGCCGGCGTCGTGATCGAGCAATGGCGTAGGCACTACAACAGCATCCGGCCGCACTCGTCGCTCGGCTACCACCCGCCTGCACCGGAGGTCGTCATCTGGCCAACGGAACCGAGCAGATCAGCGCCGCTCGCTCACCCCGCCATCGTCACACGGCCGACGATGCACTAACTTCGAACCTGGGCCACCGAATGGGGGCAGGCCACCTGGGGTATCGCCGGGCGTTCCCGTCAGGAACATGGCCGTTCCCGGCACCCGTTGGATCGAGCCGGTCTCCGCCATCCGCGTGAACTCGGAGAGCGGCACGCGCCGACGGTGGATCTCCTCGGCGATCAGGGCCGAGCCGCGCCGCCAGGTCCACATCGCCGTGACCAGGGCGGCGCCGATGGTCAACGGCACCCAGCCCCCGTGCAGGATCTTGAGCGCGTTGGCCGAGAGGAACACCAACTCGATGAGTAGGAACGGCGCGATGACCGCGGCCGCGACCGCAGGCGACCAGCGCCAGACCTTCCAGGCGACGACGAACAGCAGGCAGGCGGTGATGACCATGTCGCCGGTGACCGCGATGCCGTAGGCGGCCGCCAAGCCGCTCGACGACTTGAACAGCACCACCACGAACACGACCGCGACGAGCAACCACCAGTTCACCCGAGGGATGTATATCTGCCCCTTCTCGGTCTCGGAGGTGCGCAGGACCCGCATGCGCGGCAGCAGGCCGAGTTGCATCGCCTGCTGGGTGATCGAGAAGGTGCCGGTGATCACCGCCTGGCTGGCGATGACCGTCGCCACGGTGGCGAGTAGCACCATCGGCAGCAGAGCCCAGGACGGATAGAGCAGGAAGAACGGGTTCTCGGCCCGCTCGGGGTGGGCGAGCAGCATGGCGCCCTGGCCGAGATAGTTCAGGGCGAGCGCCGGCAGCACCAGCCCGAACCAGGCCGCGCGGATCGGCGTGCGACCGAAGTGTCCCATGTCGGCGTAAAGCGCCTCCGCGCCGGTCACAGCGAGGAACACGGCACCGAGCGCCAGCAGGCCGGCCGTGCCGTGGCTCAGGATAAACGATACGCCGTGGGCGGGGTTAAGCGCACCCAGAATGCTCGGGTCGTCGACGAGGTGGCCCAGGCCGCCCAGCGCCATGACGATGAACCAGAACGCCGTGAGGGGGCCGAAGAAGGTCGCCACCCGCGCCGTCCCGTGGCTCTGCAGGGCGAACAGCCCGATCAGGATGGCGAGGCTGATGGGCAGGACGTACGGGTCGGTGGCCGGGGTCACCAGCTTCAGCCCTTCGACCGCAGAGAGCACTGACATGGCCGGAGTAATGATGGCGTCGCCGAAGAACAGTGAGACGCCGACCATGCCCAGCACGATCACGAACCCGCCGGAATGGCCCAGCGCCCGCTGGGCGAGCGCCACGAGGGACGGCGTGCCGCCTTCGCCGTCGTTGTCGGCCCGCATCACCAGCAGCACGTACTTGAGCGTGACGATGAGGATGAGCGCCCAGAGGATCAGCGAGACGACGCCGAAGACCATCTCGCGGGTCGGCGCGTGCCCCCCTCCGGCGGCGGCGTGGAGGGACTCCTTCAGGGCGTAGAGCGGGCTGGTGCCGATGTCGCCGTAGACTACGCCGACCGAACCGAGCGTCAGCGCCCAGAACCCCGCCCTCGGGCCATGTCCCTCATCGGAGGGCAGCGGGGTCTCGGACTTCGCGAACTCGGTCCTGGCGATTGCGGGCATCCACTGGCTCCACGTCAGCGAACGCGGGAAGCTCGCAAGGCAAGCCTCCAACGGCCTGGGGCCGGGAACGTTCAGGTAACACGAAGACGAATGTCCCCGTTCAGGCAGGCCGTCGCGACGTATGTCTTGAGGACTGAGAAGTAGACGCCCGACCAGCCGGAGTTCGCGATGGCCAGCGCCAGGGCGGCGCTCGCCATCAGGATCAGGCCGCCTGAGGCCTCGCCCCGGAGGACGTTACGCAGGGCCGAGGTCGGGCGAAGGCGCCGCGGCATGGGCATAGATCTCCCGCGCTGGCGGCCCGACCAACGCTGAAGCCTGCCGGTCCGAAGGTCGGACCGCGCACCCATGGCCGGCTATCGCATTCGTTGGCCTATCCGGCAATCCGAAGCCCGGAGCGTCCCGGGACGGTTCATGTCATGCAGCCCGGCCCGCCGCACCGACGCCGACTTGGCTGACGCTCCAGTGCTCCAGGTGCTTGTAGACGATGACCTTGTTCGCGAGTTGGGCACCGTGCCGGCTGCAGAAGCCTTCGAGCTGCTCGCGGGTGCCGATCAGTTCGACGCACATGGTCAGCTCGGGGTTGAGCGACTCGGCGCCGTCGTCCTGGATCGGCCCATGGTTGCTGTAGCCGTGGTGGGACTGGTGGGCGACGGCGTTCATGAGGCCCTCCGCCTTGGCCTGGGCGACGAGCTCCCGATAGAGCGGCTTCGAGCCAGAGAACCACCGGCCCTTGCCGGCGCCGCCGCGCTCGCCCGGCTTCATGTAGATACGGATCATGCCGGTGTCGGCGGCGACGACGCGATGCGATGGGGTCATGACGTCTCCTCGGTGATGGGGCGCTCGGCCAACGGTGCGACGGTCGGCACCCGGCCCGTACGGGCCTGGCGCAGGGTCATGCCGTCCGGGATGTTGGCCGCCGCCGACTTCGGGACCGCGATGCGCTGCGACAGGTAGATGCCGTTGTGACCCGAGCAGAGGTAGGCCAGGAAGCACGCGACGGCGAGATAGACCCCGTGCGTGGCGCCGAAGAGCTCGATGCCCATCAGCGTGCAGGCGAGCGGCGTGTTGGCTGCGCCGGCGAAGACCGCGACGAACCCCAGCGCCGCGAACAGGTCCACCGGCGCGCCGAGCGGCCCGGCCAGGGCGTTGCCGAGCGCGGCCCCGATGAAGAACAGCGGCGTGACCTCGCCGCCCTTGAACCCGGCGCTGAGGGTCACGACCGTGAACAGGATCTTCAGGGCCCAGCTCCAGGGATGGATGTCCGGTCCGAAGAAGGTGTTGATCGTGAGCCCGTCGGGCGTGGCCGCCGAGACGCCGAGCCCGAGGTAGTCGCGCGTCCCGAGGGCGTAGACGAGGCCGATCACTACCAGGCCGCCGATCACCGGGCGAAGCGGCCCGTACGGGACCAGGCGCTTGAGCCATCCGCCGAGGAGATGGTTGGCCTCCGCGAACAGCAGCCCGGCGAGGCCGAACGCGACGCCGGCGAGGGCGACCTTGGCCAGGAGCAGCGGATCGACGGTCAGGGCCTTCGCGCCGCCGGCGAGGAAGTCCACGTGGTAGAAGCCGTGGTGGATGCCCCAGGCCTGGCAGGTCCAGTCGCCGACCACCGCGGCAAGGAGGCAGGGCACCAGCGCGGCGTACTCGACGCGACCGACCGCGAGCACCTCCAGCGCGAACACCGCGCCGGCGATGGGCGTGCCGAAGACCGCGCCGAAGCCGGCGGCGATACCCGCCATCAGGAGCACCCGGACCCCGGCCGCATCGACCCCGAAGAGCTTGCCGAAGGCGCTGGCGAGGCTGCCTCCCATCTGGACGGCGGTACCCTCGCGCCCGGCCGACCCGCCGAACAGGTGCGTGACGATGGTGCCGAGGAAGATAAGCGGCGCCATCCGGAGCGGCACGCCGCCATCCGGCTCGTGGATCTCCTCGACGATGAGGTTGTTGCCGCCTTCCACGCTCTTGCCGAACAGGTGGTAGAGCAAGCCGACGGCACAGCCCCCGAGCGGAAGCAGGAACAGGAACCAGGGATGGTCGAAGCGCGCCTGGGTGGCCGCGTCGAGGCTCCACAGGAAGGCCGCGCAGAGGGTGCCGACCGCCGCGGCCATCGGCAGGAGGATGGCCGACCACCGCGCCACCGAAACGGCATGGGCGTGCCGCGTGCGGACGAACGCCGCGAGGTTCAGGCTGTCGAAGAGATTTTGGAAGGTCGCGCGCATGAGTCCCCCTTGTTGCGGCGCCGCAAAAGGTAGGAGTCATTAGCCCAGGGGGCGGTTTGGCCGAAAGGCCCGGCAGATTCCATTGCCGTGGACGGGAGATGCCTTCGCCTCGCCCGTTCGTCAAGATCCAACTCCCGCGCGCCCGGGCCCCATCCCGAGTGGGGATGGGGCCCGGGTCGTTCGCAAGCATCACGAAAGACGGTGGCTGGTCCAGGTTCCGGGACATGTCTATGCCCTCCGCGGCCGAGGCCGGCGCGTTCGACGCCGGCCCGGGGCGGAGCGCATCCCATGACCCTTTCCTGGCGCGGAGCCGTCATCACCTTCCAGGTGACCTTCACCGAACTCTTCATCGCCGCGACGGTGATGATGGCCGGGGCGTACCGGTTCGGATGGCGCAGCGTCCTGGCGGGCTCCATCCTCGGCGGGCTGGCGGCGTCGATCCTCGCGGTCGTCCTGCGCAAGGCGGCCTACCTCCTGGCCCTGAACGTCCTGGATTGGGTCTCGGCGGTCTTGCTGCTCGGGTTCGGCCTGTACCTGCTCTACGAGTTCATCGACGGGCTCTCGAAGCGCGATGCCGGCACGGCCCCCGGCTCGACGGACGCGAACTGGTCGCGGCCGATCAACGCCGCGGGCCTCGGCGTCGCCGCCTGGGCCCTGGTCGCCGAGGGGCTTGAGATCCTGGTGGTCTGGCTCGGCGTCTCGCTTCGGGAGGGCGCGGGAACGGCGACCCTCGGGGTCGGCATCGGGGTCGTGCTCGTGGCGACCTTGGCTTTCGCCCTCGGCGGCACCGGGATCTTCCGGAAGGTGCCGCCCTACCTCCTCGACGGGGTCGCGGCCCTCATGGTGACGGCCTACGGCGCCTATTTCCTGTCCCTTGCCGTGACCCGCGCGTGATCGGTCGACGAAGGGATTGACCCGGACGACGGATTAATCCACGTTCCCGGACGTGGGATGGGGATGAAGCTCCCCGATAACTGCCGGCCCCCTATGGGCCGGACGATAGCTTCTACCGAGCGCTTCGGCGCGGGTAGAGCTATGTGTTGACCCGCACCGTCACGCTCATGACCGCAACCGGATCGCCGCAAGGCGGTCCCTCATGAGCCGACCGATGACCCTGCCCGATCCAAGACCGTCCTGATGCCCGCCGTCGCCCACCAGGCGCGGTCCGGGCCTTTTCCCGTTCGCGCACGAAAAAAAGGCGGAGCCATAAGGCTCCGCCGCGACCAGGGCACACGCCTCCGAGCGGTCACAAGAATACATGTGCTTAGGTCTAGTCTGTCGCAGGAATAAGGATAGCCACTCGATAGTCTGAGTCAACGCAAAAAAGCGATGTCTCGGAATAATAAAGAGCAGCATCTTTATTTAAAAAACAGCACTATTTGCGCCCCTGATAAAGCCATGGCTTTTTCGGGCGACGGTGTATTGGCCAAATCAGTATCCGCATGATAATGACTGGATAATTCTGTCGCACTTAGAAAATGCTTATTGCGCTGGTCTTATAATTCGATACTTCTACCGGCGCTCCACTTGGGCTCCCGGACGATGATCTTGGGGCTCAAGGGGAATGCAGCCCCGGTCCGGGGCCCGGCGCGGAAGCGCGCAGGGCCGACACGTCGCCGCCGACGGACCGGGATGCGGTGACGAAACCCCTGGCGGACACAACGTCCGGGTTCGAACGCTCAAATGGAGGAACACCTATGAGGAAGATCGCCCTTGCGGCGTCCGTCGCCTACGCCGCGACGCTCCTGCCGGCCGCCATGCCGGCCATCGCGAACGAAAACCTGATGAAGCTGATGCAGGACCCCAACCAGTGGGCGTTCCCGGGCCTCGACTACACGAACCAGCGCTATTCGAAGCTCGACCAGATCAACAAGGACAACGTCAAGAACCTCCAGGTGGCCTGGACCTTCTCGACCGGCGTGCTGCGCGGCCATGAGGGCGCCCCGCTCGTCATCGGCAACATGATGTACGTCCACACCCCGTTCCCGAACATCGTCTACGCGCTCGACCTCGACCACGAGGCCAAGATCGTGTGGAAGTACGAGCCCAAGCAGGACCCGTCGGTGATCCCGGTGATGTGCTGCGACACGGTCAACCGTGGCCTGGCCTACGCCGACGGCGCCATCATCCTGCACCAGGCCGACACCACGGTCGTCTCGCTCGACGCCAAGTCCGGCAAGGTGAACTGGTCGGTCCAGAACGGCGATCCGAAGAAGGGCGAGACCAACACCGCCACGGTGCTGCCGGTGAAGGACAAGGTCATCGTCGGCATCTCGGGCGGCGAGTTCGGCGTACGCTGTCACGTGACCGCCTACGACCTCAAGTCCGGCAAGAAGGTCTGGCGCGCCTACTCCGTCGGCCCGGACGACGAGATGCTCGTCGACCCGGAGAAGACCACCTACCTCGGCAAGCCGGTGGGCAAGGATTCTTCGCTGAAGACCTGGGAAGGCGACCAGTGGAAGACCGGCGGCGGCTGCACCTGGGGCTGGTACTCGTACGACCCCAAGCTCGACCTGATGTACTACGGCTCGGGCAACCCCTCGACCTGGAACCCCAAGCAGCGTCCGGGCGACAACAAGTGGTCGATGACCATCTGGGCGCGTAACCCCGACACCGGGCAGGCCAAGTGGGTCTACCAGATGACCCCCCACGACGAGTGGGACTACGACGGCATCAACGAGATGATCCTCACCGACCAGAAGGTCGACGGCAAGGAGCGCCCGCTGCTGACCCACTTCGACCGCAACGGCTTCGGCTACACCCTGGACCGCGCCACCGGCGAACTCCTCGTCGCCGAGAAGTTCGATCCGGTCGTCAACTGGGCCTCCAAGGTCGACATGGACAAGGGCTCCAAGACCTACGGTCGCCCCCTCGTCCAGGCCAAGTTCTCCACCGAGCAGAACGGCGAGGACACCAACTCCAAGGGTATCTGCCCGGCCGCGTTGGGTTCGAAGGACCAGCAGCCCGCCGCCTACTCGCCGAAGACCAACCTGTTCTACGTGCCCACCAACCACGTCTGCATGGACTACGAGCCGTTCCGGGTGACCTACACCCCGGGCCAGCCCTACGTCGGTGCGACCCTGTCGATGTACCCCGCGCCGAACAGCCATGGCGGCATGGGCAACTTCATCGCCTGGGACGGCGTGAAGGGTAAGATCGCGTGGTCCGATCCCGAGCAGTTCTCGGTCTGGTCGGGCGCCCTCGCCACCGCCGGCGACGTTGTCTTCTACGGCACGCTCGAAGGCTACCTGAAGGCCGTCGACTCCAAGACGGGTAAGGAACTGTACAAGTTCAAGACCCCGTCGGGCATCATCGGCAACGTGATGACCTACCAGCACAAGGGCAAGCAGTACGTCGGCATCCTGTCGGGTGTCGGTGGCTGGGCCGGCATCGGCCTCGCGGCCGGCCTGACCGATCCGAACGCCGGCCTCGGCGCGGTGGGCGGCTACGCCGCCCTGTCGAGCTACACCAACCTCGGTGGCCAGCTCACCGTCTTCGCCCTGCCGAACTGATCGGTCGCGAACACCAAGGAGCCTAGGGTGCCGGTGCGGGTCCTCCGCGCCGGCATTTCCCTGTCCGCACCACCCTTCGCCCGGAGCCCGCGTGATCGCCTCTTCAGTACCCCCGCCGGGGCGATGTCTCGTCCTCGTCCGCCATGGCCAGAGCCAGGCCAACGCCGACGGCCTTTTCACGGGACTGCTCGACTCACCCCTCACCGAGCGGGGCCGACAGGAAGCCTGCTCGGCCGGGCTGCGGCTCAAGGACGAAGGATTTCGCTTCGCCTCAGCCTTCACGTCGACCCTCGCGCGGGCCATCGCGACCTCCCGGCTGGCGCTCGATGCCCTGGGGCAGGCCGATCTGGTGCCCCTCCGGGATACCGCCCTGGACGAGCGCGACTACGGCGACCTCAGCGGCCTTGGCAAGCAGGGCGCCTACGAACGTTTCGGGGCGGAGCGGATCGAGGGCTGGCGGCGCTCCTACAAGGGTCAGCCGCCGAACGGCGAGAGCCTCCGGGACACCGTCGCCCGGGTCGTGCCCTTCCACCTGAGGCATATCCAGCCGGCGGCGATGCGCGGTCCGACGCTGGTCGTCGCCCACGGCAACTCGTTGCGGGCCTTGGTGATGGTGCTCGAAGGACTTTGCCCAAGGGAAATCGAATCCGTCGAGATCGCGACCGGATCGATCCGGGTCTACGAGTTCGGTCCGGATACCACCATCGCATCCCGCCGCATCATCGACTGAGCTCCGGCTCCGTGCCCGTTCCGGATCGAGCCGGTGCGGCCTCGGCTCCTTCCCGCTCGATCTTGCCGCGGGATTGAAGCCAGAGGGCGAGGATCCAGCAGGACACCGCCCAGGCCGCGCCCACGCACCATCCGGCGAGGACATCGCTCGGGTAGTGCACGCCGAGGTAGATCCGGCTCAGCCCAACCGCCACCGTCAGGAACACGCTCAGGCCCATGAAGTACGACTTTACCCGGCGGTCGGCGCTCCCTCGGGTCAGGAGGACGCCGAGTGTCAGGAAGGTGACGGTGGCAAGCGTTGCGTGACCGCTCGGGAAGCCCGGCGTGAAGACCCGCACCGCGTTCGGGAAGTCCGGCCTGGGGCGGTCGATGCCGTACTTGAGCAAGGTACTTGCGATTGTGCCGCCGAGGACCGCGGCCACCATCACCATCGCGAGGTCGCGCTTGCGGACCAGCATGAGGTAACCAACGGTCGCGGCCGAAAGGAAGCCGAGGAAGACGAAGCTTCCCAGCGCGGTGACGTCCCGTCCCGTCTCCTGCACCCAGGCCGGTCCTATGGGGATGGCGAGATCCTTGCCCGTTCGAAGCGCGGTGAGCACCGCCAGGTCGAACCGTGCCGTTCCGCCCTCGATCACCTCGTCGGCGAGAAGCCCGAAGCCGAGGAGCAGTGCCACGACGAGGAAGGCGCCCGCCGCCAGCCCAAAGTCGCGCTGCCCCATGCGTGCTAGGAGCGATGGGGTGATCCCGGCGGCCTTGATCCCATCGGTCGCGACCGGCAGCGAGGGCCGGGTCATCGCGGCGCCCCGGAACGCCTGAGGACGCTTTCCACCAGGATCAGGCCAAGCCCTCCGAACAGGAAGATCGCGGCCGATGTCGTGCCGGCCTGTCCGTAGGCGCGCACCAGCCAAGCCGCCCCGACCCAGGCGACGATGGAGGCGGCGAAGCCGACATCGTCCACGACCAATCCCAGGAGTTCGCGAAGGACGGTTCCGAGCCAGTGCATGCGGATGCCTAGAGGTTGGGGAGGGGACGAAGGGCGCCGGCACGTCGACGGCACGTCGGCACGGCCAGAACCGAGAGGCCGAGGAAGCCCGCGGTCAGCGCCGCGACCGCCCAGTCGCCGCCGGGCCAGTCGAGGCCGATGCCCTCGCCGACCCAGAACGCGCCGAAGGCCGACAGGAGGACGCCGACTGTGAACTTGAGCGTGTTCTCCGGCACCATCGACAGGGGGCGGTGAAGCGCGACGCCGAGCGCCACCACGACGATCAGGGCGCCGAGCGCCCCGAGGCTGGCGGGGACCAGGAGTCCCGCCCCGCCCGCACCGACGGCGACGACGATGAAGACGACTTCCAGGCCTTCGAGCATGGTGATCTTGAAGGCGGTGGTCACGGCCACCGCATCCCATCTAAGGCGGCCGCCGCCTCCGGTGCCCAGCGCGGCCGCCTGCTTGCCGTAAGCCTCGTCCTCGTCGTGCAGGGCGATGACACCGGCGGAGCGGAGGATGGCCTTCCTCAGCCAACGCATGCCGAACAGCAGCAGCAGGCCGCCGACGACGAGTTGTACGTCCCGCAGGGGGATGCGGGTCAGCAGCGGGCCGATGAGCAGCACGATGGCAAGGAGGACGGCTAGGGCGCCCGCGGCGCCCGCGAGGGCGTTCTGCCAACCCCGGGTCGCGCCGACGGCGAGCACGATGGTGAGGGCCTCGACGAACTCGACGATGGAGGCGAGGAACGCCGCAAGTGCCGTGGGCCATGCATGCACCCAGTCGATGGCCATTCCGATCCTCCCTACCGCTCGACCGCTTGGCCGGACGCGGTTTCCGTCGGGAGGAATTGTCGCTCTTGCTACCGATGTCAACGTTATTGTAGAAAATGCTACATCATGGTTCCAAACGGGGCACCACCAACTGGCGGAGGCGAAGCCGATGGCGGACGAGTTCGGCGACACGGTCCGGCGGCTGATGCCATCCCTGTCCCCCGCCGTTGCCCGGGTCGCGGGTTACCTGGATCAGAATCGGGCGACGGTTCTCGCAAGCTCGGCCCAGCAGATCGCCACGCATCTCGCGACATCGGACGCGACCGTGATCCGCGCCGTCCAGGCGCTGGGGTTCGATGGCCTGCCCGATCTCAAGCAGGCGCTCGCCGCCGGACTCGACGGCCGACGGACGCCGGCGACCGACATGCGTCGAACGCTGGCGGAAGTCGGCGCCACCACCGGCGATGCCATCGATGCCGTGCTGGAAGCGCACCGGGAGGGGATGGAAGCGCTCCGGACGGAGGACGGACGCGCGGGTATCCTCGCGGCGGTCACCGCCCTGCATCCAGCGACCCGGATCGGCGTCTTCGGGATCGGCCCCTCCGCGCATCTTGCCCGGTACGTGGCCTTCCAACTTACGCGCTCGGGACGGCAGAGCCTGCTTCTCGATGCGACGGGATGGTCGCTGGCCGACCAGTTGCTGGGCCTGCATGCCGACGACGCGGTCGTACTCCTGGCCTACGGCAAGCCCTACCGCGAGGTGCAGGCCGTGATGGGCGAGGCGCACCGTCTGGGCCTGCCCGTGGTCCTCGTGACCGACACGGAGACCAGCACCATCGCCCGCAAGGCTACGGTCGTGCTGTTGGCCCGTCGCGGCCGCGCGAACCAGGTCGCCCTTCACGCCACCACGCTCGTCGCCCTGGAGGCCGTCATCCTCGGCCTGGCCGCGGCCGAGCGCGACACCGCCCTTCGGCAACTCGCCAACCTCGACCGGCTGAGGAAGCTGATCGGGTCCTGAGCGGCAGCCGTGACGCCGCCGACCCATCGACCTGACGGAGGACCCATCCATGGCCGACGACCGAACCGGTATCGAAGCGAGCAAGGTCCCGGAGATCACTCTGGCCTTCTGGGGGATCAAGATCGTTGCCACGACCCTGGGCGAGGTCGGCGGCAACGCCGTCACCCTGACGTTGGGTCTGGGCTACCTCGTCGGCACCCTAATCTTCGCGACCCTCCTGGCTGTCGCCGTGGCGGCCCAGATCAAGGCCAAGCGGTTTCACCCGTCCCTGTACTGGGCCGTCATCACTGCGACGACCTTGGCGGGAACGACGATGGCCGATCTCTTCGACCGGTCGCTGGGCATCGGCTACCTTGGCGGGTCGCTATCCCTCCTCGCGCTCGTGCTGGGCTCGCTCGGCCTCTGGTACAGGTCGGAGGGGACGGTCGCGGTCGAGACCGTCTCGACCCCGAAGGTGGAATGTTTCTACTGGCTGACCATCATGTTCTCGCAGACGCTCGGCACCGCGTTGGGCGACTGGATGGCCGACGACACCCCACTCGGCTACAACGGAAGCGCCCTGCTGATCGCCGGCGCCCTGGCCGTCACGGCCGGTCTCTACTTCTTCACGAAGACCTCCCGCACGGCGCTGTTCTGGGCCGCCTTCATCCTGACGCGTCCGCTCGGTGCGACGGTCGCGAACTCGCTCGACAAGCCCTCTGCCCAGGGTGGCCTGGGGATCAGCGACCTGACCATCTCGGTGGTGCTCGCTGCGTTGATGGTCGTATGCGTTCTGGTCGTTCCCCAGAGGGCCGGCCACCATCCGGCGTCGGCTTAGCCTCGACGTTCCGAGGAAGGCCGAGGCGGGAATTTCGCGGGTCGTCGATTTCTGTGCCCCCACCCTTGAGGCAGATCGAGGACCGGCGTCGCTCCCATGTGAGCCTTCCCCCTGATCGCGAAAGCGTCGGGGATACGGTCGCGCGGATCGTCCCGTCCCACCTGACACTCGTCCAACGGGCCGCGATGCGGGGCGCGGGCGCGGTCCCCGGCCAGGGCAAAGCGTTGCGGGCGTCGGCGATGGTGCCGAAGGGCCTTTGGCCTAGAGAGGTCGAGGGTCATCGAGGTCGCGACCTCCCGACGAACGCCGCAAACCTGCCGACCCGACTTTCGGATTGCGCACCCGAGGGGCCTGTCGCACCGGCGGATGAAGACGGCAGCCCGCATCCGTCCGCCCTTGCGAAGGATGACGCCACGGTCAGTGGCCGCCCACGGCGAAGGTCGCCCCCGGCTTGTCGTGGGTGCCGACGCGCTCGACCATCGTGGCCGTCGCCTCGTTCATGCCGACGACATCGACCGCGATGCCGTGATGACGGAACTTCAGCACGACCCGGTCGAGGGCGTTGATGGCCGAGATGTCCCAGAAGTGCGCCGCCTGCAGGTCAGTCACGACCGCCCGCAGGGCCTCCTCGCGAAAATCGAAGGCGGCGTGGAAGGCTTCGGCCGTCGCGAAGAAGATCTGCCCGTTGACCTGGTAGGTCCGCACGTCGCCCTCACCGTGGGACGACCGGACGGCGAAGAACCTCGTGACCTTGTGGGCGAAGAACAGACCGCTGAGGACCACGCCGAAAAGGACGCCCTTGGCGAGGTCGTGGGTGGCGACCACCACCGCCACGGTGCCGAGCATCACGAAGCTCGACGCCTTCGGGTGGGTCACCAGGGTCCCGAGCGACTTCCACTGGAAGGTGTTGATGGCATGATTATCACCGCAACGAGGGCGGCCATCGGGATCCGGGCCACGTAGGGACCAAGCACGACGATCAGGAACAGCAGTCAGGATCTATGGGCTTGCTGCGGACACGACGATCACGGCCCGCTGGATCGACGGGTGAATCCGCCTGTCGGCCCCCCACAATGAGTCTCCGCAAACTCTGAAGGGGTTTTCGTCTCATCTATTTCGGCGATGAAAAGCATCTAATCATTCCGTTGGAGTGAATGAACGGGACCTGGGATCCTCCGGCATCACCTCGGAGCCATCCATGTCCGCGCCCAGACTTTTCTCCCACTCTCGTTCGATGCGTGCCTTGGCCGGCATCAGAGCCATCCTTCCGGGACTGGGCCTCTGCGTAGCGGTCACCGCCGCAGCGATCGGCTTCGAAGCCGCCGAGGCGCATCTGTTCGGTCGTGCCTGGCTCGAAGCCCTGGTGCTGGCGATCCTGCTCGGCAGCGCGATCCGCACCATTTGGACCCCGTCGCAACGTTTCTTTCCCGGCATCGCCTTTGGGGCCAAGACCGTGCTGGAGATCGCGGTCGTACTACTCGGCGCGTCGCTCAGCCTCGCGACGATCCTCGCCGCCGGACCGGGCCTGCTCTTCGGCATCGCGGGCGTCGTCGTCGTGGCGATCCTGTCGAGTTACGGCATCGGCCGAGCGCTCGGGCTGCATCCGCGCATGGCGATCCTCGTCGCATGCGGAAACTCGATTTGCGGCAACTCGGCGATCGCGGCCACGGCACCGGTGATCGGCGCCGACGGCGAGGACGTCGCCGCCTCCATCGCCTTCACCGCGGTGCTGGGCGTGCTGGTGGTGCTCGGCTTGCCGCTGCTGGTGCCGCTGCTCGGTCTGTCGCCGATGCAGTACGGCGTGCTTGCCGGCCTCACCGTCTACGCCGTCCCACAGGTCCTCGCCGCCACTGCGCCGGTCGCGGCGCTCAGCGTCCAGGTCGGAACCCTGGTGAAGCTCGTCCGGGTGCTGATGCTAGGCCCGGTCGTCCTGGTGCTCTCGCTCGGCGCAAGCCGGCTGCGCGAGGAGACCGACGAGGCCGCCCCCGGCGTCACCGCCGGCGACCGCCCGGCCCGCGGCGGCCTCGCGATCCACCGCCTGGTGCCGTGGTTCATCCTCGCCTTCCTTGCGCTCGCGGGCCTTCGCTCGGCCGGGCTGGTCCCGCAGGTTGCGCTCGCGCCGATGTCGGAGACCGCCAACGTGCTGACCGTGGTCTCGATGGCGGCGCTCGGCCTCGGGGTCGACGTGCGCAGCGTCGCCAAGGCCGGCGCGCGGGTGACCCTCGCGGTGGTCGCCTCGCTCCTTGCGCTGGGCGCCGTCAGCCTCGGCCTGATCCACGTGCTCGGCCTCGTCTGATCCGCGCTATGGCATCGATCCGAATTCTTGATGAAAGAACTGCCGTGACACGTTCGTCCCAATCTTCGTCCGAGGCGGTTGCGCAGGCGACGGGATGGTTGATGGGGCCGGGTCGCGAAGCGGCGGACGCGGCAGCCCTTCTCGACGGGTTCAGCGCGTGCCTCTCGGGGCTCGGCCTGCCACTGGCCCGCGCCACCACCCACGCGCCGACCCTGCATCCGTCGTTCCGTTGGGTGATGCGCGTCTGGCATCCAGGAGCGTCGAGCCTAGCCCTGCGTCGCCGCCACGGCATCGAGGGCACGCCGACCTTCCACGGCAACACCGTCGAGCACGTGGTCGAGACCCGTACCCCGTTCCGATGCCGTCTCGACGGGGATGGGCCGCTGCCGTTTCCCGTGCTCGGCGAGCTTCGCACCGAGGGTCTAACCGACTACCTCATCGTGCCGCTGCGCGCCGCGCGTGGACGCATGGGCGCCGCCTCCTGGGCCACGGCGAGACCGGGCGGCTTCACGCCGATCGAGATCGACACGTTGCTGGCGCTGGTCGAGCCGTTCTCGCTGCTGTTCGAGATCAAGGCGCTCGACGACATGCTCGGCGCGGTGCTGAGCGCCTATGTCGGGCGCGACCCGGCGCGGCAAATCCTGGCCGGCACGGTGCGGCGCGGCGACGTACGCTTGATGCGGGCCGCGATGATGCTGACCGACCTGCGCGGGTTCGGCGAACTGTCCGACCGGCAGAGCCCCGACCGTGTCGTGGCCGCCCTCAACCGGATGTTCGATGGCATCGTGCCGGCCGTCGAGGCGGAAGGCGGCGAGGTACTGAAGTACATCGGCGACGGGCTACTGGCCGTGTTCGATGCCGATCGCGACGAGGCCGCGGCGCGCCGTGCCGCCTTGCGTGCCGCCGAGGCCGCACTCGCTGCGCTTGCGACCCTGCGCGACGGTGACAGGGCTGCCTTCGAGGTCGGCGTCGCACTTCATGTCGGGGAGATCGCCTACGGCAATATCGGCGGCGGCGACCGGGTCGATTTCACGGCGATCGGCCGCGATCTCAACGTGCTCGCCCGCGTCGAGCGCCTGTGCAAGACCTACGACACGCCGCTGATCGCCACCGACACCTTCATCGACGGATTGGCGCATGCCCTCGAACCGCTCGGCATTGTCGCCCTGCGCGGTTTCGCCGAACGGCACGCCTTGTTCGGGCATCGCAGGACCGCGCCCGTCGAAGCGCCGGCGGCGTGACGCTTAAACGGCCTCCGTCACCACAGAGGCGGAGATCGAAAATTTCTGAACCATCGCATCGGGAGATCGTTCGCATCGCGAGAGACCGTTGGTGGGAATAAATCGCATCCCGTAGCATCTCCTTGGTCGCAAGAAATCGCCACGGGCCCAGTGCCCTCGAACGCATCGACGCCGACATTCTTTAAAGGGGGAAACCATGCACGGACTGGACAGACCGATGAACCGCCGCCTCGTCCTGGGTGGCCTAGGGCTCGGCAGCCTCGGCGCCGCCATACCGGCCTGGGCGGCAGGCTCGGTGAAGCTTCCGCTGCCTGGCGGCCCGGACGAGCGGGCGCTGACCACCGCCTTTCCGGGCAAGGCCGAGATGATCCTGCAGCGCACCCATCCGCCGCTGCTGGAGACGCCGTTCTCGGTGTTCGACGAGGGCGTGTTCACCCCCAACGATCGCTTCTACGTGCGCTGGCACTGGGCCTCGATCCCGACCGAAGTCGACGCCGGCACCTTCCGGCTCAAGGTCCACGGCCACGTCGAGAAGGAACTCTCGCTCTCCCTCGACGCCATCGCCGGCCTGCCGCGCTTCGAGATCGCCGCGGTGAACCAGTGCTCGGGCAATTCGCGCGGTCTGTTCGAGCCGCGGGTGCCCGGCGCGCAATGGGCCAACGGCTCGATGGGCAACGCCCGCTGGACCGGGGTGCGCCTCAAGGACGTGCTCGAAAAGGCCGGGGTGAAGGCCGGTGCCGTGCAGGTGCGCTTCAGCGGCCTCGACGAGCCCGTGGTCGACGACGCGCCGGACTTCAAGAAGTCGCTCGATCTCGACCACGCCAACAATGGTGAGGTGATGATCGCCTACGCGATGAACGGCGAGCAACTTCCGCTGCTCAACGGTTTCCCGCTCCGCCTCGTGGTGCCGGGCTGGTACTCGACCTACTGGGTCAAGATGCTGTCCGACATCGAGGTGCTGGACAAGCCCGACGACCAATATTGGATGAAGACCGCCTACCGCATCCCGGACGTGCCGGGCGCCAACATCAAGCCCGGCCAGACCGGCTTCAAGACGGTGCCGATCAACAGGATGGTGCCACGCTCCTTCGTCACCAACCTGACCGATGGCGCCAAGGTGGCGGCTGGAACGCCGGTGGCCATCCGCGGCATCGCTTTCGGCGGCGATTGCGGGGTGAAGGCGGTCGAGTTCTCCGGAGACGGCGGAGCGACGTGGTTCCCGGCGCAGCTCGGCGCGGACGAGGGCCCCTACAGCTTCCGCCGCTTCGACGGCAGCTTGCCGGCGCTGCTCTCCGGCACCCACACGGTCAGGGTCCGCTGCACCAACACCAACGGCGTCGCGCAGCCCATGGACCGGGTCTGGAACGGCGCCGGCTTCATGCAGAACGGCATCGAGGCCGTGTCCTTCCAGGCCGCTTGAGGAGACCAGCCATGCACCCGATCCGCCCTGCGGCCCTCGTCGCCGCGCTCATACTGTCTCCCCTGGTGGCGCTCGCCGCCCCGGCTCCCGAGCCGATGCGCTTCACCTCGCAATCGATCGAATTCCCGACTTCCGACCGAATGTTCCCCGACGGACCGGGGGCCGAGGCGGTCAATAACAACTGCCTCGCCTGCCACTCGGCTGGGATGGTGCTGACCCAGCCCAAGCTCACGAAGGCGCAGTGGACCGAGACCGTGAACAAGATGGTCCACGTCTACAAGGCGCCCGTCGATCAGGCCGACGTGCAGACCATCGTCGACTACCTCACGGCGTTGAAGCCGACGCCCTGAACCCCCGAATCCCGAGGCCGCTGCGCTATTTCGCCGGCCTCGGGGAATAAACCGCGCCTTCTGGCGTCTCCTCAGGGCGATGCACGGCCGGCCCGGCCTTGCACCACGGATTTCCGATTTCGAACCAGCCCTCACGGCAGGCCCCGGCCGCCGAACGAGCGCGCATGCCCGAGAGACCCGCTTCATGACCCATATCCGCACCAGCCTCCGCACCCTCCTCGCCGGAGCCGCCTTGCTCCTAGCCCAGGCCCAGCCCGGGTTCGCCGCCGGCTTCGACGGCGCGATCAAGAACAACGCGCTGGCGCTGAACGCCGCCGGGACCGTCGCCGCTGTGTCGAACAGCGAGGAGAGCGCCGTCGTCGTCTACGACGTCGCCAAGGGCACGGTGCTGCGCCGCCTCGACGGCTTCGTCACGCCGCGCAACATCGTGTTCGCGCCGGACGGCGCCCGCTTCTACGTCTCCGACAGCGGCACCGGCCGGATCACGGTCTACGAGACCGCCACCGGCAAGGAGGCCGGCGTTCTCGCCGCGGGCCCCGGCGCGTTCGGCACGGTGCTCTCGGCCGACGGGACCAAGCTCTACGTCAACAACGAGGCCGCGAGCACGCTGACCGTGTTCGACACCAAGACCATGCTCGCCGAGGCCGTGATCTCCGGCTTCGCGCAGCCGCGCCAGGGCGTGAAGCTGTCGCCGGACGGCAAGACCGTGTTCGTGACGAACTTCCTCGGCGACAAGATCACGTTGGTCGATACCGCCACCAACAAGATCACCGGCGAGATCGCCGGGTTCGACAAGCTGCGCGCGATCTCAATCACCAAGGACGGTAAGACGCTATTTGCCGCCAACAGCGGCCGCAACACCATCGGCGTGGTCGATGTCGCCGCCCGTAAGGTCACCTCCGAGGTGGCAGTGGGCAAGGACCCCTACGGCGCCGCGCTGACCCCGGACGGGCGCTTCGTCTATTCGGGCAACCTCAAGGACAACTCGCTCTCGGTGATCGACACCGGCACCCTCAAGGTCGTCGCCACGGTGACCGGCCTGAACGAGCCGCGCCAGGCGATCGCGTTCTCGGCCGACAACGCCCACGCCTACGTCCTCAACCGCGACCTCAGCGTCGCCGTGGTGGACCGGGCGAAGAACGCGGTCATCGCGACGATGAAGCCCTGAGGCGACGCGCGCCGGGGGCCTTGTCGGTTCCCGGCGCGTTCTCGTCGTCGACACCTCACCAACGCAGGACAAAGACCCCATGCTCGGCCTGTTCCAGCGCAAGGACCGCCTCATCGTCCACGGCAAGGCGCCCTACAACGCCGAGCCGCCGCTCGATCGCCTACGCGCCGCCTTCCTCACCGATCAGGCCGACTTCTACGTCCGCAGCCACGGCGACATCCCGGACCTCGACGCCGACGGCTACCGCCTGACCGTCGACGGGATGGTCGCGACGCCGCTCGAACTGTCCATTGCCGATCTGAAGGCGCGGTTCGCACCCATCACCGTCACGGCAGTAATGCAATGCGCCGGCAACCGCCGGGCGGACATGCTGGCGGTGGCCCCGGTCGCCGGCGACCCGTGGGCGGCCGGCGCCATCGGCAACGCGGAATGGACCGGCGTGCGCCTCGCCGACGTGCTGCGCGCGGCCGGCCTCGACGCTGGGGGCGCACGTCACGTCGCCTTCGAGAGCCACGACCGGATCGCGGACACGGACACGCGTTTCGGCGCCTCGATCCCGCTCGCCAAGGCGCTCGCCCCCGAGACGCTGCTCGCCTTCGCGATGAACGGCGCGCCTCTCGCCCCCGAGCACGGCCATCCGTTGCGCGTGGTGGTGCCGGGCTTTGCCGGCATCCGCAGCCCGAAATGGCTCGCCCGCATCACGGTGCAGGATCACCCCTCCAACAACCCGATGCAGGCCGACGACTACAAGCTGTTTCCGCCCGACGTGACCGCAGAGACCGCGGACCCCGCCCACGGCATCACCATCGAGGCGATGCCGCTCAACAGCGCGATCTGCGAGCCCGCCCGCGGCGCAGCGTTGAAGGCCGGCCGGCACGCGATCCGCGGCTACGCCATCGCCAGCGACCGCGCGGTCGCCCGCGTCGACGTCTCGACGGATGGCGGTCGCAGCTGGGCACAGGCCCGGATCGACCGCGATGCGGACGCGCCCTACGCCTGGACGTTCTGGGAGATCGACTGCGAGCTGACCGCGGGCGAACACGAACTCGCGGTGCGGGCGTGGGACTCCGCCGGCCAGACCCAGCCGGCCGCGCCCGACGACACCTGGAACTACAAGGGCTACCTCAGCGCCGCATGGCACCGGGTGCGGGTCACCGTCGCCTGACCGTCACGCCCAGAGCAGGGCGGTGGCCGCGAGGCCCGAGATCGCGATGAGCAGGGCCGCAACCCCGACGGTGAGGATGCGCGGCATCATCGGGATCTCGGCATGAGCGAGTCGCGCCCGGATCGCTCGGTCCCGCCATGCGGCGCCGACGAACGAGGCGAGCGCACAGGCGATTAGCGTGAGCGACAGCACCTTCAGTGGCCAGACCGCCAGCACCTCCCGCAGGAAGCGCTGCGCGGCCAGGCCGACGCCGAGGAAGGCGAGCCCGGTGCGAAGCCACGCCACGAAGGTGCGCTCGGCTGCCAGCACCGTGCGGTCCTCGGCGAGCCTGACCCGCGGGTCGTCGGGGGGAACGGGCTTCGCAGGTTCCCTCATCCGGCAGCTGCCTCCTCGATCAGGTCGAGCAGCGCGTCGGCGGCCCGGCTGCGGTAGCGCTCCTTGTGGCGCAGCACCCGGAACGGACGGCTCGGCAGGGCAAACGCCGCCCGCACCAGCGTTCCGGCCCGAAGCGCAGCTGCCACTACGGTCTCGGACAGAACGGCGGCCCCGCCTCCGGCCTCGACGGCGGCGCGGACCGCCTCGTTGGAAGGCAGTTCGAGCGTGACCCGGAGCCGGGCCACGGCCAGACCGGCCTCCGTGAGCGCTGCCTCGAAGGCCGAGCGGGTTCCCGATCCCGCCTCGCGCAGCACCCAATCGGCCCCGGCGAGGTCCTCGGGTGCGAGCGCTGTCGCCCCTGCGAAGGGATGTGTTGGGGCGACCACGAGGACGAGTTGGTCCCGCGCGATGGTGGTGCTCGCAAGCGTCGGGTCGTCCAACGCCCCCTCAACGAAGCCGAGTTCGGCCGTCCCCGCGCGCACCGCGTCGGCGGCATCGGCGGTATTGCCCACGGCCAAGCGAACGGCGATCTCGGGATAGGCCCGGCGGAAGGCGACGAGGTGGCGCGGCAGCCAGTCGCTGGCGATGGTCTGGCTGGCGTAGAGCGCCAGCGTCCCCCGTCGCAGGCCGCTGAGGTCGGCGAGCACGAGTTCGGCGGCTTCCGCCCGGGCGAGCACCGCGCGAGCCTCGACGAGGAATACGCGCCCCGCCTCGGTGAGTTCGATCCCGCGGCCGACCCGGTGAAACAGCTTCGTCGCGTGCCGCCCCTCGATGTTGGCGATCGCCGTGCTGACCGCCGATTGGACGAGGTTCAGCGCCTCGGCGGCTCGGGTCACGTGCTGCCGCTCGGCCACCGCCACGAAGATGCGGAGCTGGTCGAGGGTCACGGCTGCCGCCGATCCGGCGCGAGGCCACGGACCTGCGCATCGACCGCCTGCGCGACAGTGAGCAGCCGGGCCTCATCAGTGCGACCGGTGACGACGTAGGACATGCCGCCGTCGACCCAGGAGAAGGCGGCGACATCGCCCTCGCGAGCGAAGCGGAAGAGCGTTCGCCCATCGCCGTCTCCGACACGGCTGTAGAGCGACAGGCGGGTTCCGCGGTCGTCGTCGTACATCAGCATAGCCGCCGATTCGGCGCCGGCAGGCAGCAGACGCCCGCCCATCAGGCGAAATCCTTGCGCCGCGAGATCGGGGGCCGTGACCGCGTGACCGAGGCGCTTCGAGAGCCATGTCACCAGGTGGGGCTTCTCGTCGGCGCGCACCTCCACCGGATGCACCACCTCGACCACGAAGGTGCGAAAGGCCGCGACCGCGTCCTGCGTCGCCGGTGACTCCGCCACCATCGCCGTCGCGGGTCCGCCGCGCAGGGCATGGCCGACCCAGCCGCCGGCACCGCCGAGCGCAAGGCAGAGCACGGCTGCAGCCGCCATGGGGAACCAGCCCCTGCCGACGAACCGACGTCGCGGGCGAATGTTGGCCACCCGGAGCCGCGCCGGGATCGCCTCCTCGGCGATCGGCGCGAGGCGGGCACGCAGGCGCTCGCGCAGGGCGCGATCCGCCGAGACCTCGGCCGCACGCGCGGGGTTTCCTTTGAGCCATGCCTCGACCAGCGCCTGCCGCTCCGGTTCGAGGCGGCCATCGATCAGGCCGTGCAGGTCGTCCTCGCCGACCGGGCGTGGATCCCCGCTCATTTCACCCTCCTCAAGAGGCCGGTTCGGCCTGTTTCCAGAAAACTTCGCATCCGCGTCCGCGCCCGGCTCAACCGCGACATCACGGTGCCGAGCGGTACGCCAAGCACCTGGGCCGCCTCGGCATAGGACAGATCCTCCACCGAGACGAGGAGCAGCACCGAGCGCTGTTCCTCGGGCAGGGCGTCGAGGCCGGCGAGCACGTCGCGGGCCCCCATCGCGGCCTCCGGGTCGATACCTGGGTCGGGCACCTGCTCCAGCGCTTCCGCGCCGCAATCGACGCCGCGCCGGCCCCGGCGCCGGACGGCGCCGAGGAACAGGTTGCGCTCGATCGTGAACAGCCACGCTCGGAGGTCGCCGTCGCGGCGGCGCCCGGACCAAGCGGACAAGGCCCGCTCCAGGGTGTCCTGGACGAGGTCGTCCGCCGCCTCGCGGTCTCGCAACAGCGCGACGGCGTAGCGCCGCAGGGCCGGGATTTGCGGTTCGATCAGGGCGGCGATCTCGTCCAACGACGTTTCCCGGTCAGAGGGGGCCGATCAAGGCATTCACCGATCAAGGCTTGGCGATGTGCCACGCGCCATTGAGGAAGCCGTCGCCGGTGATGTCGCCGGGCTTGGTGTCCTTGGCAAAGGTGTAGAGCGGCTTGCCCTTGTAGGCCCACTGCATCGTGCCGTCGTCCCGCGTCACCATCGTCCAGTCGCCGCTGGCGGCCGAGCCGGAGGCGGCCATCAGGGCCGGCCAGTTGGTGGCGCAGGGGCCGTTGCACATCGACTTGCCGCCCATGTCCTTGTCGAAGGTGTAGAGGGTCATGCTCTTGGCATCGACGAGCGCCGGCCCCTTGGCGGTCTCGGCCGTCATGGCAGGCGCGGCGGCCTGGGCGGCCAAGGCGGAGAAGGCGACAGCCGCGAAGGCGCCACGGATCAGCAGAGTGCGCATGGGTGAGGTCTCCCGCGGTCGAGCATGACCGCATCGGGAGGGATGCCGAAGAGGCGCCTCTATTCCACGCGTCTTCTCGACGACAGATCACGAAGGCGTGAACGGGCTCTCAGCCACATCCGCGGAATAAAGCCGCGCCCCAGGCATCCTTCCCATCGACACCGGATCAAAAGGAAGCCGCATGCGCGGAGCACTGGGATTTGCCGTGACGGCGGCGCTGATGGCGAGCGGCCTCGTCGGCGGCCGGATGATGATGCGCCCGACCTTGGCCGCCACCGAGCCAGCGGCAGCTCCGTCTGCGTCCTTCGACGCGATGATGGCGCAGTCGATGGCGCAGATGCATGCCGACATGATGGTCCCGCCCTCGGGCGACCCCGACCGCGACTTCGCCGCGATGATGATCCCGCACCACGAAGGCGCGATCGCGATGGCGAAGGCGGAGCTGCTCCACGGCGAGGATCCGGTCCTGCGCCGCCTCGCGCAGGGGATCGTCGTCGAGCAGGGCCAGGAGATCGATGTGATGCGCCGCGCGCTCGCCGATCGCCTCGCGATGCCGGGTCGGGCCGCCGGCGCCCCTCCCGTTCACCACCATGGCGCGGCACCTGCCGCCGAGATGCCTTCGGAGCACCGCCGATGAAGACCGCCCTGACCGTTCTCGCCCTTGTGCTGCTCTCCGGCTCGGCCTTCGCCGGGCAGGCTCCAGGCCCCGCCTCGGCGCCCGACGTGCCCATCAGCAGCAAAGACCGGTTCTACACCTCCGATCAGTTCTCCAATACGGTCTCTGTGGTCGATCCCGCCGCCAACACCCTGCTCGGGGTGATCCGGCTCGGCGACCCGACGCCGACAAACCTGAGCCCGCTCTATCGCGGGCAGCTTCTGGTTCACGGCATGGGCTTCTCGCCGGACCACAGGACCCTGCTCGCGGTCTCGATCGGTTCGAACTCCGTGAGCTTCATCGACACGGCGACCAACGCGGTCCGCCACACCGCCTATGTCGGCCGCTCGCCGCACGAAGCCTTCTTCACGCCGGACGGCCGAGAGGTCTGGGTGAGCGTGCGCGGCGAGGACTATATCGCCGTGCTCGATGCCGCGACCGCCATGGAGACCCGCCGGATCACCGTACCGAACGGGCCGGGCATGACGATCTTCTCGCCGGACGGCACCTACGGTTACGTCTGCTCCAGCTTCAGCCCCGAGACCGTCGTCATCGACACCAAGACCCACGCCATCGTCGGCCGCGTGAAGCAGGAGAGTCCGTTCTGCCCCGACATCGCCGCCACGCCGGACGGCAAGCAGGTGTGGTTCACCCTCAAGGATGTCGGCCGGACCCAGGTGTTTTCGGCGCGTCCGCCATTCGCGCCGCTGAAGACGATCGAGACCGGGCCGATCACCAACCACGTCAACATCGTCTCGACCAAGGCCGGCCAGTTCGCCTACGTGACGATTGGCGGCCTGAACCAGGTCAAGGTGTTCCGCACCGACGATTTCTCCCAGCTCGCAACGATCCCGACCGGCGCCCTGCCGCACGGGCTCTGGCCCTCGGGCGACGGCAGCCGCGTCTATGTCGGCCTGGAGAACGCCGACAAGGCCGCGGTGATCGACACCGCGTCGAACACGGTGATCGCCGAGGTGCCGATCGGGCAGGGTCCGCAGGGCGTCGCCTACGTCCCGAACGCCGTGCCGGAGGGCGACGGAATGCAAAACCTCCAGCCGCTGGGGGCCGCAGGCCAGACCAGTGCGCTGACGCTCGCGGGCAGCGACGGCAAGCCGGCGACGCAGGTCACCCTGTTCGACCAGGGCGTGCTGCAGACGCTGCAGGCCGCGATCACGGGACTGGCGCCGAAGATGCCGTTCGTGCTGGCGCTGTCCGCAGATCCGAAGGGCGCGACCGGCCTGGAGCCACTCGCCGCCTTCACCACCAACCCGGCCGGCGCGGCCATCGTCAACGCGATCGGCCCGATCCGGCAAGTCACCCGCAAGGACGCCGGCCCGAGCCGCCGTTACCTCGTGGTCGCGGCGGGCAAGCCCGGCAAACTCGGCGGCGTCGAGCAGGTGCAGATCACGGATTAATCGAGCGGTGTCGCCAGTCCGGAAGGCGAACATCTCAAACAATGCCTCCGTGACGCGAGCCCAGCCTCGATGTCTGCTTTCGAGAACAGCGTCAGCCCGCTTCTATGGCGTAGTTGGGTCGGATGCAGAACGTCTGCTTCAGGGCGTAGGGTGGGTTTCGGCTCCCCACCCTTTGGAGACCTTCAGTGGTAGAGCCCGGGTGCGGTACTGAAGATCTGCAACTGCCCCGCATTACCGTATTATCGGACGGGGTCCCGCCGTAGGGCACGCCATCTCGAAGCGACATCCACCGAGGGGACCGTCGCCGACGGTGAGGGTAAATCCGTGCAGCTTGGCAATGGCTACCACGAGGCCGAGGCCCAGCCCGTTTCCCTGCGTCTGTCGGGCACGTTCCGTACGATAGAACCGCTTGAAGACGTGGTCGCGTTCGCCTGCGGCGATGCCCGGTCCCGTGTCCTCCACGGACACCACGGCGACGCCGTCGCGCCAGGCGAGATCGATCCGAACGCGGCCCCCGGTCGGCGTGAACTTGATCGCGTTGTCGAGAAGGTTCGAGACCGCCTCGAAGATGAGGCTGCGGTCGCCCCGAACCACGGACGATCCCTCCGCGATGCCGATGCCGAGGGCGATCCCCTTCTCGTCGGCCAAGGGTTCGAACAACTCCGCGGCCTCGCTCACCACGAGCCCTAGGTCGACTGGCCCGAAGGCGGCGCAGCGCCGTCCGTGTTCGATCTCGCCGATGCGCAGGACCGCCGTCACCATCTCAAGCGTCTGGTCGATCCAGATCAGGCCTTGGTCCACCGCCTGGCGCAGTTCCTCGATGTCGCGGGCTTGATCGCGGCCTCGCTCCAGACGCAGCCTCAGGCGCGTGAGCGGCGTCCGGAGATCGTGGGCGACGGCGTCACCCACTCCGCGCACTTCCTCCATAAGGCGCTCGATCTCGTCGAGCATGCCGTTGACGTCCCGTGCTAGTCGGTCGAATTCGTCCCCGGCTTCGCCGACCGGCAGGCGCTGGCGCAAGTCACCCCGCATCACCTGCGCGACCGCCGCCTCCGTGGATGCCAAGCGTCGCCGAGCGCGTCCGGCGAGCAGGACGCCGCCGAGGACGGAGAAGGCCAGGGTCGGGACGAGGGCGAGGCCGAGCGCCCGGATCACCGTGGCCTTGGCGCGGTCGATCTCGTCGGTGTCGTGGGCCACGACCACCACGGTCCCGTCCTCTAGGGAGCGGGCGGCCGACCAGACCTCCTCGTGCAGGCGCCGGCCCGCGATGGCCACCTGCGTACCGATCCGGTGGACCTCGCCGTCGAGGGGCAGCTCCGGTGGGCGGACATCGAGGTTGCCGGCAAGCTTGCGGCCATCCGCCCCAAACAGGCCGGCGAAGTGGACGCTGTGCAGGTCCTCGCTGACCCACGTCTCGATGCGAGCGGCCGCCTTGGCCGGGTCGCCGGAGGCGTACCGGGCCTCGTGGCGCAGGACCTGAGCAAGCTCGTCCTGCATGAACGCTGCGGTCTGCCAGTACACGAAGGCGAAAAGCAGCAGCGAGAGCAGCGTCGACCACAGTGCGATGCCCAGCGCCCACCGGAACGCAAAGGAGCGGACGAGCCTAGACATCGGGGATCAGGGTGAAGCCCTCTCCCCGGACGTTGTGGATCAGCAGCGGCTCGCCTTCGGCCTCAAGCTTCCTGCGCAGGCGGCCGACATGGACGTCGATGACGTTGGACTTGGGCGCAAAGCGGTAGTTCCAGACCTGCTCGAACATCATCGCCCGCGTCACGACCTGCCCCGGCCGCCGCATGAGGTATTCGAGGAGCTTGAGCTCGCGCGGCAGAAGGTCGAGGTCGCGCAGGCTCCTGCGACCGGTGCCGGCGATGAGGTCGAGCTCCAGTGTCCCTACCCTGAGCACCGTCTCGCGGGAGTCCGTCGGCCGCCGCAGCAAGGCCTCGATTCGGGCCGCGAGTTCGGCGAGGACGAAGGGCTTGCCGAGATAGTCGTCGCCGCCGGCGCGCAGGCCGCGGATGCGCTCGTCGACGTCGCCGAGTGCGCTCAGGACCAGCGCGGGCGTGCGGTCGCCGGTTCCCCGCAGGTCGCGCAACAACGTGAGCCCGTCCAGGCCCGGAAGCATCCGGTCAAGGACGATGGCGTCCCAGCAGCCCGTTCGCGCGCCGGCGGCGCCCTCCGGCCCGGTGGCGGCCCATTCCACGGCATGCCCGCGCCCGCGCAGGTCGGCGAGGATCTCCTCGGCCGTCTCGGCGTCGTCCTCGATCAGCAGCAGCTTCGCCAACCCGGTTCACTCCCGGGCTCACGCCCCTGCCCCGCCGCTGATGTGGTTCGTGACCGGCCCCAAGGCCACGAGTGTGAACGCGAATTTAATGGCAGGTTTGGTCGCCCGCTCTATGTCTTAGAACAGCTCTAATCTGATGTGGACGACACCGTGCTGAGGGAGGCGGAGACCGACATGCCCGGGACCGACGATGCCGAGATCGTCGACCGTGGCGGTGTGCGCACGTCGGCGAATGCCGATGGATCGGGCTCGACGGCAGCACCCATCAGCTCCGCGGCACCCGGTCCTGCATCCACTAAGTTTGGTCGTCGTTCGCGGTGGGCCCTGGTCGTTTGTCTGGCCGCGCTCGTGCTGGGCGGGTGGTGGTATCGCGACGCTGTCCGGCCTTTTGTCGAACCGCTTCTTCAGACGGTCGGCCTAGCGCCTTCGGCACCCGAGGCCGCGACGACGACCCCTGCCGCCTCCGAGCAGCCGACAGAGGACAACGTCGTCCGGCTCGATGCCGACGGCCAGGGCCGCCTCGGACTGTCGTTCGGGCAATCCGAGACCCGCCGGATCATCCTTCCCGTGCGGACCCCCGGCATGGTCGCCTTCGACGAGCGCCGGGTCACCCGCCTGAAGCCCCGCACCTCGGGTCGGGTCCTGAGCCTGTCCGTGCAGCCGGGCGACCGGGTGAGCGTAGGGCAGACGCTGGCCACCCTCGATGCCTCCGGCGTCCTCGACGCCAGGAACGGCCTCGCCGCCGCCCAGGCCAGCCTTGGCGAGGCCCAGGCCACCGAGAAGGTCGCTGAGATCAATCTCAAGCGCGGCAGCGACCTTGTCCGGATCGGCGGCGTCGCCCAAGCGGAGGTCGACCGTCGGCAGGTCGAGCTCGCCAAGGCGCATGCCGCGACCCTGTCCGCAAAATCGCAGGTCGACCTCTACCGGGCGCAGTACGAGCGCCTCGCCCCGGCCCCCGGAGAGGCTCCTGGCACCAGCGCCATCGTCTCGCCGATCAACGGTGTGGTGACGATGGCGGGGATCACCCTGGGCGAGGTGGTCGATACCAACCGCGACGCCTTCACCGTGGCGGATCCGTCGCAGATCCAGGTCCTGGCCAATCTCTACGGCCACGACATCGCCACCGTGAAGGCCGGCGACCGGGCGACCATCGAGGCCCCGGTGACGGCGCATCCGTGCTTCGAGGGACGGGTGCGCTCGGTCAACGCCGCCATCGACCCGATAACCAACACCGCCCCGGCCCGCATCGAGATCGCCAACCCCGATGGGAGCTTGCGCGCCAACATGTTCGTCTCCGTGGAGATCGCCGCCGACCTCGGGCGCGAGGGCGTCACGGTTCCGGCCGCCGCGATCCAGCAGACCGAGGGCGGCCCCATCGCCTTCGTGCGAACCGGCGACGACCGCTTCGAGAAACGGGACCTCAAGCTCGGTATCCAGCGTGCCGACTGGGTCGAGGTGACGTCCGGCGTGGCGGCGGGTGAGACGGTGGCGACGCAGGGAAGCTTCGGCCTCAAGGCCATCCTGATGCGCGCGCTCCTCGGCTCGACGGACTGAGGCCGCGATGAACGCCTGGTTCGCCCTCCTCATCCGCCGCCGCTGGCTCGTCCTGATCCTGGCGCTCGCCGGCGCGGTCGGCGGCATCGTCAACCTCGAAGGCCTGTCCATCGACGCGGTGCCGGATGTGTCGCCGAAGCAGGTGATGGTCCTGACCCTGTCGCCGGGACTGGGACCGCTGGAGGTCGAGCGCCTCGTCAGCTTCCCCGTCGAGAATGCCATGGCCGGGGCGCCGGGGCTGTCGGGCATCCGCTCGACCTCGCGCTACGGCGTCTCGGCCGTCTACGTCACCTTCGACGACGCCATGTCGATCACCGAGGCGCGCTCGCAGGTGTTCCAGCGCCTGCCCTTGGCCAAGACCATGATGCCGGCCGGCATCGGTGATCCCGAGATGGGGCCGATGGCGACGGGCTTAGGCGAGATCTACCAGTTCGAGGTGCGCGGCCCGGGCTACTCGCCGATGGCCTTGAAGCGCATCCTGCAATGGACCATCGCGCCGAAGCTCAAGCTGACCCCCGGCATCGCCGACGTGAACGTCTACGGCGGCCAGATGCCGACCTACGAGGTTCGCATCGCCGCCGAGAGCCTGCACCGCTACGGCGTCACGATGGCCCAGGTCTACACGGCGCTCGGCGAGAACAACGCCGCGCGCGGGGGCGCCTACATCGAGCACAACGACCAGCAGGAGGTCATCCGCGGCCTTGGGCTCGCCAAGGACACGAAGGACCTTGCCAACATCGTCGTGACCACGGGCCCCGGTGGCGTTCCGGTGACGGTCGCGACCCTGGGCGAGGTGGTGGAAGCCCCGAAGGTGCGGCTCGGCGCCGTGACGCACGATGCGGCGGGCGAGACCGTCGTCGGCATCGCCATGATGCAGCAGGGCGAGAACGCCAGCGCCGTGGTCGTGGCCGTAAAGCAGACCATCGAGGCCCTGCGCCCGCAGTTGCCGCCGGGCGTCGACATCGTGCCGTATTACGACCGCAGCACCCTGGTGGCGCGGACCATCCGCACCGTCGAGCACAACCTCATGGAGGGGGCGGTACTCGTTATCGTCGTGCTGCTCCTGCTGCTCGGCAACCTCCGGGCCGGCCTGGTCGTGGCGGCCGCGATCCCCCTGTCGATGCTGATGGCGTTCGCCGGGATGCGGCTGTTCGGGCTGTCGGGCAACCTGATGAGCCTCGGCGCCATCGACTTCGGCCTCATCGTCGACGGCGCCGTGGTGATGATCGAGAACGTCCTGCGCGCCCGCGGCGAGCACCCGGAACGTCCGGCCGAGGAGGTCATCCGCAAGGCGACCGTCGAGGTGGCGCGCCCGATCCTGTTCGCGGTCGCCATCATCATCATGGTGTACCTGCCGATCCTCGCGCTCGAAGGGGTCGCGGGCAAGATGTTCCGGCCGATGGCGCTCACCGTGATCCTGGCGCTCGCCGGCTCGCTGGTCCTGACGATGACGCTGATGCCGGCGCTCGCCGCCATCGTGTTGGCCGGACCCGGGATCGGCGAGCGCGAGACCCGCCTCGTCCATTGGGCGCGCAGCGCCTACACGCCCGTGCTGAGGCTGGCCGAGCGCCGCACGGGGATCACCGTCCTGGTGACGTTCGGCCTGTTCGCCGGGAGTTGCCTCCTAGCGACGCGCCTGGGCGGCGAGTTCCTGCCCAAGCTCTCGGAAGGCTCCATCGTCATCACGTCGGAGAAGCTGCCCGGCATCAACCTCGACGCCTCGCTCAAGGTCATGCACCGGATCGAGCAGACCCTGAAAACGTTTCCGGAGGTCAAGCGGGTCGTGTCCCTCACGGGAAGCGCCGAGATCCCGACCGATCCGATGGGCGTCGAGTCGACCGACAGCTTCATCACGCTGGCCGAGCCGTCGACGTGGACGACGGCCGACACCCAGGAGGGTCTCGTCGCCGCCCTCCACAAGCGTCTGCGCGCGGAGGTGCCGGGGGTGTCCTACGCGTTCTCGCAGCCGATCCAGATGCGGATGGACGACCTGCTGGAGGGCGTGCGCGGCGACGTGGCGATCAGCCTCTACGGCGACGACCTCAAGGTCCTGAAGGACAAGGCCGACGCCATCGTGCGCGCGGTCTCCGGCGTCTCGGGGGCGGCCGACGTCAAGGCCGAGGCCCAGGCTGGCATGCCGGCGCTCTCCATCCAGGTCGACCGGGCGGCGGCCGCCCGCTACGGCATCAACGTCAGCGACGTCCTTGACGTGGTGGAGAGCATCGGCGGCCGCACCGCCGGCATGGTCTACGGCGACGATAACTCCATCACCGACATCGTGGTCCGCCTGAAGTCCGCCGACCGTAGCGACATCGCCCGCATTCGCGACCTGCCCGTGGGGCGCAGTGGAAAAGCGCTGGTACCGCTCTCGCTGGTCGCCTCGGTCGACGTGGCGACGGGACCGGCCCAGATCAGCCGGGAAAAGCTCCAGCGCCGGATCTCGGTCCAGGCCAACGTTCGCGGCCGCGACGTCCAGAGCTTCGTGAGGGACGCGCAAGCCGCTGTCCAGGCGCAGGTTTCCCTTCCGCCGCGCTACTCGCTGCAGTGGAGCGGGCAGTTCCAGAACCTTCAGGAGGCGACGAGCCGGCTCTCCGTCGTGGTGCCGGCGGCCATGGCCGCGATCCTCGTGCTCCTCGTGGTGATGTTCGGCGACATCCGGCTGGCCGGCTTGATCTTCCTGAACGTGCCCGTCGCCGCGACCGGCGGCATCGTCGCCCTGTATCTCCGCGAGCTCCCGTTCTCGATCTCGGCGGCGATTGGATTCATCGCCACCTTCGGCATCGCCATCCTCAATGGCGTCGTGCTGACGAGCTACATCCGCGATCTCGAACGCGTCGGCCTCGACCCACGCGAGGCGGCGACCCGGGCCGCCGAGATGCGCCTACGGCCGGTGCTGATGACGGCGCTTGTGGCGACGCTTGGCTTCCTGCCGATGGCGCTGTCGTCGAGCGCCGGCGCCGAGGTGCAGCGGCCGCTCGCGACGGTGGTGATCGGCGGCCTTGTCACCGCCACCCTGCTCACCCTGATCGTGCTGCCCGCCGTCTATCCATATTTGGCGCATATCCGCTTTCCGTGGCGACCTCGCGACAGCGGGCACTCGGAATTGGCGACGCAAGGCGATCAGCGGGCGAGCGCCGATGGCTAGGGTCATCCGCGTCACACCGGCGACGGCCCGCGCGATTGCCATGCTGCTCGGGTCGGCAGCGCGATCCGCGTTCGCTGCCGATTTCGACTGCATCAACCCAACTCAGCCATAGTGGACCGAGCTCGCATCTGCTTCGAGACCCTGGGCAGCCGTCTCGGCACAGAGGAGGCGCATCTGGGGGTGACCGAGTTCAAACGGCTCCGGTCCATACGCCACCCGGATGCGGTTCGCGCGATGCTGGCCTCCACGTTTCCCATGGTCGACTGCCCCTGAATGCCCCATCGGAAGGGCACCAGACGAATACCATGTCGGACGTGGGCTCCGCCGTCGAGGCGTCTCCCAGTTCGAGGACCGTTATTCCATCGATGTCGCGATATGAACCATCCAACCGGATAACCCGCCATGAGATCACTACTCGGATACTGGCAACTGTGGGCACTGCTTTCGGCCGCCTTCGCTGCGCTGACCGCGATCTTCGCCAAGGTCGGCATCGAGAACGTCAATTCCGATTTCGCCACCTTCGTTCGCACGGTCGTCATACTCTGCGCGCTCGGCGCCATCCTGGTGGGTACCGGCCAGTGGCAACCGGTCGGATCGGTGTCGGCAAGGACCTACGTGTTCCTCGTCCTGTCGGGCCTCGCCACCGGAGGCTCGTGGATCTGCTACTTCCGCGCCCTCAAGCTCGGCGAGGCCAGCCGCGTGGCCCCCATCGACAAGCTCAGCGTCGTACTGGTGGCCATCTTCGGCGTGACCTTCCTAGGCGAACGGCTATCCGCGCCGAACTGGGTCGGCGTCGCGCTCATCGCCGCCGGGGCGGTGCTCGTGGCCTATCGTTGATGAAGTCCGGTGGAGAAGACGCATCGTCGTGCCGTTCACGACGAAGGCGCGAAGCCGGACGGGGCGACCGATGCGCGTGCTGTTGATCGAAGATGACCGGATGATCGGCGAAGGGCTTTCGCACGGCCTTTCGGCCGAGGGCTATTCCGTCGATTGGGTCCGCGACGGCGTCGAAGCCGAGACCGCGCTGCGCAACGGCGGCCATGCGCTCGTCCTGCTCGACCTCGGCCTGCCGGGCGGTGACGGCCTCCACGTCCTCCGATCCGCCCGGGCGGCGGGCATCGACACGTCGGTGCTCATCGTCACGGCCCGGGACGGCCTCGACAGCCGCATCGCCGGCCTCGACCTCGGGGCGGACGACTACCTGGTGAAGCCGTTTGAGATGCGCGAGTTGCTGGCGCGGATGCGTGCCATCCTCCGGCGCCGGGCGGGACGGGCGAGCGCCCGGCTGGTGGCCGCCGACACCGAGCTCGATACCGAGACCCACGCCCTCTTCCACGCCGGAACCGTCGCCGTACTGTCCGCCCGTGAGTACGCCCTCATGCATGCCCTTATGGAGCGACCGGGCCGCATCCTGTCGCGGGCCCAGATCGAGGAACGCATCTACGGATGGGGCGATGAAGTCGAGAGCAACGCCGTAGACGCCATCATCCTCACGATCCGCCGCAAGGTCGGCAAGGGTTCGATCCTCAATGTCCGGGGCGCCGGCTGGATGGTGCCGAAGCCATGAGGGTCGTTTCCCTGCGCCGGACCGCGCTGGGGTGGATGACCGCCCTCCTCGCCGGCATCGGCCTTGCCGCGATGCTCGCGGCCTACGTCCTGGCGCGCGGGGAAGCGTCCGACTTCCTCGACGGTCAGCTGCGGCAGGTCGCCCTCAACGCCGGCCCCGGTCTCCCGGACGCGGATGCCCCGCCGGCCGCCGACCAGGATCCGGAGGACCAGCTCGCCGTGTCGATCTGGAAGGACGGACGGCTCCTGCGCAGCGACCGCGGCGTCGACGAACGGCGGCCCGAGCGCACCGGTTACGCGGACGTCGTCATGGGCGGGGAAGCCTGGCGCACCTACGCGACGGCCAACGGCACCACGATGGTCCGGGTCGCGCAACGCGAGGTGGTGAGGACCGAGTTCGCGCGGAACGCGGCGCTGGGGGCCTTGGCCCCCTTGCTGCTCCTGATCCCGCTATCGTGGATCGTGGTCGGGTGGGCGATGGACCGGGTCCTTCGGCGGCTGGACGACCTGGTGCGAGACCTCGCGGGGCGGGGCGCGACGGCGAACGGCCCGCTTTCCCCGCGCGGCGTGCCGGCGGAGGTCGCGCCGCTGGTCGAGGCCATGAACGGCCTGATCCTGCGCCTGCAGGCCGCGCTCGACGCCCAGAAACGGTTCGTCGCCGACGCGGCGCATGAACTCCGGACGCCGCTGGCCGCGATGCAGATCCAGGTCGGCGCCCTCGACGGGGGGCAGGACGACCGACGCATGGCGCTTGCGAGGGGCATCGCTCGGGCGAGCCGATTGGTGGATCAGCTGCTCCGCCTCGCCCGCCTCGACGACGACATCGCGGGAAGTCGCGAGACCGTCGACCTCGGACAGGTTCTGCTCGACTGCGTCGCCGACCATGTCGTGCTCGCGCAAGGCAAGGATATCGACCTCGGCGTGGACATCGAGACGCCTGTGCGGATTCCCGCCGTTCGCGACGAGCTCACGACCCTTTTTTCCAGCCTGATCGACAACGCCCTGCGCTACACCCCGGCAGGCGGGCAGGTCGACGTCACGCTCCGGCTTCGGGACGGGAAGGCCGTCGTGACGGTGCGCGATACCGGCTGCGGCCTGCCGCCGGGCAGCGCATCGCGTCTCTTCGACCGCTTCTTCCGGGCCGCCCCGCCGGGGATCGAGGGAACCGGCCTCGGCTTGGCCATCGCCCGCCGCGCCGCGGAGCGACACGGCTTGAGCCTCACGGTCGAGAACCGCCGCGACGGGCAAGGGGCGATAGCGGAGGTCCGTCCTCAGTCCTGAGAACGTCCCTGCGCTTCCCCGGGCCTGCGCTCATTCCGTCCTCATTCTGGCCGGCTATCACCCACCGCGGACGATGACGGACGGGAGACGGGAATGAGCGGGAAACAGGTCCGGGTCCTGAACAAGGTCCCGGAGGTCACCGCGGCCTTCTGGGTCATCAAGATCCTCTCGACGACGGTCGGCGAGACCGGAGCGGACTATCTCGCCGTCAACGTAAGCCTCGGCGCGGCGACCACGACCACGATCACGGCCGCCCTCCTGGCCGGAGCCCTCGCCCTGCAATTGCGTCAGCGACGCTACGTGCCGTGGATCTATTGGTCGACCGTCGCGCTCGTCAGCGTGGTCGGCACGCAGGTCACCGACATCCTGACCGACAAGCTCGGCGTCAGCCTTTTCGTGAGCACGGGCGTGTTCGCGTGCGCCCTGGCCGCGGTGTTCGCCGTCTGGTTCGCGACCGAGGGGACCCTCTCGATCCATGCCATCGTGACCCGCAGGCGCGAGGCGTTCTACTGGCTCGCCATCCTCCTGACCTTCGCGCTCGGCACGGCGGCGGGCGACCTCGCCACGGAGGCGCTCGGGCTCGGCTTCAATCTTGGCGTCGTCATCTTCGGCACGGGCCTGGCCGCCCTTGCGCTCGCCCGGGGCCTCGGCGCGAACCCGGTGCTGACCTTCTGGTTCGCCTACATCGTCACGCGGCCCCTCGGCGCGTCCCTCGGCGATCTCCTCTCGCAGGCGCGGGAGTACGGCGGTCTCGGGTTCGGCACGGCCCAAACCAGCCTCGTCTTCCTCGCGGTCATCGTCGCCTTGGTGGGGGCTTTGAGCCTGGTCCCGCCATCGGGAGAGCCCGGGGGACTGCGTGGGGGCTGAGCTTTGCCCGGAAGATGTCCGAACGCCCTCCATTTTCCCACTGCCCAACGCCGCATGAGCCGGAGGGAAGACCATGAGAACCATCATCCTTGCCACGGTTGTCGCCGTGATCGTCGGGGGCACCGCCGCACCTCTCGTCCTGCTGGCGATGCAGGACGCCTCCGGCGCGACAGCTCCGGAGGCTGCCACGTCGAAGCTCGGCGACCTCTCGAAATTCCGGGCCATCGTCGTCGAGGTGAAGGCTCTCACCGACCGGGGCGACCTTCCGGCCGCGAAGGGGCGCATCAAGGACCTCGAACTCTCGTGGGACGGAGCCGAGGCGGGTCTCAAGCCGCGTGCGGCCGCCGACTGGCACATCGTGGACAAGGCCATCGATGGCGCACTCGACGCGCTGCGGGCTTCGCCCCCCGACCCGGCCGCCTGCCGTCGCGCCATCGACGATCTGCTCGCGGTCATCGACCGGATGCAGGCCGCCTGAACCGACCCCGGCCTCACATAAGGCATCCTCATGCAACGACCCGAGCGAACCATTCCCACGGAACCCGGCAAGGTGCCGGAAGCCACCGCCGGGTTCTGGGCGATCAAGATCGTGGCCACCACGCTGGGCGAGGTCGGCGGCAACGCCGTCGCCCTGACGCTCGGCCTGGGCTATCTCACGGGTACGGCGATCTTCGGGACCGTATTGGCCGTGCTGCTCGCGGCACAGATCCGGGCAACCCGCTTCCATCCCATCCTGTACTGGGCCGTGATCACCGCGACGACGCTCGCCGGTACGACGCTGGCGGACTTCTGCGACCGATCCCTCGGCATCGGCTACCTCGGCGGATCGCTGATCCTCCTCGCCTCGGTCGTCGCGACCCTCCTCCTCTGGAAGCACACCCTGGGCACCGTCGCCGTGGAATCGGTGCGGACCCCGCAGGCCGAAGGGTTCTACTGGGCCACGATCATGTTCTCGCAGACGCTCGGCACCGCGCTGGGTGACTGGATGGCAGACAGCACCGGCCTTGGGTACAACGGCAGCGCGCTCCTCATCGTCCTCGCGCTCGCCGTCGTAACGGCCCTGCATCTCCGGACGCGCGTATCCCGGCCGCTGCTTTTCTGGACCGCCTTCATCCTGACGCGGCCGCTCGGCGCCACCCTCGCCAACTCGCTCGACAAGCCCGCGGCGTCGGGCGGCCTGGGCATCGACGACATCACGATCTCCGCGGTGCTGGCGCTCCTCATGGTGCTGCTCGTGCTCCTCATCCCGCAGCGTGCCGGTCGTCACGCGGTCGGCGTCGATGCCGCCTGAGGTTCACCTCCAGCCGAAGGATCCATCAAATGAACGACACCCTCGAACGCACCTTGAGCAAGGTCCCTGAGGTCACGCTCGGCTTCTGGATCATCAAGATCCTGGCCACCACGCTCGGCGAGACCGGCGGCGACACCGTCACCATGACACTGAACTGGGGTTACCTCGCCGGCACCGCCCTGTTCGGCGTGGTGCTGCTCGGCCTCGTGGTCGCCCAGGTCATGGCGAAACGGTTCAACCCCGTCCTCTACTGGTCCACCATCGTCGCCTCGACCACCTTCGGCACCACCATGGCGGACTTCGCCGACCGCTCGCTCGGCATCGGATACACCGGCGGGTCGGCCCTGCTCCTCGCCTGCCTCGCAGCGGTGCTCTGGCTTTGGTACGCGTCCGAGGGCACCGTGTCGGTCGAAACGGTCTCGACGCCGCGGATCGAGGCGTTTTACTGGGGCGCCATCACCTTCTCCCAGACGCTCGGCACGGCGCTGGGCGATTGGCTCGCCGACACGGGCGGGCTCGGCTACCAGGGCGGCGCCCTCGTGTTCGGGGCGGCCCTCGCGGTGGTCATCGTCTTATACTACCGGACCTCAATGTCGCGTGTCGCGCTCTTCTGGGCGGCCTTCATCTTGACGCGGCCGCTCGGTGCCATGGTGGGTGACTTCCTCGACAAGCCGGCCATCGATGGGGGGCTGGACCTCAGCCGGCCATTCGCCTCCGCTGTCATCGCGGCCTTCATCGTCGCGCTGATCGTCCTGCTGCCACAGAGGGCCGGACGGCATCCGGGGGCGGACGCGACCGCGTCCTGATGCCCGCCGCCGGGCCCCTACATCCGACCAGGAACCAGGATCGATGAACCAAGTAACCCCGCCCGCCCCGGCGGCCATCGTCGCGCGTCTCGGCCGGAGGGAGATAGGCCTGATCGCGTCGCTGTTCTGCGTAGCCGCCCTCATCCTCGGCTTCGGCCTCCTCGCCGAGGAGGTCGTGGAGGGTGACACGACGGCCTTCGACACCCGCATCGCCCACTTCTTCCGCCCGGTCGGCGCCACCGACGCCATAGGCCCAGCCTGGCTCCACGAGATGGCCCGCGACGTGACCGCGTTGGGCAGCATGGTCGTGCTCTGCTTCCTACTGGCGGGCGTGGTCGGCTACCTGCTCCTGATCCGGAAGCGCGGGGCCGCCGTCCTGCTGGTGGGCTCGATCCTCGGGGGAACGGTCGTCAGTTTCGGACTGAAGCTGCTCTTCAGCCGGCCCCGTCCCGACATCCCCGACGGCATCCAGGTCTTTACCTCCAGCTTCCCCAGCAGCCATGCCATGCTCTCCGCGGTGACCTTCCTGACGCTTGGAGCGCTCATGACGCGCGTCGCCGCGGACGCTCGTCTGAAGGCATACTTCACGGGATGCGCGGTCTTCCTCTCCATCGTGGTCGGACTGAGCCGGGTCTACCTTGGGGTGCATTACGCGACGGACGTGCTCGCGGGTTGGTGCGTGGGATCGGCTTGGGCCGCCCTGTGCTGGATCGTGGCCCTTCGGCTCCAGCGTCGTGGGCAGGTCGAGAGGCCCGGCGGTACGGAAGGCGCGCGATAGGCAGTCCAGCCGGATGCATCCTTGCGGTCGCAATCGCGGTCGAGGGCGGGGGACCGGGATAGCCGGAATGAAGCGCCGGGTTCCGTGCTTATTGGACGGAGGTTTCCGAGAACCGAAGGCGGCGCTCAGCCTATCGACCGCATCGACGAACCGAGACGGTCAACCTGGAAGACGGGTTCGGGCGCCAATGGCCGCTTCCAGCCTCAGGCCGGCGTTCCGCCGCGGTAACGGGTGAAGACGCTTCTGGCTTCCGACCCGAACAGGTCGGCTTCATAGGTATCGGGCTCCATGCCCTCGACTTCCATGCCGGGGGAACCTACGGGCATACCGGGCGATGACGCCATGGCGCAGCCCGGGGCCGGACAGGTTCCGGCCGCGGACGACCATGAACTCCCGGCTGTGTTCGGTGTCCACCCAGAACATCCACGGCACGTCCGCCGCATTCAGCGCCCGCCGCAAACCGGCGCTCCTATCGTTCCCGAGTGAAACAGACTGGTTTCCCGATTTGCTGACTCGTTTTCCCGATTAATACCGACTCAAACTCAACCGCTCCTCAGACAACTTAGAGATACTCGCTCCAGCTACCTCATCGACTTAGCAGCGAACCCGGCAATCAAAATCACCAACTTCGTCGCTCTGCCCCTGATAGGCGAGTGCGGGATCTCCTCGTAATAGCCGACCCAATGTTTTGCTTTTGGGCCTCAAAGTTCGGCACTAAATCAACTTAGAGTGAGGCAGCACCTGCGGCTTCTAAACTGCATGCGCTGTCCGTTTCACGTTCGCGCAATTCGAGAACAGTCGCTTGGAAAAGACCGATTTCGGGTCACGGGGTCAAGTCCGCTCAGGTTTCCCGCCGCGCGGACCTGCTCATGCGGCTCGGGCAATGATGTCCACGGCTGCCATGACCTCATGCGGTGCGGTGTGATGCATCATGTGACCGCATCCCTCGACGACGTGGAGGCTGCTGGCCGGGAGCGCCCGATGGAGGCGTTTGGCCTGAGCGTCGAGATCCACCATCTTGTCACCGCTTCCTGCAACGATGGCGACCGGCATGGAGAGCTCGCCGTAGCGGCTTTGCATCGCCAGGGCGTCCGGGATCATCAAGGCAGACTCAGCCGCACTGGCCCTCAGTTGCGAGGGACGGATCGCCATCTCGGAGGGCACGCCCATGAACGTGGCTGCCACCGGCGCGGGACTGAACAACTTGCGGATCATCGTCGGCCACAGGAGACGCGCGACCGGCGGCGAGACGGTATAGCGCAGGATGTCGCCGACGATTGGCACGGCCGGTCCTGACATCATGAGGACGTCGGCACGAACCGACCCGTAGTAGTAGCCGCTTTCCAGGATCAGTCCCCGAACCATCTCCGGGTGGTCGAGTGCGAGCGCGAGGGCGACTGAGGCGCCCCATGAGTGCCCAAGCACCAGGGTGCGTGCCACGCCGATCCGATGCAGTGCCTCGCGAAGGAGCTCCGCCTGCGCGGCGGGCGTCCAGATCGTGCTGCGGGGCCGCTCGGTATAGCCGTAGCCTGGGCAGTCAAAAGCGATGACGCGGTAGCGCTTGGCCGCCGCTTCGACGAAGCCGCTCGCCATGAAGTCTTGGAGCATGCTGCCGTTGCCGTGCAGGAGCACCAGGGGCTCCCCCTCACCAACTTCTGCATAGTGGACCTGTACGCCATCAACGTCGATGAGGCGGCCGGTCGGCGGGTTGTCGCGCTCGGCTTGCCGTGCCCTGGCGCTAACCAAGGTGGCCGTCAGGCCCAGGGCCAAGGCTCCCAGCCCTAGGATGGCAGCGGGACGCACGAAATCGCGGCTTTGGGCCATGGGGAGGTATCCGATCCCGGGGTTGGAAGCGCGGTGGGACAGGCCGTCCGCGTTGCACTGCAACAGGGCCAACGGTCCCGGCCCACCATCGTTCCGGACGACGTGGCCTTGTGACGTCAGCCCTAGATTTCAAAGGAGGCTGACGAAATAAGCGTCAGGTTTTTGCTGCTTTCCAACTGGTTTCGCAGGGAGCGCCTGGACCATAGGCTCATACCCGAAGTCATAGCGAAAGCGGCTTTTAGGTTGTAAGCCGAAGATAGATTTCGCAGCGATACATCTGATCGATCGGCGGCTGCCTTGATGGTGGAAATGTTACCATCCGCGCATTTGCATTCCTGCTAAGCCGCACGGTTCCCCTTCATATGGTCTAATGGCAAGTCATCGTCAGTTCGACGTGGTGTGTGATCGTCGACGATCTGTCGATAGACTTCCAGATAGCGGTCGGCCATGGCCTCGGCGTCGAAAAGCGCTTCTGCTCGGTTTCGGCAGTCACGGCGTGACAGGCCCATGGCCTCGCGCATCGCGGCACCCAGGTCGTCCGCGTCATCCGGCTTGCCTAACCGTCCGCAGCTTACGTCGAGGATGGCAGGCATCGCGCCACGGCGGAAGGCCGCGACCGGTGTGCCGCAGGCGAGCGCCTCGGCGACCACGAGGCCGAACGGCTCCTCCCATCGGGGCGTGACGATGGCCACGCTCGCCAAGCCGATCCGTTGGGCAAGCTCACGATGCGGGAGGTGTCCCAGGTCTACCAAGTCCCACCCCAGGCGTGGCGCGATCTCGGCCGCCCAGTAGGCCGGGTCGAGCCTAGGTCCGGCGAAGTGCAGCGACAGGCCCGCTGCCCGGGCAGCGTCAATGGCGAGGTGTAGGCCTTTCTCCGGAACGATGCGGCCGGACCAGATCGCATGGGGGGGCACATCCGGAGTGGCGTTGTAGGTGAACGTCGTGAGATCGACGCCGTTGCCCACCACCTGCGCGTGAGGCACGGTCTCGGACCATTGCCGTGCCAGCGACGACGACACCGCCAGGAACGTCATTCCGGGCGCCGCAGCCACGATCCCGCCGACGAGGGAGTCGAACGGCGGGACGTGTAACACGGTCACCCATGGCAGGCTCATCCCACCGCTTGCCCGCAGTGGCAGGTCATCCAACGCGTTGTTGTGCACGAGATCAAAATTCCCGGCACGGACCATATCCATCATCGCCCGATAGGCGACGACTTCCGCATCGTAAATGGCGGCCTCGTGCCGGGCATCGCCTTCCGCCGCAATGCCGGTCGGGTCGCACATCATCGTGGGAGCAAGCTCGGGGTCGGAACCGGTGCTGGCGAAAAGGGTGACCACGTGTCCGCGACGCTGCAGCGTCCGGACGAGGAGGTGGGTGTGCATCTCCAAGCCTCCTGCGTAGGGCTCGGCGATGGGGTATTTCAGATGCGCGACGACGGCGATCCTCACGAAATGCTCACCCCTGTGTTTTCCGTAGAAAAACTGGCCACGACGTATCATGCCTCGGGCTTGGATCGCAGTCTTCGAAGGCCTTCGGTAGCGAGGTAGCCTGATCCGTCGCGCCGGGACGGATCCCTATTCCCAGTCCCGACTGTCAAGCGTGCACGCACCATTCGCTGCGGCCGAGATGGCCGACATGGCCGCGTCGAGCGAGGCATGTTCCCGCTTGACCGATTTGAGGAGCCCGGCAGGTTCAGGCTGGACCAAGACGTCGTCTGTGTCGGCGGCCTTCGTGACGGCCCCTAGAGGCTGTTATGAACTGGCTGCCAGTCGAGCGGCTTGTTTGAGCATGAGGCAGACGAAGGCGACGATGTGGAGATCCGCGAGCGTGCTGGGATAGCGCTCGTAGTCCTTGACGAGGCGTCGGAAGCGGGTCGCCCAGGCGAAGGAGCGCTCCACCACCCAGCGCCGCGGCAGCAGGACGAAGCCGCGCTTGGCCTCGGGCAGTCTGACGACCTCCAGCTCGATACCGTGCGTGCGTGCGTGCGGCCTTAGCCGGCCTCTCCCCGGTGTAGCCCTGATCGACATAGGCGAGATCGACGGTGTCGCCGGTGGCGGCCTGGATCGCCTTGGCGAGCTGCCCGACCTGGGCGCGGTCGTCGGCGTCGGCGGACGTGACGTGCAGCGCCAGGAGGTGACCCAGGGTGTCGACGGCCAAGTGGACCTTCGAGCCCCGTTTGCGCTTGGCTCCATCGTATCCGGCCCGCTCGCCGCTCTCGGGCGTCGAGCGCAGGGTCCGACTGTCGAGGATCGCTGCGCTGGGCTCTGAACGACGCCCGGAGGCTAGGCGCAGCAGGGCGCGGAGGTCGTCGGCCAGTTGCTCGAAGCAGCCGGCCGCCAGCCAGCGTTGGGACTGCTGGTAGACGGCTTCCCAGGGTGGCAGATCGTTGGGCATCCACCGCCAGGGTGCCCCTGTCTTCACGACGTAGCGCAGGCCATTGAACACCTCGCGCAAGCTATGCTCGCGCTGCCCCGCATCCTCGCGCAGCAGGGTCAGATAAGGGGCGACCAGCACCCACTCATCATCGGAGACGTCGGATGGGTAGGATCTGCGCGAAGGGGTCATGCCCCCTCATCTGGAATCCCCAAGCCACGGGTCCATAACAGCCTCTAGCTTCCGCCTAGCAGGCCGTTGAAAAAGTCGAAAAGCGCCTCAGGAGATCGATGTGACCTACTGCAGGTAGGTGCCACCTGCCTGTTGCCGTACCAGATCTGAGTGCAAGCGCCGCCCGTCCGTACTTTTTCAACACCCTGCTAGGCGGTCATCCAGGGTCCACGCATTGCCGCTGGACCCAGTGGGCGTGAGAACGACATCCATCTCTTCGATCCTCGACGTAGGGCGATACTTCCAAGGGCTAACCCGGCAGAGAAAACCGATTAGGCGGTGATCCTCACGACCAGCCGCTCGGTCCCGTCGATGGCGACCCGAATGATCTCGGCCTGGGCGGAGATCCGGTCGGCATCGGTCGGCCATCAGAGACCGCCGTCTGTCCCACGGAGCATGTCGGCAAGGCGCGGGTTTTGGAGGGCCAGGGATTTTATCGCATTACAGCTGTTCACCACATGACCCCCGATTTTGGCTTCAGGCCGCTTCGGGCGCACCTTCCAGCCTTGCCAAGGCCTCGGCCTCGAAAAGGGCTGCCAAGGCCAGGCCGAGACGGCTGCGCACCGCTTCATCCAGGTTGATCGGGAACGCGATTTCCAACGCGCGGGTGGTACCCACGATGGCAGCCTGCACTGCCACGGACCGCGGCAGAGGTCGAAGTCGGTGGAATGGCATGGGGCACCCTGTTGGCCGGCGAGCATGTGCCACCCACGCGTATTCACCTATGTTTATCTTAGTCGGCTCGGAGGCTCGCCCTCCGAGAAGGCGGCACGCTCCGCAGTCGGCCGCAGGAGCGACCCAACTCGAACGCGGCGGCCTCAACGAGGTGCGGCCGATCATGGTTAAGGAATCCTTGATTCCGGAAGTGGGCAACTGAAAGCAAATCCCCCGTTCCGCTTCCCTCGGAGTCGAGATCGACCGCATCGGAGACGGCGACGATGTCCACCCCGGCGGGCGGGTAGGACGTCCGACACTCAGATCATAATGATCGACCGCGATCCGTACGGGCCCTGGATGCGGATCAAACGGGTTGTTTTCCGTCCGGTCGCGCAACCTAGAAGGCACCGACGGTCCTACATCCGCTCCTTGATCCCCGCGGAGACAAGCCACCAGTTCACCGGGTAGCTGGTCAGGAACCCCGCCAGCATGGCGAGCTGCATGACGAACCAGAACTCGGCCGAGTTGACCGGTGCCCGCTGCCCCGTGAGGTGCGGGAACAGAATGAACTGGGCGAAGGACATGAACCCGTACATGCCGACCTGCCAGGCGATCAGCGACAGGGTGTCGGCCTTGAGCGCGGCGACGATGCCCTGGCCCGGGGAGAGGCCGCGCATCGGCACGATAGCGTAATACTGGAACACGATCCCGAGCCCGAAGGCGAAGACGAAGTCCAGCACCCAGACCGCGTACATCTTCTCCTCGAACAGCGACTGCCAGCCGAACCAAACGGCCACAGCCGGCACCAAGAAGGCGAGCCACTCGGCGGCGACGTCGCCCAGCATGCAGCCGCTTCCGCAGTGGAGCGCGCCCTTGCCCACCATCACCGGAAACGGCGTTTGCGTCATGTTCGGAGGCTTCTCGTCCCGCTCCATCGCGCGGTGATGCGCCTCCAAGGTCGCGAGGCGGCCATAGCGAAAGTAGGCCCAGACCACGACCACCGTCCCGAACAGGGCGCTGACCGGCCAGACCACGTTCATCACGGCCATGTGCTGCGGATGCCGGATCACCTGCACCGACAGTAGGATCGAGGAGGCGGCCCCAAGCAGCAGGGCCAGGATCGAGAGCGCGTGGAGCCAGGCGGGGACCGTCGTGGCCATGCCGCTCAATGCCCCATCGCCAGCATCCAGACGGCCATGGCGACCATCATCACGTTCTCGGTCAGCGAGACGAAGCCGAGCGGCACCTTGCTCGATCCACCGACGCAGGCGCACTTGATCTCGCGCTTCTCGACGTAGACCGCCTTGAACACCGAGACCGCGCCGATGGTACCGATGAACAGGGCCACCGGGATCGACAGCCAGTTCAGGGCGCCGGCCACCATCAGGACGCCGGCGATGCCCTCCAGGAACGGGTAGGCGTAGGCGTAGCGCACCCAGCGCTTGGCCAGCAGGTCGTAGCCGAGGAACATCGACGAGAAGGTCTCCACGTCCTGCAGCTTGAGCAGGGCCAGCACGCACATGCTGAAGGCGATGAACCACTCGGCCGCACGGACGGTCAGCGGCGTGCCGTACACGGCGTAGCTCGCCGCGAGCGCCATCAGCGCCGTCATCGAGAACACCGCCACGACCGGCGTGTAGGTCGTCGCGTTCGGGTCGTTGGCGGCCTTGCCGAAGTGGCGCTGCAGGTCGTCGAAGCCGCCGACGCGCTCGCCGTTGATGAAGGTCTGGGGCGTCGACTTGACCCCGTGCTCGGCCTTGAAGCGGTCGGTCTCCTCGCGGGTGCTCAGCCAATGATCCTCCACCTCGAAACCCTGGCGTTCGAGGAGGTCCTTCGCCTTGAGGCCGTACGGGCACGTGTGCTGCGGCATCATCATGCGGTACAGGACCGCCTTGCGGGACGCGGTGGCTTGCATCGGAAACTCCGTGGGTTGTCGGGCCGGGATGCCGTGCGGGCTTCGAAATGGAAGCAGGGTGCGGGCAGCGGTCGATTTGGCTTGCGTACCTTCCTGCACCTTCCCATGATGGGAAGGTCAACGGGGGAAACCTTACGATGAACATCGGCGAGGCGAGCCGGGCCTCGGGGGTCTCGGCCAAGATGATCCGGCACTACGAGAGCATCGGGCTCGTGCCCCCGGCCGACCGGCGCGACAGCGGCTACCGCGATTACGGGACCGCCGACCTGCACCGGCTCGGCTTCATTCGGCACGCCCGGGACCTGGGCTTCTCGCTGGACCGCATCCGGGTGCTGCTCGGGCTCTGGAGCGACCCCGACCGCAGCAACGCCGACGTGAAGGCCATCGCGAGGGCCCATGTCACGGAACTCGAACAGCGGGCCCGCCAACTGAACGAGATGGCCGACGCCCTGCGGTCCCTGGCCGACGCCTGCGACGGCGACGGCCGGCCGGACTGCCCGATCATCGCCAGCCTGGAGACCGGGGCGAACGTCCCGGCCTGCCATCCGGGCGGCTCCCAGGGGGCGATGCCGCCCCCCGCACCGCGTCGGAAGGCCGTGGCCGGTCACTGAGCCCGAACCGGCTCCGGCGGCGCTTCGATCAGGCGGCCATCTTCCGGCAGCTCTCGGCGCAGCGGCGGCACTGCTCGACGCAATGCTGCATGTCGCCTACCTGCTCGCAGCTTCGGGCGCAGTCCTCGCAGACGTCGGCGCACTCGGCGCAGGTGTGCTTGTGATGCCTCGTCCCGATCAGCATGAAGTGCGCCGACGTCCGGCACATCTCGGCGCAGGCCAGCATCAGGCGGAAGTGCTCGGGCTCGACGTGCTTGCCGCCCGCCGGGAGGCAGTGGTTCGAGGCCATGCCGAGGCAGGTCTGATAGCAGCGAAGACATTCGTCGATGCAGGACTGCATCTCGCTCGACATATTGCCCATGTGAAGCTCCTTTATGTTAGACAAAAAGAGAACGAGCATCAGCACTGGGTGACAATATGCCTCCAGTATTGCCTTGCTCATTCTGTCAACTCATGCCGGTATAGTTCGTTCTAATAAATCCCTTTCTTCTTGGCCGGGATTTTCAATTCGTCCGCAAGCGCCTACTCCGCCGCCTCGCGGTAAGCGGGTCGTTCGGCCGGGGCGACGCTTGCCGGCGTCTCGGCGGCCGTTGACAGGCCCCATCCCTTCACGAGTCCGTAGACGGCGGGGATAACCACGAGCGTCAGCACGGTCGAGGACACCATCCCGCCGATCATCGGCACCGCGATGCGCTGCATGACCTCGGAGCCGGCGCCCGTGCTCCACAGGATCGGGATCAGGCCGGCCATGATGGCGGTCACCGTCATCATCTTCGGGCGCACCCGCTCGACCGCGCCCACCATGATGGCCTGCCGCAGGTCCTCGCGGGACAGCGGCCTCCCTTCGCGGTCACACGCGGCCCGGACCTCGTCGAGGGCATGGTCGAGATAGACCAGCATGATCACCCCGGTCTCGGCCGCGACGCCGGCGAGCGCGATGAAGCCCACCGCCACCGCCACGGACATGTTGAAGCCCATCCACCACATCAGCCAGATGCCGCCGACCAGGGCGAACGGCAGTGACAGCATGACGATGAGCGTCTCGGTCAGGCGTCGGAAGTTGATGAACAGCAACAGGAACACGACGAGCAACGTCAGCGGCACAACCACCTTCATGCGCGCCTCGGCCCGCTCCAGGTACTCGTACTGCCCGCTCCACTGCAGGGTCGTGCCCTGGGGCAGCTTGACCCCGCTGTCGACCGCAGCCCGCGCGTCGGCGACGTAGCCGCCGAGATCGCGCCCATTGATGTCGACGAAGATGTAGACCGCGAGTTGTCCGTTCTCGGTGCGGATCGAGGTTGGGCCCCGGGTCAGCGCGACCTTGGCGACCTCGCGCAGCGGCACCGTGCCCCCGGCTGGGAGCGGCACCTGCACCTCGTCGGCGATGGATCGCGGGTCGGACCGGAAGGCGCGAGGATAGCGGACGTTGACGGTATAGCGTTCGCGTCCCTCGACGGTGTTCGTCACGCTCTGGCCGCCAAGCGCCGTGGCGATGACGTCCTGCACGTCGCCGACCATCAGCCCGTAGCGTCCGAGCGCCTCCCGGTCCGGCGTGATGTCGAGGAAGTAGCCGCCGATGACCCGCTCGGCATAGGCGCTCGACGTGCCCGGCACGTTGCGCACCAACGCCTCCACTTGGCGGGCGACCCCTTCCATCTCCTTCAGGTCCGTTCCTAGCACCTTGATGCCGACCGGGGTGCGGATGCCGGTCGAGAGCATGTCGATGCGGGCGCGGATCGGCTGGGTCCAGGCATTCGACACGCCCGGGAATTGCAGGGCCTTGTCCATCTCGGCCTTGAGGCTCGCCAACGTCACGCCAGGACGCCACTCGGCCTGCGGCTTCAGGGCGATGACCGTCTCGAACATCTCCATCGGCGCCGGGTCGGTCGCGGTATTGGCGCGGCCAGCCTTGCCGTAGACCGAGGCGACCTCGGGGAAGGATTTTATGATGCGGTCCTGGGTCGCCAGCAGCTCGCCCGCCTTGGTCACCGACAGGCCCGGCAGGGTCGTCGGCATGTACATCAGCGTGCCCTCGTTGAGGTCAGGCATGAACTCGGAGCCGAGCTGCCGGGCCGGCCAGACGGTCGCCGCCAGCACCCCGAGGGCGAGCAGGACGGTCAGGACCCGCGCCCGAAGGACGCCCGCGATGAGCGGCCGGTAGAGCCAGATGAGGAGCCTGTTCAGCGGGTTCCGGTGCTCCGGGATGATCCGGCCGCGCACGAACATCACCATCAGCGCCGGGACCAGGGTCACCGACAGGATCGCGGCCGCCGCCATGGCGAAGGTCTTGGTGAAGGCGAGCGGCCCGAACAGCCGGCCCTCCTGGCTCTCTAGGGTGAAGATCGGCAGGAACGAGACCGTGATGATGAGGAGCGAGAAGAACAGGGACGGGCCGACCTCGCTCGCCGCCTCGACCAGGATCTCCGTCCGCGGCTTGTCCGGTGGCGCCCGCTCCATGTGCTTGTGGGCGTTCTCGATCATGACGATGGCCGCGTCGATCATGGCGCCGACCGCGATGGCAATGCCGCCCAGGCTCATGATGTTGGCGCCGAGACCCAGGGCTCGCATGCCGACGAACGCCATCAGGATGCCGACCGGCAGCATCAGGATGGCGACCAGCGCGCTCCTCACGTGCAGCAGGAAGACGAAGCACACGATGGAGACGACGATGCTCTCCTCGACAAGCGTATGTCTGAGGGTCTCGATGGCCGCGTCGATGAGCTGCGAGCGGTCGTAGACCGGCAGGATCTCCGTGCCTGCTGGCAGGCTTTTCGCCACCTCCGCGAGCTTCGCCTTCACTCCCTCGATGACGTTCAGCGCGTTCGCGCCGAAGCGCTGCAGGACGATGCCGCCGGCGACCTCGCCCTCGCCGTTCATCTCGGTGATGCCGCGACGCTCGTCCGGTCCGAGCTCGACCCGGGCGACGTCCCGCACCCGCAGCGGCGTGCCGGCCGAGGTCTTCAGGACGATGTTCTCGATGTCAGCCAAGCTCCGCAGATAGCCACGGCCGCGGACCATGAACTCGAACTCGGAGAGCTCGACCGTGCGGCCGCCGACGTCGGCGTTGCTCGACCGGATCGCTTCCCGGAGCTTGTTGAGGGAGATGCCCTGGGCGCGCAGCCGGTTCGGATCGACCACGACGTTGTACTGCTTGACGAAGCCGCCGACTCCCGCGACCTCGGCGACGCCCTCTGCCCGCGAGGCCCCGAAGCGGACCACCCAGTCCTGCAGGGAGCGAAGCTCGGCGAGCGTCCGTTCCTTGGCCACCACCACGTACTGGTAGACCCAGCCCACGCCTGTGGCGTCGGGGCCGAGCGTCGGGGTCACGCCCGCCGGCAGGCGGCTCGCCGCCGCGTTGAGGTACTCCAGCACCCGCGAGCGGCCCCAGTACGGGTCGGTGCCGTCCTCGAAGATGACGTAGACGAACGACACACCGAAGAACGAGAAGCCGCGCACCACCTTCGCCTTCGGCACCGTCAGCATGGCGGTGGTCAGCGGGTAGGTGACCTGATCCTCCACAACCTGGGGGGCCTGCCCCGGGTACTCGGTGTAGACGATGGCCTGCACGTCCGAGAGGTCGGGGATGGCGTCGAGCGGCAGGGTCCGCAGCGACAGGACGCCTGCCGCGACGGCGAACACGGTGCCCACCAGAACCAGGACGAGGTTGCGGGCCGACCATCCGATGAGGCGCGCGATCATGGCGTCGCTCCCGCGTCGGCGGCTTGGCGGTCGTCCTTGGGGGGCGCCAGGCCTTGCAGTGCCGCCTTCAGGTTGCTCTCGGCGTCGATGAGGAAGTTGGCCGAGGTCACCACCCGGTCGCCGGTCGAGACGCCGTCGCGGATCTCGGTGTAGCCGCCGCCATGCACGCCGACCTTCACGGCCTTGGGCTCGAAGCGACCCTCGCCGCGGTCGATCAGCACGACCTGTCGCTCGCCGGTGTCGATGACGGCGTCGTCGGGCACGGCCACGACCGGCATGGCGTCCCCCGTCGCGATCTCGACGTCGGCGTACATGTCCGGCAGCAAGGTGCCGTCCGGGTTCGGGAGCTCGATGCGCACCCGCGTGGCCCGGGTCTCCGGGTTCACCTGCGGGTAGATCGTCCCGACCTTGCCGGTGAAGGTGCGGCCCGGGGCCGAGCGCAGGCGGATCGTGGCAGTTTGCCCGACGCGGACGTTGGAAAGGTCGCGCTCCGGCACGTCGGCCAGCACCCACATGGTGGAGATGTCGCCGATCCGGAACAGGGTATCCCCGGCCGCGGCCTTCATGCCCTCGATGGCGGTCCGCTGCAGGACGATGCCGTCCCGGGCCGAGGACCATGTGATGGCCATCGGCACGTTCCGGGTGCGCTCCATCTCGTCGATCACGGCCTCGGAGACGTTCAGGTTCCGCAGGCGCCGCCTCGCGCCGTCGAAGCCCGGGTTGGCGATGAGCTGGGCCGCCGCGGCGTTGATCTCGGGCGAGTAGACGTGGACCAGCGCCTGCCCCTTGCGGACGCGGTCGCCGGTGGTGACGTTCTCGACATGGTCGACGTAGGCGTCCGACCGGGTCGCGATGACCGTCACCCGCCGCTCGTCGAGGGCGACGGTACCGGGGACGCGCACGGGCTGGGCGACCACCCGGCGCTCGACCACCTCGGTCCGTACGCCGGTGCGCTGGACCTTGCCGGGCGAGACGGTCACGACGTTGCCGTCGCTGTCCTCGCCTTCGTAGACGGGGATGTAGTCCATCCCCATCGAATCCTTCTTCGGCGTCGCCGAGGTATCCGGCAGCCCCATCGGGTTGCGGTAGTATTGGATGCGCCGGGCGCCCGCGGCGGCCTTCGCATCCCCAGCCTTCCCCGTGTCCTGGGTGGCCATGTCGTGCCCAGCCATCCCGTTCCCGGCCATGTCGGCGAGCATGGCCTCGTCCGCATCCGGCGCGTCGAAGCGCACGTCCTCGCTGGCGTGGACCGCCCGGAACTCCCGGCCATCCGCGGTCGCCATCGGCGAAAGCGAGTAGACCGGCTTCCCGTCCGGGTCCTGGTAGTAGACCACCGGTCCGGTCGCCTTCGCGGAGGCCGTAGCCTGCGCGGCCGGCATGGGGCCCGGAGACCACCGGGCGAACTCCGTCCGGGCGCGCTCGGCGAGCGCCGGCACGGGGTTCTCCCCATGCCCCGCGACATAGCCGGCGCCCCCCGCCGCGAGTGCGGCGAGGGTCCCGGCGAACCAGGCCGCGCGGCTCACTTGACGGCCTTGAAGACCAGCTTGTCCTCGACCGTGCCGGTCTCGCCCTGGACCTTGGCCCCGAGCGACAGGCGCCAGCCGCCGGCCATCGTGAGCTTCGCCTTGAAGCGATAGACGCCCGGTTCGGTCGTGGGGAGTTGCTCGATCTTCGAGGTCATCTCGTCCATGCTGTCGGGCGCCATGTCGATGCGCTTGGCGAAGATCACGGCGTCGGGAACTGGCTTGCCGCTGCGCTTATCGAGAAGGCGCACCGACAGGACAGCCTCGCCGACCTTGGCCTCCTGCTGCACGAGCTCGAAGCGGTAGTCCTTGGTGTCGGCGAATGCCGGGAACGCGGTCGCCGACAGGGCGGCACCGAGCAGCGCCGCCGAGACGGCGCGCGAAAAAGTCTTCTGGGTCACGGGGGATGTCTCCTGAACGACGGGAAGGGACGCGTGGTCATGCGTCACCGTGCCGGCGCATGCGGCGCCGGCGTCATCGGTTCAGGCTCGGGGGGGCTCGGGTAGCGGCGTCCCATGCACGCTCGCGAAGGACGCCGAGGCGGGCCAGGACAGTGTCGCACGGGACGCGACGGGAGCCGGGACGGCGACCGTCCCCGGCAGCAGGGACGCGGCGCTTGCGAAGCACAGGGCCATCAGCGGGCAGCCCTTGGTGCAGTCGGGCTTCTTCGCCGTTTCCTTCGGGCAGCAGGGCATGTCGTCCATGGCCATCTCGGCCATGTCCATCGCACCCATTTCGGCATGATCCATGACCATGCCGTGGTGAACGACCGGCATCGAGGCCGCGGCCTCGTGAGCGATGGACGCGTGCATGCCCACAGTGGCCGCGGGAGCGGTCACCGGCGTCAGGGCGAGGCTGAGAACCGCCAGCAGCGGCAACAGTCGCCTAAGGGCAAGCCAAAGGGTCACCGATGCAGGATGCCAAATTCTACGGTCGGGCGAAAGCCCGTTCCGAATTCCTCGAACGACGCAGGACCAGGTTGGTTGCAAGCACCCGTCAGGCGAGCACCGCCGGGAAGCCGGCCGCAACGATGGCTCCGGCGATCCGGTCGGCCGGGCCGGCGGCATCGGACACGGTCACGAGCTTGGCACCGAGGTCCACATCCACCCGGGCTCCAGGCTCGATGCCAAGCACCGCGCGGGTCACGGACTTGGCGCATCCGCCGCATCCCATTTTGTCGACCTTGTAACGGAACATGACGCTCTTCCTTCGATAACGTCACGCCGAGATGGGGCTTCCCATAGTGGTAAGGTCAAGGGTCGCCGGCCGATGTCCTCTCACGCTTGCCCGAATGCTTGAACGATGCCCCCGACGGCGCGAGCGGCGGCATCTGGCGGGCATCCAATTCCGTGAACCCAGGTAAATCGGGGAACGGGCCGGCGCTTAGCGTACGCGCCACAGCAACAGGGCGAGCACTACGTTGCCCAGGGCAAGAACGGTCAGGACGGTATAGGTCGCATCGGCTCCGCCATGTGTCAGCACGACGGCCCCGAGGGATGGCGCGAGCGCCTGCGCCACCAGGCCCGGACGCGCCAACCGGCCGACGAGCGCGGCGTAGCGTTCCGGACCGAACAGGGCCAGGGGCACCGTACCCCGTGCAATCGAGTAGATCCCGTTGCCGGCCCCGTAGAGGACCAGCGCCAGCCCGACCAAGGGTAGGCCGGCCGCCAGCATCGTGACCCCAAGGACCACCAGGATCATAGCGGCGGTCAGGGTCCAGAGTGGGTGATGCCGGCCCTTCCCGGCCATCTCGACGATGCGCGCCCCCACCTGCGACGGTCCGATCAGGGCGCCGTAAGCGACGGCCGAGGCCAGCGCGACGCCACGGGCCTGCAGCAGGGTGATGAGGTGCACCGACACCATGGCCATCACCGTGCCCCCGAGGGTCAGCACCCCCGTCATGAGGAGGAAGGCACGGTGTTCCCGACCATGGAGACGAATGACGGGGCTCGGGCCTGCGGGTCGCGTGACCGGGTGTGCGGGCGGGCGGGGGATAGCGAGCAGGACGAGCGGCAGCGTGACCGAAAGATGCAACCCGGCATAGGCGAGGCAGGTCCCGCGCCAGCCGACCCGTTCGACGAGGAAGGCCGAGAGCGGCCAGCACACCGTGCTGGCGAAACCGCCCCACAGGGTCAGGGTCGTGATGGCGGACCTTGCCTCGGCGCCGTAGAGGCGTCCGAGCGTGGCGAACGCGGGATCGTACAACCCGGTGCCCATGCCGAGGCCGACGAGAAGCCAGGCCGCCAGATAAGCCGTGAGGTTCGGGGCCAGGGCGAGGCCCGTGAGGCCCAGCGCCAGGGCGATGGCGGCGAAGGCCAGCACCGGCCGCCCGCCATGCTCCCCGATGAAGGCTCCCACCCGCGGCGAGACGAGGCCCGCGACGAGGAGGCTGGCCGACAGCCCTCCGATGACCCAGCCGAGGGGCCATCCCGTATCCTTCGACATCGGCGCGGCCAGCACCGACAGCAGGTAGAACGAGGAGCCCCAGGTCAGGATCTGGATGACGCCCAGGGCCGAGATCACGGGCCATCGACGCGTCGGGGGCATCGCCGCGCTACCGAGCCCCGAGCAGGGGCAGCCACAGTGCCAGGGCCGCCAGGGTGACGAGCAACACCGGCGGGGTGATCACGAGGCCGACCCGCATGTACTGACCCCAGGTGATGCGCTGGCCCTTGGTATCGAGGACGTGGAGCCAGAGCAGGGTCGCCAGACTCCCGATGGGCGTGAACTTCGGTCCGAGGTCGCAGCCGATGACGTTGGCGTAGACCATGAGCTCGCGCATCAGGGGCGACAGGTCCGGGGCCTGCTGGATCGAGAGCGCCCCCACCAGCACGCTCGGCATGTTGTTCATGACCGAGGACAGGATGGCTGCGGCGACCCCCGTACCGATGGTGGCCACGAACGGTCCGTGGCCCGAAAGCCAGACGAGGCCTTGCGCCAGGTAGTCGGTCAGGCCGGCGTTCTTCAGCCCGTAGACGACGAGGTACATGCCGAGGCTGAACAGCACGATCTGCCAGGGGGCACCGGCGAGCACCTTGCGGATCGGGATGACGCGGCTCCTGTTCGCAAGCACCAGCAGCACCACGGCGCCGGCGCAGGTGACCGCCGATACCGGCACGGCGAACGGCGCGGTCACGAAGTAGGCCACCAGCAGCAGGGCCAGGAGTGGAAAGGCCGCCTTGAAGACGAGCCGGTCCTTGATCGCGTGCCGCGGCGCTTCGAGCTCGGCCACCGGGTAAGTGGCCGGCAGGTCGCGCCGGTAGAACAGCCACAGCACCACCAGGGTCGCCGCGAGCGAGACCAGGTTCACCGGTACCATCACGGCGGCGTAGCGGCTGAAGGAGATGTCGAAGAAGTTCGCCGAGACGATGTTGACGAGGTTCGAGATCACCAGCGGCAAGCTGGTCGAGTCCGCGACGAACCCGCAGGCGACGATGAACGCCAGCGCGGCCGCAGGCTTGAAGTTCAGCCGGAGCAGGATCGCGAGGACGATAGGGGTGAGCAGCAGGGCCGCGCCGTCGTTGGCGAACACCGCCGCGATGGCCGCCCCCAGCAGGATTACCAGCGGGAACAGCAGCCGTCCCCGACCCCCACCCCAGCGGGCGATATGCAACGCCGCCCAGTGGAAGAAGCCCGCCTCGTCGAGCAAAAGCGAGATGATGATCAGCGCCACGAAGGTGAAGGTGGCGTCCCAGACGATGTGCCAGACCACCGGGATGTCCCCGGGATGGATGACCCCTGTGGCCAGCGCCACCCCGGCCCCGATCAGGGCGCTCCATCCGATCCCAAAACCTTTCGGCTGCCAGATGACGAAGACGAGGGTGACCACGAAGATGGCGAGCGCAAGCATCGGGACCGTTTCTTGTTTTTGATTGCGTGGGTGCGATCAGGCGGTGGCGACGCGCCGGCCGTGCTCGTCGACGACCCGCTCACCGTCCTCCTTGACGAACTCGCCTTGCTGGGCCGGCAGGAGGTCGAGGACGGCCTCGGAAGGTCGGCAAAGGGCGACGCCCCTGGGGCTCACCACCAGGGGGCGGTTCATTAGGATCGGGTGCTCGGAGATGGCGTCCAGAAGCTGGTCGTCCGTCAGGCTCGGGTCCGAGAGCCCGAGCTCGGCGTAGGGCGTCCCCTTCTCCCGCAGGAGGTCACGTACCGTGATGCCGGCGCGCTCTGCGAGCTGGCGGATCAGGATACGGTTCGGCGGCGTCTTGAGGTACTCGACCACGTGCGGCTCGATGCCGGCATTGCGGATGAGGGCCAGGGTATTGCGGGACGTGCCGCAATCCGGGTTGTGGTAGATCACGACGTCCATCAGGCGGTTTCCTCGCAGCAGGCGGATAGGGCGGCGACGGCCGGGGCGCAGACCTCGGGGCGGCCCTGGCAGCAATCGCGCATCAGGAACTGGATGAGCTCGGACAGCTCGGGATACGCGGCGCTGTAGATGATCGAGCGCCCCTCCCGCCGGGAGGTGACCAGCCCCGAATGGCTGAGCTCCTTCAGGTGGAACGACAGGTTGGTGCCCGAAACTCCGACCGCCTCGGCCAGCATGCCGGCCGCCATGCCCTCCGGTCCGGCGGTGACGAGCTGGCGCACGATGCGCAGGCGATGCTCCTGGCCGAGGGCCGCGAAGGCAGCCACGGCTTGCCGTTCGTCCATCATGATGTCAATATCTCAACCATCGTTGAAACGTAGAGGAACGAGACGCCTTGGACAAGCCCCGACAGCCCTTCGCCGATGGCCTGCCGAACCTGAGCGAGGGGCACTTCGTGGTCCCGACGACCGACGCCCTGCAGGTGCAGACACCGTTCACCCACGCCCCGCGCTTCCTGATCCTGTACGGCTCCCTCCGGGAGCGCTCGTTCAGCCGCTTCCTCGCCTACGAGGCCGCGCGCCTGCTGGAGGCGATGGGCGGCGACGTGCGGATCTACGACGCGCACGGCCTGCCGCTGCCCGACGACAGCACCGCCGATCATCCGAAGGTCCAGGAACTTCGAACCCTCTCGATCTGGTCGGAGGGCCACGTCTGGGTCAGCCCCGAGCGCCACGGCGCCATGACCGGCGTGGTGAAGAGCCAGATCGACTGGCTCCCCCTGTCGGAAGGCTCGGTGCGCCCGACGCAGGGGCGGACCCTGGCCGTGATGCAGGTCTCGGGCGGTTCGCAGTCGTTCAACGCGGTCAACGGCCTGCGCGTGCTCGGGCGCTGGATGCGGATGATCACCATCCCCAACCAGTCCTCGGTCCCGATGGCCTACAAGGAGTTCGACGACGCCGGCCGGATGAAACCCGGGCCGCTCTACGACCGTGTCGTCGACGTCTGCGAGGAACTGTTCCGGTTCACGCTCCTGACGCGGGAGCGCGCCGACCATCTCGTCGACCGGTACTCCGAGAGGAAGGAGCGCGAGCCCGAGCGCCTGAAGGCCGTGGCCGCCGACATCGGGTTCGTGAAGCGACCATCGTGACCCGACAGGAGCGGGCACCGACGCATCGTCAGCATGACGAGGCGATGGCAGGGGACGCCGCCATCCTTTCCATGATCTCCCCCAGCGTGACCGGCCGCCAATCCCAGCAATCGACGCCGACGTCGAGGCTCGTCCGGGTGGCCGGGATGCCGCCGTGGGAATGGCCGTAGACGTGAAGGTCGCCGTGCCAGGCATTAGGCCACGTCACGTGCGCATAGTGGCTGGCCCAAAGGGCGACGCGTTCGGGCATCCCCGGGTCCTGGACGTAGATCCTTTGGACGTCAACGATGGAGCCGGCCCATTCAAGGCGCTCACCGAGATCGCGGTCGTGGTTGCCCCGAATTAGGTGGATGCGGCCGTGTAGGCGCGCCTTGATGGATGCGGCGTAATCCAGGCCGCACTTGTAGGCGAAGTCCCCGAGGTGCCAGACGATGTCGTCCGGTCGGACGGCCTTGTTCCAGGCGGCGACCAGGGCTTCGTCATGGGCCTCCACGGTCTCGAAGGGGCGCGGCCGAGGCATGCGTGGACTGAGCATGCCCTTGTGCCCGAAATGGGTGTCGGCGCAGAAGAGGGTTCTGGGCATTTGGGCCTCCGAAATGACGGAGGCCTTCTCGCTATGCGCGGCGCTCCTGGGTCAGGGGATCGGATTGTGGTCCCTGGCTTTCATCGGTCGCGCACTCCTTGTGTGACGTGTCGATCGCATCGCCTCCGTCCCCGCCGCAAGCGGCGGGCGAACGGGATCCACCGGCAAAGCCCGTCCCTTGCCGCTTTCCGCACGATCACAGCCATCCTGCAGGCGACCCTACGAGGCGCGGCCCATGATGGTTAAGGAATCGTTGATTCGGGACGCAGGTGACGGGAAGCGCATCCCGCGTCCAGCTTCCCTCGGAGTCGAGATTGTCGACGCCACCGGGGACGAGAACCGCGCGCGGCCGACCGGTTCCGCCTCAGACTTGGCATCGCCGTCGTCCTTGCGTCGGTCCACGGGCCGCCATCTATGACGGTCGGGGCCGGGCGGATGCCGGGGATGCCTAAGCCACCCGGCATCGCCACCTTCAGGCGGCCTTCGTGGTGACCTTCTCGTAGGTCCCGGTGCCTCCTTTAGAAGCCACGCGGATCGTCGACCGCGCGGGTTCGCCTTCGCTCAACCGGGCGCTCGAAGCCCAGTGACCTGACCGATGAAGCGCCGCCTCAGCGGCGGCAGCGTCCGGCGGGGCCGCGATACAGCCCGGGTGGGCAGCCGCGCGGTGCGCCGGTGACGGCCCGCCGGATCGCGCCGCGCGGACCGCGGTTCAGGCGGCACCCTCCGAACCCGCCACGATGGGCGCCGAACCCGCACCCGCCACGAACCTGGACAATGGGGGCGTCGATGCCCAGCCCGGGACTGGCCATGGGCAGCGCCTGGGCTTGGCCGACGATGAGCAGGGATGTGGCCGCGGCCAGAATGAAACCGGTGAACTTCATGTTGAGCCCTTGATGTAAGCGGACACGGCTTCTTGCCGAGCCACGGGGGGAAAGACGTTTCGGGACCGGCATCCCAAGGGGTCCGGTCACTTGGCGCGGCACGGCCGCTCTGCCCGGGTCACCCGTCCGTCATGGTCGGCATCGAGCCTCGCGAACCGCTTTGCGGACACGGCATCGATCTCTTCCGCCGTGAGGAAGCCGTCGGCATCCGCGTCGACGGCCCGGAAGCGTCCGGCCGGATCGTAGGGCCCCTTGCCGGGATGGGCCTCCCACCAGGACGCCCACTCCGCCCGGCTGATGCGACCGTCGTGGTCGGCATCGGCCCGCATCATCCGATTGCGGTTCCGCGTGAGGAATGTCGCGAGATCGACACCGGTGGCCACCCGGTCACCCGTTGGCGGAGGGGCCGTCGTCTGTGCCCGAGCGGATGCGCCGGTCACCGAAATGAACGTGACCAAGGCCAGACAGACGACACTCTTCGCCATGGGCGCACCTCTCTCGTTGATGGATCGGTGGGAGCGTATCGAACGGCACGCCCCCCTATGCTTCGGATGGCTTGCGCCGGTCACCACCGGCGATGCCACCCGCCGTGCCAGCCAACGCGACCGTAGCCGCCGCCCCAGCGGTGCCAACGCGGACCACCCCAGCCAAAGCGCCGCGGGCCGTAGAAGGCCGGCCGATAGCCGTAGGGCCGGTAGAATACCCGTGGACCAAGGTTGGGCCGGCAGAAGCCGTAGGGCCCGCGATGCCCCCCTAGGCCGCAGCCGCCCCGGGCCTCCGCCGTGCCTGCGGTCGCCAGCGGGGCCGCGAGACCAGCCACCAACAGGGCCGCCGGAAGCAGTCGCTTGAACAGGCTCGGTGCGCCCACCGTTTCCTTCGTCATCGTCGTGTTCTCCCGATGCGTGGTTGCGAGTGCCGGGATCTTGCCCCCCGCTTGTCGCAGGCGTTTGCCGGGAACCTGCTTTTTCGTCGCGAACCGTCGTCGGCTCGAACGTCCCGATACATTTCGCGACAAAAGCCTCCGGGAGACGAACGCTTCGGCGCGTTAGGGTCCGGGACGAAAGGCTTGGGACATGGAAGACGCACACATCCTGGTGGTGGACGACCATCGCGACATCCGAGATCCGCTCGCGACCTACCTCAAGCGGCACGAGCTCCGGGTCAGTGTCGCAGCCGACGCGGCGACGGCCCGTGTCGTCCTGGCGGGCAGCGTCATCGACTTGGTCCTCCTCGACGTGATGATGCCGGGCGAGGACGGGCTTTCGCTCTGTCGTCACATCCGGGAAGCCTACGACACGCCCGTCATCCTCCTCACCGCCCTGGCGGAGGGGACCGACCGGATCGTCGGACTGGAGATCGGGGCCGATGACTACGTCACGAAGCCGTTCGAGCCGCGGGAGCTCCTGGCCCGCATCAAGAACCTGCTGAGGCGCACGCGTGCGCTCCCCCGGACCCGGGACGAAGCGGACGGACGCAAGCTGGCGTTCGACCGCTGGACGCTGGACACCGACCGTCGCGAGCTCATCGATGATGCCGGAACCCAGGTGGCGCTCAGCACGGCGGAGTTTCGCCTGCTCTCGGCGCTGACCCGCCATCCCAGGGTGGTGCTCTCCCGCGACCAGCTTCTCGACCTGACCAGCGGTCGCACCGCCGATGCCTTCGACCGCAGCATCGACAACCAGGTCAGCCGCCTCCGGCGTAAACTGGAGCGCGACCCTGCCAACCCGGGGCTCCTCAAGACCGTCTGGGGCGGTGGCTACGTCCTCGCCGCCGAGGTGAGGACGGTATCTTGAGGCTGGTTCCGCGCTCGCTCGGCGGACGGCTGGCGCTCCTCCTCGTTCTCGCAGTCGTCTGCGCCCAGGCCGCGGCCTTCGCGATGTTTGCGCACGAGTCCTCTCGTGTCGGCCGCGCGGCGGCCAGGACCCAGGTTGTCGACCGCATCGCCACGCTGGTGCGCCTGCTCGACACCGTCCCGCCCGACACCGTCCCGAGCGTGGTCGCGGCCTATGGCTCCCCCCGCCACCACTTCACCATCGATGCCGGTAGCCTCGTGCCCGAGGGCGCGATGGGGATGGACGAGGCGCGCCTTGCGCGGCGGATCGACCGTCGCATGAAAGATGACGCCAGCCAGGCGCGGATCGCCCTGGTCGGGAGGGATGTCGGAGAGGCCGCCCCCCGGGGCCGGCTGTCCGACAGGACCCAGGCCCTGCGGGTCTCCGTCCGGCTCGACGACAGGCGCTGGCTCAACGCCGAGGCCCCGCTCGCACTCCGGACACCGCCATGGATGCGCATCGCGCTCATTCAGGTCCTGGCGAGCGTGGTCGCGGTGCTCGCCGTCGTCGCCGTCGCAAGGCGCGGGATCGTCGCCCCGGTGGCAGATCTCGCCAGGGCCGCCGAGATGGCCGGTCGCGGTGCCGCCGTCGAGCCGCTGCCGGAGCGCGGCCCAAGCGAGTTGCGGACCATGACGGCGGCGTTCAACCGGATGCACGAGCGCTCGCGGGCCTTCGTCGCCGACCGCACCCGGATGCTGGCCGCCATCAGCCACGACCTGCGCACCCCCATCGCCTCGCTCTGGCTCCGGGCCGAGATGGTCGAGGACGGCGAACTGAGGGACGCGATGGTACGCACGATCTCAGACATGGGGCGGATGGTCGACGCGACCCTGGCGTTCGCCCGGGACGATGCGCTGGCCCAGGACAGCGGCCCGCTGGAACTCGCCGAGATGGTCCGAGCGCTCGTGGACGACCACGTGGTGCTAGGGCGGGACGTAACCGTCGCGTCGCCTGCCGACCTTCCGTTCCATGGCCGGCCGGTAGCGCTGCGTCGGGCCCTCAACAACCTCGTCGAGAACGCCGTTCGCTACGGCGACAGGGCGCGGATCACGCTGGAACGGAACGACGACCACATCCGCATCCTCGTCGACGACGACGGCCCGGGAATTCCGCCCGACAGGATCGAGGAGATGTTCGCGCCCTTCGCGCGACTGGAGGGCTCCCGTAACGCCGACACGGGCGGAACGGGTCTCGGCCTCGCCATCGCTCGGTCGGCGGTCCGCGCCCATGGCGGCGACGTGGCGCTCGCCAACCGGCCCGGCGGTGGCCTGAGGGCGGAGATGACCCTGCCGGCCTAGGACCAAATGACCGAGGCTGGCGGCAAACCTCCGAGCATGACCGCGACCGTCCCCAGCGCTCGGTCTCGACCGTCGTCACTCTGCCCGAGGCGACCGGCGACGCCCTCGCCCTGGTGAAGGCCGCCACTCACGGCGTCCGGAAGACCTGACGGGACGGGTACTGCTATTCCAAGGTCGGGGTGGTCACCACCGACCACATGTCGCTGGCTACATTCCAGCGGGCGATGCCCGGCCTTGGCCAACTCGACCGCGAGATGGGGCCGCCCTCATGGAGGCGCTCGACGCCTGCAACCACCGCTTCGGGCGCGGGGCCGTCGTCCCGGGCGCCGCCGGGTTCGCACCCAAGCGGGAATGGTCGACCAAGTTCGAGATGCGGTCGCCTCGGTACACCACCCGGATCGACGAACTCCCGGTGGTTGCCGCCGCCTGAGCCGCCCGGGGAAGAACGCGTCTTCCCTCAGGCCGAAGGTCCGCAAAAACGTAACGGGTAGCGGATGTCGCTACCCGCTAGGCGCTACGGTCGGAGTCGCTCGATCCCGCGGCGTCGCCCTCGATGGCGGCGTAACGACCATCACCCAGGCTCTTGAAGTAGTACCCTCGGCCGGCCCGCTCGGACATGTCCTTGGCCAACCGCGCCAGGCCGCCCTTCCAATGCTTCGCAGCGGCCTCGTGCACCCGGGTCGGCAGGCACTTCCGGATCTCCGCCGGCTTCATCGGCCCGCGCTCCAGCAGGACCCGCCTCACTTCCCACATCACGGAATCCCCGAGAGAAGGCGGCGGCGACCGAATCTCGTCCACGGCAGGAGGGGCCGCGGGCGCCTCGTCCGCGCTCTCCTCGGCGGGCATGAAGCGCCCGTTTTTCTCCGCAATTGGCTTGCCCGCCTCGATCATCGTCCGCAGGCGGTACCGGAGCCAGCCCACGGACAGGGGCATCTCCACGTCCGCGCCGCGGTTCAACAGGCTGTCCGGCAGGGCGTACAGCAAGTCGCCCGCGGGCATCGGGCCGCGACTGTTCAGCAACGCGAAAACCTCGGTCTCGACGGAGTGCCAGAACGCCTCCTGGGCGGCCGGAACGACCTTCTCGTCCCTCTTCTTCAACATCGACGCACGCAGGGCCGCGCCGCTCTCCCAGACCTTGCGACGGCGCAAGAGCTCGGCCTCGTCCTCGGCCGACCTTCCGATCGCCTCCGTGGCGCCGCCCTTGCGCAGCCGCTCGACCTCGGCGGTCAGCGCCTCCACCCGCGCCTCCAGCACGTCGACCAGCATCGCGGCCTCGTCCAAACCCTCCCGGATGGCGGTTCGCTCCACCTCGAAGTTCGCGCGCTCGACATCCCGGACGCGGCTCTCGTACGCCTGGACCTCGTCGAGGAGCGCCTTGCCGAAGTTACCGAGGCGCGTCTGCAGGGCATCCGGCAAGGCCATCAGCTCGATCACGGGCTGGTAGTTCCGGGTGGATTTCCAGACCGCCAGCTCGGGACCGACGTCGCTGAACGAACCCTTCCCCAGCAACTCCTCCCGCACCCGCCGCACCGAGACCCGAACGGCATCCCTGCCCCGAAGGGCCCGTAACCTGTCCGCGACCTCGAAGACCTCGACCCGACTGACCATGACCCGCGCCCCGACAAAGTTCGTGGCAGCATGGGGCCGAGACGTGAAGAAGCGGTCACCTCGACGACATGCCGGAGCCATCGAGGATCATGTCCACGGAGAACGAGGGAAGCATTCGCTGGACACCGGAGGAGCCGACCCGGAAAATGCCGCGTACGATTCCAAGTCGGAAAAAAGATGAGACCCTATCAGCCGTTGCGCGTGACCGACCTCGAACGCGTGTTCGAAGCCGCGAAGGATGACCGGGACATCCTCGATGCGCTCATGGCGGAACTGGGTCATCGCACGACGCCCAGCGCCGAAAGGCTCCGCGCAAAGGTCGGGAAGGCCCTCGCGAACCCGGACCGCGAGCCGGGCCCGCAGAGGCGACGTGGCGCCGGCGAGGAAACCGCGGCGGGGTCGAGCTCAGCACGTGCACGTCCATCGCCACCGCCCGGGGACGAACCGGCGGCCTCGACGTCGCGTCCCGACAGCGAACCGCCGCCCTGGACGAAACCGGGTCCGCGACCGACCCCTCCGCCCGTGCGCGACCGTCCCGAGGACATCCTCTCGGCCTGGACGGCCCTGGAGGTGCTTTCGCCGATGACCTACCGGAAACCGGCCGATATGGCGGACGGGGACCAGCGACGCATCGCCGACATCACCCAATCCATGCCCTGGCAACCACCGGGCGAAAAGGCGAAGCCCCAGAAGCAGCTGTTCTATCAGGTCGTCCTCGGCGCGATCCGCATGGACGAGGCCACGAACGCCCTGCTGTCGGTCTTCGTCGACAAGAACCAGGACCGTCGCGGTGCCGCCGGCCTCGCGGCCATCGCGACCGTGACCCTCGACAAGACCGGCGTGCCGGTGGCGGAGGGCGAGGCGACGGCCATCTCCAGCTTCGCATGGGGCCTGCCCCTCGCCCTTCGCCGGGACCTCGTCGGGCTCGGGCGATGGCCGGAGGCCGAGACGCGCCTGAACGAAGGCCTCGACCGCCGCATCCGCCGCGTCGGCGACGACGGAAAACCCGTTCCCCTCGACGGGCGTGCGATCCGGGCCGCGTTCGATTGGCTGGTCTCGGAGATGGGCCTACATTCGAGCCTGATCGAGCCGCCCGCCTTTGCGATGCGGGTCTACCACTACTGGATGGCGCAGGACCCGCCCGACGCCCCCCTCCTCGGCAGCTTCTACCTGGAAGACCTGGCGAGCGCCCGCCGCCAGGTCGTCGAAGGCAGGACCACGGCGAACCTCCGCCGATACCTCGGCATCGACAAGCCGAAGGCCCGCAAGGACGTCCTGGCCGACGACACCGTCATCGCCGCCGCGGTGGCGCCGGCGCGGTTCCCGGTCGGCCGATGGCCCGCGGCCGGACGCCATCCCCTCGTCCTGCTCCAGCAGGGCGCCGTGAACCTCGCGATGTCCGACCTGGAAGGCGTCGACCTGTTTCCCGTCAACGGGCCGCCCGGCACCGGCAAGACCACGCTCCTTCGGGACATGGTGGCCTCGCTCGTCGTTCGGCGTGCCGAGGCGATGTGCGCCTTCGACGATCCCGAGAAGGCGTTTCCCGCATCCGGGTACCGGCCGAGGATCGGCACCGCGACCGTTCCGGTCCATAAGGTCGACCCCCGCCTGCGCGGCTTCGAGATGCTGGTCGCCTCCTCGAACAACAAGGCCGTCGAGAACGTCAGCCGCGAACTGCCGGCCCTCAAGGCCATCGCCGACGACGCCACCGGCCTGCGCTACTTCAAGACGGTCGCGGACAACGTCTCCGGCGACGTCGAGGCCTGGGGCCTGATCGCCGCCGTGCTCGGGAACGCCTCGAACCGGTTCACCTTCCGGGAGACGATGTGGATCGATCCGGACAAGGGACTGCGCGCCTACCTCGCCGAGGCTGCCGGAAGTCCGCAATGGATCGAGGAGCCCGATCCCGCGGACTCCACCCGCAAGCGCAGGCGGCGCCCCGTCGTGGTCGAGCGCGAAAACCCGCCGCGCAATCGCACGGACGCGCTCAAGCGCTGGCGCGAGGCCCGCACGGCCTTCAGGGAGGAGGTCACGCGGGTCCGCGACTTCCTTGCCGAGATCGAGGCCGCCCGGAAGGTCGTCGGCACCCTTCCCCGATTGCGCGACGCGGTCGACGAGGCGCGTCGGGCGGTCGCCGCGACGGACGCGGGGGCCGCCACGGGCGAACGGGAACACCGCGAGGCGACGGATGCGGCCGCCGTCGCATCGCAGGCCCGAGACCGCGCCCACCAGGCCCGGGCGGGCCATGCCCCGCGTCGGCCCGGCCTGTTCGCGCGCGTCTTCCGGACGACCTCCGCCAAGGACTGGACGACGAGCGACGCGCAACTCTCCCAAGCCCTCGACCGGGCCGACGCCGAAAAGCGCCGGACGTTCGGCGAGGCGGATCGTACCCTGCACCGGCTGCGCGAGGCGGAGGCTTTCAAGGCCTCGGCCCGGCAGGCCCTCCGGGCCGCGACCGCCGCCCGTGATACCGCCGAGGCCGGCGTGAAGCTCATGCGAACACGATGCGGCATCGGCACCGTCGACGCGGCGTTCTTCGCCAGGGATCGGGACACCGTCCAGAAGGCGGCGCCATGGCTGGACATGGCCGCCCACCGCCAGCGCGACCGCGTCTTCCAACTCGCCCTCGCGCTTCACAAGGCCTTCATCGATGCGGCCGCGGAGCCCATCCGGAGCAACCTGGAGAACCTGTTCAAGGCGCTCATCGGCCGGAACGCCTGGCAGCCCAAGACCACGCCGCACATGCCCGACCTCTGGGCCACCCTGTTCCTCGCGGTCCCGGTGGTGTCGACCACCTTCGCCTCGGTCACCCGCATGCTCGGCTACCTGCCGCCCGAGACGCTGGGCTGGCTCCTCGTCGACGAGGCGGGGCAGGCCGTGCCCCAGGCCGCCATCGGGGCGATTACGCGGACCCGACGCGCCGTCGTCGTGGGCGACCCGCTGCAGATCGAACCGGTGACGTCGCTGCCGACCGAGCTCTCCGAGACCATCTGCGCCGATTTCGGAATCGATCCCGACCGGTGGAACGCCCCGAAGGCCTCGGTCCAGGCCGTGGCCGACGCCTCCGCCACCTACGTCGCAGAGTTCCGCCAGACCGTCGGTTCCCAGAAGGTCGGCTTCCCGCTCCTCGTCCACCGGCGCTGCGCCGAGCCGATGTTCACCCTCTCGAACGAGGTCGCCTACCAAGGCCTGATGGTCCATGCGACGCCGCGCCGGACGTCCGACATTCGGGACGTCCTGGGGGGATCGCACTGGGTCGACGTCACTGGCGGGCGGACCGAGGACAAGTGGTCGGACGCCGAGGGCGCCGCCGTCATCGACATGCTGCGTCGCCTGTCGGCCGCCGAAGTACCCAACGTCGATCTATACGTGATCAGCCCGTTCCTGATCGTGGCCCAGCGCCTGCGCGAACGCATCATGGCGGCCGGCGTGCTGTCCCGCTGGACGACGGACGCCTATCGCTGGACGCGCGAGCGCGTCGGCACGGTCCACACCGTCCAGGGGCGCGAGGCGGACAGCGTGATCCTCGTCCTCGGGGCGCCGATGCCGACCCAGCGCGGCGCGCGCGGATGGGCTGGGGGGCCGCCGAACATCCTCAACGTCGCGGCGACCCGCGCCCAGGAAAACCTCTACGTCGTCGGCTCCCGCTCGGCCTGGGCCGATGCCGGCGTGTTCGGGCGCCTCGCCCGGGCCTGGCCCGTCGCGGCAAGGCGCGAACCGGTTGGGTGAGCCACAAGCCCTGCGGGGTTGGCTGTAGTGCGTTGGCAGGGCGATACGGGCCAAAAGTCCGCCGGCCGACCGACGGGACACCTTGACGCCCTCCCTGAGCGTGAGCGGACCCTCGCTTTGTGCGAGACGCAGGCCATGCTATAGATCCTATGGTTTCTATAGGAGTGCGGTCATGGCGGGTAGGTCAGTCTCGGGTTACGTGGATGAGTCCGTCGCTGCCAGGCTCGGCGACGTAGCTGCTGCCGAAGCCAGGACCGCGGCCAGCTTAGTGGGGCAAGCGACCAGTTTCTATGTCGGGTTGCCGGAAATGGCCCGTTCGGCTTTGCGCACCCTTGAGCAGAACGGTACCTCCGAGGAGCGCCGCTGGGTCGAAGGCGAGTTCGTCCGCTTGCTCCTCAAGGCCAAGTTCGCGATCAGCCAGCGTGCCATGGCGCAACAGGTCGGCCCATCCTTGCCGGCGGACGACAGCGACGAGGCAATCGAGGCCGCTACGCAAGACTGGTTGGGCGTGACCGCGCCGTGACAGCATTCCGCCTTTGCGTCGATCTCAACGTCTGGATCAAGCAATTCTTCGCTGACAAAGGCGGGCGTCGCGGCACTGCACCCCAACGGATCGTCCAAGCCGTATTGAATGGTGAGGCGGGCGTCGGGCCTATCCAACTCATCATCTCGCACACGATGCTGTCACGACTGCATTCCGTCTATCTTCGCAAGGGGATCGAGGGCGATGTCGCGGCGGACAACATCGAGACCATCACGAATTTCGCGCTCCTCGGACCCGCTGCGGAACATCCCCGAATGGTTCTGGGGGGAGGCGTGCAGCCGACGCGCGAGGCGATTGCGCCCGGTTGCAACCCTTACGATCCGAGGTTCAGCCACAAACCATATGACCCCGAGGATGGCCGGGTCCTGGACACTGCGCTCGCCGGACAGGCCGATGCCCTGGTCACGAGCAACTTCAAGGATTTCGTGCACTACTCCGATGGCATCGTACGGCGTGGGCGGGTCCACGTCAGGAGAACCGCAGGCCCGGACCTTTGGATCGTCCAACCTGAGGAGATGGCGGACTGGCTCCGGACAGGTAACAGACCCAGGCCGCCCCGGAACATCCTCATGAGGCGCGGCAGGCCAGTACGCCCGCGACAGGATACACCCACGGAAGAGGTCGACCCATCCGGTGACCCCAAGCCTTGAGGCGGTCCCGAACCGGCAACGGACCTTGCCGATGCCCGGTCCGGCGTAATCGCCGGAAATCAGGCGAACACGTGGTGGAGGGTCTCGCGCAAACGACCCCGCCGATACAGCCGAAGACGATAGGCATCGATGCCGGCCTTCGTTCGGAAGATGCGGATCTCGCCGTCCGGCTCGACCTCCTCCATGAACTCGATGAATTCGTCCATGGTCTGGGCATCGGGCATGAAGACCATGCGCCCGCCCGCGGTCAGGATGGGATCCTTCATTCCCCCGGTCGCCCCCCAGCCACGGAACTGCGTCACCCCGGACCGGGCGGCCACGCAGCGATGGCGTCGACGACGGATGCGCCCCTTGCCCCGCACGTCGACCGCGATCCAGCACCGAACCGGCCGGCTTCTCCTAGTCAGCTTCAGCTTCACCGCCATCACCATCCCCCTCCAACGATGCCATCAGCGTCCTCAAACGCCGTGGCGGGCCTTCCAGCAAACCCTCGAAGGATTCGAGGGACGCGAGAAACACCTCCGTCATCAACCCGGACGCTTCGAGCAGGGCGAGCAGGCCCACAAGCCGATTGGCCGTCCGTGACAAGCGCCGATGGTTCACCGCATCGGTCTCGTCGGTCATCCACGCCCGGGCCGTCTTCACGGGCACGCCCATCACCCTCGCCAACGCCGCGGATGCACCGCGCTCGCGCCCGCCATTGAATCGTCGGGCGATCAATCTGACGGTGCTAGGCTGAATGTTGAAAGGGCACTCAGCGGCTCTGGGAGAAAGGCACGGAGACGCCTTGGTTCATATGACCAGGGCAGCCCAGCCGGAGGTTCCGATGCCGTCGAGCCAATGCCGACGGTGTCCCGGCAATCATCATCGCAACGAGAGCCAGCCCCTCACGAGGGCTTCACAGGCGGGATCGGCACTATCGCTGGACGCGCGAGCGCGTCGGCACGGTCCATACCGTCCAGGGTCGCGAGGCCGACAGCGTGATCCTCGTCCTCGGTGCGCCGATGCCGACCCAGCGCGGCGCGCGCGGGTGGGCGGGGGGACCGCCGAACATCCTCAACGTCGCGGCGACCCGCGCCCAGGAAAACCTCTACGTCGTCGGCTCCCGCTCGGCCTGGGCCGATGCCGGCGTGTTCGGGCGCCTCGCCCGGAACTGGCCGCCCGCCTCGGAGATCCGCGAGCCGGCCGAGTAACCCCATACCGCGCATCGTCCTGTCGCGGAGCACGAGAGGCAGGGCGTGCCGGAAGTCCGATGGTCCCACCTGCACGTCGCGTGCATTCCAATTCCCAGGGGTCGTCAGCCCCTCCCGGATCGGTAGGGAGCCCCATGGTGCCTTTCCGAATCCACGGCTAAGCTCGAAACGGAACGCCGCATACGTAACGTCGTCAGCTGGTTTTGTTCGGCTTACGTTCTATAATCCGGCCTCGTCACCGATCCTGCTCCGAAGCGGCTTCCTCCGACCCGGCGATCATGTCGCCGGATCGGCGTCCGGAGACCGGGGGAAACCAAGAAACCGACACGACCCACGGTACCCGTACCGGCGGTGACACGAGCATGGGGAGGCCTGGATGGCAGACGGTTTCGGTGATGTCGTCGTGGTGCTGCCCGGGTTGATCGGTTCCGTCCTGACCAAGGATGGCAAGCCCCTCTGGGGCACCTCGCCTGGCGCGCTCTGGGGAACCGTGGTCGGCCAGAACCTCGAACGCCTGAGACTGACCGGCGAGGACAACGGCGACGAGGATCTCGGCGACGGCATCGTCGCGGCGGGGCTGGTTCCGAACCCGGAGATCATCCCGCGTCTCTGGAAGCAGGGCGGGTACTCCCGCCTCGGCGTCGACCTCGTCTCTCGCCTCGGACTGACCCGCGGCGAAAACTATTTCGAGTTCCCCTACGACTGGCGTCGGGACAACCGCGTCTCCGCGCGGAAGCTGGCAAGGGTCGCCCCTCAGTGGCTCGCGAAATGGAAGGCGAGCAGCGGGAACGAGAACGCGAAGATCGTGCTCGTCTCGCATTCGATGGGCGGGCTCGTCGGCCGGTACTTCATGGAGTGCCTGGAGGGCTGGAAGATCGTCCGCACCATGGTCAGCTTCGGCACGCCGTATCGCGGCGCGGGCAACGCGGTCGACTTCCTCTGCAACGGGTTCACCTGGAAGGTCGGTCCCGTATCGGCCTTCGACGGCACGGACGCCCTTCGGTCCTTCGACTCGGCCTACCAGCTCCTGCCTGTCTATCCGTTCGTCGAGCACGGCGGCACCGAACTCGCCCGCATCTCGGAGATCGCCCTTCCCCATCTCGATGCCGCCCGCGTCCTCAAGGCGAAGGCGTTCCACGACGAGATGCAGGGAGCGCCGAAGTCGAACGGCGGCATCCCGGCCTATGCGGCAGCGGGGATGAGCATCCGTCCGGTCGTGGGGACCAACCAGCCTACGAAGCAATCGGCGACCCTCAAGGATGAGGTCCTGATCCCCATGCAGGCTTACGAAGGGGAGGATCTAGGGGGGGACGGAACGGTACCCAGGATCTCCGCCATCCCCATCGGCGACAATGGGGCATCCGCGGCCTATTTCGCCACGTCCCACTCCGCCCTGCAGAGCGTGCCGGCGGCCCTCGACCACCTCAGGGGCGTGATGACCGGGATCGGCATCGACCTCGATAGGTTCCGCTCCGGACATGCCGGCGGCGGACGGATCGGCCTGTCCCTGCAAGACGCCTATCCGGCCGATGAGCCCGTCCTGCTGGAAGCGACGGCGTCCGAGTACACCCAGTTCCTGAGCGGCACGGTGCAACGGCTCGACGCACCGGCCGAGCCGGAAGGCTTCGTTCTCCGACCGCGAGACGATACCTACCGCGTCGAGCTGGCGCTCTCGCCCGGGTTGTACCGCGCATCGGTCACCGGAAAGGGCCTGGAAGCGGTCGAAGACATCTTCCTCGTCCTCGGTCCCGGTGAAGGGGCATGACGACCGACAGCTTCGGGGAATGGAACTGGGCATGGCGCAAGGGCGGCGTCAGGCACGAGGGCCGATATCTCGCCTTCGGGCTCATCGACGCCGACGGACCGCCGGTGGAGGACGAGCCCTGGTCGAGGATACGCTCCTCGATCTACACCCTCGCGCGCGAGATCTTCCTATTGGACGTGTCGCTCGCTGAAAAAGCGATCACCCTGAGCGGTAGGGTCACGAGCGAGAAGGTGAAGACCAGCATCGCCGCCCTGTTTCGCGGCGTCTCCGAAAGCCTGCGCAACGACCTGGAGGTCACCGCGCCGTTCAAGTCGGCCAACGTACCCTGGATCGAGACCGCAGCGGTGCTTCCGGCCGAGTCGGCGGCATCCCTCAGGCGCTTCCCCACGGTAACCCCGAACGGGGACGCGCGACCGGGCGAGGCATACCAATTCGAGGTCGATCTGGCCGCGACGCCCGACGGGGTGACCGAGGGGGGCGTCGTCGAGGTCAAGGACCTGCCGGCCGGATGGACCGAGATGCAGGTGGCCGTCGAGGCGTTCTGTGACTGGATCGTCTTCGACACGCCCTCCGGCAACGAGGGCGTCGTTACGATCCTGTCCGACGGGACGTCCCGCCCCGCGGTCTTCCGTGGCACCATCAGGCCCGATGCCGACGTGGGGAAAGCCTACAAACTCACGGTCACCTTCGATCAGGAGGGTCGGCATGCCGGTTCCGCCGTCCGGCGGATACGGATCGAGAAGGGAACGGCGACCGGGACGCCGGAGGCGGAGGTTGCGGCGCCGGCGGCCGTACGCGGCGTGGAACTCGTGCGCGACGTCCGCAGTCCCATCCTCACCATCAAGATCATCGAGGATTCGGACTCAAGAGACCTGACATGGAGCCTGAGTCCAGAGCGCGGACCGGTTCCGTTCAGAACCATGCTGTTGGCCGGGAAAATCAACCTGAAGGGCGATCCGGCCGACTTCGCGCGGGAGCTCCTTCAAACCTGTCCGGACCTCCGCCCCGGTCGGGCGCACATCAGCGTCCTGAGAGGCATCGGCGAAACGATCTGGAAGGCCACCCCGCCCTGCTTCAAGGAACTCTATGCCGAGCTGCGCGAGAAGCACGGACCGCGATTTTCAATCCAGATCGTGACGAACGAACCCCACGTCCCCTGGGAGATGATGCATCCCGATGCGGAAGCGGGTTTCCCGGACGCGGACCACCTTTTCATGACGCATCCCATCGCGCGCTGGTTCGGCGGCAACGAGGGGGGTATGCGCAATGGCTTCGAGAGGGGGCGGATCGTCAGTTTCGTCCCCAGGTATCCTCCGGACAGCGCCTTGCCGGCCGCCATCGCGGAAGGCGAGCGGCTCATCTCGGAATTCGGCGCGGTCAGCGGACTGGCAACCTGCGACGGCCTCAGGGACTTCCTCAGCGAGGCCACGCCGGGCCAGCCCGTATCGATGATGCACTTCGCCGGGCATGCCAACCCTCCGGGAGCGGGGTCGGACGGTACGAAGCAGGGCCTTCGGATGAGCGACGGATGGATGTCGCACAGGGAGGTCCACGGCGGCGTCAACCTCGGGATGGAGGACGGGACCTTCGTCATGCTGAACGCATGCTCGGTCGGCTTCGCCAATCATACCCTCGGCGTCGTCGGCGGTTGGCCGGCAAGCCTCGCGATGAGGGGTTTCGGGGGAATTCTCGCTCCCATCTGGGCCGTCCAGGACGAGCACGCGTCATCCGTGGTCCACGATCACATGGCCGGATTGCTGAAGGGGCGGACGCTCGGGGAGACGATGCTCGACGCCCGCGTGTGCTATCGCAATGCGTCGGCGACACCTTTCGCCTACCTCTGCCATGGCGACGTCATGGCCCGGATGTCGTGAGCAGCGCCTTCGTCAGGTAACGATGACCGCGGCCGGCGTCTCCACGAGGTTGGCCGGCTTGATCTTGGTGACGACCTCGGTGAACAGGTCGCCGCCGCCGGACTCGGGGGTCCGGATCGATACCACCAGCGAGAAGTTCACGGATCGCCCGTCACGGTTGAACCTCCGCGTATCGCCCCACCATCCCCTCACCGGCAGGATCGAGATGCCGCCCCGCTCGACGAGCTGGTGGGCCGGACCGGTCCAGATGTCGTGATGCAGCGCCCCCCTATGCCGATGGAAGGATCCCAGGACCCAACCGTCGTCGTTGGTGTCGTCGACGGGGTCGCTCTCGTCGGCAAGGGTATTCACCCTCGCCCTCGCCTGCGCGTCGTCCTCCCCGTACCGCTTGACGTCGAAACGAAGCCGGTGCGACGGGTACCGCTTCATCTGGTCCCGCGCGACCGCGTGGAGATCGGGCTCGATGAAGTACGAGAGCGTGCAACGCATCTCGACCTGGGTCCCCCCGAGGGCGCGCAAGGCATCCTCGGGCCAGGGCAGCTTGAAATACTTCATTTCCTTCAGGGGCAGGCTCGATCCATCCCCGCGCCGATAGGGCTGCAACGTGTCTTCGACCATCAGGGTCAAGGCGTTCCGGGCGCTCTCGAACAGGCGGGTCTCGTCCGGAACCCCCCAGCCGAACCGGCCGATCAGCATGGCGTAGGCCTCGCTCTTCGGAACGCCCGAATTCCTCGCCGCCGTCAGCTGCGCCCTCATCGCGGGGGTCCACTCCGCGGCATGGACCATGAGGGCCCGGACGGTCTCCATCCGGAGCTTCGGGTACCGGGCCAGCAATCGCCCGGCGAGGCCGGCGCAGGCCGCCGTCGCGGCGCTCGTCTCCCCCGCGAGCGCCAGCGTACTCGTCGGCGGAGGCCTGGACGTCGTGAGGACCATGTGGGTCGGCGAGGGTCGGCAGAAGACGCCATCCGCGTCGACCGTGAAGTTCCCGCCTTCCATGACGATGTCGGGCTTGTTCGCGTGCAGCTTCGCCCAGGCTTGCGCCGTCCTCGAAGTGGGAGCGAGATCGCCCGCATCGGCGACCGGCGTTTTACTCGGCGTGCGCACGTCCTTCAGGCTGACCGCCCCCACCGACAGCGCGTTCAGTGCCTGGGCGGGTGATTGGATTCCGAATTGGGCGTTGCGTTCGGCGTAGTACGCGGCCTGGTACGGTTCGTCCTTCGTGTGAGGCACGTTGCCGACGGCCGCGCAGAAGAGGCGCGTCCCGATCCCGTCGCCGTAGGCCAATTGGTCGAGTACGCCCGACGTGCTGGTCGGCAACCCGTCCTCCAACTCGCCCGAGGCGGTTTGGGCCAGGCAATAGACCCGGATGGCCCGCTCCACCTCCACCTCCTCGACGGCGCGGCGAATGGCATCGCGGGCCGGGACCGGGGGCGCGTCCTCGGGGGCCGTTACGATCACCGACTCAAGGCGGGTCGTCAAACGTATGGGCGGCCCGCCCACCGCGAGCGACGCAAGATCGCCATAGAGCACGACCCCGGCCATGTTGGTCCCATGCCCGTCGTGATCCCCCGTGCCCCAGAACGGCTCCGCCGTGTACTGGTGCGACGCCGGCAAGGCACCGTTGAGCAACGGATGCCTGGCCTGGACGCCGGTATCCAGGACCGCGACGACCGGGGCGTCCTTGCCAGGCCACTGGATACGCGCCGCAACACCCTTGAGCGTTTCGGTCATGTCCTCGGGCTGGAAGTGCTGGTCATCGGACGCAAACGTCGAAGCGCTCCGAAGTCCTACCACCGCGCCGGTGGCGCGTACGACCTCATGGATCTGGGCGGGAGTGGCGATCAGGCCGCGCACGACCGTATCGATGAAATCCGAGGGCCTGCCATATTGGCGCAATTCGAATTCCTTGGTCGCCCGCTCGAACGCGTCCTGGAAATCAATGCGCGTCCAGACCTCCCAGGCATGAATCCCGCGCGTCCTGGGGTAGCGGTCCAGCCGGTCGGTCCAGAGATCGAGCAAGGTCGTCGGACGGATGCCGGCGGCGCTCTCGAAGAGCTTGAAGCGCCGCGGCCTGCCCGGGGCCTCCTGATCCTCGTCGTGGGAATTCATCAGGTCCCGTTCCGAAGGGACCCAAGCGCCGTAGATTTGAAGATCGCGCCTGAAGGTCGCGAGCGTCTGAGGTGTGGTGAAGAAGGTGGCGTGATCGGCCTCGGGACCACGCTCGGGATCGACCGACTGCCCCCTGTGCACGTTCAGCAGGGCGAAGCCCTGGCCGGATCGACCCTGTCCGACGCGCAGGGCGATCTCGTGTCGGGACTCTATCGTAACCGGCATTCCACGCTTGTTCGCGGGTAAGCCGAACTTCTTCTGGGCCGAGCGGTACTCGTCCATCAATGCAACGGCATGCTCCAAGCCATCCATCAGCTTGTTGGCATGGGCAGCCCTGTTGTCGACCGGTAGAACATTCTTTTCAGGCCCACCTCCCGTAGGGCCCCGGAACGCCTCGGAGGCGACGCCGAGGCCCCTGACATGGATATGGCGGTAGGGGGTACGCTCGGCCATGTGCACCGACAGTCGGACAAGGGCGCTCGCCCGTCGACGACCGCATGCTAGATTACGTAAATACTACTCTACGTGGATGCTAGCCCGGTCTGCCAGCGCCTGACAGACGATATCGGTGGTCAGCGTCGATGAATTGTCCAGAACCGCATCGCGAGCCGCATCGGCCGCGGCGGAGACGATGTCGGCCTGGCTCAACCCGGTCGTGCATTCGTCGATACGGGTCCAATCGAGGCCGGCGGCATCGAAGCTCTGGAGGTGATTGACCAGGACCCGCCGCGCCTCGTCGGTAGAGGGTTTTGCGTAGACGAACGCCGCATCGAACCGACGGAAGATCGCCGTATCCAGGAGGGACCTGAGGTTCGTGGCGGCGATGACGACGCTCCCGGAATTGTCCTCCTCAAGGAACATCAGGAAGGAATTGAGCATCCGGCGCGCCTCGCCGATGTCATTCTCCGATGCCCGCCGTGCGGCCAGGGCGTCGACCTCGTCGAACAGGTATACGCCCCTCGTCGCACGCATCGCGTCGAAGACGAGCCTCAACTTCGCGGCGGTCTCGCCCATGAACTTCGTGATGATGCCGTCGAGCATCACCGTGAACAGCGGCAGGCCGAGCTCTCCGGCGATGGCCGCCGCCGTCATGCTCTTCCCCGTGCCCGGAGGCCCGGAGAACAGGAACTTGCGCCGCGGCGAGAGATCCATCGCCTTCAGGGCCTCGGCTTCATCGTGCTCGCGCACGAGACGGCGCAGGCGACGCTGAAGGTCGTCCCCCACCACGAGGTCCGACAGGCGGACCTCCGGGTAGGCGACCCGCATCAGCCCGGCCAGTTCGCCCCGTGCGGCGGCGATCGGTGTCGGCGGGTTCGAGGGCCTGGGCTGGAGCTTTGCCCGCTGGACGGCCGCCGTGATCTCCTCGGCGACCTTCGTCTTGCCGGAGCGTGCCGCCTCGCCCGCGATGTGTTCCGCGATGGACAGGAAATGGACGCTGTCGCCGGCGGCGTGGCTTCGGATCATCGCCAGGACGTTTCGGGAGCTCGTCATCAGCCATCCTCGGCATTCGCTGCTCGGCGGACCGCCACGAGCGCCCTTTCGAGATCCGGAACCATCTTACGAAATTCAAGCAATAAAAGCAACGCGCGGTCGAGCGAGTCGTCGCCCGCCTCCCGTGCCTTGGGGGGCACGTCTCGCATGCCGGAAACCCCGTTCTCAAGCAGCATCTCGACGCGCCTTGAGAGATCCCCCGAAAAGCCCCCCGCCCTCAGGGACCGAAGAAGGTTGGAAGGGCTGGTTCCGAGAGCGCGCGCAATGGCGGCACGGCTCAGCCCTGCATCCGCACGCGCGCCTTCGAGGCGCTCGCAGAGCTCTTGGGCAACACGACGCGGAGGGCGACCGACCATGTTGCCTAAATAGCCTAAATTGCCTTTGGGTCAATCTGGCCCGCCATGCGAGCCAGCCCGAACGTCGTTGAGTGTGCCCCCCTCGGACAGGGCACCTGCGACTTTCGAATGCCACACGTCATCCGCCAACGGCCCGAGACCTGTTCGGGCATGATACAGGGACCGCTTGGATCCCCGGTTTCCACCGCCCGAAATGCCTTTGGGGCAACCAATCTCACCCTTCGGTACTTGATAACCCGAAATCGTTCATAGTACGTTCCTGCCGTTGGCCGAGACGGGTACTGATCTCGGCCATCCATCGGACGCTTAGCCAGAGGAGGACGAGTTCATGTACGCCAGCCGCCTCCTCATATCCGTGACGTGCGCCCCCTTCGCGGGCGGCCCTTCGCTTCTCCCCTTCTCCGTCGACGAGGCCTGACCGGCGCCACCGCGCCCGCCCGCCTCCGTCACGAGGCGAACGTCATGTCAGACCCTTCGAATACCTCCCATCGACACCCGGCCCCCTACGCGCCTTTCCAGGACGCGCCGCAGGTCGTCACGGCCGACACCCAGTTCGGCGAGGTGATCCGGCGCCTGTTCCAGATGCGGGCGCTGGGCGAGGGCGCGTTCACCCGCGCGATCCAGGCCGTCCTCGTTACCCTGGGCCGGTCCGCGCTTGAGGAAGCCGAGCTTCAGGCGGCGGTGCCCACGATGCGTGCCGCACCGGACGCATCCGGCGTTCGCGTCACGCCCTGGGGACTGCGCCGACGGCACGACCCCTCCGATCCGAGCGACCGATCAGCATGACTCATCGTCACGCGCGACTCGCGATGCCGCCGCGAAAACCTTCGCCCGCATCCGACCGACCCTCACCCTTTCGATCCACTCCCCGAGGCCGGGCCATCGCGTGAACGCGACAGGCCGCCTCACCCAGGAGGCCGTCATGTCGCAATTCACCAGTCCTCAAGGAATGGACCCGAATCCGGGGCGGTCGCGACCGGGCCACGGATGCGCTTCGCGTGTCGCGGTCGACGGCTGGTGCGACGGCCGGGGCGCGAGCCAGGAGCGGATGGTGCGCCGGCTGATGACGCTCACCGACCGGTGCACGGGCTGACCCGTCCCGCGTCCCGGATCGTCCCGATGCCCAGGCCTTCCCACAGGGCCGTGGCGAGCATCGCATGGATCTCGCTGTCGATCTGGTGGAGGCGCACGCGCAAGTCGTCCCTGATGCCCTCCATGCCCCGCAGCGCGGCCGAGTGGATGAGGGGGTGCACGTCCGCCGGGGCCGAGACCGGATGGCCCTCGATGGCATGGGCGACCGATGCCAGCGTCCGCTCGGCGACGCCCCGCTGGCGGACGAGGATGCGGTACTCGTCCGGCATGCCCAGCGTTGGGACCGGGCATCCTGCCGTCACGTCACAGTCCACCTCGGCCTCGGCCTCGGCCCTCGATGCCCACCATGCCTGTGCCCGCTCGATCAGCATGAGCCGGTTCCCTCGATGCCCGAGGCCGTCCCGTCGCGTCCCAATTCCGGGACCGCCAAAGCCCCCGCCTCGCGGCCCTCATCCGGCTCCCGGTAGGAATCCCAGAAGGGGTGATGGGCCACGATGGCGAGGCGCTCGGCCTCGCTGTTCCGGTGATCGGTCAGTTTGTCGATGAACCAGCGCAGGCGACGCTGGGAAACCACCACCATGTCAGTTGCGGCCAGCCATCCCAGGATCTCGGCCGAGGTCGGGACGTATCCCGGCCTCTCGCCCCACGAAGTGTCGATGGCGTCCTCGGCCCCGCGCGCGTGCCTCGTCGTCGTGCCCATGTCCGCCCCCGATCCCCGATCAGGCAGCGTACCGCGAACCGGACGATTCGAGACCGGCGCCGGTGCGATCAGTCCGGTCCGGGCCCCCCGGTCTTGCGGATGTCCCACGGCATCACCGGGCTCAGGGCGAGGTCGGCGATGGCCCTGTCGATCTGCCTGTGCGACCACATCGTCGCGATCCTGACGAGCGTGTCGGCCCGCTCCTGGCCGTCGACGCCGGGACCGGCCAGCGCCATGCCGGCGGCCACGAGGGCCCGGCGGATGGGGCCACCATCGGCATCGTCCTGGATCGAGACGGGGGCGTAGGTCGTCCGCCAGACGGTGAGCACGTGCCGGAGGTAGGCGCGCCCCTCCTCATGCGGGGGTGGGGGCCGGCGGGGCTCCTTGTGCATCGTCAAGTGCTGGACCTGCCCGTGGGCGTAGATCCGGCGGCCGTGGGGCGACACGGCAGGGCGGCCCCCGTACCAGCCGGCCTGTATCTCCGCGAGCAGGCGCTGGCGCAGCCGGATCAGGTCCATGCCGGTCACGGGCGGTGCCGGCGTCTCGGTCGTCTCGGGGTCCGTCACGGCATCATCCGGGCACCACCGTCCGGGTACCCCTCCCTAGGTCGTGTCTATGACATGCTATAGTCCCGGTCGCGTTGAAAGGGGAGCGGGGACGGGTTGGGATGACCGGTCCTTGGGGGCGACCTCGACGGCCATGGATCGACGATTCGGTCCGGGTTTCGTCCGTCCTTTCAGTTCGACCGGGACTATAGCATGTCGTAGACACCCCAAGAGGTAGGGTCTTCCCCCTCTATGGGTTGGGTATCTCGCATCGGAGGCGTTTACCGGCATTGTGCCGGGCGTGGCGGGGGGGGCATCCTGTCGTCAGACCGAATTCGGCGACCAGCGGGTAGAGGTGCCTCGCAGGCCGTCGCAGAGACAGGAAAGCTGCGAACGTGCTGTCCATCGAGACGATGCCCCCAGAGGGCTCCCTGGGCGATGCCGCCCCCGTTCCGGCCGGTGTCCGTCTTCCCGTCGATATCCTTCACGGGCACCGCTACGTCTCCCTGATCCACCCCGAGGACAGCCGCAGCGTCGCGGTCATGACCTACACGGATCAGGTGTGGATCGACGGGAAGAAGGAGCCTCGGACACGCTCGGCCGGCGCCATCGGGTCCGAGATCGAGGAGACCGTCCGGAATCTCCGGCCCAAGTACGTCACCATGCAGGCCTTCCGGACGCCTAGGCCGCGCAAGGACGGCAAGCCAGTCCGGGACTACCGCACGGCCCCGTGCAAGGCGCTCTGGAACCTCGCCGCCCTGCAGTGCGTCACGGTCGACCTCGACTTCTACAAGAAGGGCTGCGCCTACCGGAACCAGACCCCCGAGACCATGGTCGACCTCGTCCTGGAGCGCCTCCGGGACCGCAACCTGCCCTACCCGTCCTACATCATGTGCTCGGGCAAGGGCCTGCTCGTGTGCTGGCTCCACGACCGTCGCACGCCGTCCTACCTGCCGGTCTGGCAAGCGATGCAGAAGAGGGTGAACGACGCCTTCGTGGACATGGGCCGCGACCTGCTAGCGATGCCGCCCACGGCCAACTTCCGCGTCGCTGGGACGAAGAACAGCGGCCTTGACGTCAGGATGCTGTGGCCCGAGTTCGTCGACCAGATCGCCCGCTGGGACTTCGAGACCCTCCGTCACGAGATCCTGCTCTACACGCCCGCCCAGGTCCGCGAGTACCGCAAGGTCAAGGAGGCCGAGCAGGTCGTGAAGGCCGAGAAGGCCCGCGCCCGTAGGGCCAACGGCGTCGCCGCCCCGAACCGGGTCAAGCTCACGTACGCGACCTACTGCAAGGCCGTCGTCAGGGATCTCTACAACCTGTTCGAGGCACGGTTCGAAGGCCACCCGGTCGAGAAGGGTGAGCGCGATCAATGGCTCTTCATCCTCTCGACCGCGGCCGCCTGGGTGATGGAGCCCGACGCCCTCAAGGAAGAGATCAAGCGCCTCTCCCCCCTCTGCGGACTCTCGGTGAAGCGTGCCCTCACCATGATGGGCTCCGTTATCTCGAAGGCCCGGCGCGCGGCGAGGGGCGAGACCGCCAGCTACAAGAAGCGGTCCGTCGACCCGCGCTACCGGACGAACCCCGCCATGCTCGTGGACCTGCTCGGCGTCACCGTCGAGGAGGCCAAGGCCCTCGACCTGCGCGTCCTGGTGCCCGAGGCACTGAAGATCGCCCGCGAGGCCACCAGGTCCGCCGCGCGCCGCCGGGATGCCGGTGCCAAGGACCGGTCCGGCGTCCAGGCCGAGCGCCTCGCCTTCGGCGTCACCGCGCTGGAGCGGAAGGCTGCCGGGACCAAGGTCGACGTCATCGCCTTCGAGGCGAATCGTTCGATTAGCTACGTCGAGAAGGCGATGCGCGAGGCCCGTGCCGTGGCCGCCATCGGCAAGACGAAGGCCGTCGCGAAGCCCGGGCGTCCGCGGAAGGCCAAGATCCCCGCGACCATAGACCCGGTCGAACCGAAAGGGTTTTCGGAAGCCGAAACTCGGGTCGCCCGCTTCGATGCCGAGCCCAAGGCTGTTGTGGCTCCCCGGGCCCGCGCGTATGATGACGCCGTTCGCAGCGTGCACCTCACGTCTCAGGACACGACGCCCGCCTTGGCTCTGGTCGAGGCGGGCGTCGACGTTTCCGATGACGAGGACGATGACGGCCCCCGCTTCGTCAAAGGTCTCTGGTTCGATTGGACCGGCACGTGCTGGGCCGCGATGAGCGCGTTCATGATCTGGTGCGCGCGCCTGGAGGACGGAACCCCGGCCGAGATCCAGGCTCGCTATCCCGCCATTCCGCTGATGCCAGCCCGATGATGCCACCCGCCCGGCTGGTACCTTTCTAGCACGGGTGGCACAATTTCCCCCATGAGCACGCACCTCTCCGTCCCCTCCGACGACCTGGCATTCCCCACGCCCCAGACGCACCTCTCGCGATCGGATCGGGTCGCCCGAGACAAGGCGGCGGACCGGGCCCGCCGGTGGCGCGAGGAGCAGCGCCAGGCCATCGCCGTGGACGCTGCCATCGTCGCCGGACTTGCCGCGTCATTCGCCCGGGGAACCGTGGGCCAGGACAAGGGCGAGGTCCCCGTCACCGCCGCCGGCGTCAAGATGCGCACGATCATCAGGGAGGCCGCCAGGGCATTCCGCGATGCCGGCGGCGACTGGGAGACCGGCGCCCGCCTGATCGCGGCCCGCCTCAACGGCTCCGTATCCGAGGTCGCCCGCGGGCCCTGACCGAGTCGCCGATTCCATCATGGTATGATCCGAATCGTGGGATCTCCCGATCCGCAACTTGACCACCTGAGGCCCCGTGCCGGCTCAGCCGCCGGGGCCATTTTCATGGGGTGACGACGTGACGGGCCTGAAGGTCAACCTCAACATCAACGGCGCCATCGAGGCGTCCCGGGCGGCCTTCGAGGAGTTCGGGCCCAAGAAGTTCGCCCGCGCGATCCAGTTCAACCTGAACCGCGTCGTCATCGAGGGGGTGAACACCTTCCGGCGAACCATGCCGGCGGAGCTGCGGCATGCCACCCCGTTCACCCTCAAGGCCGTCCGTTACGAGCTCGACAAGACCGCCCTGAACAACGTCGCCAGCCTCGACAAGATCGTGTCGGCGGCGTTCGTGATGCCGCTCCAGACGACGTGGCTCAAGTACGCCCTCGGGGAGGAGAAGCGCCCAGCCAGCGACGTCGGCATCAAGGGGTACTTCCCGAACGAGAGGCAGATCTACTTGCCCAACGAGGCCGGCCTCCGGACGCAGGGGATTAAGCCCAACGCCAAGGGCAACTACAAGGCCAGCGACATGCGCCTGATCGGGCGTGCGATGGCCCGGAACTACAGCCGGGGCGACGGTGGCCGGTGGGGGGTGTTCGAGATTCGCAAGGGCGCGTCCGATCCGGCGAAGCTGGGCGTCGGCGTGCATGCCCGCCCCCCCGCGGGGCCTGGCGATGCAGACCAGCGAGCGCATCCGGGACAGCGTCCGGATGCGCAAGCCGACGCCCCGAAGACCCGGTTCACCGCGGCCGGCGGGCGCCAAGTCACGGTGTCGAGGGTCGTCAACCTCGACACCCCCCGGCTGCTGTTCCCCACCCAGCCGGACGCGACCTATAAGCCGGTGCTAACTCCCTCCTGGGAGGAAGCCTTCCAGGCCGCGGCGGCCAAGATGCCCAAGTACCTGGAGGAGGAAATCATCGACAAGCTCGATCACGCGCTGGCGAAGGCGCGCCGTCGGTAGGGCCCCGGGGAGACCCGAAGGACGGCTTCGCCGATACTGCCAAGCCCCTCGGTTGCCGGTGTTTTTGAACCAAACTGACGCGTTCGTGATCGTGCGCGTGTTTTCGTAACCTTCTCCCGTAGACGGATCCGGGCTCCAGGCATTCTGGACGATGGAACCTTCACTCGCCCCGAGCGTTATTGACGCCCCCCCCGACCCCGGATGACCGAGGGTCATCGGCGCCTGCCCGAGTTCAGCCTTGAGGCGCGCCGTCGCCTCGCGGCCCACCTCCGACCCGCGGTGTGCCGCCTCTCGACCGACGAGATCCGCCTCGCCCTCGGGGACGATCCGAAGAACGCCGGGCAGCTTCGCTGGGACGTGGCCGACATCCGCAGCGGCCGCCCGGAGCGGGCCGAGCGGATCGGCGAGAAGCAATTCTTCGCCTCCTGCGCGGGCCTCGGCGTCTGTCCGTGGAACGCCCTGTCCGGCGCTCCCGCCCCCACCCTCCCGGCACGGGTGCACTGATGCACCTCGGCGTTGACCCCGGCGGCAGCGGCGCTTGAGCCCTCCTCGATGCGAGGGGCTCCCTCGTCATGGCCGAGCACCTGCCCATCGACGCCGACGGCATCGTCGACGCCGCGGCGCTGATCGCCCGCTGGCGCGATCTCGGCATCGAGCGTGCCACCGTCGAGAAGGTCGGCCAGATCACCCGGATTAAGGGCTGGGCCATGGGCATCTCCGGCCGGTTCAACTTCGGCATGAACGCAGGCGTCCCCCGGTCCGTCCTGCAGGTCCTCGGCATCCCCTTCACCTACGTCGACCCGACGGACTGGAAGAAGGCCACAGGCGTCACAGCCGACAAGGCCACCTCGCTCGCCGCCGCCCGGTCGCTCTGGCCGGCCCACGCCGCCACGACCTTCAAGCGGGTCAAGGACAACGACCGCGCCGAGGCCGCGCTGATCGCCCGATACGGCCAGCGGACGCGGACCGCCCGGAGGGCCGCCTGATGCCCCTCGACTTCGCATTGTCCTCAATCGGGGACGAGACGGTACGGGCCGTGTCCGGCGGCCACGAGATCTCCGTCGCGATCCGCGTGCCCCGCATCGAGGGCGAGCGGATCTCCCGCTTCGTCACCGTCGCCGAGGTCCGGGAGACCTACGCCGGCTGGGGCACCGAGGCCTACCAAGCCGCGCACCTGCGGCTGCGCCGGGCCGCCCGGGACCGGCTGCGGGACCTGACAATCCAACATCAGCGCGAGGTGGATTGATGTCGTGGTCCCGCGACGCCGTCCGCCTGATCAGCCTCAACGTCGTTGCCGGGGCGCTCGCCCTGGCCGCGCCGCGTCCCGCCCGGGCGCCGTCGGTCCTGCGCCGGTCCCTAACCGAGCAGGAATCCCTCGACCTTCGCCTCGGTCGCCAGCGCCATGCCCGACGCATCGCCGCGGAGTGGACCGACCTCTCGAATGAGGACGTCGCCCGCGTCGCGATGGCCTGGCCAGCCAACTTCGCCGACGCCCCCCGAGGGGAAACACTGATGCTCACCGCCCTCAAGAACCTGCGCCCGGTTCACAACCTCGAAGCCGTCCTGCAGCGGGCGTGGTCGATCAAGTTCCTGCTGCTGGCGACGGTGCTCGATGCCGCGCAGGCCAGCGTCAGCTTCTTCTCGGGCTCCGAGCTCGTGACCCCGACGACCCTCAGCCTCTCGAACATGGGCCTGGCCGTCGCCGCGATGGTCGCCCGCTGCGTCGCCCAGCAGGGTGTCACCACCCCGACCGCGGCCGCCCCAGCCGGAGACGCCTGATGCTCGCTGGATTCCTCAGCGCCCTGCGCCGCCCCACCGCCGCGGTGATGATCGCGACCGCCCGTCCGACGGCGGCCGCCACCGTCCCCATGCGCCCGGCCATCGTCGCAGCGGCCCCCAGCGGTCGCAAGGTGTCGAAGCGGTTCATCGTCGGGTCCGCGGTGGCGACCCTGTCCATCGGGGTGATCACCCAGTTCGAGGGCGTCCGGACCACGGCCTACCGGGACAGCGTGGGAATCCCCACGGTCTGCATCGGGGAGACCAAGGGCGTCCGCAAGGGGGCAGACGTTCACCCTGGCCCAGTGCCAGGCCATGCTGGTCGAGCGTCTCGGCAACGACTTCGCCCCGGCCATCGAGCGCTGCATCACCCGGCCGATGGCGGACGACTTCTACGCGGCCGCGCTGAGCCTCTCCTACAACATCGGCACCAGCGGGCTCTGCAAGTCGAGCGTCGTGCGCCTCTACAACGCCGGCGACCGCCGCGCCGCCTGCAACGCCTTCCTCCTCTACGACAAGGCCAAGGGCCGCGTCCTCGCCGGGCTGGTCAAGCGTCGCCAGGCCGAGCGCGCCCTCTGCCTCAAGGGGATCTGAGCATGTGCGCGCTCGCCCCCCTCGTCATCGCGGCCGCTCTCGCCGGGCCCATGTGCATGCGCGCCGACGGCGACCGCATGCCGGAGGTCCTGCAGGCGCTGATCGGTGACGCCCGGGTCGAGCTCACCGCGTCCGATCCGCAGTTCGAGGCCGCCATCCGGGCGATCCACGTCCCGGCCGCGAAGCCGAAGCGGAGGGGCCGCCGGTGACCCAGATCGCCACCCACCTCTCGAATTTCGGGGGCCTCATCGCGAACGGCTGGGCCGCGTTCTCGCTCGCCGCGGCCCTGACCGGCATCGGCGGGATCGGCCTGATCCTACTCGGGCTCCTCACCACCGCCTACCTGCCGGCATGGATGCGCCGTCCCCTGATCGGGGCGGGCATCCTGCTGATCGCCGGCGCCGCGCTGTTCCAGGCCGGGCAGGCCCGCGGGGCCCATGAGGTGTTCGCCCTGCAGGCCGCGCGCAACCTGGAGGAAGCCAACCGCCAGGCCGCGGCCGCCGCGAAGATCTCGGCCGCCGACAGGGTCCGGGCCGACAAGGCCGACGTCGCGGCGAAGGCCTCCGCGTCCCGGTTTCGGGACCTGCAGCGCCACCTCGCCCGGACGCCCGACGGCGCCTGCGCGACCGACGACGACGCCCGCCGCTTGAGGGACCTGTGATGCGCGGTCCCCTCGCCACCCTCGCGCTGGTCGCCTGCCTCGCCCTCGGGGCCTGCGGCCGCGGCGAGCTCGACGTCTCGGCCCGGGCCGCCCTGCCGCCGATCCCCGACGACCTGGCGGCCTGCTTTTCCAAGGCCTTCCCGGAGATCCCATCGCTGGCCTTCGGCCGGCGCGAGGCGGTCCGGATCATGGCCGACGCGAAACTGCTCGACCGGGCCAAGGCCAACTGCGGCGAGCGTGCCCTCAACTGGATGAAGGACGTCCGCGCGGCGTTCGGGAGACCGACGTCATGAGTTCCGGACCTGCCCCCGCGCCCCCCTCGTCGGATCACGAGATCCGCATCGCCCGCACCGAGGCCGGCCTCGCCGCCCTGGGGCAGGACGTCCGCGACCTGGTCGGAGCCGTCCGGGGCATCGCCGACAAGATGGATGCGAACCACACCGCGTTCTTCGACGCGCTGGCCAAGAAGGGGCAGACGAACTGGACCTTAATCGTGGCCATCGCCAGCGTCGCGATGACGGGGATGGTCTACCTCGGGTCGCAGTGGCGCGAGCCGATCACCCAGCGCCAGGAGGCGCTGGCCAGCGAGATCGCCGCCCTCCGCCAGGCCGTCGTGCCCCGCGCCGAGGTGCAGGGCCTCGTCCGTCAGGGCGAGCGCGACAACGACCTGATCAGGACCCGGATCGAGAGGTTCGAGGCCCGGATCTCCAAGGAGGTCGAGCGCCTCAACGGGACCGTCTACGTCCCCGCCTGGAGCAAGCGGTCATGACCCGCGCCGCGGCCGCCGTCCTCGCCCTGATGCTGGCGACGCCGGCCGCCGCGGCGTGCCGGACCGTCCCGGAGACCATCGCGGTCCTCCGGGCTCCCCTCCCGGGGCATGCCTTTGTCGGCGAGGTCCCGGCCGCCGTCGGGCCCGCGGTGGCGGCCTGGCTGGAATTCGAGGGCCTGCCGGTTGCCGGGGCGACCCGGTTCGTCCATGTCGCCGGGGACCGCGGCATCGCCTTGATCCCGGTCGACGGGGACCGGGTCTGCGACGGGGCGCCGGCCTTCCAACTCATCGGGGACAAGGCGCGCGAGCTCGCAGCCTTCATCCGTCGGTTCCGCGAGCTCAGGGGCTTCGGCCCGGAGTACGCCGCATGACCACCTCCGAGCGCTCCCTCCTCCGGGCCGAGATCGCCCTGCTCAAGAGCATGTCCCCGACGAAGGGCCCGGCGCTCCGGTACCGCGAGGACGACTGGAAGCTGGCCCTCGCCAAGATCTCGCACCGGCTGACGTACGCACCCTACAGGCGGGACCGGTGAGCGACCTGCACGTCACGCCGTCGGCCGCCAAGGTCGCCGACCTGGTGGATTCGGGCGGCTGGTCGTTCGCCGTCGAGCGCTGGGGCTGGATGTCCCCGGACCGCCTGAGGCAACTGGCGAACGAGGGGCGCCGCGCGGCGGGACGCGTCCGATCATCCGTCCGGACCAACGGGTCCCACAACCTGGTGAACATCCGCTGGGACGGCGCCGAGATCTCGATGGCGGTCCTGCCGGTGCCAGTCGCCGCGGCCGCGCTGGGGCTGACCGCTGCCACGGTCACCCGCGGGACGGCATGACGTGGCCTACCGGAAGACGCGCACCCTCGTGGACGAGGAGATCGAGGCCGGCATCGCGGCCGCCGGTTCCCTCATCGCCTACGCCCGGCTGAAGGGCGTCACCCCGTCCCTGGTGAGCCAGCGCCTGTCCCGGGTGCGGATCGCCCGAGGGGAGAGCGAGCCCTGGAACCTGTCCTGGGACGACAAGCTGCGGCCCCAGCCAGCCCGCGCCCAGATCCAGCGCCTGCTCGATTACGAGGGGTCCGACGGGCCCGCGATCTGCAGGGAGCGGTGGGGCGCGGGACCGGCCTACCTGATGAAGCGAGCCCGGGCCTGAAGGGACTGCCGTCAGGTCGCCGAGGTCTGAAAACGCCACGCAACAAAAACGTAGTCAAGCCGCCGTTGCTATACCCGGCGCCTGTTTCCGTTGGTGGCACAGGCCCTTAGCTTTTCAGGGGCACCCGACCGCCGGCATGGCCACCCCCGCCCGGGCCGCCTAGATGTCCCCTCCGGGCGACCCCGAAAATAGTTGGTGAAAACCGCGTTTTCCCGCTTTTTCGGGTTGCGCCTTGCCCGTTGCACACACGTGCGCACACCGTGGCACGCCGCATGCCGACGTCATGCCACCCCGGATCAGTCGCCCGAGGATAGCTGCCCGGTCCCGTTGCGGGGGCACTCGGGACCGGTCCACTCGGAATGCAGGTCGAGGGCGTCCGGCGCCGACCGGTCCTGCAGGATGATGTACGCGCCCTTCCGCCCGTCGGCGAGCTCGTACGATCCGCCGAACCACGGGGATACCCCCCGCGATCCCGTCCCGTGCCCGACGACCTCGGTGAGGACGCGCCCGGTGCCGACCTGATGGACGCCGCACCGGACCGTGACGACCCATGTAGCCGCCGTGCCGGGGACGGCATCGACGTAGCCGAAGCGCTCCCGCCCCGGGCCCGCCGGCACCGTCAGGGCGAACGAGAACCCCTCGCTCTCCAGGGGATGCAGCACCTCGGCGGCCGCGGCGGTCGTGATCAGCATCAGGGTGAGGATAGCGAGGACGCTACGCATGGGATGGCTCCTTGTTGTCGAGGACGGCCCAGCACGAGCCGTCGGGCTCGAAGCCGACGACGACCGCGCTGGTGACGATTTCGTTGGTGTCGCGGCGCCGGAATCCGGCCTCCGTCGGCCGGTAGCCGACCCGGATCGCCGAGGGCGGCCGCGGTCCGTCGGAGAGGACCCCGACGACCCAAGCATGCACGTCCCGGTCGCCGGTCCTGATCACGCGCAGCCGGGCGGATTCGCCGGCGTGGAACCGGCAGCCATGCAGGACGAGGTCCGTCCGCCGGTCGATCACGAGGCCGCTCTGGCGCAGGGACCAGACCCGCGTGGTCCGGTTCCAGTAGACGTGGACCCGATCAGAGCGAGACACCGCACCGCTCCATCCGCGGGAGGGGCGCGAACAACATCGCCACGGCCTCGGTCTCCAGGGCCATCCGGAGGGCCTCCTCGTCGCCGAGGCGGCCCTTGGCGGCGAGGGTGGCGATCCGGTCGATCCGGAAAGCACAGGCAAGGGCCACGATCCCGCAGACCCGGCGCGAGCCCCAGAGGGCTCGGACGCGGGCCCGGATCGCCGGGAGGGTCTCACGCTGCATCGGAGACCTCCTCGGTGACGAGGGCGATCCGCTCGGCGATGACTTCGCCGACAGCGAAGGCATCGGCCGGGTCGAGCTCGCGACCGATGGTCAAGCGCATCACGTGGAACTGGAGATCGCGCAGGGCGCTCAGGGAGGGGTTCTCGTTTTCCATGATCGCCTCCCTCACATCCGGGTCGCCAGGGCCTCACGGCCCGCCACGATGGTCTCGCAAAGCCGTCGGACCTTGCGCACGCTGCCCCCGTCGAAATGCTGTTCGATCAGGGCTTCCTCATCTCCGTCGAGGTCTGGGAGCCAGTGCTCGTCCAGGCCGCGCTCGGACCGGATCTCCGCCATGATGCCGCGAACGAGGACGGGGAGGTCCTCGCGCCGGGGGGTCGGCATGGAGAAGGTCCGGAAACGGTCGACCAGCGCGCCATGGTCCTTCCGCAGGCCGGAGAGGTCGTTGGCCGTCGCGATCCACGAGATCCCCGACAGGTCGACCGGGTGCTCCACGTAGGGGTCGAAGAAGCTCTGCGGGTCGGCCGTTAGCGTTAGGAGGCCGTCGAGCATGGACCCATTCTGCCTGCCCGATGCAGCCTTCTCGATCTCGTCCAGGACGATGACCGCGCACGCCATGCCGAGGCGCTTCAGGAGCTGCAGCGGGACGCAGGCACGACCGGTCCCCCACTGGCGCGATGTGCCATTTAGGGACGAATCGCTGACGCCGCCGCAGGAGATGATTTGCCATCCCAGCCCGAGGACCTCGGCCAGCCTGCGGGCCAGCCTGGTCTTGCCCGATCCCGGCGGCCCGACGATCAGGATGGGACGCAGGTGGACGTGCGGCCGCCCGGCGAGGTCCCGCAGCACCGCGTCGACGATGTCGGCGGCGTAGGGGAACTCGGCGACGAGGATCTCCCGCGCCCGGGCGAGGTCGGGCACGCGGATGAGCGGCCAGCGCCGGCCGGCGAAGGGTGCCCACTCGGACCGGGCCGACGTCGAGCTCGTCGAGTTCGAGCCGCCGATGCGGTCCTCGCCGGACTTGGCCGTCCCGGGCAGGTGATCCGTCGTCGCCAGGATCATCAGCGACGGGCCGCTGTCGATCCTGGCGGCCTCGATCTTGGCGAGGCCTGCCTTGGCCTTCGCCGCGGTCGCCCACGCCGGCTCGGCCGGGGCTAGCGTGCCGGTGAAGGCCCGGCGTCCCAGGTCGATGCATTCGCGGACGTAGAGGGTCGGGCCGCCGCCCGGGCGCCACTCCTGGAAGCGCCAGGGTTCCTTCATGAAAAGGCTCGCCCCGACGGCGCAGTAGAGCAGGTTGTCCTCGCCGCGCTGGCGGAGGCGGGCATGGCGCCACGCCACGTCGGGGAAGGCCTCCCGCGCCCTCTGGTCGCCCATGTCGGCGAGCAGGATCGTGGACTCGTCGAGGAGATCGAGCTCAGGACCTTCTTCGAGGCCGAGATCCAGATCCGCGTCGATGGCGGTGTGGGCGCGGGTGATCCGGTCGAGGACCTCCTCGGCCTCGATCAGGCTGTCGCGGAACCTGATCTCGGCCGTGGCCACGTCGGGCGTGCCGCTGATGCAGGTGTTGGCTGCCTTCCAGAGCCCCCGGACGATCTCGTAGAACGGCGCCGATCCCCCGCACTGAGCGAGCATGACCTCGCGGCCCTCTGTGAGGATCGCGGGGCAGATCGACAGGATCGTCGACTGGATCTGGCGGGCGTGGCTGGCGCGATGGGGAGGCTGGCCGCGGAGCAGGTCGCTCAGGCGCGCGGCGCCCTCCACTGTGCGTGGAGACTTCTTCATGTCGGTCACTCCGGGGGAGATGAGATCCGCAGCGCCGGTCGAGTGACCTGACGCCTCAGTGGGTGCCGACCGTAGGCCCGTCGGGTTAAGAATTCGTTTCGAGATCCCCGCCGCGCGACTGTGCCTGCACTCGGGCCTTGCGCATCGTATAGAGCAGGTCGACGGCTTGGATCAGGCGACCCTGGACCTGGTCCATCAGGAGCTCACGAGACGGATTGGAGCGCGGCCGGACGGTCCCCGTCTTGAGCGCGTCGTCGTCGTGGACACGGGCTATCCCGCACAGGAAATCGCCGATGGCCCGGGGATAGGGCTGCGACGAGGCCTCCGCCATGAACTTCAGCGCCCACGCCGGCAGCCCGAATTTCCAGACGCGATCCTTCGAGCAAGAGCGCCGGTTGAGGCCGGTCGCGACGGAAAGGGGCCCGCTCCACTCCGATCCCCACAGCGCCTCGCAGGCCTCGTCGATGGCCTCCTTCAGGGCGTCGGCGATCTGGGCATGGGTCATCTCGATGCCGTCGGCCGTGGGGATGCGGGCGTAGTATGTGAGCGGCCGCCCATCGATGGTGCCTACGGCGATCCCGCCGTCGACGGGCTGGGGCATGGGGCGAAGGTCGATGCGCATGGCGTGGGGCCCTTGATTCGTGCGGAAGGGCGGCCCCCGGAGAGGACCGCCCTTGGATGGAATGGGTATGGTGAGGTGGCGTCAGGCGTTCGGGAAGCGGACCTCCAGGACACGGCCGGACCAGTCGGTGTCGACCTGCAGGACCTCGTCCATGCTGCTCGCGCCGCCGGCGAGGAACTCGGACAGGGTCGATGAGGAACGGGCCGGGGCGCGGGCGACCTCGCGGGCGATCTTCGCCAGAACCTCCTCCGGGGTACGGACCCCGACGGACCTGAACCCGGTGAACCGGTTGGAGGTCACGACGAGCTCGTCCCAGACGCCCGACGTGTCGCGGTAGACGATGCGCTTGCCGGCGAGATCGCCGAGGCACTCGACGAGATCGCCGATGACGCTCTCGGCATCGTTCGTGACGGTGCGCCCCTTGTTGAGGTCGGTGATCAGGATGACGTCGCCGCGGGTCTCGCGGGTGTACGTCGCCCGCTCGTGGCCGAAGAGGTCCTGCTGCCGATCGCCGATGGTCCGCATCTTCGCGGTGATCCGGCAGACGGGGCCGAAGCCGACCGCGACGGACAGCGGGTCGGTGAGGGGCTTGCCGCAGATCCTGCAGGCGTCGTTCTTGGGGATGCTGGTCATTGTGAAAGGTCCTGATGGCCTGCGCCTGGCCTGTGCCGGGCGTGTGGGAGACGGTAGGAAGCGGGATCAGCGCGGGACGATGGTGTAGGCGTCGTCGGTCTGCACGAGGGCGTGCGTCTCGTCCCACGACCACGTCGCCAGCACGTCGTCGCGCTTGATCTCGACGTGCTCGCCGCCGAACGTCGGCAGGTCCTGGAAGTCGAGCCCGCCGTGTTCGGGGTCGATGAGGGACTCGTCGCAGGCCTTCACGTAATCCTCGACGGCGTCCCACAGCGCGGTCAGCGTCTTGGCGGCGGCAGCCTTGGCGACGGCATCGGCGACCGGGTCGACGATCAGGTCGATGCTGCCGATGTCCTCGCGGGAGACGCCCCCGATGGCGAGCGAGTTCTCGATGGCCTCGGCGGGGGTGTTGCCGAGCGCGAGGGCATAGGTGGCCTCGTGCGGCCAGGCGACGTACTGCCCCGGCATGACCTCGTCGCCGAACTGCCGGCGCGCGTCCTTGATGTGCATGGTGTCCATGATGCGGTCCTTCGTGGCCTGCGCCTCCGGCCTGTGCCGGTGACAATGTCCATTATGGTGGACACAAAGTGAATTGCAAGCCCCGAAACGAAGAAGGCCCCGCCAACTGGCAGGGCCTGTCTTGGTATGCCCCCCGGAGTGTGGGGGAGGTGTCGGTCGCCCCAAGCGCGAGGGGGACAGCCCAGTTTGCCCCCATGTGGAGGGGAAATCGCGTTGACCGCGGCACATGCGGTCAAGGGTGGTTTGCCCCCTCGTGGAGGGGAGAACCGAGAGCGCGCAACCGCAGCTCGACACGTCTGGTTTGCCCCCCAAGTGCCGGGGGAACGATGATGAGGTAGGCACCCCATCCCCATCCCGTCAAGAGCGCTCTCCTATGCGAATCGACGGTTTTCCATACCATCCACAGGATGCGCCGCGTGGCGCCGGGGCCTGCGTGTGCGGGCCGAGTTGGAGGGGTCCCCGGCCAGGTGCAGGGGGCCCCTTCGGATTCCTGGAGGGGGGATCATGGAGACGGGCGAGATCATCGACATGGCGCGGAAGGTCGCCACGCTCAGCCAGGGTGAGGTCGCCTTCTTCGAAGGTTCGGTCCGCAGCATCAGGGCCGAGCGGGCCCTGGCGGAGGAGGAGCGGATCGCCGCGCTGCGGGCCCTGTCCGATCACGCCGCCATCGACGCGGTGATCGAGCGGACCGTCGAGTACCCGGAGCGATGGGACAGCACCGATGTTTTGGAGGAGCTCCGCCACGCCGGGTTCGTCCGAGAGGAGCCGAAGCAACGGATCAGCTTCGTCTTCCCCGGGGGGCATTCCATCGAGGTCTTCGGCACGAGGGAGGATCTCGGCTGCGTGAAGGACCACCTCCGCGATGCCGTACCGGGCATCGCCTGCAGCAAGGGGGCCTGACCATGGAAAAGCGTGAAGCCGCCGTCGTCATCGAGGCCGTCTCCCACCACCTTGGCTGGTGCGGTTGCGGAGCACCATGGGCCGCTGCCGACTGGCTACGTCGAGCTCTGGAGGCGCACCCGGCTTGGGAGAAGGAGTCCCAGCAGGGAGCGGTCTGGGGAGAGGGTCATGGCCGCGCCTACGTCCTCCGTTACATGCTCGACCATGCCGCCCTAACCGAGCACGGTGGGTCCGTCGGAGGGGCCTGGCTTACCGAACGCGGCGAGCGGGTGCTGGCCGCCCTGCAGGTTCCAGGCGCCATCGAGGAATGGAGCGAGAGCCACGACCTCTACGAAGAGGCCGAGGCCATCACCGACCACTGGCGCGGTTGGGGCCACGGCGGTCCGGATTGCACCAGGTTCTGAGGAAGGGGGGAGCATGACCACGCCCTGGAAGGATCGCACCTTCACCAACGCGCCGCCCCTGACCCTGATCGAGGACGCCGCGGCTCTGACCGCCGAGTGGCAGGCCGTGCAGGCGGCCACCCTGACGCCCGATCAGGTCCGCGCCGTCAATCGGTGGGCGCACATCGAGGCCTTCGGCGAGGAGCCCCAAGCCGGGGAGCCCATCGATTGCAGGAGGTCGTTCCCCGGCCGGGTGATCACGCTTTAGGGCAGCAAGGACGTCTGGGCGCCCGGGTCCGTGTCCTTGGTCGGGGCCGGGTACCAGCGCTCCGAGGCAACGTGCGCCCGGGGCACGTCCCAGCCTTCCCGGATCAGGGCGTCCCGGCGCCGGTTCATCGCCTCGATGACGGCGCGGGCCTCGTCATGGGCCTCCGCGGATTCCTTCAGGCCCCAAAGCGTCTCGTCCGAAATGCCCGTGACCTCGCCGTACAGCTCCGCGAGCCGGTGCCGGCTGCAGGGCAAGCCCTCGGTGACGCTGCCCCACTCTCCCGCGGTGCATAGCCTGTCCGTGCGGAAGACCCCGAGATCCTCTAGGAGATCCCGCATCTCGTCCTCGCTCGGAGGGCCCGTCCTGTGGCTCCTGGCGCTCATCCCGTGGTTGCCGAGGCTGTCGTGCCAACCTGAGAGTTCCTCCCTCTCGCCGTCCGCGAGGATCATCTGCTCGGCGAGGTAGGCACGTTCCTCGCCGGTGAACGCCGCGAAGACGAAGTCGCCGACCGGCCGGAGCGACGAGCGGTCGTCCGGCGAACGGCTCCCCTTCTTGTGGGGAGGCTTGCCCTTCGGCGTCAGCATCATGCGGTCGAGGGCCGCCTTGAGCCGCTGCATCTCGGCGCCACGGCGCTGGAGGTCCTCGGGGGTCGAGACTTCGGCGCGGGCCGCCACGAGCAGGGCCTCCTTCTCGTCGTCGATGGGATGCCTCTCGTGACGGGACAGGGGATGGTACCGCAGGTCCTCCTCCAAGAGCGGCCGCGACAGACGCTCCAGCGTCCTCCGGGGCCTGCTCGGGCGATCCGAGGCGGGGGCCTGGGGGGCGGACTCCTCCCTGTCGTCACCGTATTTCCGGCACGCCTCGCAAGCGTCCTCGAAATCATCGAGCATGAGGGTGAAGGTCTTGGCCCGGAAATCCCCGCCACGGTGCAGGTCGTACTGCGCATCGAGCCAGGGGATGCCCTTGATGACGGACAGGGCGTGGCCCAGGACGCTTCGCTCCGCCGGGTCGGCCTCAGGCCAGACCCCGTAGACCACGTCGGCATCAGCAAAAGTCTGCAGGATCACGCCCAGGAAATTCTGGCCTCCGAAGAGTGTATCAGTGGTCCTCACGCCCTTTTCGATGTGCTCCCGCATCTCGTCCTCGGACACCGTCTCCAGGTCGTATCTGATCATGCCTGCCCCCGTGATTGGGGGCACCATGCCTGGGAGAGCTTCGGATTTGCCTAAGGCGATCCGATCAAATGCGACGGGTCTCTCCACGAATCGACGGGTTTCCATACACTGGTCGGGAGCGCCCCCGCAGGAACCCGCATGTCCGACCGCCAGGCCAAGCCGCCGAACAAGCCCAGCGAGTTCTGGTGGGTCGAGTGGTGCGAGGGCATGCCCCCGGAGCCGGCACGCATCGGCTTCGAGGGCGACAGCCCCGCCAACATCGAGGAGATCGGCGGCTACACGCAGCCCCTCCGCGACCGCACCGTGCGCCTGATCGAGCGGGTGCTCCCGGCCGGGCGCGCCGCGGCCGCCATCGATAGGCTGGGGGAGATTGCTGGCGAGGTGTGGCCTTGGCGCATTGTGGAGGAGATCTCCGCCATCCTGCAGGTCGAGGATACCCAGTCGTGAAGCGCGCCCTGTACCTACGTCCCGCCGCCGTCGACCTCACGGGTCTCGACGGCGCCCTGAGGGCTTGGCTCCAATCCGAGGGCATCGAGCCGGTAGAGGCGGCCCCGTACGACCTTGTGGCCTACCTGCCGTATAACGACGGGGGAGACTACTACCACGCCGACGTCTCCCCCGGCATGGCGACCGCGTTAGTCGAGGCTATCGGCGGCGGCATCGAGGTCTGTCGCATCCGCCTTCGCGAGACCACCACGAGTTGGGCCTGCGAGGTCGACCGCGAGAACGACTACAGGGTGCTAGAATCCGCGGCCCTCGCATGGGAACCCGACGGCTATGGCGGCAGGCCGACGCTCGCCATCATGACGCCACGCGAGGTGGAGGGGGCGGAACGGGAGATCAGCGCCGAGGATCAGTTGAGTTGGCGCGACCTCGGCACGGTGTGGTCACCGCCTCCGTCCAAGCCCGCCCACTCTCCCGCCCCGGGGATGCCCTTCCTCCGGGCATCAGTCGGCAAGATCACCTACGGTTCCAAGGAAGCCCGTGACGTCGAGGTGTCCTTCTCCGTTAAACCGGAGCCCCTGCCATAAGCGACCGCACGCCCGCCGGCGAGAAGGGCACCGCCGACCGCATCGAGGCCGACAACGGCGGGTATTGGGTGCGCCTCGTCTAGAAGCAGGCCCTACGCCGCGAGGGCGAGTGCATGGACAACTGCCTTGCCCGGGGCGAGCACGAGGACAGCGCCGGCGACGAGGAGATGGTCTCGGACGGGGTCTGGTCGCTCCGGAAGGCTGACGGCGTCAGCTACCTGACCGTCGAGGTCAACGTCGGTTACATGCGGCACGAGGGCAGCATCCAGCAGGCCGAAGGCCCGATGAAGAGCCAGCCCGCCGCGTGGTCGATCCGCCAACTCCGCCACCTCGTCGAGGCATTCCGAGTGGCGGCGTGCGCCCTGGCCGTCCCCGAGCGGTTTGCCCTGACCGACGCGGACGAGATGACCTGGCGGCCGGACAAGGCACCGGATTCCATACGGCTGCCGTACGAGGAGCGTTTGCGCCGGCAGAGGGCGGAAGCCAAGGAACGGGAGCGCTCACGGGCCCAGTCTCGGGCAGAAGGGCGGATCATTTTCTATGAGCGCGATAACCCGATGGCCAGGATGGTTTCGCGGTCCCTAAGGCAGATGATTATCGGCGACGGTCCCCCCTCCGGTGAGGCACGAGCGCCCCGACGTCGTCGAATGGGCGGCCATGCACTTCGGCATGCCGTGGATAGACCATGGTCTGCAGATCAACCTAGCGTCCCAAGGCGGCGACGTACTGACGAGCGGGATCGAGTTCGACGGAGGCGGATCGCCAGTCGCCTACCACATCACCCCTTCAACGATGCGGGTTCTGGAGGAGGTCAGGGAAAGGCACGCATCGCCGGCGCCGCCCGTATCCATGCGCCTGATGACCGGGGTCGCGTCGGTAAAGCTGCCGATCAGCACCAGGGCCCGGGAGCCTCCGGTTCCGTCGCCTGCCCCGAGGAGGTCGATAGGCCCGATCACGTTCCAGGCGACGTCGGCCGGTCGCATCATCAAGGAGGCCCTGTTTGGACGCTGACCTGTCCACAGGTATCGAACGGGGGCGGCGGCCGGTCCCCGCCCCGGGGCGGTAGCACCGAGGTGCCGCCCCAGATCCGCCCCGGAACGCAAAAGCCCGGCGTCCTGACCGGGCCTTTTCGGATAAGGTATTGAATTCTTTGGTAGCGGGAGAGGGACTCGAACCCCCGACACGAGGATTATGATTCCTCTGCTCTAACCAGCTGAGCTACCCCGCCACGAGCCGCGTGTCCCGAACGGGACGGCGCGGCCAGCGGCCGGGGTATAGGGAGGGCGAGCGCGGGCTGTCAACGGTGTTATGCGCGGAAATTGGGGGCGCCGACAGGTCTTCGCTGCGAGGAGACCGCGACGGGGCCGCGGATGAATCGGGCCGTTGCGAAGAGTCCGACGGCGAACACCGCGGCGCCCAGATACGTCGCCGCCTGCGCAAAATCCGGGCCGACGAGACTTAGGGTGGAGGAATGGCCGGAGGCCGCGTCGACGGCCGTCAGGCCGATCCCGACGAAGCTCTCGCCGACCAGGAATCCGGAGGCGATGAGCACGCCGCGGCGGCGGGAGGCTTCGAGGTCCTCGGGCCCGGCGCCGCGGCGGCGCAGGGCGCGGGCGCACAGGAAGCCGAGCAGGCCGCCGAGCCCGATGGTCATCTCCACCGACAGCGGCAGGTACATGCCGATGCCCACGGTGAGCGCCGGGAAGCTGAACGCCCGGCGCTTGAGCGCGACTTCGAGGGCGACCATCACGGCGCCGAGGCCGCAGCCGATCAGCAGCATCGGCCAGGGCAGGGTGCGGGCCACGATGCCGTCCGCGATCTGGGTGACCAGGGCGGCCTGCGGCACGGTGAGCGCCAGCGCCGGGTCCATGCCGGGGCGCGGCATCGAGCCGACGAATCCGTAGGCGCCGTAGAGCAGCGACAGCAGCGGCACGATCACCAGGGAGCCGACGGCGACGCCGACGATCAGTACCAGCTGCTGACGCCACGGCGTGGCATCGACGATCTGGCCGGTCTTGAGGTCCTGCAGGTTGTCGTTGGCGATCGACGCCGCGGTGACGATCACCGAGGCCGCCAGCAGCACCAGCGCGACGGTGACGCGCCGGGCCTCCGGGGTTCCGGCGGGGCCGAGCACCAGCGGCAGCAGGGCGGCGCCGACCATGGCGGTGAGGATCCCGATCCCGGAGATCGGGCTTGTCGAGGAGCCGAGCAAGCCGGCGAGGTAGCCGCAGACCGCCGCCATGGCGGCGCCGAACACGAGGCAGAACAGCAGCCCGGCCGCCACCACGGCGGCGAGCATCGGGCCGGCGATGCCGAGATCGGCCGCGAAGCCGGCGAACAGCGCGCCGAGCGGCACGCACAGGGCCAGCGCGGCGCCGCCCACCAGCGGCAGCGGCAGGTCGCGGTCCTGCCGGGCTGCAGAATGCGCCGGGTTGCCGGCGGCAAGCCCCACCCGGATGCTGCGGGCGATCGGCCGGACCAGCGTGGCCACGGTCCAGAACCCGCCGACCGCGATGATGCCGGCGCCGACGAGCCGGACCTGCCCGGACCAGATCGCCTGCGCGGCCGCGCCGGGCTCCAGCCCGGGCTGGGGCGTCAGGGCGGTCAAAACCGGGACCATGATGCCCCAGGCAATGACCACGCCGGTGAGCAGGGCCAGGCAGGCGCCGATCCCGACGAGGTAGCCGACACCGACCAGGGCCAGGGAAAAGCCGCTGCCGATGCTGAACACCGCGCCGCCCAGGCTGAAGGCGGTGAGCACGCCCTCGGCCAGGATGCGCAGGCCGCTGGTGGCGAAGGCGACGAGGCCGGAGCCGGCGGCCGCGGTCAGCAGGGTCGTGAGGCCGTGCTCATCGGAAGCGGAACCTTCGGAATCGGCATGGCCGGCGCGCAGCACTTCGGCGGCGGCGACACCCTCGGGGTAGGGGAGGTCGCTTCCGGTGACCAGCGCCCGGCGCAGGGGAATCGAGAAGGCGACGCCGAGCCACCCGCCGATCAGGCAGACCAGGCTGGTCTCCCAGAACGGGAAGCCGTGCCAGTGCCCGATCAGGACGAGGCCCGGAAGAACCAGGATCACGTTGCACAGGGTGCCGGCCGCCGAGGCCTGGGTCTGGACGATGTTGGTCTCGAGGATGCCGGCGCCGCCGACGAGGCGCAGGGCGCCCATCGAGATCAGCGCCGCCGGGATCGAGGACGAGAACGTCATCCCGGTCTTCAGGCCGAGATAGATGTTGGCGGCCATGAAGACGACCGTGATCAGCGCGCCGAGCACGATCCCGCGGGCCGTGATCTCCCGCCCATGCCCGCCCGCCGGGGCGCCCGCGTCCGTGACCGCCATCGCGCCCCCATCGGCCCACGCGGCCGGACATCTGTCCCAGGTTTCACGATAGCCCGATGGTCCGGGCGCCGCCGCCCCCTTATCTTGCGACACGTGGCCCCGCTTGAGGGCCACGCCGAAGCGGAGCGTCCGATGACACGCCTGTCCAGAACCGGTCTGATCGCCCTCCTCGCATGGTCCGTGCCGCTGGCGACCTCCGCGGTCCAAGCGGCCGGCGCCGGCACCCCGTACGCGGCGACGCTGAACGGCGGCAGCGAGGTGCCGGCGACCGATTCGAAGGGCACCGGCAGCATCACGGCGACCTACGATCCGGCCACCAAGCACCTGAGCTGGAACGGGACCTACAGTGGCTTGACCGGCCCGGTCACCGCCGCGCATTTCCATGGCCCGGCCGCCGCAGGCGCGAATGCCGGCGTCCTGGTGCCCGTGACCGCCACCAGCAGCCCGTTCTCCGGCGAGGCCACCCTCGACGATTCCAAGGCCGCCGACCTCGAAGCCGGCAAGCTCTACTTCAACCTCCACACCGCGGCGAATCCGAAGGGGGAGATCCGGGGGCAGGTCGAGCGCGCGCACTGAACGTCCCAAACGCCAGGAGACGCGGCTTCGCGCGGCAGCGCAGACCCTGTGCGACGGTGTGATCGTACACCGTCGGCGGCTCCGGCGGTCGATGATCTGGGCCGCGGATCTGGGCCGCGGTCCCCTTCTCATGTGCCGGGCGATCGAAGACCGCCCGGCCTCAAAGACGGGCGCGCGGTCGGGCAGGCTTCAGGCCCGGCATAGCTCCATGATCATGGCGAACGCGGGCGACGCGATCTCCGGCAGCGCGACAGCCTCGGCTGTGAAGAATCGCTGGATCGCTTCGCCATGCGGGACGACTACTTTTTAGCGCCTGCCGGGTGGCCCCTCCGGCAAATGACGCTTAGGCGGATTCTCCCGAGCAGCCGGAGGTGCCGATGAAGCAGATCGAGGCCATCATTGCGTGGACACCCGCCCGCTGGGCGGAGCTGCGGCCCGAGACGGCCGGGCAGATCGTGGTGCTGCCGGCCCCCGACACGGACGGTGCGGCGAAGCATTACATCATGCACGCGGGCGCGAGTTCCTCCGCGCTGGCGGCCCTGTCGGACGAGGCCCGGATCGCCCGCCTGTTCATCGATTTCCAGACGATCGTGGTGCGCGACGGGCTCGACCCGCAGGTCGTCCACCGCGCCTTCCTGGCGATCGACGAGTACCGGTTCCGGATCGCGCCGGACACGGAGGGCGCCGAATTCGAGGACCCGCCCGAGGAGGATTAGCACCGCGCCTTGAAAACCGGGGCCACGCAGCAAGACCTGCGGCTGCGGAACGCCGACATCGTGGCAACGGCTTTCCTCGCTTGGAGCGCCGGGCCTGCCCGCTCTCGACTTTACCGGCTAGAACGCGCGCCGTCGAAATGGAGGCCCGTTCGGCGTAAGCGAACGCGCGAAAGCTAGGACGCTAGATCTGCTCCCGATCGCAACGTAACCGGGACCAGCTCTAGCGTCCGTCGGATCGCGTTTCGCAGGAGTCTTGGACGGAGCAGCGATTTGCAGGGTCGCCTGGCGTTAGCGACTTGCCGCGCATCGAAGGGGCGCGATCCGGAGATCCCCCGGGATGCCACAGGGCGGGGCTGAGGCCGGAGGCGGCCGGGCAGATCGCAATGGTGCCCGCGCGCGACGGTGCCGGACCGAGCGGACCCATGTCCGGACGTATGTGAAACCGGCCCGCCGCTCGCGCAAGCGTGAGAATAACGAATACACATCCGCGCAGCGTGCCCTATGTCCCGGTCGGGTTCCGACACCACCGGAGGCTGGCCATGCCCCTATCCCGTCGCGCCGTCATCGCGGCTGCCACTCTGGCGCCGCTCGCCGGCCGCCTGTCCTGGGCCACGGAGCCACTGATCCGAAGGCCGATCCCATCGACTGGCGAGATGCTGCCGGCGATGGGGATCGGCACCTCCCGGCGCTACGAGGTCGAACCGAATGCCGAGGCGGTCGCGCCCCTGAAGGCGGCGGTGCAGGCTTTCGTGTCGCTCGGCGGCACGGTGATCGACACGGCGCCGAGCTACGGCACCGCCGAGGACGTGCTGGGCCTGATCCTGGCCGAGCCCGGCCTGCGCGAGAAGCTGTTCCTGGCTAGCAAGGTCGACACGCAGGGTCGCGATGCGACGCGCGCGGAGTTCGAGCGGTCGCTGAAGCGGATGAAGGTCGAAAGCCTCGATCTGGTGGCGGTCCACAACCTGATCGACGTGGACGCGAATCTCGCGGTCCTGCGCGACCTGAAGGGTACCAAGCGGATTCGCTATGTCGGCGTCACAGTCTGGCGGGACGGCCAACTCGACGCCCTCGAGGCGGTGATGAAGCGCGAGACGCTCGACTTCATCCAGGTGAACTACGCCATCGACAACCGGGCCGCGGCCGAGCGCATTCTCCCGCTCGCCGCCGACAAGGGCGTGGCCGTGATGACCAACGTGCCGTTCGGCCGGGATCGCCTGTTCAAGGCGGTGCAGGGCAAGGAGCTGCCCGCGGTGGCCAAGGATCTCGGCTGCACCAGCTGGCCCCAGGTCTTCCTGAAATACGTGCTCGGCCATCCCGCCGTGACATGCCCGATCCCCGGCATGGCCAAGGTGGCCTATGTCGAGGACAACCTTGCCGCCGCCCGGGGCCCGCTCCCCGACGCGGCTCAGCGTAAGCAGATGGAGACCTTCATCGATGCGGTCTGATCGCACCACGCGGCGCGCTGCGCTCGCCCTCGCCGCCGTCCTCATTACGGCCACCGCGGTTCCGGCCCTGGCGCAAGAGAGTGCCAAGAAAATACGGATCGGGGTGATCGGGGCCGGCAACATCGGCGGTACCATCGGCGGCCTCTGGGTGAAGGACGGCCACGAGGTGATGTTCGCCTCGCGCCATCCAGAGACCCTGGCGCCGATGATCGCGGAGCTCGGACCCAAGGCCAAGGCCGGGACGCCGGAAGAGGCGATCAAGTTCGGTGAGGCGGTGTTCGTCGCCGTGCCCTACAAGGCCTATCCCGACCTCGCGAAGGATTTGGCGGCGTCACTCTCCGGCAAGGTCGTGCTCGACGCCGGCAACGCCACGCAGAAGCGCGACGGCGCGCTCTACGACGAGGTTCAGGCGAACGGCATCGGGGCGACCTCGGCCAAGTATCTGCCGGGCGCCGAGGTGGTCCGGGCCTTCAACGCGGCCAACTACAAGGTGTTCGCGAAGGCGGGTGCGAATGGCGGCCAGGACCGCCAGGGCGGCCGGATGGCGATCCCGATCGCCGGCGACGATCCCGCGGCGCTGAAGGTGGCCGAGGGCCTTGTGCGCGATGCCGGCTTCGATCCGGTCGTCGTCGGCCCGCTCAAGGACGCCGACAAGTTCGCCATGGGGTCACCCGGCTTCGGTCACGAGGCCACCGCCCCGGAGTTGCGCGAGAAGCTCGGGCTGGGGAAGTGACGGGCGCGTGCCTGAAACATCCGCGCCCCGCGGCCCGCTCGCGCGCCTGATCGACATCCGGCCCGGCGAGGGCCAGGCGCTCGCCTGGTCCTGGGCCTATATCTTCTCGATCCTGGCCGCCTACTACGTGCTGCGCCCGATCCGCGACCAGATGGGCGTGGCCGGGGGCATCGAGAACCTGCCGTGGCTCTTCACGGCGACGCTGGTCGGCATGCTCGCCCTGAACCTGCCCTTCGCCTACCTGGTGAAGCGCATGCCGCGGGCGCGGTTCGTGCCGATCACCTACCGGTTCTTCGCCGCCAACATCCTGGCCTTCGCGCTGGCCCTGTACCTGGCCCCGCCCGATTGGGGCATCTGGATCGGCCGGGTGTTCTTCGTCTGGCTGTCGATCTTCAACCTGTTCGTGGTCTCGATCTTCTGGGCCACCATCGTCGACGTCTTCTCGAACGACCAGAGCAAGCGCCTGTTCGGCTTCATCGCGGCCGGCGCGACCGTGGGGGCTATCACGGGCTCGGCCACCACCGCGATCCTCGCCAAGAACGTGCCGACCTGGGGCCTGATGCTCTGCGCGGTGCTGCTGCTCGAAGTCGCGGTGTTCTGCATGCGCGGGCTGGCGTCCCTGTCGGCGCGGCTCCACGCCGTTCCGGGCAGCGAGACCGTCAGCGACGGGCAGGACCGCACCATCGGCGGCAGCGTGCTGGCGGGCGTGACCCGCACCCTGGCGTCGCCCTACCTGCTCAACATCTCGCTGTTCCTCCTGCTGTTCTCGGTGACCTCGACCTTCCTGTATTTCGAGCAGGCCGGCATCGCCAAGCGGAGCTTCCCGGACCGGGGCGCACAGACCGCGTTCTTCGCCAGCGTCGATCTCGCGGTGAACGTGCTGACCCTCGGCGTGCAGCTGTTCCTGACCGGGCGGATCGTCAAGCGGCTCGGCGTTGGGATCACCCTGGCGCTGCTGCCGGCCTTCAGCGTGCTGGGCTTCGCCGCGCTCGCCGTCTCGCCCACCATCGGGGTGATCGTGGCGTTCCAGGTCCTGCGCCGGGCCGGAAATTTTGCGATTGCCCGCCCGATCCGGGAAGTCCTGTTCACCGTGGTTCCGAGGGAAGATCGCTACAAGGCCAAGAGCTTCATCGACACGGTGGTCTATCGCCTGGGCGATCAGGTCGGGGCGTGGTCGTTCACCGGAATCCAGGGGCTCGGCCTCGGCAGCACCGGGATCGCCGGGGCGGCGGTACCGCTCTCGGTGGCCTGGCTGCTCAACAGCCTATGGCTCGGCCGGGCCCAGGATCGCCGTCAGGCTGCACTGGACGAGCCTGCACCAGACCCCGCTGCCTTGCCACGCGCCGCGCCGTAATCCGCCGCCGCTGGTGCCGAAGGGGCCGCCGCGTTAAGCGACGGTTTACCATGCGGCGCGAGATCTCGTGCTCAGCTCCGCCGGAGGGGGACAAGACGGTATGACGTGTCCGGCACAGCCCGGTCCGGGCTCGAAGGTCCGCGCCGCGGCTCTGCTCGTCCTGGTGGCGCTCGCCTCTGTGCCGGCCCGCGCGGAGGAGCCGCTGTTCATCCGCATCCGGCCGACGCAGGACGGCGACCGGACCGCCCGCGAGGCTCTGTGGGCGCGTCGTCAGGCCCATGCCCGCGCGGTGATCGAATCCGTCTGCACCGGCTGCCTCGGCGCCTGGAAACCGGAGCAGCCGGTACCCCCAGTTGCGACCCCCGGTCCCGCGCAGGCCAGGATTGCGGACCTTACTGCGCCGGCAGGGCTTGAAACCGACACCGGCTCCGGGGCATCCGAGCCAGCTTCCGATCCATCGCTTCCCGAGAGGCAACCATGACACAAGCGCATCCGACCAGCGGCGCCGAGCCCGAAGTCGATTGCCCCGTGAGCCTCGAGGTTCTGGGCGAGGTCTACCGGGCCGACGAGTTCGACCTTCCGATGATCCTGGAGCAGATCACGCCTCTGAAGCGCGCCCAGCTCGCCGCCTACCTCTACGGTAAGAGCCACATGCACAAGCTCGGCCTGAAGGTGGCCCGCTCCTGCGACCGCGACGACCTGATTCGGGTCGCCGGCGAGATCGGCTCGGTGATCCACGGCCAGGCGCACCTGAAGCCGGCCAAGCCGGCCCCCGTCGCCGCCCCGGAACTGCGCGCCAAGACCCTGCCGGGCCAGAAGAAGGTCAGCCTCGCGGGCGCACCGGCCAAACCCGCGATCAGCCTGGGCGGCTCGGCCAAGGTCCGCAACTTCGACTGACCGCGACCGGCGCGTAGGCCGTCCCGTCGGGCGCACGGCCCGGCGTCGAGCCGGCCGCGAGCTCTGCGCCCGGCGCGCGGCTCGCATCGTGATCCCCAGGCGGAGCCGGGCCCCTGCGTTGCGTGTGCCCCGGCCTTCGGATAATCGCCCGCGATGAACACCGACCACGACAAGATCCTGATCGTCGATTTCGGCTCTCAGGTGACCCAGCTCATCGCCCGGCGGGTGCGGGAGGAGGGGGTCTATTGCGAGATCGTCCCATTCACGAAGGCTGAGGCCGCGTTTCGCGAGCAGAAGCCGAAGGGCGTGATCCTCTCCGGCGGCCCCGAATCGGTGACCGTCGAGGCGAGCCCCCGGGCGCCGCAGCTCGTGTTCGAATCGGGCGTCCCGGTCTTCGGCATCTGCTACGGCCAGCAGACCATGGCGGCCCAGCTCGGCGGCGCGGTCGAGGGCGGGCACCACGCCGAGTTCGGCCGGGCCGAGGTCGAGATCCTGGCCGATTGCCCGCTGTTCAACGGCGTCTGGCATACGGGCGAGAAATATCCGGTTTGGATGAGCCACGGCGATCGGGTCACCAAGCTCCCGGACGGCTTCACCACCGTGGCGATCTCGAAGAACGCCCCCTTCGCGGCCGTGGCCGACGCGGCGCGCAACTACTACGCGGTGCAGTTCCACCCCGAGGTGGCCCACACCCCGCACGGCGCCCTGCTGATCCGCAACTTCGTGCGCGACATCGCCGGCTGTTCCGGCGACTGGACCATGGGCGCCTACCGCGAGGAGGCGATCGCCAAGATCCGCGAACAGGTCGGCGCGGAGAAGGTGATCTGCGGCCTGTCCGGCGGGGTCGATTCGGCCGTCGCCGCGGTGCTGATACACGAGGCGATCGGCGATCAGCTGACCTGCGTGTTCGTCGATCACGGACTGCTCCGCCTGGGCGAGGCCGAGCAGGTCGTGGCGCTGTTCCGGGACCATTACAACATCCCGCTGGTCCACGTTGAGGCGAGCGGCATGTTCCTCTCGGCGCTCGAGGGCGTCAGCGACCCGGAGGTCAAACGGAAGACGATCGGCCGCCTGTTCATCGACGTGTTCGAAGCGGAATCGAAGAAGATCGGCGGCGCGGCGTTCCTGGCGCAGGGCACGCTCTACCCGGACGTGATCGAGAGCGTGTCGTTCACCGGCGGTCCGTCGGTGACGATCAAGAGCCACCACAATGTCGGCGGCCTGCCCGAGCGCATGAACATGAAGCTCGTGGAGCCGCTGCGCGAGCTGTTCAAGGACGAGGTCCGGGTGCTCGGCAAGGAACTCGGCCTGCCCGACGCCTTCGTCGGCCGCCATCCGTTCCCGGGTCCCGGCCTGGCCATCCGCTGCCCCGGCACGATCACGACGGAGAAGCTCGAGGCCCTGCGCAAGGCCGATGCAATCTATCTCGACGAGATCCGCCAGGCCGGCCTCTACGACACGATCTGGCAGGCCTTCGCGGTGATCCTCCCGGTGAAGACGGTGGGCGTGATGGGCGACGGCCGCACCTATGACCACGTCTGCGCCCTGCGCGCCGTGACCTCGGTGGACGGCATGACCGCCGACTTCTACCCGTTCGACATGGCCTTCCTGGGCCGGGTCGCAACCCGGATCATCAACGAGGTGAAGGGCATCAACCGGGTGACCTACGACATCACCTCGAAGCCGCCCGGCACGATCGAGTGGGAGTGACGGGCGCGCTTCGCAGCGATCGGACGACCGCTATGAACCCCCGCTCAGCAGCAGCTCGGCCGCGATCACCCACATGGTGATCGCGATCACGCCTTCGAGCACGCGCCACGCGGCCGGCTTGGCGAACAGGGGCCGGAGGATCGCGGCGCCGTAGCCCAGCGCGAAGAAGAACGCGACCGAGGCGCTCATCGCGCCCGCCGCGAAGGCGGGTTCCTGGCCGGGGAAGCGCGTCGAGATCGATCCGATCAGCAGCAGCGTATCGAGATAGACGTGCGGGTTGAGCCAGGTCAGCGCGAGGCAGGTCGCGAGCGTCCGCCCGAGGCCGGCGGCGGATCCCGGGGCCGGCCGCAACGCCTCGGTGGCTGCGAAGGCCGACCGGAGGCTGCGCGCGCCGTACCAGATCAGGAAGGCCGCGCCGGCATACAGCATCGCCGGCCGCAGCCACGGGGCGAAGACCACGAGGCTCTTGAAGCTGGTCACGCCGACCAGGATCAGGAGCGCGTCGGACGCCGCGCACGTGGCGCAGACCAGCGCGACATGCTCGCCGCGCAGGCCCTGCCGCAGCACGAAGGCGTTCTGGGCACCGATGGCCAGGATCAGGCCGGCGCTGACGGAGAACCCGGTCAGATAGACGTCGAACACGCGGGGTTACTCATCGGAGGTCGAACGATCTTGGCGCTGTCGGCGCGGTATGCGTTCAAGAGCCAGAGATTGTCCAAGGTCATCGCTACGAAGCCCGCCGACACGGTGAGCGCCGCGAATCGTCCCTGCCCGGCGCCGTGTCATCCCCTGTGATGCTGACCGGGGTCACGTCGCTTCACACCTGATGACGGGGCGGAGGGCCGAGATTCACATGCAGGAGCCGCGGGACCGAGTTCCAAGGCTCGCACAAGCGATCACCCGCCTTCCGCGAATGCTCACCGCGCGCACAGCACCGGCTCCAGCGCCGCCATCGCCTGCCGGAACGCCGCCAGGTGCAGACCGTCCCGGAGCGCTCCGGGCTTGGCGTAGCCGGTCTCGCCGTCGCGCAGCGTGGCGAACGGGTCCGCGAAGGTGCAGCCGAGGCGGGTGCAGAGCGCGCGCAGCCGGTGCGAATAATCCGGCACGGCCGCCGCATCGAGGAACCGGCCGCTCTCGCGGCCGATCGGGGGCAGGGCGGTCACCACCACGCGGGGGCTGGCCGCCCGAAGCCGTTTGACGAGGGCAACCACATGCGCCTCGAACCGCGAAGCCGCCTCGGCGGACCGTGGGGCGTTCTTCGCGAGGATGTCGTTGGTGCCGATCGTCAGGGCCGCGACCTTGGGCGCATGGTCGAATCGCAGCCCGGCGAGGTGATCGAGAAGGGCGGCGGCGGTCGCACCGCTGAAGCCGCCGTTGACGAGGTCCAGGCCGCAGGGCCGCTGGCTTCCGGGCTGCAGCTCCACCTGGGAATCGCCGGCCCAGAACACGTAGTCCTGCGGCGCCTCGTCCAGGCTGACCTGGACGGCGATGCCGCGCATCACCGCGTAGGCCCGGGCATCCACGGCGGGCTTGTGCAGATGCCAGCCGGCGAGGGCTCCCAGCGCCAGCAGGGCCAGCGCCGCGAGGATCGCGAGAAGGCCCCGCCTCACGGCTCGGCGCCGGCGCGGTCGACCCGCGCCTCGGGCCGCGAATCGGTCGTCGCGTAATAGGGCTTGATGTCGAGGAGCGGCGTTCCGTCCAGGCAGTCGAGCCCGCGGACCTGCAGGGTGTCGCCCGCGCGGCTGATCAGCGCGACGACCGAGAGCGCGATCGGGTTGGGCCGGGCGGGGGAGCGCAGCGCGAAGGTGCCGCGCGGCCCGTCGGCGTGGCGCGGCTGCTGAACCACGAGCCCCCGGGTGGCCTGGTCCATCCAGTAGAGCAGGATGAGGTGCGTGCAGCCGGTGATCGTGAGCAGGCCGGGCGCGTAGGCTGGATCGACCTCGACGGTGCAGACGGCGTCGGTCTGCAGCCCGTTCTTCGGGCAGTCCCGGCGCGTACGCCACGGCGTCCTGAGGCGGCCGATGAAGTGGAGGCCGGCGTCGAATGCGGCGGGCAGGTCCGCCATCTCCTCGCCGGGACGGATCCCGAATTCGTCCGCGCCGCTCAAGGAACCTCCGCGCCCTCTCATCCCGCGCTGGTTCTCGGTCAAGCGCCGTCCGGCCGCAAGCCCGGGTCGCGCGCGCACGCTCCGCGGTGTAGATCCGAGCTTGCGACGGGAGGGTTCATGATCGAGCGGGAATTGCGGCCGATGCAGGCCGTGGCGGATGCGGAGAGCGCAGTCGATCGCCTGGTCGAGCTCTATGACGGCGCCGCCGACGCCTTGCGGCAGGCGCTGGAGCGGTACCTTGCGGGCGGTCCTCCGCCGGACGCCACCGAGCGTCTCGCGTTCCGCTATCCCGAATTGCGGATCAGCTATCGCCCCGCCGGCCCGCTGCCGCGGGTGCGCCGCGCCACCGCCAAGCTCCAGGCCGCCGGCACCTACGCCACCACGGTCACGCACCCGGCCTTCTTCCGCCTCTATCTCACCCGGCAGCTGCAGCCGCTGATCGACGATTACGGCATCCAGATCGAGGTGGGCCTGAGCGCACAGGAGATCCCCTATCCCTACGTGCTGGAGGCAGGGCTCGACGCGCGCGGGAGCACCGTCGACGGCGCCGAACTCGCGACCTACTTCCCCGTTCCGCTGCTGTCGCTGGTGGGCGACGAGATCGCCGACGGGACGTTCGATCTGGTGGACGGCGAGCCGCTGCCTCTGGCGTTGTTCGACGCGGTGCGGGTGGATTACTCCCTGCGCCGCCTGGTCCACTACACGGGGTGCGACTGGCGCGAGGTCCAGCCCTGGATCCTGCTCACCAACTACCACCGCTACGTCGATCAGTTCGTCCGGCACGGGCTGGAGCGCCTGGCTTCCGGCGCGGAGGGTTTCGAGCGGCTGGTGCTGCCCGGCGGCCTGTCGGTGAGCCGGGCGGAGGCCGCGACGGCCGATCCCGCCGCGGTGATCGCCGCTTCGCCCTGGCACCGCCACCAGATGCCGGCCTATCACCTCGTGGCGCGCGGCGCCGATGGCACCATGCAGGGCACGACGCTGGTCAATATCGGCGTCGGCCCCTCGAACGCGAAGACGATCACCGATCACCTCGCCGTCCTGCGCCCGGATTGCTGGCTGATGGTCGGCCATTGCGGCGGCCTGCGCCAGTCGCAGACCATCGGCGATTACGTGCTGGCCCACGCCTATCTCCGGCGGGACCGGATCCTCGACGAACTGGTGCCGCCGGACGTGCCGGTGCCGGCGCTCGCCGAGGTGCAGGTCGCGCTCCAGAGCGCCGCCGCCTCGGTGACCGGCGAGCAGGCGGAGGCTCTGAAGCGCCGGCTGCGCACCGGCACGGTGGTGACCTATGACGACCGCAACTGGGAGCTGCGGTTCAGCCAGGAGCGCCGGCGGATCAACCAGTCGCGGGCGATCGCGGTGGACATGGAGAGCGGCACGGTGGCGGCGCAGGGCTTCCGCCTGCGCGTGCCGTACGGGGCGCTGCTCTGCGTCTCCGACAAGCCGCTCCACGGCGAGATCAAGCTGCCCGGCGCGGCGAACGCGTTCTACGACCGGGCGGTGTCGGAGCACCTGCGCGTCGGGCTGGCGGCCCTCGACGCGCTGCGGGCCGACCGGCACGGGCTGCATTCGCGCAAGCTGCGCAGCTTCGACGAGCCGCCGTTCCGGTAACCCGCCGGACCCTCGATACAGTCAAGCTTTCAATATTTTCGTACAATTTTCGCATGACAGCGACTGACTGACACGGCGTATTCAGTCGTCGCGCCGGGATACCTGCGATCGATCGGACGTTGGAAAGTCATACTCCTCGCAAGGATTGGACTTTCTCATGAAGCGCTTTGCTCTCGCATCGACGGCTCTGCTGGCGGCCTTCACCCTGGTCCCGGCCGGCGCGGATGCCCGCGGCTTCGGCGGCGGCGGGTTCCGGGGTGGCGGCTTTCACGGCGGCGGGTTCGGCGGTGGCGGTTTCAGGGCGGCGCGTTGGGTGGCGGCGGTTTCCGCGGGGCCGGCTTGGGTGGCGGCGGCTTCCGCGGCTCAGCTCTTGGCGGTGGCGGATTTCGCGGCGCGGGCATCGGTCATCCCGGCATCGGGGTCGGCCGCGGTGTCGGAGTCGGTGGCTTCCAGCGCGGCGGCTTCGCCAATGCCGGCCGCGGCGGTCTGATCGGCCATCGCGGCGGCGTCGGCCGTGGGTTCGCCAACCGCGGCTATTATGGCCGGGGTTATGGTGGTGGCTACGGCCGCGGCCTGGGCTATGGCCTTGCCGGTGTCGGCCTCGGATTGGGGGTCGGCTACGGTCTCGGCGGTGTCGGATACGGCTTGGCCGGCGACGGCTACGGCGACAGCTGCACCGGTGCCTTCGGCTACGGTTACGATCCCGCCTATTGCGGCACCTACGGCTACGGCTACTGAACGCCGTCCGCAGGCTCCGTCGCTGCCATGAAGGCCCGGCCGGAAACGGTCGGGCTTTTTTTAGGCGCGAGGGCGGTTTCTGGACCCGTCGGCCTTCGCGGTTCGCGAAGGCTGCGTCGCGGACTGCCGAATTGCGAACGGTTCCAGACCGGCCCATGCAGGCGCTTGCACGCAGCGCGGGAGGGGCGGATGAGCGGAGGAGCGGTCGTTCCGGCGACAGCCGCCCTGCTGGTGTTGTGCATGGGCCTCTGGGCCACGGCACTCCTGCCGGAGATCGTCACTGCGCTCGCCTTCTTCGGTCTGGCGATGCTGCTGCGGCTTGGAACTGCCGCCACCGTGTTCTCGGGCTTCTCGGCCTCGGCGTTCTGGCTGGTCCTGTCTGGCATGGTCGTGGGCCAGGGCATGACCCGCACGGGCCTCGGCGCCCGCATGGCCGGCGCGCTGGCGGGACGCCTGTCCGGCTCCTACGCGCAATTCATTGCCGGCCTTGTGATCCTGAGCTTCGTGATCGCGTTCGTGATGCCGTCCAACCTCGGCCGGATCGCCCTGATGATCCCGGTGACGCTCGCGCTCTGCGACAGCTTCGGGCTGGTGCCGGGCCGGCCGGGACGGACCGGCGCGGTCCTGGCGGTCGGCGTCGCGACGCCGATCCTGTCGGCGGCGATCCTGCCCGCCAACGTTCCGAATCTCGTGATGGCCGGCTCCGCCGAGAAGGTGCTCGGCCTGCACCTCTCCTACCTGTCCTACTTCGTCCTTCACGCGCCGGTCCTGGCGGTGGTGAAGGGCGCCCTGCTGGTGGCGCTGATCGTGCGCCTGTTCCCCGACCGGCTCAGCCCCGACGCACACGCCCTGCCGGTGCCGCGGCCCGTCTCGGGTGCGGAACGGCGCCTGGCGGTGATCCTCGCCTGCACTCTGGCGCTCTGGATGACCGACAGCCTGCACGGCCTCGCCCCGGCCTGGGTCGGGCTCGCGGCCGCGGTGATCTGCCTGCTGCCCAGGATCGGGGTGCTTCCGCCCGAGTCGTTCCAGCAGGTGAACCTGCGGACCTGCTTCTACATCGCGGCGCTGCTGGGCCTCGTCGCCCTGGTGAACGAGACCGGCCTCGGGGCACAGCTCGGCCATGCGCTGCTGGCCGTGGCGGCGCTCACCCCGGACGTGCCGACCCAGAACTTCGCGGTGCTTGCCGGCATCAGCACGGTCCTGACGCTGCTCGTCACGGCCAACGGGGCGCCGGCCCTCTACACCGCGCTGGCGGGGGAGATGTCCCAGGCCAGCGGGCTGTCGGCGCTCGCCGTCGTGTCCGTGCAGGTGATCGGCTATTCGACGCTGTTCTTCCCCTATCAGGCGCCCCCGATCGTGGTCGCCAGCGAGCTCGGTGGCGTGCGCCTGCGGGACGCGACGCGACTCACCCTGGCCTTCGGGCTGGCCTCGCTCGTGATCGCGACACCCCTCGATTACGCCTGGTGGCGCCTCCTGGGCCAACTCAAGTGACAGATCCGCCGCCCTATCAACACGCCCCCCGCATTGCGCCGCAGCATGACACATTGCGGCTTGGGCCCGGAGGCACTAGCGCTACCACCAGATTAGAGACGGTCCAGTTCGCAGCTGCGAGGCTTCAACCCAATGGCACCCACCGCCCGCCCGACAGTGGCACAGCCGCTTTCACCGCATCTCCAGATCTATCGCTGGACCTGGACGATGGCGATGTCGGTGTTTCACCGTATTACCGGCACCGCGCTCTACGGCGGAACTGCCCTCGTCGCGATCTGGCTCGTGGCGCTTGCCTCGGGGCCGGCGGCCTATTCCTACGTCGCCTGGTTCTTCGGCTCGCTGCTCGGCCGCCTGATCTTGTTCGCCTACACGTGGGTGCTGATGCATCACATGCTCGGCGGCCTGCGCCACCTGGTTTGGGATACCGGCGTCGGCTTCGACCGGGAGAAGCGCCTGAACATGGCGCGCCTGACGCTGGTCGGGTCGATCGCGCTCACCATCGTCATCTGGGCGGTCGCCCTTCTGGTCCGCTGAGGGGAGGCCGGCATGGCTAAGGAAGAGATCCGCCAGGACACCCGCGTCTCGATCCGCACGCCGCGCGCGCGCGTCCGCGGCATCGGCATCGCCCATCACGGCGCCGACCACTGGTGGCAGCAGCGGGTGACCGCGGCGGCGAACGCCGTCCTGATGCTGGCCTTCGTGGTGATCGTCGCCAGCATGGCCGGCCGGGGCTACGTCGAAGCGACGCAGCTGATCGCGAAACCCTTCGTCTCGATCATCCTGATCCTGGCGCTCCTGTCGGTGACGATCCACATGCGGATCGGCATGCAGGTGGTGATCGAGGATTACGTTCACGGCCAGGGCACGAAGATCGCCGCCGTGTTCGCCAACAACATCTACGCGGTCCTGGTGGCCGTGGCTTGCCTCTACGCGGTCCTGCGCATCGGCTTCGGACAGCCGGCCTGAACCCCGCCATCACGCATTTCGAGGAGCCGATCATGGCCGCCAACGGCACCAACGGCAGCGGACCTGCCTACACCATCCACGATCACGCCTTCGACGTGGTGATCGTCGGGGCCGGCGGCGCGGGCCTGCGCGCCACCGTCGGCTGCTCCGAGGCCGGCCTGCGCACCGCCTGCATCACCAAGGTGTTCCCGACCCGGTCGCACACCGTGGCGGCGCAGGGCGGCATCTCGGCCTCGCTCGGCAACATGGGCCCGGACGATTGGCGCTGGCACATGTACGACACCGTGAAGGGGTCGGACTGGCTCGGCGATCAGGACGCGATCGAGTACCTCGTCCGCAACGCGCCGGCCGCCGTCTACGAGCTGGAGCATTGGGGCGTGCCCTTCTCCCGCACGGAAGAGGGAAAGATCTACCAACGCCCGTTCGGAGGCATGACCACCGATTACGGCAAGGGCACCGCCCAGCGGACATGCGCGGCGGCCGACCGCACCGGCCACGCCATGCTGCACACCCTCTACGGGCAGGCGGTGAAGAACCAGACCGACTTCTTCATCGAGTATTTCGCCCTCGACCTGATCATGGATGAGGACGGCCGCTGCCGGGGCGTCATCGCCCTCGACCAGGCCACCGGCGAGATCCACCGGTTCCGCGCCCAGACCACCATCCTGGCCACCGGCGGCTACGGCCGCGCCTACTTCTCGGCGACCTCGGCGCATACCTGCACGGGCGACGGCAACGCCATGGTGCTGCGGGCCGGTCTGCCGCTCCAGGACATGGAGTTCGTGCAGTTCCACCCCACCGGCATCTACGGCGCCGGCTGCCTGATCACCGAGGGCTCGCGCGGCGAGGGCGGCTACCTGACCAACTCCGAGGGCGAGCGCTTCATGGAGCGCTACGCCCCCTCGGCCAAGGACCTCGCCTCGCGCGACGTGGTCTCGCGCTCGATGACCATGGAGATCCGCGACGGCCGCGGCGTCGGCAAGAACAAGGACCACATCTACCTGCACCTCGACCACCTGGACCCGAAGATCCTGCACGAGCGCCTGCCGGGCATCTCCGAATCTGCCAAGATCTTCGCGGGCGTCGACGTGACCAAGGAACCGATCCCGGTCATCCCGACCGTGCACTACAACATGGGCGGCATCCCCACGAACTATCACGGCGAGGTGCTGACCCTGCGGGACGGCAACCCCGACACCGTGGTGCCGGGCCTCATGGCGATCGGCGAGGCGGCCTGCGTCTCGGTCCACGGCGCCAACCGCCTCGGCTCCAATTCGCTGATCGACCTCGTGGTGTTCGGCCGCGCCGCCGGCAAGCGCTGCGCCGAAATCGTCGAGCCGAACGGCCGGGCGCAGGAACTGCCCAAGGGCGCCACCGACAAGGCGCTCGAGCGCCTCGACCGCTTCCGCCACGCCAACGGCTCGACGCCGACCGCGGAGCTGCGCGCCGAGATGCAGAAGACCATGCAGAACAACTGCGCGGTGTTCCGCACCGGCGAGGTCCTGGAAGAGGGCAAGGGCCTGATCCACAAGGTCTGGAACGCCGCCTCCGACGTGAAGATCACCGACCGGTCGCTGGTCTGGAACACCGACCTGCTCGAGACCCTGGAGTTCGACAACCTGATCGGCCAGGCGGTGGTGACCATGGAATCGGCGGCCAACCGCAAGGAATCCCGCGGCGCCCATGCCCGCGAGGACTTCCCGGACCGCGACGACAAGGAGTGGATGAAGCACACCCTCTCCTGGCTCGACGAGGGCCGCCACCAGGTCAACATCGATTACCGGCCGGTGCACACGTACACGATGTCGAACGAGATCCAGTACATCGAGCCGAAGGCCCGGGTGTACTGAATTCAACACTCTCGATGCGCGCGTCGGACCGCGGCGTGCGTATCCGTCCAGACCGGTTTCCGGTTCTGACCGATATTGCCGGATATAAACGCGATGGCCCAGTTCAACCTTCCCAAAAACTCCCAGATCACGCAGGGACGCTCGTGGGCACCGCCTGTCGGGTCCAAGAACCTGCAGACCTTCAAGATCTACCGGTGGAACCCGGATGACGGGGCCAACCCGCGGATCGACACCTATCAGGTCGACCGCGACGATTGCGGCCCGATGGTGCTCGACGCGCTGTTGTGGATCAAGAACAAGGTCGACTCGACCCTCGTGTTCCGTCGTTCCTGCCGCGAGGGCATCTGCGGCTCCTGCGCCATGAACATCGAGGGGCAGAACGCGCTCGCCTGCACGATGGGCATCGAGGAGTGCAAGAGCCCCGACAACGCCCTTCCGATGATGACCCGCAAGGACAAGGACGGGGCGATCCGGATCTACCCGCTTCCGCACATGCCGGTGCTGAAGGATCTGGTCCCGGACCTGACCAACTTCTACGCCCAGCACGCCGCGATCGAGCCCTGGCTCCAGACAGAGACCCCCGCCCCCGAGAAGGAGTGGCGCCAGACCCCCGAGGACCGGTCGAAGCTCGACGGCCTGTACGAGTGCATCCTGTGCGCGTGCTGCAGCACGTCGTGCCCGAGCTACTGGTGGAACGGCGACAAGTTCCTCGGCCCGGCTGCCCTGCTCCAGGCCTATCGCTGGCTGATCGATTCGCGCGACGAGAACACCGGCGACCGGCTCGACGCCCTGCACGACCCGTTCCGGCTCTACCGCTGCCACACGATCATGAACTGCGCCAACACCTGCCCGAAGAACCTGAACCCGGCCAAGGCCATCGCCGAAATCAAGAAGATGATGGTCGAGCGGGTGGTCTGACCGCCGGATCTGAGGCGCCCCGGCCACACCGGGGCGAAAAGGCCTTCCGTCCGCGGCGGACTCGGGTGCGGCCGGCGCGGTCGCCTTGCCGTCAGCGCATTTGCCACCGAGTCAGGGCCCAAGGCGCCGCCGTGCGCTTTTCCCAAGCCTGATCCGAAGTGGTCCGATGCTGCGCCCGAGCCTGCCGACCTTCGCCGCCCTGTGCCTGAGCGCCACGCTCGGCGCCTGCGCGTCCACCCGACTGGAAAGCCCGAGGACGAGGGCTCCGTCGCAGGCGCTTCTCGATTCCGTTCAGGCGGTCCCGTCGGGCACGGTGACGGCGGCGCCGCTCGCGCCCCCCGCCCGGCGCGAGCGCCAGCCCCGACGCGCCCGCCGCTGCCCGGCGTCCAGGCCAATGCGACGCCCAACACCCCCACGGTCATCGCCGAGCCGGTCGTGCCGCCGGCGCCCCCCCCCCGTCGTCACCAGCGGCCGCGCCTCGGTGGTCGGCAGCTGGGACGCGCGGGACGCGACTGGCGGGAACTGCAAGGTGACCCTGTCCAGTGCCCCGGCCCTCGACCTCTACAAAGCCTCCGCGTCCGGCTGCCCCAACAAGGACCTCGCCCGGGTCTCGGCCTGGGATTTCCGCGATGGCGAGGTCTACCTCTATCAGCCCGGCGGCACGGTGGCGGCGCGGCTGCGCCAGGGCGGCGGCGCGCTCGAGGGGGCGCTGACCAAGTCGGGCGCCTCGCTCGCCCTGGCCCGCTGAACCGGATCCGCGACAACGGGATCGGCCGCGTCCGGCCGATCCTCAAGAAGGAATTTTATCTGAGGCCCCGGCGCCGCGACGACCGCGCGCGCTTGGCGGCCGACGGCTGGCGCTTACATGGTGGGCTCTCCCATCTGTGCGCCCGGAAGACATGTTCCTGAATTGGCTTGAGCGCCGCGTCGATCCGTTCGCGCCCTTCGACGAGACGCGGACCCCGCCGCGGACGGTGCTGGGCTTCGCTGGGTTCTACCTGCGTCCGATCCGGGCGGCCCTGGTGGCGTTGTTCGTCATCGCGGTGGTGGCAGGGACCGTCGAGGCCTCGCTCTACCTGGTGATGCGCTGGTTCATCGACCTGCTGGCCACGTCCGACCGGGCCAGCGTCCTGTCGGACCATGCGGTCGGGCTCGGGCTGGTGTTCCTGCTGATCGCGCTGGTGCGGCCGATCTCGATCTGGCTGCACGAGGTGCTGTCCAACCAGCTGATCGTGCCGCAATCGACCAGCCAGATCCGCTGGCGGGCGCATCTCTACACCCTCGGGCATTCGCTCTCGTACTTCCAGGGCGACTTTTCGGGCCGCCTTGCGAACCGCGTCGTGCAGGTCGGTCCGGCGGTTCGCGAACTGGCCGTCGTGTTCATCGACACGCTGCTCTACGTCGCGATCTACGCGGTGACAGCGGTCGGGCTGTTCGGGTCGATCTCGCCCTGGCTCGCCCTTCCGGTGCTGGTTTGGATCGGCGCCTATGCCGCGCTCACGACCTGGTTCGTGCCCCGCGCCCGCGCCCGCTCGCACAAGACCGCCGACACCCGCTCGGTGCTGATCGGCCGCATCGTCGATAGCTACACCAACATCCTCACAGTGAAGCTGTTCGCCCGCGACCGCGAGGAGCGTGCGACGGTGCGCGACGCGGTGGAGGTCCATACCGACGCCTACCTGTACCAGTTCCGGCTGGTGACGCTGACGACCAGCGTGCTCGGGATGCTCAACAGCGCGCTGCTGATCGCCACCGGGGCGGCCTGCCTGATTCTATGGCGGGACGGCAGCATGACCACCGGCGAAGCCTCGGCCGGCCTCGCCCTGATCCTGCGGCTCATCGCCATGTCAGGCTGGGTGATGCAGACGGTCCGCGGCGTGTTCGAGAATGTCGGGGTGATCCAGGAGAGCATGCAGACCATGGCGCGCCCGCACGCGCTGGTCGACGCCCCGGAGGCCCGTGAACTGGCAGTCGCGGGCGGCGAGATCCGCTTCGAGAATGTCGGCTTCCATTACGGACGCGGCGACGCCACCGTGATCGAGGATTTCACGCTGACGATCCGCCCCGGCGAGAAGGTCGGGCTGGTCGGCGTCAGCGGCGCGGGTAAATCCACCCTCGCGAGCCTGCTGCTGCGCCTTTACGAGGTCGAGAGCGGCCGGATCCTGGTGGATGGCCAGGACATCGCGACGGTGACGCAGCAGTCGCTCCGCGAGGCCATCGCGATGGTCAGCCAGGACACGTCCCTGCTGCACCGCTCGATCCGCGAGAACATCGGCTACGGGCGTCCCGGGGCCGCGCAGGAGGAGATCGATCGCGCCGCCCGGCTGGCCCATGCCGACCGGTTCATCGCCGATCTCGTCGATCACAAGGGCCGCCGGGGCTACGACGCCCAGGTCGGCGAGCGCGGCGTCAAGCTGTCGGGCGGCCAGCGCCAGCGCATCGCCATCGCCCGGGTCATGCTGAAGGACGCGCCGATCCTGATCCTGGACGAGGCGACGTCCGCCCTCGACAGCGAGGTCGAGGCGGCGATCCAGGAATCACTGGACACGCTGATGGCCGGTAAGACCGTGGTGGCGATCGCCCACCGGTTGTCGACCATCGCGGCGCTCGACCGCCTGGTGGTGATTGACCGGGGCCGAATCGTCGAGGAGGGCACCCATGCCGAACTCGTCGCCCGCGGGGGCGTCTACGCCGGCCTTTGGGCCCACCAATCCGGGGGCTTCCTGGACGGTGGAACGGCCCGTCTCGACAGCGCCGTGGCGTAGCAGCGCAGGTCGGGCGCTGCCCTGCAACATATGACAACGATCGTGACCTAAGCGCGTCCTTCGGCGCCCCGGCATAGCTTGACTTGGGGGTGGCAGACGGTCTCATTGCTCAGATTAGAACGATAATGCTTTGATCTCGGTACAGCCGGGACATCAGGGCAGGGCACCTGCGGCCCTCACGCCGACGCACGGAGTTCCAAATCTTGGCGACCACCTCCGCCACTACTCCCGCATCCCGGGAGGGCAGCGCCCACGACGGCAGCTCTCAAGACGGCAGCCGCCGCGACTTCCTGTTCCTCGCCACGGGGGCTGGCCTCGCCGTCGGTGCGGGTGCCGCGGCATGGCCGCTGGTCTCCTCCATGGCACCCGACGCCGACACGATCGCGGCCGGGGCGCCGATCGACGTCGATCTGACGCCCATCCAGGACGGACAGATCGTCAACGTCTTCTGGCGCGGCAAGCTGATCTTCGTCCGCAAGCTCACCGCCAAGGAGGTGACCGACATGGAGGCGGTCCCGCTGTCGGCGATGATCGATCCGGCGGCCTTCCCGACCCGGGTCAAGAAGGGCCACGACCAGTGGCTGATCGTTTACGGCAACTGCACGCATCTCGGTTGCGTGCCGATCGGTCACCAGGGCAGCTTCGAGGGCTGGGCCTGCCCCTGCCACGGCTCGCAGTTCGACGCCGTCGGGCGCGTCCGCCACGGGCCGGCCCCCATCAACCTGCCGATCCCGCCCTACGCCTTCGAGACGGATACGAAGATCCGGATCGGCGAGGGTGGCAAGGAAGCGGCGTGAGAAGGACGCGGACATGAGCGGAACTGCCAGCACGTACGTCCCGAAGAGTCGCGTCGCCAAATGGTTCGAGGCACGGCTGCCGATCGCCGGGCTCGTGCACTCGTCCTTCATCGCCTATCCGGTCCCGCGCAACCTCAATTACTTCTGGACCTTTGGGGCGATTCTGGCCGCCTTCCTGGGAATCCAGATCGTCACCGGCGTCTGGCTGGCGATGCATTACGAGCCCTCCGCGACGGGGGCGTTCAACTCCGTAGAAAAGATTATGCGCGACGTGAATTACGGCTGGCTGCTGCGCTACGCGCACGCCAACGGCGCGTCGATGTTCTTCGTGGCGGTCTACGTTCACATGTTCCGGGCGCTGTACTACGGGTCGTACAAGGCCCCGCGTGAGGTGCTCTACATCCTCGGCGTGATCATCTACCTGTTGATGATGGCGACCGCCTTCCTCGGCTACACGCTGCCGTGGGGCCAGATGAGCTTCTGGGGCGCCACCGTCATCACCAACATCCTGGCGGCGATCCCGGTGGTAGGCGACACCATCCAGACCCTGCTGTGGGGCGGCTACTCGGTCGGCAACCCGACCGTGAACCGTTTCTTCTCGCTGCACTACCTGCTGCCCTGGATGATCGCCGGCGTCGTCGTGCTGCATGTCTGGGCGCTGCACGTCACCGGCCAGAACAACCCGGCCGGCATCCCGATCAAGTCGGGCAAGGACGCGGTTCCGTTCACCCCCTACGCCACCGTCAAGGACGTGTTCGCCACCTGCGTGTTCATGATCCTGTTCGCGTGGTTCCTGTTCTACCAGCCGAACTACCTGGGCCACGCCGACAACTACATCCCGGCCAACCCGGCGGTGACGCCCGCGCACATCGTGCCCGAATGGTACTTCCTGCCGTTCTACGCGATCCTGCGGGCCGTCCCGAGCAAGCTCGGCGGCGTGATCCTGATGTTCTCGGCGGTGATCATCCTGGCGTTCGCGCCGTGGCTGGACTGGTCGCGGGTGCGCTCCTGCAACTACCGGCCGATCTACCGCCAGTTCTTCTGGGCGTTCATCGGCGCGACCTTCCTCCTGGGCTGGCTCGGATCCCAGCCGCCGGAGGGGGGCTACGTGATCGCGTCGCAGATCTGCACGGCCTATTACTTCGCCCACTTCCTGATCGTGATGCCGCTGTGCGGCCTGTTCGAGACGCCCAAGGCGCTCCCGGCCTCGATCCTGGAGAGCGTGACCGGGCCGGGCAAACAGGTGAGCGGATCGGGGATGCCGGCGGGCGCCGCCGCCGCTCCGATTACCAAAGGCTGACGGGGTGACGACGGAACCATGATGATGACCCGCGTCCTCTCGACGACCGCTGCCGCCGCCCTCGCGGCGCTGCTGATCGGCGCCGTGCCGGCCTCCGCCCAGGAAGGGCATGGCGGCCCGGTGCCGGGCCGCGTCAACTGGAGCTTCGCCGGCACGTTCGGCCGCTTCGACACCGCCCAGCTCCAGCGGGGCTTTCAGGTCTACAAGGAAGTCTGCTCCGCTTGCCACTCGATGAAGCTGGTGTCCTTCCGTAACCTCGCCCAGGAGGGCGGGCCGGACTTCTCGGCCGCGCAAGTCAAGGCGCTGGCCGCGACCTACCAGGTGAAGGACGGCCCGAACGATGCCGGCGACATGTTCGACCGGCCGGGTCGGCCGGCGGACACGTTCCCGCCGCCCTTCCCGAACGACCAGGCCGCGGCGGCCGCCAACGGCGGCAAGGCACCGCCGGACTTCTCGGTGATCGCCAAGGCGCGGACCTTCTCCCGCGGCTCGCTGTACTTCCTCACCGACTGGCTGCCGCTGATCGGTTATTCCGAGCAGGGGCCCGACTACATCCACGCCCTCCTCAACGGCTACGAGGAGGCGCCGAAGGACTTCACGGTCCCCGATGGCGGCCACTACAACAAGTACTATCCCGGCCACATCATCGCGATGCCGCCGCCGATCACCGACGGCCAGGTCACCTACGCCAAGAACGACGCCGGCCAGCCCGTGGTCCCCGAGACGGTGGACCAGTACGGCAAGGACGTCTCGGCCTTCCTGATGTGGGCGGCCGAGCCGCACTTGATGGACCGCAAGGCGCTTGGCTTCCGGGTGATCCTGTTCCTGATCATCATGTCGGGGCTGCTCTACTACGTGAAGAAGAAGGTCTGGGCCGATGTCGGCGGCGAGGTCCACGGCCTCCAGCCGGAGCTGCACAAGACCTTCTGAGGCGCCGCCTCACCGATCCTGCCGGGTGGGCCTCCTTCGGGGGGCCCATCTTTTTTGCGCTGGGACTGCGTGCTACCGGTCGGCGAACGCGACGGTCCGCCTCCCGGCAACGCAGATGCCCTCCACCCCCTCATCCTGAGGTACCCGCGTCGGCGGGCCTCGAAGGCGGGCTCCAGGGTTAGCCGCTGACGCCGGAGGCCTCCGCTCCGCTCCGGCACCTCACGATGAGGTCGCGGATTGGACGAACCTCACGAAAGGGAAACCGGCATGACGGCAGCGGTGCTCGGGGTGATGGGCGGGTCCGGGGTCTACGACCTGCCGGGCCTGGAGGACGTGCGCGAGGAGCAGGTCGCATCGCCCTGGGGCGAGCCATCGGACGCCCTGCGCATCGGGCGGATCGGCGACACCAAGATCGTGTTCCTGGCCCGCCACGGGCGCGGCCACCGGTTCTCGCCGTCGGGCATCAATTACCGCGCCAACATCGACGCGATGAAGCGGGCGGGCGTGACGGATCTGGTCTCGCTCTCGGCCTGCGGATCGTTCCGCGAGGAGCTGCCTCCGGGACTGTTCGTGCTCGTGGATCAGTTCGTCGACCGCACCCATGGGCGCGCGTCGTCGTTCTTCGGCGACGGCTGCGTGGCCCATGTCTCGCTCGCGCATCCGGTCGGCCCGACCCTGCAGGCGCACATCGCGGCGGCGGCCAAGGCCGAGGACATTCCCGTCCATCGCGGCGGGACCTATGTCTGCATGGAGGGCCCGCAATTCTCGTCGCTCGCCGAATCCCGCGCCTACAAGGCACAGGGGTTCGACGTCATCGGCATGACCAACATGCCCGAGGCGAAGCTCGCCCGCGAGGCCGAGATCACCTACGCCACGATCGCCATGGTGACCGACTTCGATTGCTGGCACCCCGGCCACGACGCCGTGGACGTCGCCGCGGTGATCGCCGTGGCCCGGGCCAACGCCGACAAGGCCGCCCGGCTGGTGGCACGGCTCGCCCGCGATTTCCCGGCCACGCGCGAGCCCTGCCCGGCCGGTTCGCACCGGGCGCTGGACGGCGCGATCATGACCGCGCCGGCCGCCCGCGACCCGGCGGTGCTGGCCAAGCTCGACGCTGTGGCGGGCCGGGTGCTGAACGGCTAGGGCGGCGTCGCCCTTTCCATTCCGAACGAAGTCACACTAGAACGCCCGCGCGGCCGCAGGCCGGCCCCGACGCAAAGTCCTCATAAAATGCGCAGCGCCTCCATCAGCCGGAAGACCGCCGAGACCGACATCGCGGTTAGCGTCGGCCTCGACGGGACCGGGCAGTCGAAGATCGCCACCGGCATCGGCTTCCTCGATCACATGCTGGACCTGTTCGCCCGGCACGGCCTGTTCGACCTGGAGGTCAAGGTCGACGGGGACCTGCATATCGACCAGCACCATTCCGCGGAGGATTGCGGCATCGCGCTGGGCCAAGCCTTCGCCAAGGCGCTCGGCGACAAGCGCGGCGTGACGCGCTACGCCGACATCCACCTGCCCATGGACGAGGCGCTGACGCGGGTCTGCGTCGACATCTCGGGGCGGCCGTTCCTGGTGTTCCGCACCACGTTCAAGGTGGAGAAGATCGGGCAGTTCGACACCGAGCTGGTCCGCGAGTGGTTCCAGGCCTTCGCGATGAATGCCGGGCTGACGCTGCACGTCGAGACCCTGTACGGCGACAACGCCCACCACATCGCCGAAAGCTGCTTCAAGGGCCTGGCCCGCGCCTTGCGGAAAGCGGTCGCGATCGATCCCCGCGAGGAGGGACGCGTTCCCTCTACGAAGGGCTCCCTGTAGACCGTCGTTTCGTCCTTGAGTTTGCACCGTCCCGAAAACATCGTTCGGGATAGCGCCGGAGCCGGGAGACCCGCCATGCGGATGCGCAGCTACACGCTCCACCTGCCGATCGATGCGCGGCCGGGCGAGTCCATCGGCCTCGACAGGGCCGTGCTCGTGCCAGACGGCTTTGCTTGGCCGTCCTTCGCCTTCGGCGTGCTGTGGTTCCTGTTCCACCGCCTCTGGATCGCGGCGCTCATCGTCCTGGCGGGGTTCCTGGCCCTGGCCGGCATCGGCCATCTGCTGGGATTGCCGGCGGGGATCGCCACGCTCGTCACGCTGCTGACCTCCTGGCTGGTCGGCCTCGAAGCCTCGAGCCTGCGCCGCTGGACCCTGGCGCGCCTGGGATGGCCGGCCCGGGATGCCGTCATCGCCGCTACCCCCGAGGAGGCTGAAGCCCGGGCCCTCAACCGCTGGCTCGATTCGAGCGCAGCGGCGCCGCGGGCGCCGTTCCCGGCCGGGCCGACCCGACGCACCGAGCCGGTGATCGGCCTGTTCCCCGCGCAGGAAATCGCCCGGTGAGTGTCACGTCGAGACCCGCATGAGTACCGAGACGGTCGCGATCATCGATTACGGGTCGGGCAACCTCCATTCGGCCGCCAAGGCGTTCGAGCGCGCCGCGCGAGAGAGTGGGCGCGACGCCCGGATCCGCCTGACCTCCGACCCGGCCGTGGTGGCCGCCGCCGACCGCGTCGTCCTGCCGGGCGTCGGCGCCTACGCGGATTGCCGGCGCGGGCTCGATGCCGTCCCCGGCATGGTCGAGGCAATGACCGAGGTGGCGCAGGTCGCCGGCCGGCCGTTCCTGGGGATCTGCGTCGGCATGCAGTTGCTCGCGACCCGCGGGCTCGAATACGAGACCACGCCGGGTCTCGGCTGGATCCCGGGCGACGTCGCGCCGATCCGCCCGTCCGATCCGGCGCTCAAGATCCCCCATATGGGCTGGAACACCCTGCTGGCGGCTCGCGACCACGCGCTGCTCGCCGGCATCCCCACCGGGGAAGACGGCCTGCACGCCTACTTCGTGCACAGCTTCGCGCTCGCCGCCGCGCACCCGGAGGACGTGGTCGCGCAGGCCGAGTACGGTGGGCCGGTCACCGCCATGGTCGCCCGCGGCAACATCGCCGGAACGCAATTCCACCCCGAGAAGAGCCAGCGCCTCGGCCTGGCTCTCATCGCGAACTTTTTGAACTGGCGCCCCTGAGCGGGCTCCGGCTTCGGCCAGAAGGAAACGACCACCCGTGATCCTGTACCCGGCGATCGACCTGAAGGAAGGGCGCTGCGTCCGCCTCATCCAGGGGGATATGGCGCAGGCCAAGATCTTCGGTGACGATCCGGCCGCGCAGGCCGCGACCTTCGAGGACCAGGGCTTTCCCTGGCTGCACGTGGTCGATCTCGACGGCGCCTTCGCGGGCGCGCCGCGCAACGCCGCCGCGGTCGATGCGATCCTGGCCCGGGTCGGCATCCCGGTGCAGCTCGGCGGCGGGATCCGCGAGATGAAGACGCTCGAGGGCTGGCTTGCGAAGGGCGTAGCCCGGGTGATCATCGGCACCGCCGCCGTGCGCGATCCCGCATTCGTCCGGGAGGCGGCGCGCCTGCATCCCGGCAAGATCGCGGTGGGCATCGACGCCAAGGACGGCCGGGTGGCGGTCGAGGGCTGGGCGCAGACCTCCAGCATGACCGCCGAGGAGCTCGGCCGCCGGTTCGAGGATGCCGGCGTCGCGGCGATCATCTACACCGACATCGCCCGCGACGGGATCCTCAAGGGCCTCAACGTCGAGATGACCCTGGCGCTGGCACAGGCCGTGCGGATCCCGGTGATCGCCTCCGGCGGCCTCGCCTCGATCGACGACGTGCACCGCCTGCTCCAGCCCGATTGCGCCCTTATCGCCGGCGCCATCACCGGCCGGGCCCTCTACGACGGCCGCATCGACCCGCAGGCCGCCCTTGCGGCGATCGCGCAGGCACGCGGCCCGGCGGCGTGATAGGTTTGACGATCGACGCCCATCGACCCAAGAAGTTGTCATGGCCCACCGCGCACCAGTCGGAACGGCCTACCAAGACGACTTCTACGCCTGGACGCAGGATCGGCGCGCTCTCCTGCGTGCAGGCGCCGTAACGGGGCTCGACGGGGAGACTCTCGCTCAGGAGATAGAGTGCTTAGGCCGGATTCAATTCGCCGGCTTGATGGGCGCCTTGCGGGGGGTACTCGCGACCGTGCTCACGGTCGACGACGGCTCAAGCGCGCATAGCCGACGCGATGCAATCGATATCGCAAGGCACCGGAACCACGTCTCCGACGAACTTCGTGACATCCCAAGTCTCAAGAACCGGCTGGGCGATGCTGTCGGGCGGGCTTATCGATGCCCCCGCCTTGAAGCCGCGGACACGACAGGTCTCGCCTTGAGGCACTTCCCACAAGCCTGCCCCTACACGTATCAGGACATCATGGATCGGCCGTTCGCGATCGATCCCGAAACCTGATCGGACCGCCGAGGGCTCGTGCTCAAGACCCGCATCATCCCCTGCCTCGACGTGAAGGACGGGCGCGTCGTGAAGGGCGTCCGCTTCGAGGGCCTGCGCGACGCCGGCGACCCGGTGGAGGCGGCCAAGGTCTACGACGCGGCCGGTGCCGACGAGCTGTGCTTCCTCGACATCACCGCCAGCCGCGAGGCCCGCGGGACGCTGCTCGACATCGTCAGCCGGACCGCCGAGGCCTGCTTCATGCCCCTCACGGTCGGCGGCGGCGTCCGCGCGGTCGAAGACGTGCGCGGGCTGCTCCTGGCCGGTGCCGACAAGGTCGCGATCAACACCGCCGCCGTGAAGGACCCGAACCTCGTCGCCCGCGCGGCTGAGAAATTCGGCGCGCAGTGCATCGTGGTGGCGATCGACGCCAAGCGGGTCTCCGGCGCCGGCGAAGCCGCCCGCTGGGAGATCTTCACCCATGGCGGCCGCGATCCGACCGGCATCGACGCGGTGGCGTTCGCCCGCCTCGTCGCCGGGAAGGGCGCAGGCGAGCTGCTGGTCACCTCGATGGACAAGGACGGCACGCGCTCCGGCTACGACCTCGCGCTGACGCGGGCGATCAGCGACGCCGTGACCGTCCCGGTGATCGCCTCGGGCGGGGTCGGCGGTCTGGACGACCTCGTGGCCGGCGTGGCCCAGGGCGGCGCCAGCGCCGTGCTGGCCGCCTCGATCTTCCATTTCGGGCAGGCCAGCGTGGCCGAGGCCAAGGCCCATATGGCGGCGGCCGGCCTCGCCATGCGTCTCGACGGCCCGGCATCCTCAGCGAGAGCGCCCCTGTGAGCAGCATTCTTCTGGCCAACGCGACCCTCCTCGACCCGGCGACGGGCCACGAGACGCGGGGGGCCGTTCTGGTGCGCGACGGCCGGATCGCCGACATCGCCGAGGGGGCCGCCCCCGGAGTTCCGGCGGAGGCCACGCGGATCGATTGCCGTGGGCGTGTTCTCACCCCGGGCCTGATCGACATGCGTGCCTTCGTGGGCGAGCCCGGGGCCGAACACCGCGAGACCCTGGCTTCGGCCAGCGCCGCCGCGGCGGCGGGCGGCGTCACCACCCTGGTCTGCATGCCCGACACCAACCCGGTGATCGATGGCCCGGCGATCGTGGACTTCGTGCTCCGCCGCGCCCGTGACACCGCGTGCGTCAACGTCCTGCCCGCGGCCGCGATCACCAAGGGCCTGGCCGGCAAGGAGATGACCGAGTTCGGCCTGCTCCAGGAAGCGGGCGCGGTGGCATTCACCGATGGCCTGCATGCGGTCGGCAACGCCCAGGTGATGCGTCGTGCGCTGACCTACGCCCGGGATTTCGATGCCCTCCTCATGCAGCATGTCGAGGATGCCGACCTGGTCGCCGAGGGCGTCATGAACGAGGGCGAACTCGCCTCGCGCCTTGGGCTGATGGGCATCCCCCGGGAGGCTGAAACGGTGATGCTGGAGCGCGACATCCGTCTCGTCCGGCTGACCGGCGCCCGCTACCACGCGGCCATGATCTCGACCGCCGATTCGGTGGAGATCGTGCGCCGGGCCAAGCAGGACGGGCTGCCGGTGACCTGCGGGGTCTCGGTCAACAACCTCGTTCTGAACGAGAACGACATCGGCCATTACCGCACCTTCTGCCGGCTCTCGCCGCCGCTCCGCGACGAGGCCGACCGGCACGCCATGGTGCAGGCCCTGAACGAGGGCGTGATCGACGTCGTCGTCTCCGATCACAACCCGCAGGATGTGGAGACCAAGCGCCTGCCCTTCGCGGAGGCGGCCGACGGGGCGCTCGGGATCGAGACCCTGCTCGGCGCGTCCCTGCGGCTGGTCCATACCGGCGACCTCGCGCTCGCCAAGCTCGTGGCGGCGCTCACCGTCAACCCGGCCCGGATCCTCGGCCGCGAGGCCGGCCGGCTGGCGGTCGGTGCGCCCGCCGACCTCGTGCTGATCGACCCCGATCTGCCCTACGTGCTCGACAAGCGGCGGCTCAAGTCGCGCTCGAAGAACTCGCCGTTCGATGAGGCGCGCCTCCAGGGCGCCGCGGTGCTGACGCTGGTCGGAGGCCGGACGGTACACGCCCTCGACGATCTGGCGGCGGCGGCATGATTTTCCCGGACCTCGCGACGCCGGCCGTCCTCGGCGGCCTGGCCCTGGGTTATGCCCTGGGGGCGATCCCGTTCGGGCTGATCCTGACGCGCTTCGCCGGCCTCGGCGACGTCCGGGCGATCGGTTCAGGCAATATCGGCGCGACCAACGTGCTTCGCACCGGCCGGAAGGGTCTCGCCGCCGCGACCCTGCTGGGCGATGCCCTGAAAGGAACCGCCGCGGTGCTGATCGCCCGGCAGTTCGGCGAGGGACCGGCGCTCGCCGCCGGGCTCGGAGCCTTCCTGGGCCATCTCTTTCCGGTCTGGCTCGGCTTCAAGGGCGGCAAGGGGGTGGCGACCTTCATCGGCGTGCTGCTGGCCTTCAGCCCGCCGGCTCTGGCGGCCTTCGCGGCGATCTGGCTCGGCCTGGCCTTCGCGCTGAAATACTCGTCGCTGGCGGCCCTGGCTGCCTCCGCGGCAACGCCGCTCGTGCTGTGGGCGCTCGGCGCGCCGACGCAAGCTGTGCTGTTCCTGCTGCTCGGCCTGCTGCTATGGTGGAAGCACGCACCCAACATCCGCCGACTCGCGGCCGGCTCAGAGGGGCGTATCGGCCAGAAGGGCTGAGCCGTCACGGGCGACGGCGTGATCCCGAGGAGGGGGCGCCATGCAGCTCAGCGACGCCCAGCGCCTCGACTGGCTGCGGCTGATCCGGACCGAGGGCGTAGGCCCCCGCAGCTTCCGCTCGCTGATCAACCGGTTCGGCGGCGCCGCCGCAGCCCTCGAAGCCCTGCCTTCGCTGACCGGGCGGCAGGGGAAACGCATCGAGCCGCCGAGCCGGATGCAGGCCGAGGACGAGGTCGCCGCGCTGGCACGCCTCGGGGGTCGGCTGCTCGCCACCGGTGAACCGGACTTTCCGCGCCTGCTTCAGGTTACCGACGCGGCCCCGCCGCTCATCGCGCTGCGTGGCGACCCCAGGATCCTGGCGCGGCCCGCCATCGCCATCGTGGGGTCGCGCAATGCCTCGACCGCGGGGCTCGCCTTCACGGAGCGGCTGGCCCGGGGCCTCGGCGAATCCGGTCTCGCAGTGGTCTCGGGGCTCGCCCGGGGGATCGACGCCCGCGCCCACAAGGCCAGCCTGCACACCGGCACCGTCGCAGTGATGGCCGGCGGGCAGGACCGGATCTACCCCGCCAGCCACGCGGCCCTGGTCGACGCGATCCTGGGGGAGGGCGGTGCGGTGCTGGCCGAGATGCCGATCGGCTGGGACGCGCGCGGCCGCGACTTCCCACGGCGCAACCGCATCATCTCGGGCTTGGCCTACGGCACGATCGTGGTGGAGGCGGCGCGCCGCTCCGGCTCGCTGATCACGGCGCGCTACGCCCTGGAGCAGAACCGCGAAGTGTTCGCCGTCCCGGGCTCCCCGCTCGACCTGCGGGCAGAGGGCACCAACGATCTGATTCGCCAGGGCGCGACCCTGGTGGCCGACATCGACCACGTCCTCGCCGTGATCGGCCCGATCATCGATCGCGGCCCAGATCCCGATGCAGCCCCCGCACGGGACCGGCCGGACTTCGCCGAGCAACCGGATTTCTGGGACGAGATCGATCTGGATCGGCGGGCGGACCTGCTCAACGACAGCACCAGGATGGCCGCCGGTCCCGACGCGCCGGCGGTCGAACCGGAGGAGCCTACAGACGACCGCCAGAGAATCATCGCCCTGCTGGGGCCGTGCCCGATTGGGACCGACGAGCTCGCGCGCAGCGCCGGGGTCGGCGCCCGGGTGGTGCAGACGGTGCTGCTGGAGCTGGAGCTCGACGGCCGGATCGAGCGGCACGGCAGCGGTGCGGTCTCGCTCCTCAGTCGTTGAGTGCGTCTGCGTCGGAATCCGCGAGGTTGCGCATCACGTCGAGGCAGCCCTGCAGGATGTAGGCGGCGGCGAGCTTGTCCACGAGCTGGCCGCGCCGGGCCCGGGAGGCATCCGCCTCGATCAACGCCCGGGTCACCACGGCCGTGGACAGGCGTTCGTCGAAGAAGACGTGCGGGATGTCGATGATCGGCCTGAGGTTGCGGATGAACGCGCGGGTCGATTGCACCCGCGGCCCCTCGCTGCCGTCCATGTTCAGGGGCAGCCCCATCACCAGGCCGCCGACCGCGTGCTGCCGGCACAAGGCGGCCAGGCGCTGCGCGTCCGGGGTGAACTTCACCCGGCGGATCGTCTCGAGCGGGCTCGCGATCTGGCGGCCGAGATCCGACAGGGCGAGCCCGATCGTCTTGGTCCCGAGATCGACCCCGATCAGGCGCGCGCCACCGCGCGATGCGGCCGCGAAGGTGCGGATCTCGTCGAAGTTCATAGCTCCGCCTGATGCATCGTCCCGAACGGTGGTCGCCAGTTTTCGGGACGATGCCGCATAAAAACTGAGAGCATCATTCAGGATTCCGACCCTGGGCGATGCTCTAAGCGACCCCGGCGCCCCGCGCCAGCGTGGCCTCCGAGATCCCCTCGAACCCGGCGGGGAGCGGCGCCGCCCCGGGGCCCAGGACCAGGGCGGCGGAGGGTCCGGTCACCCGGGTGAAGAAGTCGGCCAGGCTCTCGCCGCCAAACCGCACCGTCTCGAGGTCGGGCGCGAGCAGCCAGATGTCGTATTCCTCTCCGGTGCCGGAGACGTCCCAGAACAGGATGCTGCCGTCCTCGCCGGCGCCGAAGAAGCACGCGCGCTCGATCACCGCCGGGTCGCCGTCCTCGACATCGAAGCGGTGCGGTTCCCCGCCATCCTCCAGCATCGCCACGGCGTTGCCGACGCTGATGGCGATCACCCCGGCCTGGGTGGCCAGATCGCTGGCCTCGTACGGCGACGGAACGGCGATCCGGAACTGCCCGCCCGCCAGGCCGATGCCGCAGGTCTCGCAGAAGCTGCGGTAGGAGGCGGGCAGGGGGAAGCCCAGCTCCGCCGCGGTACGGTCGAGGTCGGCCCCCTGCGCCGTGAACCCCGCCGCCAGGCTCGTGAACACAGACTCCCACATCACAGCCACTCCACCGTCCACAGCGTTAACGCTCTCCGTAGATCGACCCGGATGCGCCCGGAGCCGTTCGCGAATAGGTAGGTTAAGACTTCGTTAATCCACACTCCGGGTATCGCCATGACGACGATCGGCCAGCCCTGCACTCCGGCCCAGCCCAGCCGCAAACGATCCGTGACCCGCAAGCATTGCTGGATGTTGGTCCTGGCCTTCGAAGTCCTGGTCTTCGGCGCCTCGCAATCGGTCTTCCGGCCCGTGCGCCCGGCCGGCATCACCATCGAGATGTCGGTCACGCCGAACCACGTGGTGACCTAGCGCATCGCGCCGGGCAGCGGAACCGGCACGATGCGCTAGATCGTTGGTCCGCATCGTCTTTTCCGAAATCCAGCCGCTACCGTCCGGAAAGAGGCGTTCGGCGCGCCTCTCGCCCGCCATCCTGAGGGGCGGGCCGGCTCTAACGCCCGCGTTGCGGCGCGTCGAACCGCAGTGCTATAGCGCGGCCGGCGCCGGGGCTGCCTCCCGGGCAGGGACGAACGGGACGGCATGTCGGTCGACGAGAAGACGGTTCGGCGCATCGCGCATCTGGCGCGGATCGCGGTCACCGACGACGAGGTCGGTCCGCTGCAGGGTGAGCTGAACGCCATCCTGGCCTTCGTCGAGCAGCTCGGCGCCATCGACGTGAGCGGCGTCGAGCCGATGACCTCGGTCACCCCGATGGCGATGAAGAAGCGCGAGGACGTGGTCACCGAGGGTGGCCGCGCCGCGGACGTGGTCGCCAACGCCCCCGAGACCGAAGACAATTACTTCCTGGTTCCGAAGGTCGTCGAGTAGGCTGCATCCAGCCTTCGGCGAAGCTAACATTCTGGCGGGCATGCGCGCCGTGGCGCGCGAGGACGGGAACAGCGTGGATCCGAACGAACTCACCCTGGCCGAGGCGCGCGACGCCCTCAAGGCGAAGCGGATCTCGGCCCGCGAGCTGACCCAGGCCCATCTCGACGCGATGGCCAAGGCCCGCGCCCTGAACGCCTACATCCTGGAGACGCCGGACCGCGCTCTCGCGATGGCGGATGCCGCGGACCAGAAGTTCGCGGCCGGTGCGGCGCGCCCGCTCGAAGGCATCCCGCTCGGGATCAAGGACCTGTTCTGCACCGAGGGCGTCACCACGACCGCGGGCTCCAAGATCCTCGAAACCTTCGTGCCGCACTACGAATCGGCTGTTTCGGCAAACCTCTGGCGCGACGGCGCCGTGATGCTGGGCAAGCTGAACCTCGACGAATTCGCCATGGGCTCATCCAACGAGACCAGCGCCTATGGCAACGTGGTTTCGCCTTGGCGGCGCAAGGGCTCCGAGGCGCAGCTGGTGCCGGGCGGGTCCTCCGGCGGTTCGGCCGCCGCCGTGGCGGCGCGGCTGTGCCTGGGCGCCACCGCTACCGATACCGGCGGCTCGATCCGCCAGCCCGCCGCCTTCACGGGCACGGTCGGGATCAAGCCGACCTACGGCCGCTGCTCGCGCTGGGGTACGGTGGCCTTCGCGTCCTCCCTCGACCAGGCCGGCCCGATCGCGCGCACGGTGCGGGACTGCGCGATCCTGCTCGGCTCGATGGCCGGTCCGGATGCGCGCGACACCACCTGCGTCGACCTCCCGGTGCCAGACTTCGAGGCCGCGGTCAGCCGCGGCGTGAAGGGCCTGACCATCGGCATCCCCAAGGAGTACCGGGTCGACGGCATGCCGCCCGAGATCCAGAAGCTCTGGGACGACGGCGCAGCCTGGCTAAAGGATGCCGGCGCGACGATCAGGGAGATTTCCCTGCCGCACACTTCCTCGGCGCTGCCGGCCTACTACATCGTCGCCCCGGCCGAGGCGTCCTCGAACCTCGCGCGCTACGACGGCGTCCGCTACGGCCTGCGCGTACCCGGCAAGGACATCGCCGGGATGTACGAGAACACCCGCGCCGCCGGCTTCGGCCGCGAGGTCAAGCGCCGGATCATGATCGGCACCTACGTGCTCTCGGCCGGCTACTACGATGCCTATTACGTCCGCGCACAGAAGATCCGCACCCTGATCAAGCGCGACTTCGAGGAGGCTTACGCGGCCGGGATCGACGCGATCCTGACCCCGGCAACGCCGTCCTCGGCCTTCGGAATCGGCGAGAAGGCGTCGGCCGACCCGGTGGAGATGTACCTCAACGACGTGTTCACCGTGACGGTGAACATGGCGGGGCTGCCAGGCATCGCCGTCCCGGCCGGCATCGACGGCCAGGGCCTGCCCCTCGGCCTTCAGCTGATCGGCCGTCCCTTCGACGAGGAGACGCTGTTCGCGGTCGCCCAGGTGATCGAGCAAGCCGCCGGCCGGACGACCCTGCCCGAGCCTTGGTGGGCATGACAGTCCCCTTCTATCCCTGGACGGTCTGGATCTGGGCCGCGTTCGATCCGGCGCTGATCGTGGTGGCGGTCTATCTCGGCTGGACCGCCAGCCAGTTCGGCAAGGTCTTCATTGCGGCGATCGCGGCGCTCGGATTCTCGGTCCTGTTCTCCTGGGCGGTGAGCGCGGCCGGGATCCCGTGGCCGGCGCCGATCACCCATGACGGGCCGACCTTCTTCCCGGTACGGACGATCGCCGCCCTGCTCTGGGCCATGCTCGCCTATGGCGCCCGGCGGACGATCGCCCGGCGCGCTTGATTCTTCCGCGAAGCGGCCCGTAAGTGCTTCTCGAGAGTAGGACAGCGGCACACCGCGCGATCCCATCCGCGACCGCATCCTGAGGTGACCGCGCACGCGCGCCTACCAAGGGGGCCGCGAACGAGCCCACGAGGCCGCTGCGCAGCACCTCAGGATGCGGTCGTGAATCGGATCGTGCGGAGACCGCATCACATCCTGGCCCGGACCACCATGAACGCACCTGTCGACCCCAAGAAACTGATCAAGGGCGGCCTGCACGACTGGGAGGTGATCGTCGGCATGGAGATCCATGCCCAGGTCTCCAGCCAGGCGAAGCTGTTCTCCGGCGCCTCGACCGAGTTCGGGGCCGAGCCGAACGACCACGTCTCGTTGGTGGATGCCGCGATGCCCGGCATGCTGCCGGTGATCAACGCCGAATGCGTCGCCCAGGCGGTGCGGACCGGTCTCGGCCTGAAGGCGCAGATCAACCTGCGCTCGGTGTTCGACCGGAAGAACTACTTCTACCCGGATCTCCCGCAGGGCTACCAGATCTCGCAGTACAAGGACCCAATCGTCGGCGAGGGCGAGGTGCTGGTCGACATGGCCGACGGCACGTCGATCACGGTCGGCATCGAGCGGCTGCACCTGGAGCAGGATGCCGGCAAGTCGCTGCACGATCAGGATCCGCTGCGCAGCTTCGTCGACCTCAACCGCTCGGGCGTGGCGCTGATGGAGATCGTCTCCCGGCCGGACCTGCGCTCGTCTGAGGAAGCCAAGGCCTACGTGACCAAGCTGCGCACGATCCTGCGCTACCTCGGCACCTGCGACGGCGACATGGAGAAGGGCTCGCTGCGCGCCGACGTGAACGTCTCGGTACGCCGCCCGGGTGAGCCGCTGGGCACGCGCTGCGAGATCAAGAACGTCAACTCGATCCGCTTCATCGGCCAGGCGATCGAGATCGAGGCCCGGCGCCAGATCGCGATCCTGGAAGACGGCGGCAAGATCGACCAGGAGACCCGCCTGTTCGATCCGGGCAAGGGTGAGACCCGCTCGATGCGCTCCAAGGAAGAAGCGCATGATTACCGCTACTTCCCCGATCCCGACCTGCTGCCGCTCGAGTTCGACCAAGCCTATGTCGACGCGCTGGCGTCCGGCCTGCCGGAGTTGCCGGACGCCAAGAAGGCGCGGTTCGTCAAGGATTACGGCCTATCCCCCTACGATGCCGGCGTGCTCGTGGCCGAGCGCGCCTCGGCCGACTATTACGAGGCGGTCGCCAAGGGTCGCGACGGCAAGGCCGCGGCCAACTGGGTGATCAACGAGCTTTTCGGCCGCCTCAACAAGGAGGGGCTCTCGATCGACGCCACGCCGGTCTCGGCTGACCAGCTCGGGGCGATTGTCGACCTGATCGGCGAGGGCGTCATCTCCGGCAAGATCGCCAAGGACCTGTTCGAGATCGTCTGGACCGAGGGCGGCGACCCGCGCGCCGTCGTCGAGAGCCGCGGCATGAAGCAGGTCACCGACACCGGCGCCATCGAGGCGGCGATCGACCAGATCATCGCGGCCAATCCCGACAAGGTCGCCCAGGCCAAGGAAAAGCCGACCCTGCTTGGCTGGTTCGTCGGCCAGACCATGAAGGCCACCGGCGGCAAGGCGAACCCGGCGGCGGTTAACGCCCTGCTGAAGGACAAGCTCGGCATCGCCTGAAGTGAGATCGGCAAAGCGCGCGCCGCTTGGTGATGCGACGTCCGCCTTGCCGGTTCCTGTCACCAGCCAGGGATGTCGGCGCGAGAAGTTCGAGCCCGGTCGGCGCCGTCATCTCGGGCGCGGATACTTCGTCCGGCCATCGCGGGCGGCGTTCATCGCGCCAAGTGGTGTGACCGCCGCGGCGATGCCGGGCGGTGGAGAGCCGATCGGGACCTGATGGGAACCGCGGCGGAAGCGGCGCGATGTGGGCCTTTCGCGCATTCGAAGACGAGCCATCGCTTGGCCGCTTCTGCGCCCCTGAGGCCGCCTCCGTCCGGTTGTTCGTCTGATGCCGCTGGATTCCGGGCCGAACCTGTCCCGAAGCCGTCTAGGCGGCGTCACGCTGCGGTGGAGTCATCCCTGTCTCCTCCAGCTTCCGGAAGCTGATCTGGACCAACACATCCCCGACGTGCCGGCCGTCTCTCCGGTTTGTGTTCACTATCGCTGAACACATCCGAAGATTGCGCCGCCTTCAGATGCCCGTCAACACCCGATTCCCGGTCAGGCTCGATTTTCCAAGAACCCACCCGCATCCATCGCAGCGCGGGACAGCCGAATCAAAGACTTACGGGCCGGGGCTCGGCACCGCAAAAGTTTGTCTCGTGCCCGTCTGGATCGACCGCATTTCACTGGCCGGCACCCCTGTCGTCCTCAACCAGAAACCCGATGCCGCGCTCGAAGAACTCGTCCGTGTCGCCGCGCAGCTCGACGCTATAGGCGCTCTCCGAAGCGTTTCCGGAAACCGGCTCGACATAGACATTCAGGTTCAAGATCCGGTTCGAAACCTTCTCGACCTCCCCGGTGATCGCGATGGCGGCGCCGAGCTTGCGGGCGAAGACACCGACGCAGCCGCTGCAGCGGCGTAGGTCTTGCGCTCCAGGCGACCTCGTCTTTCACCGGGTCGGTCGGCGCGACCACGGACAGACCCATCTTCCGGAGCAGGTCGCGCAGTTGGTCGCTGGTGCGTTCGAGCCGCGCCCGGTTGGCCTCGTCGCCCGGCACGGGGGAGAAGTTGGAGATTTGGACGTCGAACACCGCGGCCGTCTCGCGGGCCGCGACGGCTCGGCCCGCCGCACACAGCAGGCCTGCCGCGCTGAATACGGTCCGCAACGAGGGCGCCTCCTGATCGGCGCGCATTTCGGCCCCTTCAGGACCAACCCTGTCGAGGTCCGGGATCAGCGTCGATCGGCTTCGACCTGCGGGCCGGACGGGCCGGAGATCAGGCCCGAGACCCGGTTGCGCAGGTCCATGAACCATGTCGGCATCGGCGCGCGGCCATCACCCACCACCACGGTCGCGGTCATGCCGGCCACCAGCGGCACGTCGGCGGGCTTGCGGTCGATGCGGACGCGGACCGGGACGCGCTGGGCGAGGCGCACCCAGGTATAGACCGGGTTCACGTCCGGCAGACCCTGGGTGCTCGCCGCCGCGTTCGCCGTCGAGATACCAAGCGTGATGCTCTCGACCGTCCCCGTGAGATGCGGATCGTAGCCCATCAGCTTCACGTCGGCCGCATCGCCGACATGGATGTTGGCCATCTTGGTCTCCTCGAAATAACCGTCGATCCAAAACGAGTCCGTATCCACGATGCTGATGTTCGAGGTGCCCGTGCGGGCGTAATCGCCGACCCGCATCAGCAGGTTGGTGACGCGGCCGTTCACCGTGGATTTCACCTGGGTCCGTTCGAGGTTGACCTTGGCCTGCCGCAGCTGCGCCTGCGCGCTCTCCAGCGCCGCCTCGGCGATCTTGGCGGTGCCGGCGTATTGCTGCTTCTCCTCGACCGACGTCGACACGGTGGTGAGCGCCTGGCGCCGCGCGGATTGCGCATTCTTCACTTGGAGGTCGGCCTCGCGGTTCTTCACCTCGGCATCGGCCGAGGTGACGTTGACCTCGAAATCGATCGGATCGATCACGTAGAGCAGGTCGCCCTTCCGGACGAGCTGGTTGTCCTGCACGCGCAGCGCCACGATCTGCCCGGAGACCTGCGGGGCGACGTTGGCAACCTGCACGCGGACCCGGCCGTCGCGGGTCCACGGCGCCGCCACATAGAACTCCCAGACGAACCAGGCGGCCGCGAAGGCGACGAGCAGGATCACGCCCGTGGCGGCCAGCCGTAGGACCTTCCCGGCGCGGCCCCGCCGTGCGGTGAGGGGCGGCGGATCGGCCGGGCGCGGCGCCTCCTCGCGGTGAGCGGCTCTGGGATCGTCCTCGTCGGCGGTGGTGGCAGGCATCAGATGAACGCGATCAGGAGGGCGAGGACGCAGACGTAGATGCCGGCCTCGGCGAGCGGCGCGTTGGCGACGTAGCGGCTGAACCGGATCCGGGCAAAGACCCAACGCAGGCCGAGGAGGATCACGAAGGCCGCAAGCGCATACGCCACGAACGAGGAGACCAGGACCCCACCGATATGGATATCCTCATACATGTCGGTTTCGCGCCAAACCCTAAGTTAGAACAATGCGATATCGAGGCGCCGCAGGACGCGTCGATGGCGCGCGATGGTTCGGGCCGCGGTCACCAGGTCACTGGCGGCCCGCGCCGTCGTCAACCGCAGAACCCGGTCCTCCTGGGAGGCTGCCCGGATCAGGTCCCGTGCGGCGCTCTCCAGCGCCCTGTCGTCGCCGGTGGCAAGGCCGGCCCTGGCCCGCTGGATCGCGGCCCGCGACGGCTCGACCGACCAGAGCCGCCGCAGCTCCGCATGGGCCCGCGCGGCCGAGGCTTCGAGCCGGGCCAGCGCGAAGGCGTGCGACAGGCTCGCCCGGCGCACCGCCCCGCTGCCTGAACTGTAGCCGGCGAATTGGAACAGCCTGTCCGCGTTGAGGCTCGTGCGGGTGGTCGCGTCCCCGCCTTCGCCGACCAGGGCGTCGGCCAGCGACCGCTGGGCCGAATCGAGGGCGTAGACCCGCTGACGCTCCGGCGTGACCGGCAGGAGCAGGCGGACCACGATCGACAGGACGATGGCGGCGATCACGACCAGAAACGCGTTCAGCAGGAAGCTTTGGGCGTCGTAGCTCTGCGGGTTGGACGGGCCCAGCAGTACGGGGAAGAACACGATCACGATGAAGCCGATTCCGAAAGTCTTCGGATTCAACGACAGGAAGCAGCCGAGGAAGATCACCGGCGCCATCACGATGGCGAGCATCGGGAAGCCCTGGACGCCGTCGAGGAACACGAACCGCGCGATGCCCGCGAACGTCGCCGCCAGCGTCATCCCGATGACCACGCCGTTCGCGAACTTCTTGGGATCGGGCGTTACTGACGAGAGCGCCGCGGTGGACGCCACCTGGACCAGCGCGAAGGATGCCTGCGGGAGCCCGAGAGCCACGAAGGCGGCGGCCGTGATGGCAAAGCCGATCGCCACCCGCAGGGCCCCGCGCAGGGCCACCGGGAAATCCCGGTGCGTCGGCAGCCTGGCGTCGCGCAAGGGCCGATGGCCGTCGGCCACCGCCTGGATCCCGTCCTGCGCGAAGGTGGCCGCGCAGGCGACGTCGAGGGCACGCTGCAGGACCACGACCTCGTCGAGGGGCCTTTTGCCGTCGCGGATCGCGGCGTCCATCAGATCCCGCAGTCGGGCGTCGTCCCGCTGGAGCGTCTCGGGGTCGGGATCCTCGGCGACGCGGCGGCAGATCGCGAGCGCCTCCTCCACCGCAGGGCTCCGCGTGCGCAAGCAGGCGGAGGCCGCAGCGACCGCGCGGACCGCAGCCGCCAGGACGTAGAGCGCCGCGATGCAGCTGCGCGCGCCCGCGGCCCGCCAGGGTCCGTCGTCGAGCTCGCCCGCGATGGCGCTGGCATCGGCCCGCATCGGCGCGATGGTGCGGATCAACGCGGCGGTCCGCGATGCACCCAGATCGCCGTCCGACAGGGTCTCGCGGGCGTAGGCGCGCGTGTCGTCCCAGGCCTTGCGCAACTGCGGCAGCAGCGTCCGCCAGGTACTCGGCGAGGCAAGGGCGTCGTTGATGAAGGTGATGACGATGATGCCCAGCACGATCACGGCGACGCGGGAGACCGCGGCATCAAAGGTGCCTTGCGGCTCGTCGATCTGGCCGAGGGCGACGATCGCCACCGTGTAGCCCGACAGCATCGCCCCGTAGGCGCGCGTGTCCTGGAGGTACTGCGCGGTGAACACGCACAGCCCGAGCCAGACCGTGAACGCGAGCAGCAGCAGGACCCGGTCCTGGCCGAATAGCGCCATGAACAGGATCGATACGGCGGCGCCGATCAGCGTGCCCAGCAGGCGGTAGACGCCCTTGGAGATCGCCTGCCCGCGCTTCGGCTGCGCGAGGATCGCCACGCAGGTGGCCGCCGACGAGGCGCTGTCGAGTTGGAGCCAGAACGCGGCAGCCAGGGCCAGCATCATGGCGATCCAGATCCGCAGGGCGAACGCCCAGGCCGCGGGCTTGGGCACCCAGGCATCGAGGAAGCCGATCAGTCGGTCGCCGATCGCCGCCTGCCGGGGCGAGCCGGCATGGGCCGAGACCTCAGCCATGCTGCACCGGGTCCGGCGTGCTTGCGCAGGGGCGATACCTATACCGGGAGGAACGCCGGCACGACGGCATCGACCACGCGCACCGATCGGCTGCCGGGTATGCCGCAGACGGCCGGAGTGCCTGCCGATCCGTCATGTCAGCACCGAATTCCACCCACGCTCCCGTTCAAACCAGCAACGAACGAGAGGTGCGGCGGTTCGCGTTGCTGTCAAGCTTTGTCGCCGCCTTTCAGCCGCTTGTTGCAGCTGCTCCAGTATTGCGGCCATTTCGGCCCTTGAGTGGTCTTCTGAGCGTCGGAGAGGGCGCGCCACTGGGCGCCGCACGTCTTCTGCCGTTCGCGGGCCGCGCTCTGCCCGGCGCTCGGCGCCTTCGTGGAGGGCTCCTTGGCGGCCGGCTCCCGGGTGGCCGGCTCCTTGCCCGCGGGGGCCTCGCTCGCGATCGGAGCCGGCGCCTCCTTCGCCAGAAGCGGCTGGACCAAAAAGAGCGGCGCTATCAGCACCGCAATCCGCACACGACGATCGAACATCGAGACTCCCCCCGGGATCACAATGATTCCGGGGGGCAATCTCGCCGGACGGCCACGCTTCGGACAAGGGCGCGGCAGCTTTCGCCAACAAGACAGCTGCGCGCTCTCGGAAACGTGAGCCCGTCGCAATCGACGCCCTTGAGCGCGGCCGGGAAATCGTCTTCACTGCCGGCAGTGTCCGAGATCGGCGGGGGAACGCCGCGCCGCCGTGTGATCGGTCGAGGAGCAGATCAAGATGGCAGCGGTGTCCGGGCGGCCGATCGACGTCCATACCTGGAGCACGCCGAACGGCTGGAAGATTCCGGTGATGCTCGAGGAGTGCGGGCTGCCGTACCGCGTGGTTCCGGTCAACATCGGCAAGAACGAGCAATTCACGCCCGACTTCCTGGCGATCTCACCGAACAACAAGATCCCGGCCATCGTCGACCCGGACGGGCCGGGCGGGCAGCCGATCACGGTGTTCGAATCGGGAGCAATCCTGCAGTATCTCGGTCGCAAGACCGGCCAGTTCTACCCGACGGACGAGCGCGCCCGGGTGGCCGTGGACGAGTGGCTGTTCTGGCAGGTGGCCGGGTTCGGCCCGATGCTCGGGCAGACGCACCACTTCAAGATCTACGCGTCCGAGAAGGTGCCGTACGCCATCGAGCGCTTCACCGCCGAAGCCAACCGCCTCTATGGGGTGCTGGAGCGCCGGCTCGAGGGTCGAGACTACCTCGCGGGCGACTATTCCATCGCCGACATCGCGACGGTGACCTGGGCCAAGCTCAACTTCAAGCAGGGCGTCGAGATCGCCGCCCTGCCGAACGTGGCGCGCTGGCTGGACTCCGTGCTGGCGAGGCCGGCCGTCCAGCGCGGCCTCGCGGCGATCTAAGCCTCAGTTCTTGTTGGCGGCCTGCTGGTTCACGTCCGGAACCCGCGTCCAGGTCTGCGAGCCGCAGAGCACCTTGAGCATGCAGCCCGAGACGCTGAGCTCGGCCTCGCTCTCGCGCTCCAGGCTGACGGTATAAACCTTGCCCTCTTCGATGTTGTAGAGTTCACCGGTGAACTTCTCCTCGTCGGGCTTCAGGCCGTCGATGAGCTGCAGGCCGATTACCGGACGGCTGCGCTTTTTCGGATCGGGGTTCTTCACGTCGGTCTTGGCGGCGCCGTTCTCGGCGGTGGGTGCCTTGAGCCAGACCACCTTGCCGCAGACGAGCTTCTGGCCGAGGCCGCAGCGGTCGATGCGGATCTTGGCGCGGCCATCGCCGGTGAGCCACGTGCCGGACGGATCCTTCCCGGTATCGGCGGAGGCGGCCGAGAGTCCGGCGAGCAGAAGGGTGGTGCTAAGGGCGAGGCGCATGGTTCGTCTCCGTATGTTGGGCACCGAAGGCGCCTGAGGGGCGGACGAAATCGGCTTGGGCCGAGTGAGCCGCCGCAATCAGGCGATTTTTCGGCGGTGTTGCGGCAGAGCCACGGCTCAGTTTGTTTCGCCTGTTGGCAAAGCCGCCGCGCGGGCGAAACTCAACGCCAGCGCAGGCCTCGCTAACGCACGCCCTTGACGATATAACTCATGAGTTATAATCAGGTGGGACGGCCCGGCAATGACGTGGACGGTCGCTTTCGACGTGGATTTTCGCGCGGAGTTCGCCGCGTTCGATGCTGAAGCCCGAAAAACGATCGCGGCTTATGCCTTGGTCCTCGCCAGCGAAGGCCCGCAGCTGGGCCGTCCCATGGCCGACACCCTCAAAGGCTCGAAGCACGCGAGCATGAAAGAACTGCGTCCGACCGTGAACAAGGTCGAATGGCGCGTGGCCTACGCATTCGATGTGACGCGCAGGGCGACCGTGCTCGCAGCCGCATCTAAGGGCGGTCGATCTTAGGCGCTTGTCTACAAGCAAACGATCGCGACGGCGGATGCGCGTTTCACGCGGCATCGAGCGAATTTGGTTTCGTCCCGGACCACACAATCGGCCTCGCATACCCGTTCGCAACGCAGCAGCAGAAGGACGCCCAGGCGATGACGGAGGGCTTCAGATGACAAAGGACGCACAGCGCGGAACCATCGTACCGCTCACCGACATCCTGGCGGAGTTTTCCCCAGGCGATCAGGCGGAGATCCAGGCCCATGCGGACCTGCTTGTCCAGGAGAGCCGAACCTTGGCGCAGTTCCGGCGCGACATGGGGATGACGCAGGCAGAACTGGCGCAGGCACTGGAGACCTCTCAGGCCTACGTGGCCAAGCTTGAACGTAATCCGTCCGCGGACATGCAGGTTTCCACCATCGCCCGCATCGCTTCCGCCCTCGGCGGAAAGCTCAGGATCGTCGTCAGCCTGCCGGGCAGGCCGGATGCGACCTTCGCGATGCCGGCTGCCGGCCCGCGGAAGAAAGCCGCGCGTTCGAGGAAGAGCTCGGCCACCGCCTGACCTTCGGCTCCCGGATTCGGCGCGACGCCGCAGATCGCCGGCAGAGCCCAGTCCGTGCGCCGCTTGAGGCCCGGTAGGGCGCCCGCTATAAGCCTGCGGCGGAAGCGAAATTTTCGCGCCTGAGATGCGCCCGTCAGCCCGGCGCGCACCCTCCGCCTTTTTCACAGACAGACCGGACACACCATGGCCACCGAGCGCACCTTCTCGATCCTCAAGCCCGACGCCACCCGGCGCAACCTGACCGGCGCCGTGAACGCGGTGATCGAGGAGGCGGGCCTGCGCATCGTCGGCCAGCGCCGCATCCGCCTGACCCAGGAGCAGGCCGAAAAGTTCTATGAGGTCCACAAGGAGCGGCCCTTCTTCGGCGAGCTCGTCAGCTTCATGACCTCCGGCCCGGTGGTCGTGCAGGTGCTCGAGGGCGAGAACGCCGTCGCCAAGTACCGCGAAGTGATGGGCGCCACGAACCCGGCCCAGGCCGCCGAGGGCACGATCCGCAAGCGGTTTGCCGAGTCCGTCGGTGAGAACACCGTGCACGGCTCGGACAGCGCCGAGAACGCCAAGCTCGAGATCGCGCAGTTCTTCAAGGATTCCGATATCGCCGCCTGAAGCGGAGGCCGGGGTGGCGGGTCGGGCACACCGTTCCGCCATCCCGTCGCATTCCCCCCGGCAGCGGGGTGAATGCCGCCCGGTGTGTCCGGTCCGTCATTGACGGAGCGGCGCCCCGCGGCGTCCAACGGCCGAGGTTATTTGACCCTCAGCCCTGGACCGCCAAGACCATGACGATGCGCCGCCTGCCCCTGCTGATCGCGTCCGGCCTGATCGCGATCGGCGCGACCGCCGCCCTCGCGGGCGGATCCCCGGCCCCGTTCCAGCAGTACGAGCCGGATCCGGCGCTGAAGACGGCCACGAAGGCCAGCCTCGAAGGCCGCGTGCGCCATGCCTGCACGGTCGTCCAGGCCCGGCTGACCAGTGCCCCCGAGGCGTCCCTCGAGCGTCCCTGCGGCTGCTACGCCCGGCAGACCCTGCGCAGCCTCGACGAGTCCGAGGTCGAGTCCTACCGGGCGACCGGCTACTTCAACGATTCCGCCCGCGCCAAGGCCCTGTCGGCGCTCGACAGCTGCAAGCTGCAGCGGCCGATCTGATCCTCCCGGGGCGCGGCCCCGGCCCCTCCCGAAGGGGCTTGTCCCTTCGGGATCCCGCTACAGGCTGAACAGGACGCCGTCCGGTGCGGCGTCGGCGATGACGACGCGGTCGCCCTCCAGCCGGGCACGTCCCCCGGCCACCAGCGCCAGCACCGCGGGATAGAGCCGCCGCTCCTCGACGATCACCCGATCGGCGAGACTGTCCGGGTCGTCGCCCTGGCGCACCGGGATCGCGGCCTGCGCCACGATCGGCCCGGCATCGAGTTCGGGCACCACGAAGTGAACCGTGCAGCCATGCAGCCGCACCCCGGCTTCGAGCGCCTGGGCGTGCGTGTGGGTCCCCTTGAACAGCGGCAGCAGCGAGGGGTGGATGTTGAGCATCCGCCCGGCCCAGCCGGCCACGAAGTCCGGCGTGAAGATCCGCATGAATCCGGCAAGGCAGACGAGGTCGATGTCGGCGGCCCGGAGCTCGGCGTCGAGGGCGGCATCGAAGCTGGCCCGATCCCGGAAACCGGTGTGGTCGATCGCCCGGGCCGGAATCCCGGACGCTGTCGCCCGCGCAAGGCCGGCGGCATCCGGACGGTTCGACAGGACCAGCACGATCTCGGCCGGGTAGGCCGGATCCTTCGCAGCCTCGATCAGCGCGACCATGTTCGAGCCGCGGCCCGAGATCAGGACCGCGACGCGGGTCTTCCGGGGGGCGGCCATCAGAGCGCGAGGCGTCCGCTGAAGGTCACGGGCTCGGAGCCGCGCGCGGTGATCCGGCCAAGGCGCACCGGCGCCTCGCCGGCCCGGGTCAGGGCCTCGTCGACGTCGTCGACCGCCTCGGCGGCGGCGATCACCACCATGCCGATGCCGCAGTTGAAGGTCCGCAGCATCTCCGCCTCGGCGACACCGCCCTCGCGGGCGAGCCAGCCGAACACCGGGGGCGGGGTGATGGCGTCGAGGTCGATGGCGATGCCGATATCGTCCGGCAGCACCCGGGGCAGGTTGTCGGGGAAGCCGCCGCCGGTGATGTGCGCGAGCGCGCGGATGCCGTCGGTCGCCTCCAGGGCGGACAGCAGGGGCTTCACGTAGATCCGGGTCGGCTCCAGCAGGGCGTCGCCGAGGCTGCGGCTCGCGTCGAACGGGGCCGGCGCGTCCCAGCTCAGGCCGGTCTTGGCGACGATGCGGCGGACGAGCGAGAAGCCGTTGGAATGGACGCCGGAGGAGGGCAGGCCGAGCACCACGTCGCCGGGTCGGATACCGGGCTTCGGCAGCAGCGTGCCGCGCTCGGCAGCGCCCACCGAGAAGCCGGCGAGGTCGTAATCTGAGCCGTCGTAAAGGCCCGGCATCTCGGCGGTTTCGCCGCCGATCAGTGCGCATCCGGCCTGCCGGCAGCCCTCGGCGATACCGCGCACGATGTCGGCGCCGACGCCGGGCACCAGCTTGCCGGTGGCGTAATAATCCAGGAAGAACAGCGGCTCGGCGCCCTGGACCACGAGGTCGTTGACGCACATCGCCACCAGATCGATGCCGATCGTGTCATGGCGACCGGTCTCGATCGCGATCTTGACCTTGGTGCCGACGCCGTCGTTGGCCGCAACCAGGATCGGGTCGCGGAACCCCGCGGCCTTCAGATCGAACAGGCCGCCGAAGCCGCCGATCTCGGCATCCGCCCCCGGCCGCCGCGTCGAGCGCACCAACGGCTTGATCGTCTCGACCATCGCGTTGCCGGCGTCGATATCGACGCCCGCCTCCGCGTAGGTCAGTCCCTGTCCATCCTTGGCGGTCATGCCAGCGTCGTCCCGGTCATCATCGGGTCCGCTCTAGCGGCTTCCAGCGCGCTGCGCGAGTCGGCTGGCGCGTGCCTTGATCGGGACCTGCCCGATCTCCACTCTGCGACAGGGCGTGCTATGCGGCCCGAGGGGGGACGACATCATGCGCGCACGGGCTGTCATCGGGCTGGGGAGCCTCGTCGCCCTCGGCCTCCTGGTCTACCTGCTGCGCGAGGTGATGCTGCCGTTCGTGGCCGGCATCGCGCTGGCGTACCTGCTCGATCCGCTGGCGGACCGTCTGGAGCGCCTGGGCCTCGGCCGCCTTGCCGCGAGCCTGCTGATCCTGGCGCTGTTCGTCGTGGCGCTGATCGTGTCGCTGCTGATCCTGATCCCGCTGACCGCCAATCAGGTCGCGGGCTTGGTGAACGCGCTGCCCGCGATGGTCTCACGGCTCCAGGGGATCATCGCCGAGCGCGCCGGGCCGCTGCTGGAGCGCGTCGGCGGCGACAACGTGCTCACCGAGCTGCAATCCTCCGTCGGCACGCTGGCGAGCCAGGGCGGCGCGTGGCTGCTCGCGTTCCTCAAGTCGATCTGGTCAGGCAGCCAGGCGCTGATCTCGATCGCGTCGCTGCTGGTGGTGACCCCGGTCGTGGCCTTCTACATCCTTGTCGACTGGGATCGGATGATGGCGGCTCTGGACAGCTGGGTGCCCCCCCGGCACCGGGCCACGGCGCGCGACCTCGCACGCCAGATCGACGGCGCGATCACCGGCTTCGTGCGCGGCCAGACCCTGGTCTGCCTGATCCTCGGCAGCTTCTACGCCGTCGGCCTCTGGCTGGTCGGGCTCAATTTCGGGGTTCTGATCGGGCTGATCGCCGGCCTCCTGACCTTCATCCCGTATGTCGGGACGCTCACCGGCTTCATGCTCTCGGTCGGGGTCGCCCTGGTGCAGTTCTGGCCGTCCTCGGACTGGCTGCATCTGGGGCTGACCGTGGGCGTGTTCCTGATCGGCCAGTTCCTCGAGGGCAACGTGATAGCTCCGAAACTGGTGGGCGAGTCGACCGGCCTGCATCCGGTCTGGCTGATGTTCGCGCTGCTCGCCTTCGGAACCCTGTTCGGCTTCGTGGGACTGCTGCTCGCGGTGCCGGTGGCGGCCTCGCTCGGCGTACTCGTGCGGTTCGCCCTGAAGCGCTATCTTCAAAGCCGCCTCTATCATGCCGAGCAACCGGTGCTGATCGACCTGAACGACGAGGCCGGCCGGACCTTGACCGCCACCAAGACGCGGTCATCCTGAACGATCGATCTGGGCACCCCATGCGCGAGAACGCACCACCCCGGCAGCTGGCCTTCGACCTGCCCCTCGATCCCCGGTACGGCCGCGAGGACTTCCTGGTCGGGCCGGCGAACGAGGCGGCCTACGCGCTGGTCGAAGCCTGGCCGGACTGGCCCGACAGCGTGCTGGTGCTGACCGGCCCCTCGGGCAGCGGCAAGAGCCACCTCGCGGCGATCTGGGCCGAGCGGGCCCATGCCTGGACGGCCGCAGCCTCCGAAATCGGGGCGGATGCGGTCCAGCACCTCGTCTCGAACGGCGCGCTGGTGATCGAGGATATCGATCGCGCGGAGGGGCGCGACGAGGCGGCCCTGTTCCATCTGCTCAACCGCGCCCGCGAGCGGGCGTGTCCGGTCCTGCTGACCAGTGCCTCCGGCATCGACGCCCTGGGCCTCGTGACGCCGGACCTGCGTTCGCGGCTGCGCCTGGCGCCGAGCATCGCCATCGAGGCGCCGGACGACGCGCTGCTGCGCGCCGTCCTGGTCAAGCTGTTCGTCGACCGTCAGCTGGTGGTGGATCTCAGCGTGATCGAGGCATTGGCGCTGCGGATCGACCGCTCCTTGGGACGCGCGCGGGATCTCGTCGCCGAGCTGGATCGGGACGCGCTCGGACGCGGGCGGCGGATCAGCCGGCCCCTGGCGCTGGCCGTGCTACGCCGCATGGGGTTCGACGACGAGATCGATCCGGACGCTTAGAAGCGGAAAGCCGTGGCCGTCACGAAAGCCTCGTGAAAGCTACCGGTGTAGAATGGTAGATGCGCCGGCAGCGGCAAGGACAGGAATCGGAATGGAATCGACGCAGAAGCCCATGGACCGCGACGCCGCCGACGAGGCCGCGGAGCCCCGTCGGCCCGACGCGACCGATCCGGCCCCACGCCGCCCCGCCGCAAGGCGCGCGCCGGCCAACCGCACGGCCGCATCGAGCCAACCGGCCGAGGACACGGCCGATGCGAGCGCACCGGCTCCGCGGGCGCGCGCTCCCGCCTCTCGTACGGCCTCGCGGAGCGCGGCCGTCAAGAGCGCTGCGGTGACGAGCGACACCAACCCGAATGCGATGGCCGCCGCGGCACCCGGTGCAACCGCCGAGACGAAGCCTGTACCGATCGATACCGCCGACGAATGGCCCGCCGTCCCGGCGGCACCGGTGGAGCAGCCGGCCGGCGCGGCGCGGGAACCCGTGGTCGAGGCCGGGCGCTCGCTCCGGCATTCCCCCGAGCGGTTCGTGAACCGCGAGCTGTCCTGGCTGCAATTCAACCGCCGGGTGCTGGAGGAGGCCTCCAACCCGAACCATCCGCTTCTGGAGCGCCTGCGCTTCCTGTCGATCTCGGCGAACAACCTCGACGAGTTTTTCATGGTCCGCGTGGCCGGCCTGATCGACCAGGTCCGGGCCGGTCTGACGCTCCCGTCCCAGGACGGGCTGACGCCGTCCGAGCAACTGAACCGGATCGGTATCGAAGTGGCGCGGCTCGCCGCCGACCAGCAGGCGCGCTGGCGCCAGCTGCGGGTGGAACTGCAGGCCTCCGAGATCGAGATTGTCGAGCCCGCCGCCCTCACCGCCGAGCAGGCCGCCTGGCTGGAGGAATACTTCCTCAATCATGTCTCACCAGTCCTGACGCCGCTCGCGATCGATCCGGCGCACCCGTTCCCGTTCATCCCCAACCTCGGCACCACCATCGCGCTGGCGCTGGTGCGGCCACGCGACGGCCGGCTGCTGCGGGCCCTGATCCGGGTTCCCGGCGTCATCGACCGGTTCGTTCGCCTGCCCACCAGCCAGAGTGAGACCGCCGCGCGCCTGATCTCGATCGAGCAGGTGATCGGGATGTTCACCGGTCGGCTGTTCCCGGGCTATCTGGTCAAGAGCAGCGGCGCGTTCCGGGTGGTGCGGGATTCGGATCTCGAGATCGAGGAGGAGGCAGAGGACCTCGTCCTGCATTTCGAGACCGCCCTGAAGCAGCGCCGCCGGGGCGTCGTGATCCGCCTCGAGGTCGAGTCCGGCATGTCCGAAGACCTCCGCGGTTTCGTCGCCGACGAACTCGAGATTTCAGCGGACGCGATCTTCCTGATCGAGGGCATGCTCGCCCTCAACGAGCTGTCCCAGATCGTCGGGATCGACCGGCCGGACCTGAAGTTCAAGCCCTACAACCCGCGCTTTCCCGAGCGGATCCGCGAGAGCGGCGGCGACGTGTTCGCGGCGATCCGCCAGAAGGACTTCATCGTCCACCACCCCTATGAATCCTTCGATTCGGTGGTGCAGTTCCTGGCCCAGGCGGCCCGGGACCCGAACGTCGTGGCGATCAAGCAGACGCTCTATCGCACCTCGTCGAACTCCCCGATTGTCGCGGCGCTCGCGGAGGCCGCCGAACTCGGCAAGTCGGTCACCGCGCTCGTCGAGCTGAAGGCCCGGTTCGACGAGGAGGCCAACATCCGCTGGGCGCGCAACCTGGAGAAGGCTGGCGCGCAGGTGGTGTTCGGCTTCGTCGAGCTGAAGACCCACGCCAAGCTGTCGCTGGTGGTCCGGCGCGAGGGCGACAAGCTCGTGACCTACTGCCATGTCGGCACCGGCAACTATCACCCGATCACGGCGCGCGTTTACACGGACCTGTCGTTCTTCACGGCCGACCCGGCGATCGCCCGGGACGTCTCGCGGATCTTCAACTTCATCACCGGCTACGCCGAGCCCGCCGAACTGGAGCGGATGTCGGTCTCGCCCCTGACGATGAAGAACCGGCTGCTGGAGAACATCGAGGCCGAGGTCGCCCACGCCAAGGCCGGCCGGCCGGCGGCGATCTGGATCAAGTGCAACTCCCTCGTCGACGCGCAGATCATCGACGCGCTGTACGATGCGTCCTCGGCCGGTGTGCAGATCGATTGCGTGGTACGCGGCATCTGCTGCCTGCGGCCGGGCATCCCGGGGCTGTCCGAGACGATCCGGGTCAAGTCGATCGTCGGGCGCTTCCTGGAGCACGGGCGGATCTACGCCTTCGGCAACGGTGTCGGGCTGCCGCACCCGAAGGCGACGATCTACATCTCGTCGGCCGACCTGATGAGCCGCAACCTCGACCGCCGGGTCGAGGCTATGCTGCCGATCACGAACCCGACCGTGCACCAGCAGGTCCTCGACCAGATCATGCTGGCCAACCTCCTGGACAACCGTCAGAGCTGGCGGCTGCTGGCCTCCGGGGGCTGCGAGCGGATCCAGCCGGCGGACGGTGAGGAACCGTTCAACGCGCACAAGTACTTCATGACGAATCCAAGTCTTTCCGGCCGGGGCAAGGCATCGAAGAAGTCGAGTCCCCGCGCTCTGAGCCGTCGGGCTCAGCGCGCCTAAGTGCACCGGCCGATGCGCGGGACGCTCGACAGGTTTCGGGACCATGTTGTGCGGGTCTGCGTCCGGAAACTCCGCCCGGCGAAAGGGCCGGGCGGCCGAAACGTTGCTCTGCCGGCCCGATTGGGCTTAGAGCTTGCGCCGTCGCCAGGGATCCCGGTTCGGCCGCGAGCGCAGCGAATCATCGACGTGGAGCCGATCTCGGTTGCGGCTCCGGATTGCACACGCGGCCCGCCGGTCCGGCCGGCCACGTTCCATCAAGGACTCGGACGTTTGGGCAGCCCTCGCGCCAACCTCACCCTCGCGCATTCCGCCGACCGGCCTTCGCGCGATCCGCGGCCGCCGGTGGCGATCATCGATATCGGCTCGAACTCGGTGCGGCTCGTCGCCTATGACGGCCTGAGCCGCGCGCCGACGCCGCTCTACAACGAGAAGGTCCTGTGCGGCCTGGGCCGCAACGTGCTGACCACGGGCCGGCTGAACGAGGACGCGGTCAACCGTGCGCTGACCGCCCTGGGACGGTTCCGCGTGCTGTGCGAGACCATGCGGGTCGGCCGGGTGTTCGTGCTGGCGACGGCAGCGGCCCGGGACGCTGAGAACGGGCCGGACTTCCTGCGCGCCGCCGAAGCCGCCTGCGGCCAGGAGATCCAGCTGCTGTCGGGGCGCCGTGAGGCGGAGCTGTCCGCCATGGGCGTGATCTCGGGCTTCCACGCGCCGGATGGCGTGGTCGGCGACATGGGCGGCGGCTCCCTCGAACTGGTGGACGTGCGCGGCACCGTGGTCGGCCAGGGCGTGACCATGCCGCTCGGTGGCCTCGCCCTGCAGGACCTCTCCGGCGGGTCGATCAAGAAGGCCGCCAAGATCGTGCGCGAGCATATGCGCAAGGCCGAGCCGCAGCTCGAGACCCTGCGCGGCCGGACCTTCTACGCGGTCGGCGGTACCTGGCGCGCCCTGGCGCGGCTGCATCAGGCGGCGCGCGGCTACCCGGTCCACGTGATGCACGGCTACGCGGTGGAGCCCACCGACGAGATGAGCTTCCTGCAGATCGTCGAGCAGACGGATGTCAGCCTGCTCCAGGACGTCGACACGATCTCGGAGGCGCGCCGCCCGCTCCTGGCCTACGGCGCCGTGGTGCTCGAAGAGATCATCCGGGTCGGGCGCCCGCGGGAAGTCGCGATCTCGGCCTCCGGGGTTCGGGAGGGCTTGCTGTTCGAGCAGCTCGACCGCGACACGCGACTCGTCGATCCGCTCCTCGCCTCGGCGGCGGAGTTCAACGCTTTGCGGTCCCGCGCGCCGCGCCACGGCGAGGAGTTGATCGCGTGGACGGACCGGTTCGTGGCGACGCTGGACGGCCCCGAAACCGCGGACGAACGCCGCCTGCGCCATGCGGGCTGCCTGCTCTCGGATGTCGGCTGGCGCGCGCACCCCGATTACCGCGACGAGCAGAGCATCGCGGCGATCCAGAACGCCGCCTTCGTGGGGGTGGACCATCCGGGACGGGCCTATCTCGCCCTCGCCGTCTCGCTCCGCCACAGCGGCCTCGCCCCGGAAAAAGCCAACCCAATCCTCCGGACCGTGGCGGGTCCGCGCCTGTTCGAGCGGGCCCGCCTGCTCGGCGCGATGCTCCGGGTGGCGTTCCCGATCTCGGCCGGCATGGACGGTGCGCTCACCCGGGCGCCGCTCCTCGTCGAGGACGGCCGGGTCACGCTGCGGATGCCGCGGGATTGGGCCGCTCTCGCCAGCGACCGCCTTCTGAACCGGGTGCGCGCACTCGGCCGCGTGGTCGGGATGGACGGGCGCATCGAGATCGACACCGCCGCCTGACCCGACGCGGCCGGCCTGTCAGGCGCGCCGGTTCTGGAGCCGGATCGGCCGGGTACGACGGCCCGAACCCGCACCCGAAACCGGATCGCGCCCGCGGACGCCTGTTCGAGCGGGTACTTCAGTCATCACGTCCCGGGGCACGCCACGAAAGCCCTGCGTGAGACAAACGCGCGGCCTCGCCGCTGCGACGGTGCGGAGCTTTGGCCCCAGCATAAAAATTCTCTATTAACAGCCGATTTGTTGTCGGCACCACCGTACAATATGACGTCGTCTAAGCTATAACTATTGAATCTTTTATTATAATTCTTTGGTTCTCCAACATCAAAGCACAGCAAATCCATCGCAACAATGGGATGCGGTGCATCGAAAGAAAGTTTCAGGTATCAGAATCTGCAGAGGCCGTGGGCGGCCATCGGATTGTGATCATGCGTTGGCTTGGACGGTTCTCGATACGGACGCTCCTATGCTTGGTGATCGCCGCTCTGGCGGTGATGTTGCTGAGCTATACGACGACTGCGCTCGTCTCTGCGCAGGAACAGGCCCGGCAAGCCGATCTCGCCGTCACCCTGGCCCATACGAGTCGGCGCCTGCTCAAGACGATCCTGCCACTGCGTCTCGAACGCGGCTCGACTCTCGCCCTGGGTAGCCAGGAACCCGCGGGGCCGAACACGCTGTCGGCGATCGCGACGAACCGGCAGGCGATGATCGAGAGTTTCGCCAGGGCCCAAGACCTCCTGCACGAGCAGACCGTTCCGGCGGTGACCGCGACCGTCACGCGGCTGAACGCAGCGCACGAGGCCGTGAACGCGCTGCGCCCCCGCATCGACGCGGCCCTGCGCCTCACCAAGGAGCGACGCGACGCGACGCTGATGCCCGCGATGCTCGCCGCCTATCAAGAGCTGCTCGATGCCCTGACCGCAACGACGAACGCCGTGGACGGCGCCATCCCCCGTTCGGACGCCGCCCTGCAGCGTTATCTCGGCCTCAAGCGTGCGGCCTGGGCGGCGCGGGTCGCGATCGGAAACGTCGCCCTCCAAGTCCAGACGTCGCTGGCGGCCGGCACCTCCTGGACCCTGCCCGAGACCGTGGCGGCTGCCGGGGAACGGGCGCGGTTGGAAACGGCCTGGGCCGTCACCACCGAGGCCGCCGCCTCCGTCTCGGATACGGTTCGGTCCGCGTTCCAGAATGCCGACGCCAAGAACTTCCAGGGCGAGAACGCGGCCACCGCGAAGGCCGTGTTCGACGCCCTGAGCCAGGGAACGCCGCCGAGCGTGACGTTCCAGGACCTGCGGCAGCGGAATACCGAGACGCAGGCCACCATCGTCGATCTCGCCTACGCGAGCCTCGACGATATGATCGAGCACGCCGACCTCCTGGCCGATGCGGCACGCGGCATCCTGATCCGCAACGTCGCCGCCCTCGCGGCGGTCGTCCTCCTGGTCGGCCTGGGCCTCGTCGTCATCTTCGCCGGCGTGCTCAGGCCGATCCGGACGATGTCGACAACGATGCGGGACCTCGCCGCGGGCGACGCCTCCGTGGAGGTGCCGGTCGGGCTGTATCGCAACGAGTTCGGGCCCATGGCGGCGGCCGTGCAAGTGTTCAAGGACAACCTGATCCGGAACCGTCAGCTGGAAACCGCGGCCGCTGAAGCGCGCCTGGCAACGGAGCAGCAACGCAAGGCCGGCATGCGCCAGATGGCCGAAGCCTTCGAGACGGCGGTCGGCGGCATCATCGGTCAGGTCTCGTCCTCGGCCGCCGAGCTCCAGGCGACCGCCCAGACCCTGACGGCCACCGCGAACCAGACGGCCAGCCAATCGACGACGGTAGCCGCCGCGGCCGAGCAGGCGGCCAGCAACGTCAACACCGTGGCGGCCGCCTCGGAGCAGCTGGGTTCCTCGGTGCAGGAGATCGGCCGGCAGGTCGACGGATCGGCCAAGCTGGCGCTGGGGGCGGTCACCGAAGCCGGGCAGACCGGCGCGCTGGTGCAGGAACTCTGCAGCGCAGTGGCGCGGATCGGCGACGTGGTCGGGTTGATCTCGAACATCGCCGGGCAGACCAACCTGCTGGCGCTGAACGCCACGATCGAGGCGGCTCGGGCCGGAGAGGCCGGGCGCGGCTTCGCGGTGGTCGCCTCCGAGGTGAAGGCGCTGGCCGAGCAGACCGCCAAGGCGACGGAGGAAATCTCCGGCCAGATCGCGCGAGTGCAGGCCTCGACCGGCCAGGCCGTGACGGCGATCGGCACGATCACGGCGCGGATCCGGGACATCAACGCCGTGGCGACCTCGATCGCGGCGGCGGTCGAGGAGCAGGGGGCCGCGACCCAGGAGATCGTCCGCAACGTCGGGCAGGCTGCAGCGGGCGCAGGGGAAGTCACCAGCAACATCGCCGGCGTCGCCAGTGCCGCGGAGGAAACCGGCAAGGCCGCGAGCCAGGTGCTCGGCGCGGCCACCGACCTGTCGCGGCAATCCGAACACCTCACCGCCGAGGTGTCCCGTTTCCTCGACACCGTCCGGGCGGCCTGAAGGCGCGACTCGGAACGATCCCGGCAGCCGAAGCTGCCGGGATCGTTCCGCTCAGTTTACTCGGAGATCATGCCGGCGCCGGCTTCGCCCCCGGGCAGGGGCGCCGGCTCGGATTGCGCCTCGACCACGGCCGCGGCGGTGACGTTGACGATGCCGCGGGCCGTAACCGACGGCGTCAGGATGTGGGCGGGCTTGGCCGGGCCGATCAGCAGCGGCCCGACCGGCAGCGCGTCCGCCAAAACCTTGGCGAACTGGAACGCGATGTTGGCCGCATCCAGGTTCGGGAAGATCAAGACGTTGGCCGCGCCCTTGAGGCGCGAGCCCGGCAGCACCCGGTCGCGCACCAGCTCGGAGAGCGCCGAATCCGCCTGCATCTCGCCGTCGACCATCAGGTTCGGGTCGCGCGACTGCAGAAGCGCCAGCGCCTCCCGCATCTTCATGGCCGAGGGGGAATCCGACTGCCCGAAATCCGAGTGGCTCAGCAGGGCGATCTTGGGCGTCAGGCCGAAGCGGCTGACATGGCCGGCGCAGGCCTGGGCGACCTCGGCGATCTCCTCGGCGGTGGGATTCTGGCGGACATGGGTGTCGGCCAGGAAGTACGCACCTTCGCTGGTCACGATCAGGCTCATGGCGGCGCATTGGGCGATGCCGGGTGCCAGGCCGATCACGTCGCGGATGATCCTGAGCCGGGTCTCGAACCGGCCCTCCAGGCCGCAGATCAGGGCGTCGGCCTCGCCGCGCCGGACCGCGATGGCGCCGATCACGGTGTTGTTGGTGCGCACGAGCGTGCGGGCTGCATCCGGGGTGATGCCGCGCCGGCCGGCGACGTCCAGATAGGTCTGGACGTAGGCGCGGTAGCGGGGATCGTCCTCGGGATCGATCAGCTCGAAGTCGCGACCCTCCTGAATGGAGAGGCCGAAGCGCTTCAGGCGCGATTCGACCACGCGCGGGCGCCCGACCAGGATCGGGAACGCGACCTTGTCCTCCACGATCGCCTGGACGGCGCGCAGGACCCGCTCGTCCTCACCCTCGGCGTAGATCACCCGCTTGGGGTCGGCCTTCGCCTTCGAGAACAGCGGCTTCATGATGAGGCCGGACCGGTGGACGAACCGGTCGAGGCTGTCGACGTAGGCGTTGAAATCCGTGAGCGGCCGGCCGGCGACGCCGGAATCCATCGCGGCCTTGGCCACCGCCGGGGCGATGCGCACGATCAGGCGCGGGTCGAACGGGCTGGGGATCAGCGATTCCGGGCCGAACGGCCGTGCCTCGCCGCCATAGGCCCGCGCGACCACGTCGGAGGGAGTCTCGCGGGCGAGCGCCGCGATCGCCTTCACGGCCGCCTGCTTCATCTCCTCGTTGATGCTGGTGGCGCCGACATCGAGCGCCCCACGGAAGATGTAGGGGAAGCACAGGACGTTGTTGACCTGGTTCGGGAAGTCCGAGCGGCCGGTGCAGATCATCGCGTCGGGGCGCTTGGCCTGCGCGAGGTCCGGCATGATCTCCGGATAGGGGTTGGCGAGCGCCATGATCAGCGGCTTGTCCGCCATCTTCTCCAGCAGCTCGGGCTTCAGGACGCCGCCGGCCGAGAGGCCGATGAACACGTCCGCCCCCGGGATCACCTCGGCCAGCGTGCGCGCCTCGGTCTCCTGGGCGTAGACGTCTTTCCACCGGTCCATCAGCTCCGGGCGGCCCTTGTAGACCACGCCCTTGATGTCGGTGACCGTGATGTTCTCCCGGGTCGCGCCGAGCGAGACGAGCAGGTTCAGGCAGGCCAGCGCCGCCGCGCCGGCGCCGGAGGTGACGATGCGGACATCCGAAAGCGCCTTGCCGGCGAGTTCGAGCCCGTTGAGGACCGCCGCCGCCACGATGATCGCGGTGCCATGCTGGTCGTCGTGGAAGACCGGGATGTTCATCCGGGCCCGGCACTGCTCCTCGACCTCGAAGCACTCCGGCGCCTTGATGTCCTCCAGGTTGATGCCGCCGAAGGTCGGCCCGAGCGCGCAGACGACGTCGACGAGCTTGTTGACGTCCTTCTGGTCGACCTCGATGTCGAACACGTCGATGCCGGCGAACTTCTTGAACAGGACCGCCTTGCCCTCCATCACCGGCTTGGAGGCGAGCGGGCCGATATCGCCGAGGCCGAGGACGGCGGTACCGTTGGTGAGCACCGCCACGAGGTTCTGGCGGATCGTCAGTTCGGCAGCCTGTTGCGGGTCGTCGTAGATCGCCATGCAGGCGGCTGCGACGCCGGGCGAGTAGGCGAGGGCGAGGTCGCGCTGGTTGCCGAGCGGCTTGGTCGCCTGGATCTCCAGCTTCCCGGGCTGCGGCAGGCGGTGGTAGACGAGCGCCCCGGCCTTGAGGTCCTCGGACATGTTATCGGCCATCGCTCACCTTCCAGCTCGCCTGCTTTCCCGGAGACGACGCGGTCGCGCACCGCGCCGGATCCCATCGTGACCGGTCTGTTGCACCGGCTGCGTAGGGGGCGCAACCCGCATAACGAGACGCGGATCCACCTCGCCGCGCTGGCGCGCGCGCACGGCTTCTCCATAGGCGCTTACTCGTACGGGCGTCCCAAAGTGCGCTTCCCGGAGAGCGGCCGTCGCCTGACGATCGGCCGCTATTGTTCCATCGCCGACAAGGTCGAGATCCTGCTCGGCGGCGACCACCGGCTCGACTGGGCCTCCACCTACCCGTTCGCGGCGCTGCGCGGCCTGTTCCCGGATGCGCGTGCACCGGCGGATTACCACGCCTCGCGCGGCGACGTGGTGATCGGGCACGATGTCTGGCTCGGGTCCGGCTGCATGATCCTGTCTGGCGTCACGATCGGGCACGGCGCCGTGGTCGCGGCCCGGGCGGTGGTGACCCGGGACGTCCCGGCCTACGCTGTGGTCGCCGGCAATCCGGCCCGGGTGGTGCGCCACCGCTTCGACGAGGCCACCGTGGCGGCGCTGGTGGAGACCGCCTGGTGGGACCGGCCGCACGCGACGGTGACGCGGCTGGTGCCGCTGCTGCAGAGCGGGCGGATCGCCGACCTGCTCGCGGCGTTGCGCGCCGAGCCGGATTCCCGTACCGGCGAGCCCTTCGCCCTGCCGGACCCGCGCGGGGCCGCACACGAAACCGACCCGAGATCCGGATGATGACCGACACGCCTCCCGACCGCCTGGCCGCGAACCCGAACAGTCCGTTCTACGACGAGGCCATGCTGGAGCGCGGCGTCGGCGTGCGATTCAAGGGCGTCGATAAGACCAACGTCGAGGAATACTGTGTCAGCGAGGGCTGGGTCCGCCTCTCGGCCGGCAAGACCCTCGACCGGGCCGGCAACCCGATGACCGTGAAGCTGAAGGGCACCGTCGAACCCTACTTTCGCGAGCCCGAGGCCGAGGCCGAGGCTTGAGCCTCTCGTAGAGTCAGTGCCGCGCTGAAGTTCTTCAATGCCCCCAGGACCAGCGTATGAACCTGATCCGGGGAGCGGGGCGCATCGATGATCAGGCTCGTCAGGATGTCATTGCGCCGGGCGCGCTGCTTGGCGGTTCGTGCATGGTTCGACAGACGCAGGTGCCAGGGGCTCTTAGATAGCGCGAGATAGAGGCTGTCACCGCGCTCGTTCCGGGCGACGATGGCGAAGCCCTCGGCCTCCAGAAGCCGTGCTGCAAGGGCCAGCGCGGCCGATGGGGGGAGGGTGCTCACGGCCCGGCCGGCTCGATCGTGCCGAGGCTGCGTCGGCCGAGCGCCCGCGCCTTGAGCGCCAGTGCCGGCCGTTCGACGCCGTACCAGGACAGCGCCGCCACCGGCAGCGTCACCGCGAGCGCGGGGGCGAGCAGGGCGAGGCCGGAGGGCTCGGGCCAGAGGGCATGCAGGCTCTGCTGCACCGGCCAGCCGTAGAGATAGATCCCGTAGGACAGGTCGGCCCTCGGATCGAACAGGCCGCGCGCCATTGGCCCGAGGGCGAGCCACACGGCGCCGTAGGCTTCCGCCAGGAACAGCAGGGGCGGGTAGGCCGGCGTTCGAGCGAGGAGCGTGGCCGCGACAGCCAGGCCGGCAAGGACGACACCCGAGACGCGCAGGCTGTCGCGCCACAGATACAGTCCGGCGCCGGCTGAAAAGATGAGCGGCAGCCGCAGGACCGTCTCCAGACCCTTCGGCAACTCGGGGCCACGCCAAGCTATGGCGGCCGTCAAGGCGACAGCGAGCCCCGCAACGATCAAGAGCGCCGGGATCCGCCGGCGGAGGAGGCCGCATAGGGCGGCGAGCAGCACGCCCAGGTAGCAAAGAGACTCGTATTTTAAGGTCCAGATCGTGCCGAGCGGCGCCCGGTACGGGTTGGCCTCGAAGACGCCGGGCAGCGCGGCGTTGCTCTTGAAGGCGGTCAGCGTCCCGCGCACGAACGACCAGAGGGCTGGATCGCGCAGGTACTCGCTCAGCGGCAGGCGCGTCATCGCGGCGCCGAGGAGCAAAGAAACGAGCACGGTGGCGGCGACGAAGCCCGGGAGGATCCGCAGGGCGCGGGCCAGCGCGTAGTCTCTGAGGCCGCGCCGGTCGCAGCTCATGGTGACGAGAAACCCCGAGACCGCGAAGAAGCCGTTCACCGCGTGCTCGCCCAGAGTGTAGCCGGTGAGCCGCGCCAGCGGCTCGTCGCCCGCGGCCCCGGTAGCGACGCTGAAAGCGTGCGAAACGACCACCGCCAGCGCCAGCGCCAGGCGCAAGCCGGTGAAGCCGTTGCGGCCGCGTGCCAGGGCGGTGGCGATCGTGGGGCCGGCCATCAGCGCAGCCCCTCGCGGGCCAGGGCGTCTCGGCCGCGCAGGAAGGCGAGGGCGCCGGATGCGGAGCCACCGTACCGCTCCAGCCCGGACCGGCGCAGGGCGAGTGCCGAGAGCGCGACCTTCGGCAGGTTGGTCATGAGGTGGGACACGCTCGGGTCGGGCAGGCCGTATTTGCGGCTGACATAGGCCCGCGACCACGCCTGATGCCAGCGCGACCGGAAGACCCGGCCAAGCTCCGGTGCGGACGAGCGCCCGCGACCGTGCAGAGCCACGGCGCCGTGGACGTGGACGAGGGCGCGGCCCGCATCGGCTACGCGCCGACAGAGGTCGTCGTCCTCGTAGAACAGGAAGATGTTCGGATCGAAGCCGCCGAGGTCGAGGAACAGGGCCCGCGCGATCATCAGACAGGCCCCGGACAGGAACGGCGCGCAGGCATCGCCCTCGGGCAGCGCCGGGCGTCCCCCCGGGTTGGTGAGATACGGCGCCAGCAGCGAGCGCGCCTGGTAGAAGAACCGCCCGTCCGGCTCGACCAGGCGCGGCGCCAGCAGGCCCACATCCGGCCAAGCGGCGGCCGCCGCCAGCAACGCATCGACGGCCCCCGGCTGCAGGACCACGTCCGGATTGACGATGAGGACCCGCTCCGCCGTCACGGCCGCGGTGACGCCGATATTGTTGGCGCGGCCGTAGCCCTCGTTGCGGGCGTTGCGGATCACCCGCGCGCCGGCGGCCTCCGCCACCGGCACGGAGGCGTCCTGGCTGGCGTTGTCGACCACGATCGCAGGCACGTGCTGCCGCGCCAGTGCCGCCAGACAGGCCGGCAGCACGTCGGCGCTGTCATGGGCGACGACGACCGCGACGAGGCTCGCCACGGCGCGACCGGTCCGCCTGCGCTTACGCCTTCTTCTCGGGCAGGTTCAGGCGGATGTGCAGCTCGCGGAGCTGCTTGGGCGTCGCCTCGGAGGGCGCGCCCATCATCAGGTCCTCGGCGCGCTGGTTCATCGGGAACAGCACGACCTCGCGGATGTTCGGCTCGTTGCACAGGAGCATGACGATGCGGTCCACTCCCGGGGCGATGCCGCCGTGCGGCGGGGCGCCCATGCGCAGGGCGTTGAGCATGCCGCCGAACTTCTGCTCCAGCACATCGTGGCCGTAACCGGCAATCGCGAAGGCCTTCTCCATCACGTCGGGGCGATGGTTGCGGATCGCGCCCGAGGACAGCTCGATGCCGTTGCAGACGATGTCGTACTGGAACGCCTTGATACCCAAGATTCTTTTTGTGACTTCGCCGTCTTGGCCCTCTGTGGCCAGGGTATCGAGGTCGAGGGCCAAAAAGTCCTCGCGGTCGATGTTCGGCATCGAAAAGGGGTTGTGCGAGAAGTCGACGCGCTTCTCCTCCTCGCTCCACTCGTACATCGGGAAGTCCGTGATCCAGCAGAACGCGTACTGATCCTTGTCGCAGAGGCCGAGCTCGTCGCCGACGCGGATGCGGGCCTTGCCGGCGAGCGCGGCCGCCTTGGCCTCGGTCCCGGCGGAGAAGAACACCGCGTCGCCCGCCTTCGCGCCGGTCTTCTGCGCGATCAGGGCCTGGACCTCGGCCGGGATGAACTTGGCGATCGGCCCCTTGCCGGTAAGCTGCCCGCCGTCGTCCTCGAACACGACGTAGCCGAGCCCGGGCGCGCCCTCGGAGCGGGCCCAGTCGTTGAGCTTGTCGAAGAACGAGCGCGGCTGCGACGCGGCTCCGGTCGCCGGGATCGCCCGGACCACGCCGCCGGCACTGATGACGCCCTTGAAGGCCTTGAACGCCACGTCGTCCCGGGCGAACTCATCGGTAACGTCGGCGATGATGAGGGGATTGCGAAGGTCCGGCTTGTCGACGCCGTATTTCAGCATCGAATCCGCGAAGGTGATGCGCGGGAACTCCTTGGTGACGCGCTTGCCCTCGGCGAACTCTTCGAAGACGCCGCGCAGGACCGGCTCCACCGCCTGGAACACGTCTTCCTGGGTAACGAAGCTCATCTCGATATCGAGCTGGTAGAACTCGCCCGGCGAGCGGTCGGCGCGGGCGTCCTCGTCACGGAAGCAGGGCGCGATCTGGAAGTAGCGGTCGAAGCCCGCGATCATCGTCAGCTGCTTGAACTGCTGCGGCGCCTGCGGGAGCGCGTAGAACTTTCCGGGATGGACCCGGGACGGCACGAGGTAGTCGCGCGCGCCCTCGGGCGACGACGCGGTGAGGATCGGCGTCTGGAACTCGAAGAAGCCGCCGTCGCGCATCCGGCGGCGCAGCGCGTCGATGATCGCCCCGCGCTTCATGATGTTGGCGTGGAGCTTGTCCCGGCGCAGGTCGAGGAAGCGGTACCGCAGCCGCGTCTCCTCAGGGTATTCCAGATCGCCGAAGACCGGCAGCGGCAGCTCGCCGGCCGGACCCAGCACCTCCAGATCGTCGATGTAGACCTCGACCGCCCCGGTCGGCAGCTCGGCATTCTCAGTGCCGGCGGGCCGGGTGCGCACGCGCCCGTCGATACGCACCACCCATTCCGAGCGCGCGACCTCGGCGGCCTTAAAGGCGGGCGAGTCGGAATCGACCACGCATTGCGTCAGGCCGTAATGGTCCCGCAGGTCGATGAACAGCACGCCACCATGGTCGCGGATGCGGTGGCACCAGCCGGAGAGCCGGACGGTCTGTCCGACGTCGGACGGGCGGAGCGCCCCGCAGGTGTGGGAACGGTAACGGTGCATGACGGGCTTCTTCTCTGGGAAGGCGGGCACCATTCACGCGAGGCCCCCCAAGTCAAGCACGCGACGCCGGAAACCGGTGCCGAACCGGGCGTCCAGCCTACCGGACGGGGCCCACGATCCCCATATGATGTCCATGAGCCAAAACGCGTTTTCCGTTTCTGTCGGCCGTCCCGACCGGCCCGTCGAAAGCCAGTCCGGCGCCTGGCGCACGCTACCGCTCGAGGGGCATTTCGATCTGGTCTACGAGGACGCGACCGGTGCCTGGAGCAACCGCTCCCTGTCTGCGCGCGAACTGAAGCTCGGACCGGGCCGGACGCTCCTGGGCGGCATCGACGCCCGCCGGGGCGGCTATCGCGGCTTCCGGGTCGACCGGATCCGCCGGCTGACCGACGGCGCGACGGGCGAGCGCATCGAGACCGGCATCCTGGATCGCCTGCTCGGGCGCGCCAAAGCCCAGCGCCGGGCCGACGCAATGCGGATCCGCAGGCAGGCCCAGGCGCGCCGCCGGACGGCCTTGGCGAGCTGACCGGGCGCAAAGAGGACCGTGTGAAACATGGGGACCTTCGCGCAGGCGTCTCCCCATGACGGCGCCGGTTGCGTATAGCCGGATCCATGGACCTGATTACCACCACCGCCGCGCTGCACGACGTCTGCTCGCGTCTCGCCGAGCAACCCTTCGTGACCGTCGACACGGAGTTCATGCGCGAGACGACGTACTACCCGAAACTGTGCCTGATCCAGATCGCGGCACCCGACGGGACCGGCGTATTGGTCGATCCCCTGGCGCCGGGCATCGACCTGCAACCGTTCATTGATCTGATGGCCGACGAGCGGACCGTGAAGGTGTTCCACTCGGCCCGTCAGGATCTCGAGATCATCTGGCTGATGGGCGGGATCCTGCCGCAGCCGTTCTTCGACACGCAGGTTGCCGCCATGGTCTGCGGCTACGGGGATTCCGTGTCGTACGAGCAGCTCGTCAACGACGTGGCGAAGGCCAAGATCGACAAATCGTCACGGTTCACCGACTGGTCGCGGCGGCCGCTCTCGGAAGCCCAGCTCAGCTACGCCCTGTCGGACGTCACCCACCTGGTGAAGGTCTACGAAGTCCTGGTCGCCGAGCTGCTGCGCACCGATCGCGGCGCCTGGCTCGACGAGGAGATGGCGGTCCTGACGTCGCCGGAGACCTACCGGGCCGACCCGGCCCAGGCCTGGCGGCGGCTTTCCGGACGGATGCGCAAGCCCCGTGAGATCGCCGTGCTCATGGAAGTAGCGGCCTGGCGCGAGAGCGAGGCACAGTCCCGGAACGTCCCTCGTGGCCGGGTCCTGAAGGATGAGGCGGTGATCGACGTCGCCTCGGCGGCGCCACGCGGCGCCGAGGCCCTGGGCCGGCTGCGGACGATTCCGGCCGGCTTCGAGCGTTCGCGCACCGGAGCCGACATTTTGGCCGCCGTGGAGCGCGGTCTCACCCGGGACACCGGTGACATCCGCATACCGGAGCGGATGCGCCGGAGCGGCGGCAACGGTGCCATCGTGGAATTGCTGAAGGTGCTGCTCAAGGCAGTGTGCGAGTCCGAGGCCGTCGCGCCGAAGATCATCGCGACGGTGGACGACCTGGAGGCCATCGCGGACGACGACACCGCCGAGGTCGCCGCGCTGCAGGGCTGGCGCCGGACCCTGTTCGGCGACAAGGCCCTCGCCTTGAAGCAGGGTCGTCTGGCGCTTTCGGTCGAGAACGGCCGCATCGTGGTTCGAGAACTGGAGCCGACGAGCGCGGTGGGTCACTCGGGTGTCGATGGCTAGGTCACGGGCGGGCGCCGGGACAGCGTCTGCAGGGGCGGTGGCGGTCGATAGGTGTTTACCGCGCCTCGGCGCGGGATGTGGCCCTGACCGGAGCCACTCTGAGTAAATTTCCGGCATCCTGGGATCGAGGAAGAGAGACATCTCTCAGCGAACCATCTTCGGGGCCCAGGCCGCCTGTTCGAATGTCGCCCCAAAGAAGGAAGGCCGGTCGTCGGACCTGGCTCACATGGCCTTCGCCGTAAGCGTTACCCCGATCGAGGATTAGGTCCGTGTCGACCCCCGGCCCACGGCCAGGCGCAGCCAGTCTGTTTGATTTTTGTGGCGCTGTTATCGAAGCGGGGTTGCACCCCGGCACGGTAGGCGACCGCACCGAAAGACTCGAACGGAGTTGTCTTCAGCGTATCGCGCCCGCCGTGAACGGTATCGGCGGCGACCTGCTCCCCAGATGCTGCGAAGCACAGGGCTGTCGCCGGTTGTCCGTATCAGCGCAGCACCGTGAAGCTTCCGACGCCTGCACGCCGACGACGCTGCCGCTTCACGCAACAATACGGTCACGAGGGCGTGACACGTCGCGGCGGTAGGATTAAGTGGCAATGTTGCTTGCCACTTAATCCTACCGCCGCGTCACGCGTATGTTCGAACCGAACGAGATCCTGACGACGCTGACCGGGCGGGGCCTTGTCACGGCTGAAGGATGCCAAAGCGTTCGTGTCCGCTACCGTGTCGTCGTGGCGCGAAGGCAGGGCGGTGTGTTCGCCCACGGTGACCTCCACGGCAGCCATGCCGGCTTGAGACCGATCTGGCTCGAACCCGATGCCCAGCTCCGTCTCAAGAACGGCCGCCGCGTCGACATCTCCCTGACGGACCTCGTCGGCGACAGTGCCGAATTCGAAAGCGTTGGCGACGTCGGCGCGCTGTGACCGGTAACGACCGACGTTACTGATGGCCGGCAAGGGCTGTCTGCACGCAGTGTTCGTAGCGACGCCCGGCCACCCCGCACCAAGCTGTCCCCGGCCGAGCCTGAACCCGCTGATGCCGGCGCAACACCCGGCCCAACCCGCCGGACCGTTGCTGTCTTGAACGTCACGAATCGAACCGGGACGATTCGGCAATCACAGCCTCGTGAGGAGGACGAGCCACGGGCTCCAAAACGTCGCATCCAACGCGAGCGGCGGGACTACAAGCAGTCTTCAACCCACGAAAACGCCGCCATTTCCCAAGCTCGACCATTTCGCACCGCGATTGACCAAGCTCTCAGCCTGCGCCCTGAATACCGGTTATGGTCACGCTCATCAGGCAGTCGGAGCATAGTGGAACGAGCCGGGCGGCCTGGGCGTGCAAGAACTGCATGGACAGCGCGCTCTGCAGCCTGAGACGGGCCCAAATAGCCGCACCCCAGCTTGTGCAGCGCAGCATTCCACATTGCACAGCAATGACATTCGCGCGTGTTTTGTTACGCAAAAAGAAGCTTTCACCGTATCCCCAAGGCTCAGCAACATCGAGTTGACGGCGCTCAAAAATCTCTTAAGGTCCGGGCAAGCTTCGGTTTCGAGGGAGCCGCCTCAGGGATGGCGGCTCCTGGCGAGGGGATCTTTCGATCTCCTCAAGTCCGCTACGCCCGCTACCGAAGCGTCCATCCCTGTCGCAAACAGTCAGGTCGGGGTCCGAGCGACGCCACTCTCTAAGTGCGTCTGTACGACTCTTAAGACTTGTCGGAGGAACCCATGAGAGCGGTACATCTCCTCGCGCTCGGCGCAGGTGTCGCGGCTATCGCCGCGCCGGCGCTGGCCAACGAAAGCGTCCTGAAGAGCATCGCCAACCCGGCGGAACAAGCGCTTCAGACGGTCGACTACGGCAACACCCGTTATTCGAAGCTCGATCAGATCACCTCGGCGAACGTGAAGAACCTCCAGGTTGCCTGGACCTTCTCGACCGGCGTGCTGCGCGGCCACGAGGGCTCGCCGCTCGTGATCGGCAACATGATGTACGTGCACACGCCGTTCCCGAACATCGTGTACGCCCTGGACCTCGACCACGAGGCCAAGATCGTCTGGAAGTACGAGCCGAAGCAGGATCCGTCCGTGATCCCGGTCATGTGCTGTGACACGGTCAACCGCGGCCTCGCCTATGCCGACGGCACCATCCTGCTGCACCAGGCCGACACCACCCTCGTGTCGCTCGATGCCAAGACCGGCAAGGTGAACTGGTCCGTCGTCAACGGCGACCCGAAGAAGGGCGAGACCAACACCGCCACGGTTCTGCCCGTGAAGGACAAGGTCATCGTCGGCATCTCGGGCGGCGAGTTCGGCGTGCAGTGCCACGTCACCGCCTACGACCTGAAGACCGGCAAGAAGGTGTGGCGCGGCTACTCCATCGGCCCGGACGACCAGATGCTGGTCGACCCGGAGAAGACCACCTCGCTCGGCAAGCCGGTCGGCAAGGATTCTTCGCTGAAGACCTGGGAAGGCGATCAGTGGAAGACCGGCGGCGGCTGCACCTGGGGCTGGTTCTCGTACGACCCCAAGCTCGACCTGATGTACTACGGCTCGGGCAACCCCTCGACCTGGAACCCCAAGCAGCGTCCGGGCGACAACAAGTGGTCGATGACCATCTGGGCGCGTAACCCGGATACCGGCGTCGCCAAGTGGGTCTACCAGATGACCCCGCACGACGAGTGGGACTACGACGGCATCAACGAGATGATCCTCACGGATCAGAAGGTTGACGGCAAGGAGCAGCCGCTCCTGACCCACTTCGACCGTAACGGCTTCGGCTACACGCTGAACCGCGAGACCGGCGCCCTCCTGGTCGCCGAGAAGTTCGATCCGGCCGTCAACTGGGCGACCAAGGTCGACATGGACAAGGGTTCGAAGAACTACGGCCGGCCGCTGGTCGTGTCGAAGTACTCGACCGAGCAGAACGGCGAGGATACCAACTCCAAGGGTATCTGCCCGGCGGCCCTCGGCACCAAGGATCAGCAGCCTGCTGCCTTCTCGCCGAAGACCAACCTGTTCTACGTGCCCACCAACCACGTCTGCATGGACTACGAGCCGTTCCGGGTGACCTACACCCCGGGCCAGCCCTACGTCGGTGCGACCCTGTCGATGTACCCGGCCCCGAACTCGCACGGCGGCATGGGTAACTTCATCGCCTGGGACGGCGTCAACGGTAAGATCAAGTGGTCCAACGCCGAGCAGTTCTCGGTGTGGTCCGGTGCTCTCGCCACCGCCGGTGACGTGGTGTTCTACGGTACCCTCGAAGGTTACCTGAAGGCTGTCGACGACAAGACCGGCAAGGAGCTGTTCAAGTTCAAGACGCCGTCGGGCATCATCGGTAACGTGATGACCTACCAGCTCAAGGGCAAGCAGTACGTGGGCGTCCTGTCGGGCGTCGGCGGCTGGGCCGGCATCGGCCTCGCGGCCGGTCTGACCGACCCGAACGCCGGTCTCGGCGCGGTGGGCGGCTACGCAGCCCTCTCGCAGTACACCAACCTCGGTGGTCAGCTGACCGTCTTCGCTCTGCCGAACTAATCGGCCGCAGGGTTTAGGTGTCGAAATGGTGCCGGCGCGGGTTTCCGCGCCGGCATCCTTGTGATTAGAATTCGTCGTAAGAGGCTACGGCTCCAAGCGAGACGAAGGGCCTCGCTCCAGGGAGACTACGCGTTGCACAACCTCAGCAACATCGTCACGCGGCCGTTTCTCGCCGCCCTCGCCCTAGCGACCGTTTCCGCGGTTGCCGTACATGCTGAGGATGCCAAGCCTGCCGATCCGGCTCTCGCCAATTCGCTGAACGCGAACGACAAGACCGCCGAGCAGGACCCCGCTCTACTTAAGAAGAACGCCGCCGTTAAGGTCGAGGACGGCAAGTACGTCGACGCCGACGGCCATCCGACGTACCACGTTACCAACGATGGCAAGAAGCTCGACTGGTACACCTACTCCGGTTACCGCCGCTATCACGCCGAGTGCCACGTCTGCCACGGCCCTGATGGCATGGGCTCGACCTACGCGCCGGCCCTGAAGGACTCGCTGAAGCACCTCTCGTACGAGGAGTTCATCGGCATCCTGGTGGGCGGCAAGCAGGACATCAGCGCATCCGAGCAGAAGGTCATGCCGGCCTTTGGCGATAACAAGAACGTCATGTGCTACTCGGACGATCTCTACACCTACCTCAAGGCCCGGGCCGATGGCGCGGTTGGCCGCGTTCGTCCCTCCGACCACGAGGACAAGCCTGAGACCGCCCGGAAGGCCGAGAAGGAGTGCATGGGCGGCTGATGTCCTCCCTTGCATCGTCCTTTACCCGGACGCTCGCCCTCTGCGCCCTGTCGATGACGGTGGCGCAGGGGGCTGCAGCGCAGCATCTACCGGACACGGTTACGACCGATGTGCTGCGCGTCTGCGGCGATCCCGGCAACATGCCGTTTTCCGAGCGTAAGGAAGACGGCTTCGAGAACAAGATCGCGGCGATCATCGCCGACGAACTGAAGATCAAGGTCCGCTACTACTGGCTGACCCAGGGTCCCGGCTTCGTGCGCAACACGCTGGGCACCGGCCTGTGCGACCTGATCATGGGCCAGGCCTTCGGCAGCGACCTCGTCCAGACCACCAATCCTTATTATCGCTCGTCCTACGTGCTCGTCACCCGCACGGGAGAACTCGACGGCATCACCGCCCTCGACGATCCGCGGCTGAAGGGCAAGGCGATCGGGGTCATCGCCGGCACACCGCCGGTGAACCGGATGGGTGATCTCGGCCTCGTCTCGACCATGAAGGCCTACGCGCCCTATCAGCTCGATCCGGCCCGCAAGTACCAGACCGTCGGCGCCGAGATCGTCGGGGGGCTGGCTGCCAAGGACATCGATGCAGCGGTGCTCTGGGGACCTGCTGCAGGATGGCTTGCGAAGCAATCCGGAACGCCCATGACGGTGACGCCCCTGCTCAAGGAGCCCTCCCGTCCGCCTATGGCCTACCGGATCGCCATGGGTGTGCGCCTCGGCGAGAACGACTGGAAGCGCTCGCTCAATACGGTCCTGCGCAAGCGCAAGGCAGACATCGATCAGGTACTGCGCGACTACGACGTGCCGCTCCTCGACGACGAGGCCAATGAAATGGCCGAACCCGGCGCGAAGTAGGCCACGCTTCGGGCTTGCGGGCTGACAGCCGCCCGCAAGCCTCGGCTCAGACTCGCGTGATCCCGGTGCGGTCGAGCTTGGCCAGGGCATCGGCGACGCGCTCGCCGCCAATCACGAGATCCGGGGCGATCTCGGCCAGTGGCACCAGCACGAAGGCACGCTCCCGCACATGACGGTGGGGCAGAACCAGCCGCGCGTCGTCCACCGTTGCTCCCTCGTACGCCAGCACGTCGACATCGATCACCCGGGGGCCCCAGCGCTCCTCGCGGATGCGCCCGAGCGCATGCTCGACGCCGAGGCAGGCATCGAGCAGCCCATGCGGATCGAGCGTCGTATCGACGGCCACCGCACCATTGAGAAACCAGGGCTGATCGGTCTTGCCCCAGGGCGGCGTCCGATAGTCGGCCGAGCGGGCGACCACGTCGATGCCGGGCGTCGCGGCAAGCCCCGCGACCGCACGGTCGAGCATCGCGGCCATGTCCCCGATGTTGCTGCCGATGCCGAGATACGCCCTCATGCGCGGGCTCCGCGGTGGCGCGTGATCTCGACGCTGACCCCATCCAGGATCGCGGGCACCGGCGCGCTCGGCTTGTCGATGCGGATCGTGATCGCTTCAACCATGGCGTGGCGTTCGAGGATCGTGGCCGCGATCGTCTCGGCGAGAGCCTCGATGAGGTTGAACCGGCGCTCCGTCGCGATCATGACGGCGATCTCGGTGAGGTCCGCGTAGCTGACCGTGTGGGCGACGTCGTCTGAGCGACCGGCCGGCGCAAGGTCGAGCCGCGCATCGATCGAAATATAGAAGCGCTGGCCGAGCACGGCTTCCTCGGGCAGCACGCCGTGGCGCCCGAACACCGCGATGCGGGCGACGCCGATCCGGTCCGTGCTCATCGGGCGTCCGGCCGCATGACGGCGTCGACAACCCGAACGGCATCGACATGGGCCGCGACGTCGTGGACCCGCACGATGTCGGCTCCGAGCGTGGCGGCGAGGGCATGGGCTGCGAGCGATCCGTAGAGCCGGTCCGCCGGCCGGGTTTCACGGTCGTGCAGTCGGCCGAGCAGCGATTTGCGGGAGACTCCAACCAGGACGGGAAAGCCCAGGGCCCGGATCTCGGGAAGGCGCCGCAGCACGTCCAGGTGCTGCGTCCAGGTCTTGCCGAAGCCGACGCCAGGATCGAGCACGATGTCGCGCTCCGGAATGCCGGCCCGCCGGGCGATGTCGAGCGAGCGCTCGAAGAAGGTCAGCAGGTCCGAGATGATATCCAGATCCGCGTCGATGGTCTCACGGTTGTGCATGATCACCACGGGGGCGCCGTGTGCGGCTGCCACGGAGGCGATGTCGGGCTCTCGCTGGAGGCCCCAGACGTCGTTGACGATGCGCGCGCCCGCTTCGAGCGCGAGACGCGCGGTAGACGCCTTGTAGGTATCGATCGAGATCGGGACAGTCAGGCCGGGTGCCACCGCCCGGATCACCGGCAGGACGCGGGCCTGCTCCTCCTCGGCCGGGACGGGAACGTGGCCCGGCCGGGTCGATTCACCGCCGATATCGAGGATCGCGGCGCCCTCGTCCACGAGGCGCTTCGCCTGGGCGACCGCCTCGGCCTCACCGGAGAACAGGCCGCCGTCGGAGAACGAATCGGGCGTGACGTTGAGGATGCCCATGACCAATGTGCGCGACCCGAGGCCGGGCAACAGGTCGGACAGGCCGGGGGAGGGGGGCACGGATCGGGTCCCGTTCTCAGGAGCGGTTCGGGACCCGGTGTGATCGAAACCACAGGCCAGCGCAACGCCGGCCGTCATGGTCCGGTCATCAGCCGCGATAGCAGCGGATCTCCGCCTCGGCCTGCGCGCGCCGGAGATCGGCGACCTTGTCGTCGAAGATCTTGGTCGCCTTGAACTCGTTCGCCCGGTTGCCGATGCCCTGGCGCATCGACAGGACCGTGCTCGCCTGCACGTACTTGTCGTAGGGCAGGATCGCGGCGAGCTGGTCGAGGGAACAGGAGCAGCGCTGCATGCTCTCGCGGGTCTGGCCGTTGGCTGCCATGCAGCCGAAGACGTAATCGACCCGCGCGTCGGTGGGATAGTCGTTCTCTTCAGCCGCCCAACCGGCGAGGCCGGACAGGCACAGGGCGAGGGCGGCGAGCGCGCCGCGTTCAGCCAGCTTTCGGATCATAGCTCAGCTTCTCCTCGAGCAATTCGCCACCCTCGGCGTTCTTCGACGACGCCTCGATGGAGACGATCTCGCCAGGAACCTCCGGGGCGATGATGAAGGTGTAGATCATCTTGTCCATGCCGCGCATGCGCTGTTCCATGGCATCCTTGGCGAAGGGCTGTATCTCGACCCGCCAGCCGTCGACCTCGCGGCCGCTCACCGAGACCTTGGTCGGCGTCACGGTCGCGGCCTCGCGCAGTCCCTTACGGATGGCGAGCTTCAGGTAGCGCGGGTTGGCCTCCAGCACCTTCGCCAGAGAGCGGAGGTGGTTCTCCAGGAACAGCGAGACCACCGGGTTGCCGCTCATGTCCTCAAAGGGACCGGCCGGCACGCGGTTCAGGCCGGAGAACATCATGACGCGGATGTCGCGTGCCTCCGGGCTCTTACCTGGCTCCAGCGTGAGCGTGAGCGTATCCGACAGGGGCGGCCCGAACGGTCCTTTGGCGATGCCCGACCGGCGCAGGTAATCGTACGTGATCGTCGAGCCGGGGGCCGCGTTCTTCATATGCGGCTGCTCGAACAGCAGATCGGCCGCACTGGGCGGGGCCGCCGCGTTGACCTGGGTGACCGCCGCGGGCTTGGGCGCATCTTCAGCAAACGCCGGCGCCGCGGCCAGCACCAGCGCGACGGCTGTCGTGGCAAGAAGCTTCACGAGTTGACGTCCTCCTTGAAAGGCGACCGGACGTTGCTGCCGATCGTCCGATACACATATTCCGGCGGCGTCTCAGCCGCTTCTTCGACGGCCAACGCCCGCACCTTGGCGTGGAGCGGCGAGAGCGAGCAGGCCGGATCGGTCGCCGCGGCATCCCCGGCGAGCGCCAGGGCCTGACAGCGGCAGCCGCCCCAATCCTTCTCCCGACGGTCGCAAGAGCGGCAGGGCTCCTTCATCCAGTCGGTCCCGCGATAGGCGGTGAAGGCTGGCGAATCCCGCCAGATCTCGCCCAGCGCGTGGTCGGTGACGTGCCAGAACTCGAGACCCGGGATCGTCTCGGCCGCGTGGCAGGGCAGGACTTTGCCCTGGGGCGTGACGTTCATCAGCTTGCGGCCCCAGCCGCCGGCACAGGCTTTCGGGTATTTCGCGTAGTAATCCGGCACGACGAGGTCGATGACGAGCTGACCCTTGAGCCGCTCACGTGCGGCCTCGACGATCCGGATTGAGGCATCGACCTGCGCCTTGTCGGGCATCAGGGCCGCGCGGTTGACGTAGGCCCAGCCGTAATACTGCGTGTGCGCCACTTCGAGGCGCTTGGCACCCATCTTCACGGCAAGGTCGATGAAGCCTTCGACCTCGTGGATGTTACCGCGATGGATCACCGAGTTCAGCGTCAGCGGCAGCCCCAGCTCGACCACCTTGGAGGCGAACTCGAATTTCTGCGGCTGCGCGTTCTTCAGGCCCCCGATCTTCTCCGCGTTCTGCGCATCGACGCCCTGCACCGAGAGCTGCACGTGGTCGAGCCCGACATCGTAGAGCGCCTGGAGCTTGCCCAGAGCACCGCCCACCCCGGAGGTGATCAGGTTCGAGTAGAGGCCGAGATCCGCGCAGGTCTTGGTGATCTCGACGATATCGTTGCGCGCCGTCGGCTCGCCCCCGGAGAGGTGGACATGGAGGACGCCGAGGCCGGACGCTTCCGTCAGGACGCGCTGCCACGTGGCCGTGTCGAGCTCGCCGGAGCGACGGTCGAGCTCCAGCGGGTTCGAACAATAGGGGCAGCGCAACGGACAGCGGTGGGTCAGCTCGGCGAGCAGGCCCACCGGCGCTGGAACGTCCGGCCGGTTCGGCGTCAGTGCGTTCATCGCTCCAGGACCCGTTTTTCCGCCAGCCCGTCCAGCATCACCAGGATATCGGCCTCGATGGCCCGCGGATCGGCCGCATAGGTCCGGCCAAGCTCGTCGGCGATCGCAGCGACGCTGCGGTTCCCATCCACGAGCTTGAGCACCGCCACGGCGTTGTCGTCGAGGTCGAAGGTCCGCTCGGGAGCGAGCAGGACGTATTTGCCGCGGGTCTCGTCGTGGCGCAGCCGCACGCCTCGCGGAAGGCGCGGCCGGTCGTCGGCCGCCATCTTGCGAACGCCGGACCCCGCCGTCGCGACGGGTGCTTCCGCAACGAGACCGGTTCCCGGCGTCCACGCATCCGGCGGGATCATGCCGGGGGCGACATAGGCGAAATAGAGGGCGTCGAGCTGGGTCCAAAGCACGTTGCACTTGAACGTCAGCGCGGCCATCGCCTGAAGCTGCAGGTCCGGCGTCGTCGCATGCGTCTTCACGTAATCGAGGGCGAAGTCTGCATCACGCGGTGCCTGGGTCAGGCGCTTGTCGAAATACGCCAGCGTGTCCTTGGTGATGAAGTCATAGTTCTTCAGCATCCCGGCGACGCGCTCCGAGATGATCGTCGGCGAGAACATCTCGGTGAGCGACGAGGCGATCGCCTCCAGCAGGCTCTTCTCGGCGACGAAGTGGACGTAGGCCTCGACGGAAAACTTCGTGGCCGACAGGATGCCACGGGTCGACAGCACGTAATCCCGGTCGAACCCGACACCCTCGGCGAGCTTCAGCCAGCGCTCGATGCCCCCGTCGCCCGGATGGTCACCGTCGTGATCGACGATGCGCTGGCGCCAAATCCGCCGCAGGGACGCGTCGGTCATCCGTGCGAGCACGGCGGCGTCCTTCACCGGGATCATCGCCTGATAATAGTAGCGGTTCAACGCCCAGGCCCGGACCTGATCCTTCGAGAGCTTGCCGTCGTGCAGGAGCCGGTGGAACGGATGCAGGATGTGGTACCGACGCGCGCCGATGTCGCGCAGAGCTGCCTCAAGCTCGTCCGGGGAGAGCAGCCGCTGGCTCTCGGCAGAGTCGGGTGTCGACGAAGGGGTCGGGAAGACTGCGTTCATGGCGTTACCGGAATCCGTTCTCGGGTCGCGTTTCCTGTACTCCGATCCCGCCCTCTGCGCGGGAACCATCCCGAGTGCCGGCAACGACCGTTCGGAATGATGCCCCGCCGGGGCGAATGTCCGGGCTCGATCCCGATATAGTGCCGGCTCGGCCTGTACCCAACCGGTGGGCGAGATTGCCTCAGAGGGCGAGGCTCAGACCGTCATGGGCCACGGTCCAGCCGGCCGCCTCGACATCGGCCCGCTCCGGCGAACCTTCGACCAGGACCGGATTGGTATTGTTGATGTGGACGAAGACGCGGCAGCCGAGCGAAACGCCGGCCAACGCATCGATCGAGCCATTGTCGCCCCGCATCGGCACGTGCCCCATCCGCCAGCCGGTCTTGGTGCCGACGCCGGCACGGATCATGTCGTCATCGTGCAGGACGGTACCGTCGAACAGCAGAGCGTCCACGCCGGCGATCCGGTCCCTGAGCGCGTCCGTGACCCGGGCGCATCCGGGGATGTAGGCGAGGCGACGCCCGCCCGCCTCGATCAGCGCGCCCACGGTGGTCTCGGTCTCTGCGCCGATCTCCATGGTCTCGTCCTCGAGCCAGAGCGGCACCTTCCCGGGAACCGGGAACAGCGTGACGGACAGGCCGGGCATCGGCTCGAACCGCTGGTCCATGGCGATCGGTTGGCGGGCGACGACGCCCTCGGCCATCACGTCGAACACGCGGTTGGCGTTGACGGAGTCCAGAATGCCGCGGGTGGCGTACAGCGTATAGGGCTGGCCCTCGCGCAGGGTGAGCAGACCCGCCACGTGGTCGACGTCTCCGTTCGTCAGGAGCACGGACCGGATCGGCGAGTGGCGCAGTCCCTCGCGGGGATGCATCTGGGAATTGTCGAAGAGTTGTTGCCGGATATCCGGCGAGGCGTTGATCAGGAGCCAATCGGACCCGTTCGCGGAGACCGCGATGCTCGATTGGGTCCGTGGGCGCACCCGGTCCGGCTCGGACCGTGCAAGGGTGCAATTGGGGCAGCGGCAGTTCCACTGCGGGAGGCCGCCACCGGCAGCGGAGCCGAGAATCACGACGCGCATGGTGCGGTTCCCGCGATCCCCAGCCCCTGAAAACTTAGTTGAAGGTGTCGATCTCAGCCGACTCGTAGCTCGTCACTTCCATGCCGACACAGATCTCGGACACAACAGGGGCAGCCCACTTCATGGTGTTTCTCCTTGGCGGTATCCTCACCAGGCGTCTCGGGTTCCTAAGAGTACCCTAAGACACTGATGGCGCTCTGGTTTTCCGGCGCGCCACCGATATCGGCGATTCAGCAGCGGTCTTCAAGCACTAAGTTGCCGGATACTCCCAAATTTTTTGTGAGACTCTACCTAAATGCCCGGCTCACCATCAAAACCGTTACCGGATTCGACTTAAGTATAGTGGCTCATTGGCGGAAATCGGGACCGCGTAGTTCCAGCATGAAGCCCTTGCCCCGAACGGTGACCAATCCTGGCCCCCCGTACCGAACGAAGTCCGCCATCTTGGAGCGTAGATAGCCGATATAGACGTCGACCACGTTAAGGGAGAGGCCGCCCTGGCTGGCCCAGAGCCGGTCGAAGATATCGGCGCGGGACACCGGCTTGCCGATGCTCTCCATCAGCATGGCGAGGAGATCGGCCTCCCGCGGGGTCAGGCGCGCGCTGGCCTCGCCGCAGCTCGCCTGACGGGTGTCGAGATCGAGCAGCAGCCGCCCGGCACTGATCCGCGAGCGCGGCGCCTCGGCCTGCTCGCGCCGCATCAGGTGCGTCCGCAGGCGCGCCACGAGCTCGTCGAACACGAACGGCTTGATGATGTAGTCGTCGGCGCCGAGCGCCAGGCCCTCGGCCCGGTCGCGGATCTCGTCGCGCGCCGACAGGAACAGGATCGCGCCCGGGAAACCACCCTCACGCAGGGACCGGCAGACATCGTGGCCGGAGCCGTCGGGCAGGTTGATGTCGAGCAGGACGGCGCCGGGCGCAGGATCATGCGCCGCCTTCAACGCCTCGTCGACGCAGGCGGCGGTACCGACCTCGAACCCTTCGGCCTCCAGGCCGCGGGCCAATAGCCCCCGGATGTCGATATCGTCCTCGACGATCAGGATCCGCGTCATGCGGCTGGCTCCCTCACCTGCATGGTACTGGCCGTATTCCCAGCCGTGCCGCTCTCCCATGCCGGATCGAGCGCCGGGATGTCCAGGCTGACCCGAGCGCCGCGTCCGTCGGGGCCGGCCCCGAGGCGGATCGAGCCGCCATGCTGCTCGACGATCCAGCGCGCGAGCGCCAGGCCGATGCCGAAGCCGGTCTCGTCGGGGCTCGCTCCGGCGCCGCGGCGGAAACGCTCGAACAGCTCGGCCTCCGACGCGCCGAAGCCGGGCCCGTCATCGGTCACGGTTATCAGGGCGCGGGCTCCGGGCTCGCCCGACAACGCGACCTCGACCCGGGCCAGCCCCTTAGCGTGACGCAGGGCGTTGTCCACGAGACTCTCCACCGTCTGGCGCATCCACTCGCGGTCGGCCAGGCACTCGACGTCCTGGGTGCCGGGATCGAGGCTGAGGCCGACGCGACGTCGGGCCGCCTCCGAGGCCATGTTGTCGACGGCCTCGGCCAGCACCGAGGCGAGCCCGAGCGGACGCTTGTCGAACTCGATCTCCCCGGATTCCGACCGCGCAACGCGCAGCAGATCCTCGACCCGAAGCTTCAACCGCTGCGCCCGCTTCCGGATCGTCGCGAAGACCGGCGCCGGATCCGCACCCCGGGACGCACCACGCAGCGCCAGATCGCATTCGCCGAGGATGACTGTGAGCGGCGTGCGCAACTCGTGGCTGACATCGGCGAAAAAGCGCCGGCGGGAGCGATCCACGGCCTCCAGGCGGGCGTTGGCGGCCCGCAGGTCCGCGGTGCGGGTCGCCACGGTGTCCTCCAGGGCAGCACGGTCGGCCACCACCCGGGATTCGCGCCGGGCGAGGCGTGCGGCCATGCGGTTGACATTGGTCATCAGCAGCCCGAGTTCGTCGCGGGTCGCCACCGATAGGCGCGTATCGAGGGCACCGTGGCCGATGGCGCTCGCCGCCCGACGGACCTCCTCGATCCGCGCCAAGGTCGGGCGGGTGACTCCGCGATAGAGAACCGCCAGGAGCACGAGGGCCGCCGCAACCGCCGAGGCTGCGGCCACGCGCAGACGCGCCGACAGGGCGCGGGCCTGTTCGGACCCGAGCGCCATGCTGCGCCGCTCCGCCTCGATCAGGAACGACAGCGGCTGGCCGGTCATCGCCCCGAAGCCGTTGAGCGCACCCTTGATCGCGTCCTGACGCTTCTCGGGTTCGGTCTGCCGGTTGATCCGCGCGACCTGACGGTCGAGCACGACCCGGGCGGCGCGCAGCTGCGCCATCGGTCGCGTCCGGGCGGCGTATTGCATGCGGTCGGCCGGGTCGTCGCTCGGCGGGAAACTCTGGGCCAGCGCCTCGTCGACCGTAGTGAGCGCCCGGTCGGCATTGTCGCGGGCGATCGCCATGGCCTCGGGCTGCCCGTCGGGATTGCCGACCGTCTCCACCGCCGCGAGGCCGAACTGAGTGAGGCGGCCGGACAACTCGGCCAGCAGCTCGAGACGGCGCTGCGCTTCGAGGGTGCGGTCAACCGTCCTTTCGGCCGCCGCGATCGAGGCCAACGCCGCGAGGGCCGCCAGCATCACCACGATCGCGGTGCCACCGAGCAGCAGCGCGAAACGGAGTTTCAGCGAGCGCATCGGTGCCGCCCGGCCGGGGCTCGTCGCCGGCAACCGGCCGCCCGGAGACCCGGCGCCGGGAGGCGGTCTCGGGACGCGCTCACAGGTTTTTCGGCAGGCTGCCGCGCGCGGCGCAGCGCCAGCGCTCGACATGCCAGTCCGGATGGGCGGCCTGCCAGGTCGCCAGCGCGCTCTGCGAATGGCGCAGGCAGATGAACGGGTTCGAGCCCTCGTAGGACATTTCGATCCTGTCCTCGCGGCAGGTCGAGGGCTGGGCGACGAGACAGATCGACAGAAGCAGGAGCATGGGCGTCTCCCCAATGTGCCGGCCTCGTACGGGCCCGCTTGGACAGAGCATATGCCACGTGCGGCCGCTCTGCCCAGGGTGACGTCAGGACGCGACCCAGATCTCGCCCTTGGCGAGGGTCGCGAGGTCGCCGGAATAGCGCCGCAGCGGCCGATCGAGCAGCGCGGCATGCTCCGCGCTGAGGCCCCGGAGCGATTTTCCAAGCAGCTTCAGGAAGACGAGATCGTGCATCCCGGTCTCAACGAAGGTCGGCGACAACCGGCCGTGCGAACCGATCAGCAGGGTTCCACGGCGCATGCCGTAGCCCGGATGGTCCCCGACGGTCAGGGCGGCCAACGTCCCCGCGATCATCCGGGAGCCGGCATAGGCACCCGCCCGGCCAGCCAGAAGAATCCCGCGCCGCATCCGGTCGCCGAGATGCGCGCCTGCCGTTCCGCGGATGATCAGCGTCGCACCATCGAGGCCGGCCTTGGCCGCGTACACGGCACCGCCCGCATAATCGCCGGCATCGCCGTCGATCGTGATGGCGCCACCGGTGGCGCCGGAGCCCGCATAGGGTCCGGCATCGCCGGTCACGGTCAGGCTGCCGCCGGCCATGCCCTCACCGAGGCGCTGGCCGACATTGCCGGTCACGCGGATCGCTCCCTCGGACAGGGCAGCGCCGACCCGGTCGAGGCGCTCGTGGCCGCCCTCGATGGTCAGGGTGTCGGAGCCGTCCAGCGAGACGGAGAAGCAGTCGCCGAGACGCACGCCGGTGCGGGATGTCCCGATCTCCAGGCGTTCGGCGTCGGCCTGGGAAAACCGGCTCAGGGCCAGCGGATTGATGTTCAGGAAGTCGAGCCGCTCGGGCGGGGCCGCGCGCAGGGTGAGGGTGCTCAAGGCTCAGCCCTCCGTCTTGGTGTCGTCGCGCGCGAGCAAGTCGCGCAGATGGTAATGGTGACGGCCGAGATTGCCGCCGTAATTGCCCGCCGTCACGGCGATCAGCCCGTGCTTTCCGCCGATCTCGGTGGCGGCATGGAGGCCGGCGCGCATCGAGTCGGACACGCCCTGCGAGGTCAGGGCATCGATCACGATCTCCAGCACGACGCCGCAATCGGCCGGCAACGCCGAGCCGGCACGGCCCTTTAGGGTCGGGCAATAGGCATCGTTGGTCGAGGCCATCATGCCCTTGGTGCGGCCGCCGACCTTCGAGCCCGAACGGACTATGCCGCCCGGGAACGGCAGGATCGCACCTTGTACCGCCTTGGCCGCCTCGACGGCCGCCTCGGCGACGATCAGGGTTTCGGAATGGGTCCGGCCAAGGAACAGCAGGTTACCGCCGCCCACGGCGCCATCAACGGACCGGACCGAATCCTCGCAGAGGAACTCCCCGTCCATCACGGGGATGCGCCAGTAGCGCCGAAGCTTGCCGCTGGCGTCCGGCAGCCGCTTGGCGATGGCGAAGCCGTCACCGAAATACCGGATCGCGCCGCCGAGCTTGATCTTCGTCGGTCCGTCCACGCCGGCATAGCAGGCCGTGCCCGGGCAGGTGAGGATGCACTGACCCACGCGCTTGATCAGCTGGTCCTTAAGGCCGTTCGGCTCGAAGCCGAACAGCAGGATGCGCACGCCGTGCCGCCCGTCCGGGGTCTCGTCCGGCGACAGCACGGCATCGATGCCGGCCTCGGCGCCGCAGCCGATCACCGACGTGGCGAAGCCTGTCATGGTGGTCGCGGCGATCATCGCCCATTTGGCGGTGTCGTTGGTGACGATGATGGCGGTCCCGGCCACATCGAACGCCTCCGCGAAGGTGTCGATGATCGGGATGCCGTTGAGGCTGAGGTCAGACATGGTTGTTTCCGCCACTCGCCCCGCTGATCACGCCCGGCATGGCACCGCCTCGAAGGTGTCCGTATCTGCGTCGAACGCCGCGTCCGGGACAGCGAAGCTGTCGAGCCCCTCGCCGAACCGGTCCGTCAGGTAGGCGTCGGCGCGCTTGGCCATCGCCGGATCCGACTCGACCGAGAGCGAGAGCGTCCGGCCGGCGCGCCATTCCACCACCTCGCCATCCTCGACGATCGGCACGCCGTCCTTGAGGACCAGCTTTGCGGCCGTGAACATCGCCGTGCGGTCGGATGTGTCGCGGTAGACCGCCACGTCGGCACAGGCCCCGGGCCGCAGGTGGCCACGGTCGGCGAGTCCCAGCAGCTTGGCCGGGCCGGATCGCGTCAGCTGAGCGATTTCCGAGAGGGTGTATTCCCGCTCGAGACTCGGCAGGCTGGACCGCTCCGCGACGATACCCGGCAGCGTCGCGATCTCGCGATCGCGCTCAGCTTTGTCCATCAGCCAGTGGATGATGCGCGGGTATTGCGTGAACGGGCCGCCGTTCGGGTGGTCGGTGGTGAGGATCGTGCGCTCCGGATCCGTGGAGAGCAACATGATCTCCAGACCGATCGCCCATTGCAGCGAGCTGGTCGGGCCGCGCGGCCGGTACAGGAACGGCACCACGCCGCCGCCTTCGGCATCGCCGGCGTTCAACACCCACTTCTTCGGCTTGGCACCCTTACGGCCGGCGAACTGCCGCAAGATGTCGAGCGAGACCGTTACGGTCTGTCCGAACACCACCTGCCCGATATCCAGGGTCGCGTTCGGGTTGTCGGCGATGGCCTGGGCGATGCGCTCGGCCGCGGAACGGAAGCCGCCACCCTCGGTGGCGCCATAGGCATAGAACTGCGCATGGGCGAAGTGGATGCGTCGGCCTTCCGCGGCCTCCAGGGTCTCGATGAACGAATCGTCCGCGCCGGGCAGGCCGAGATTGTTGCAGTGGACGTGCAGCGGGTGCGGGACGCCGATCTCTTCGACCGCGTCGAGCAGCGACCCCATGATCTGCCGAGTCGAGAGACCGTAGACCGGAATCTCGTCATCGAGAGACAGGCGCAGCGCGCCGTCCTTGAAGGCGGATGCGCCGCCGGCGTTGATGCACTTGACGCCAAGGCCGCGCGAGGTGGCGACCGAGAGCGCCACGAGATCGCGGACGGCATTCCCGCCCTGCCGTTCGCGCAACAGCTGCAGAAGCTGGTCGTCGTTGCCCATCACGGTGAGCGCGCCGCGATCCAGCAACGGGATGTCGGCCAGTTCGAGCTGGGTCGCCAAGGCGTGTGTCGGCGGCATCGCCGGCTCGACCGCGGTGGTGTAGCCCATCCGCGCGTAGGTCGAGCCGATCCAGCCCGCAGCTCCGCCGGCATGCGCGAAAGGATGCCCCTCGGGCGAGGCCTCGCTGACATAGAGGTCGGGCAGGAGCAGGCGCGAGGTGATCACGTTGCCGCCGGCAATGTGCGAGTGCACCTCGACGCCCCCCGCCATCACGACGCAGCCGGACGCATCGATCACCCGATCGGGCGCCCGGCCGGCGGGCTCGACGATGCGGCCATCCTCGATCCAGACGTCGCCGACGGCATCGCGGGACGCGGTCGGATCGACGACGCGCCCGCCCCGGATCACGCTCAGCATGCGGGCTCACTCCTCGACACGGCGCCAGCTTCGACCAGGCGCTCTGTCAGGGCACCCAGTACCGACGCGGCGGACGGCAGGTCCGTCGGGGCCGAAGCCGGCCAATAGGTCAGCGCGGCGCGCTGCTCGTTCCACAAGACGCCGCCCAGGTCGCGTCCCGGACGGCCGACCGCAATCACCACGTCGGCGAGAGAGGCTTCCGCCTCGGCGACCAGCGCCACGGACGGCACGGCAGCCAGCCAATTCGGCCGGTCCACCGGCAGCGCGGCGAGCCAGACGACGGCATCGACCTCGCCAGCGGCGACCTGCCGGGCGACATCGAAGCGCCACGGATCATGTTCGGGGACGCGGCGGCCGAACCCGCTGCGCGGCGCCTGCCCGGTCAACCAGGCGGCCACCGGCACGACGGCGCGGTCCTGATCCGGTCCAGCCACCGAGAGCGTGAAGCAACGCGTGGTCTCGTTCAGCTCCATGGCGAAGCCCTGGAGCATCTCCACGCCCAGTTCACCGAGCTCCGCGGGATCGTACAGCAGGACGCCGTACTGTGCGGCGGCGATCCGCGCGACGAGCTTGGCCTGCGGCGTGTCGCCTGCGAGATGGCCTTTGGCGTAAGCGCGCAGTTCCGCGACGGCCTCCGCCAGCCCGCCCGTAGCCGGGCAGGACAGCGCCGCCTGTGAGCCCTCCGGACCGGCTCCGAGCGCCAGGAGCGCCCGGTCCGAACCGGCAGCCCGCCCACGCGTGGGCTTCGATTCCGCCAAGCGTTTGATGAGTGGCGTATGCCAAGTGGCTGCGCCGACCACGAGCACGGCATCGGCCCGGCCGACCGCCTCGGCCGGCGTCGAGGTCATGGCGCCCACCCGGCTCAGCGAGCCTAGCTCGGCATACGTGCCGACCGCGCCGGCGGTATCGATGGAGGCGCCGATGCGCCCCGCGAGATCATAGGCCGCGCGGATCGCGGCGACGTCGGCACTCAGGCCGGCGATTACCGGCGCGCGCGCCTTGGCGAGCAAGGATACGGCCGCCTCGATGGCGGTGCCCGCGTCCGTCGCGCCACCCTTCACCCAGGCTGCCATGCTCCCTCACGCGACGTTCTTGTTTGGCTTCGGAGCGGGCGACGGCCGTAAGACCGGACGAAGCAGGTTCACTCCCGAAGGAGAATCCCGCCGGATCGGAATGGCTCGACCGCCCGACAGGTCCGGGCGGGCGGCAACTCGGCGCGCCGTCGCTGCCCTAGGTTTGCATTCATCCGCACGCCTCGGCAAGGGGGGTTCGCATTCTGGTTCGGCCGATCGGCCGCAAGATCCCGTTGCTTCGGCCGCCCGCCGCATGGGAAAAGCGCGCCGGTTCGGCGTGTGGATTTCGAAGACATGGGCGTGGGCGAGGTCCCCCAGCGGAACGAGGCGGCCGCTTCGAGCAGCATCATCCGAGTCGAGGCGCCCGCGCGGCTGCATTTCGGATTCCTGGACCTGCACGGCGGCCTGGGCCGCCGCTTCGGCAGCATCGGGCTGGCCATCGACACGCCCTCCCTGGCGCTCACCGCCCGCCGGTCCGCACTCCTGTCCGCCACGGGCGAAGAGGTCGAGCGCGTCCAGGGCTACGCCCGTGCGGCGGCGAGCCATCTCGGCGGGTCCGACGCGGTGGCGATCGCGGTCGAGCGGACGATCCCGGCGCACGCTGGATTCGGATCGGGCACGCAGCTCGCGCTGGCCGTGGCGGCCGCGATGGCGCGACTGAGCGGGGCTTCCTTCTCGGCGGCCGCGTTCTCCTCCAGCCTCGATCGCGGCAATCGGTCGGGGGTCGGGCTCAGTGCGTTTACCGAGGGCGGCTTGATCGTCGATGGCGGCCGCGGCCCCGACGGCGCAGCACCGCCGGTCACCGCGCGCCTCTCCTATCCCGAAGCCTGGCGGATCGTGCTCATCCTCGATCGGAGCATGGCCGGCGTGCACGGGACGCGGGAGGTAGAGGCGTTTCGCGACCTCCCGCGCTTCCCCGAGGCACAGGCGGCCGAGATCTGCCGGATCGTGCTGATGCAGGTCCTGCCGGCGGTCGTGCTCGCCGAGCCGCACGGCTTCGGCGCGGGAATCACCCGGATCCAGGATCTCATCGGCGATCATTTCGCCCCGCACCAGGGCGGCCGCTACGCCAGCGCCGCCGTCGCACAGGCCCTCGACCAAGCCGCCGCGCAGGGCGTGCCCGGCTACGGCCAATCGTCCTGGGGACCGACCGGATTCGCGCTGATGCCGTCTGAGGCCGACGCCCGGTCCTTGGTGGCAAGTCTCGACCGCGGCGGGCCGCTTCGCTTCCTGATTGCCCGCGGCCGCAACAGCGGCGCATCGATAACCACGGGGGACTGAACCAGCGGGTCCGGACTTGACCGCGGCACCCGCAGCGGGTTTGGACGGTCTGCAGGCGCAGGTTGATGCGCGCCAAACGGGATAGAACGTCATGGCCCGCTCGATCCTCCACATGCTGACGCCGCTCCGGCACATGAGCCCGTTCGACGTGAACATGGCCGTCGACGCCGGCTTCGAGACGGTGGTGACCTACACCGAGGTCAGCCTCGCCGACGTCGTGTCGCTGACCCAGGATTCGATCTTCTCGCGCTCTCCGGCGGACGGCACGCGGACCGGCATCTTCATCGGCGGCAAGAACGCCGAGGACGCCCTCGACATGGTCGACCGCGCCAAGAAGGCGTTCGTGCCGCCGTTCGTGAACCACGTCTTCGCCGATCCCGCCGGCTCGTTCACCACCGGCGCCGCCATGGTGGCGCAGGTCTCCCGGGCCCTCCGGCAGAAATTCGGCACCGATCTGACCGGCAAGCGCATCGTGATCTTCGGCGGCGCCGGCGTGGTCGCCTACGTGGCCGCGGTGATCGGCGCGCTTCAGGGCGCGCAGACCGTCCTGGTCGGCCATGACGGCGAGGAGCGGGTCTCCAAGATCGCCTTCACGATGAAGTGGCGCTTCGGCATCGAGGTCGGCGCCGTCGACGGGACGACACCAGAGGACCGCCGCGTCGCCATCCGGGACGCCGACGTGATCCTGTCGGCCGGGCCGGCCGGCATCCCGATCCTCTCGGCCGAGGATCTCAAATCCGCTCCGAAGCTTCTCGTCGCGTCCGACGTGAACGCGGTGCCGCCCGCCGGGATCGCCGGAATCGACGTCAACGCCGTCGACGTGCCGCTGCCGACCGGCAAGGGCGTAGGCATCGGCGCCCTCGCGGTGGGCAATGTGAAGTACCAGACCCAGCGCCGCCTGTTCGATCGGATGCTCGCCTCCGATACGCCGCTCTGCCTCGACTTCCGCGACGCCTACACGCTGGCCGTCGAGATCGCGGGCTGAGCCGGCTCCGGCGCATCCCGGCGTGGCAGAGGCGATCCTGATCGCCGCTCAATCCGGGCGCGCCCTCGCGGAGGCGGCTCGGCGGGCGGGAATGCGCCCCTTCGTGGCCGACCTGTTCGGCGATTCCGACACGCTGGCGCTCAGCGAAGCCTACCGGCCGCTCCCGGGTCGCTTCGGCAGCCCGATGGCTTTCAAAGCGACCCTGGCGGCGATCGACGCCTTGGCTGAAACCGCAGGCTCGGTCGTCGGCCTCGTCCTCGGCAGCGGCTTCGAGGACGCGCCCGGCCTGATCGCCCGGGCCGCCGAACGGCACCGTCTGGTCGGCGCCGATGCGCCCGCGGTCGCCGCACTCAAGGATCCGTTCGCGCTCGCCGCGCTCTGCGTCCGGCTCGACATCCCGCATCCCAAGATCGCGACCGATGCACGTCCCGACCCGTCCGGCTGGTTGCTGAAGCGGACCGGCGGCAGCGGCGGCAGCCACATCCGTCCGGCGGGTCGCGGCCCCGCGCCGGACGCGCATTATTTCCAGGCCCGGGTCCCGGGCCGACCCCACGCGCTGAACTTCCTCGCCGACGGACGCGCGATCCAAATGCTGGCGGTGACGGAGCAATGGTGCGCGCCGTCGCCGATCCAGCCCTACCGGTTCGGCGGTGCCGCAACCGGCGCTGCGACGGAAGCTCGGCTTCTCCCCGACGCGCTGATCGCTACGGTCGCGGAGGCCGTTGAGAGCATCGTTGTGGCGACCGGCCTGCGCGGCCTCGGCAGCGCCGATTTCCTGGTCGACGGGTCCGGCTGCTGGTGGCTCACCGAGATCAACCCGCGGCCCGGCGCGACCCTCGACATCCTCGATCGCCGGAGTACGCCGCTCCTGGCGGCCCACATCGCGGCCAGCCTCGGCGCCATGCCGGCGCTCGGTGCGCAACCGGCGGATGCGGCCGCCGCCCAGATCTGTTACGCGGGTCGGGAGCATGCGCCCGTGCCGGATTTCGCCTGGCCGGATCATGTGCGCGACCGCCCGCGCCCCGGCACGGTGGTCCGCCGCGACGCGCCTCTCTGCACGGTGCTTGCCCATGGGGCCGACCGGCAGATGGCGCTCGACAGTTTGAACACGCGGACGGCGCGGCTCCAAGCCGACCTCACCGCTGAGAAAATGCACCCCGAGGAAACCCTGAGATGAGTGCCAGCCAATCCTATCCCAGCGTCAACGCGCTGACGGCGCCGCTGATCGAGCGGTTCGTGGCCGACGCCGCGACGCTGCGCCTGTCCGTGTCGCAGACGGCCGGCGGAGCCCGGATGGTCGATGCCGGCGCCCAGGCGCGCGGCTCCATCGAGGCCGGACGACGCATCGCCGAGATCTGCCTCGGCGGCCTCGGCACCGTGAGCATCGCCCCGAGCGGCCCGATCGCCTCCTGGCCGTATTCCGTGATCGTCCATGCGGCCGACCCGGTGCTCGCCTGCCTGGGCAGCCAGTATGCGGGTTGGAGCCTGGCCGATGAAGCCGGCGATTCCGGCTTCTTCGCCCTCGGCTCGGGCCCCGGCCGCGCAGTCGCTGCGGTCGAGGATCTGTATCAGGAGCTCGGCTATCGGGATTCCGCTTCGAAGACCGCTCTGGTGCTCGAAGCCGCCGGCGGTCCGCCCGACAGCGTCGTCGCCAAGGTCGCCGAAGCGGCCGGCTTGCGGCCCGAGGACCTGACCTTCATCTTCGCACCGACCCAGAGCTTGGCCGGCTCGACCCAGGTGGTCGCCCGGGTGCTCGAGGTGGCCCTGCACAAGGCCCACACGGTCGGGTTCGACCTGCACGCGATCGTAGACGGCATCGGGTCGGCTCCGCTTTCGCCGCCCCACCCGGACTTCATCAAGGCGATGGGCCGCACCAACGATGCGATCATCTACGGTGGCCGGGTCCAGCTTTTCGTCGATGCCGACGATGCCGACGCCAAGCAGCTCGCCGAGCAGATCCCGTCCACCACGTCGAGCGACCACGGCGCCCCGTTCGCCGAGATCTTTTCGCGGGTGAACGGCGATTTCTACAAGATCGACGGCGCGCTGTTCTCGCCGGCCGAAGCGATCGTCACGTCGGTGCGCACCGGCGCCACCTATCGCGGCGGCCGCCTGGAGCCGACGCTGGTGGAAGCGTCGTTCGCTTAAACGCGGGGCATTCGAGCTCCGGTTCACGAGGCATCGCGGCGTAGACGACGTCGCACTGCCAATCGCATGAAGCGAGGGTTCCTCTCTCCCCAGTGGGAGAGGGGGAAGCCGGTCCCGGCCGGCCCTCGCGATCGCGCTTCGCACCCACACAGATCCGGTGCTTTCCCGTGCAGGAAAGGGCCGTCGAGAGTCTCCGATCCATGCGCATCGCCCTCGCGGCCGATAACGGCAATTGGCACAAGGCCCGGCTCCTGGCGGCCCTGCGGGCGCAGGGGGTCGAGCCGGTGCTGTTCTCCCTGGCCGACGTGATCGTGGCCACCGGCGGCGGCGAGCCGCTGCGGGTCCCGGGCTTCTCCGGCGAATTGCCCGGCGGCGTGTTGCTGCGGACCATCGCGGGGGGCACGTTCGAGGCGACCACCATGCGGCTCGGCGTGCTGCACGCCCTGGTCTCGGCGGGCGTGACGGTCTGGAACCCGCCCACGGCCATCGAGCGCTCGGTCGACAAGGCGGCGACCTCGCTGCTGATCGCCCGTGCCGGCCTTCCGACCCCGGAGACCTGGGTCGTCTCGAAACGCGAGGCCGCCGCGGAGATCGTGGAGCGGGAAGCCCGCCCCGGCGCACCTCTGGTCCTCAAGCCACTGTTCGGCTCGCAAGGGGAAGGGCTCGCGCTGATCGAGACGCCCGGGGACCTGCCGGACGAGGAGGCTGTAGCCCGTGTCTACTATCTCCAGCGCTACGTGCCGCGGCGGGACGGGCTGTGGCGCGACTATCGCGTGTTCGTCTGCGACGGACGCGCGATCGCCGGCATGATCCGGGAGGGCGACGGCTGGATCACCAACGTCCACCGCGGGGGCCGGCCGCTGCCCTGGGCCATGCCCCGGGACGCCGCCGAGATGGCCGAGGCCGCCGCCGCCGCGGTCGGGGTCGACTATTCCGGGGTGGACCTGGTCGAGGACGGGGAGGGCGGCTTCTCGATCCTCGAAGTCAATTCGATGCCGGCCTGGTCCGGCCTGCAGACCGTGTGCGACACCGATATCGCCGGCGCTGTCGTGCGCGGTTTCCTGTCCGCCGTCCGGGGCGCCAGCATTCCGCGGCTCGTGGTGGCATGACCGGTCTCGCGCCGGGGCTGATCGGCACGCTCTACCGCGCCGCCTGCCTGGCGGAACTCGACGCGCTGAAACCCGGCAACGTCCACGCCTACGCAGCCGGCCATCGCATGGTCATGGCGGATTTCGTCACCAGCGCCGACGTCTCGGCACCGGAGCTGGCGCGGGCGGGATCAGGCGTCGGTGCGCGGGTCCGCGCCGGGGTCGCGGCCACCCTGGCGGCCGTCGCCCAGAACACCAATCTCGGCATTCTGCTCCTGTGTGCGCCGCTTGCCGTCGCAGCGGAGGGGGGCCGATCGGTCGAAGCGGTGCTGGACACCCTGCAGGCTGACGATTCCGAAGCGGTCTTCGCAGCGATCCGGCTCGCGAACCCGGGAGGCCTCGGCCGGGCCGACCAGCACGACGTATCGGCCGCCGCCCCGGCCTCCCTGCGCGCGGCCATGGCGGAAGCGGCAGATCGCGACCGCATCGCTCGGGCCTATGGCACGGGCTTCGCGGACATCGCAGAGATCGGGCTGCCGGCCCTCGCCGGCGCGCGCGCCGCAGGCCTCGATCCGACCTGGTGCACCACCGCGATCCACCTCGCCTATCTCCGGACCGTTCCGGACAGCCACATCGCCCGCAAGGCCGGCGCACCAGTGGCGGAGTCTGTTCGCCTGGAGGCCGCAGGCTTACTCGACGGTCTCGATCTCGCCACACGTCCGGTCGAGCCGCTGCTGCTCTTCGACGCGTCGTTGAAGGCGCGCGGGCTCAACCCTGGCACCAGCGCGGATTTCACGGTGGCGACCGTGCTCTGGGACGCCCTGACTACGGCAGGCGCCGCCCTGGCGTGATACGCGGATAAGTTCCAGCTTTTCACGGCCCGCGGTCAAAGAAATTCCTCAGATCCAGGGCCTTGCGCGGGTTGTGAGCCGCTGGGTCGCACTGTAGGGTCCGGCGCGCTGTCCGGCCCAACCGGCTCGGCCCAACCGGCTCGTCCGGAGGTTCGGGCGCCGATAACAAGGATGGCTTCCCGGCCGCTGGCATTGTCCGGCGCCGCGGCCCTATTTCGGAATCCAGGGAGAGACACCGAATGGCGAAGATCACCAAGGTTCAGGTTGGCGAAGCCCTCGTCGGCGACGGCAACGAAGTCGCTCACATCGACCTGATCATCGGACCGCGCGGCTCGCCCGCCGAGACGGCTTTCTGCAACGGCCTCGTGAACAACAAGCACGGCTTCACCAGCCTGCTCGCGGTCATCGCGCCGAACCTGCCGTGCAAGCCGAACACCCTGATGTTCAACAAGGTCACCATCAACGACGCCCGTCAGGCCGTCCAGATGTTCGGCCCGGCCCAGCACGGCGTTGCCAAGGCCGTCCAGGATGCCGTCGCCGAAGGCATCATCCCGGCCGATGAGGCCGACGACCTGTTCATCCTGGTCGGCGTGTTCATCCACTGGGAAGCGGCCGACGACGCCAAGATCCAGAAGTACAACTACGAGGCCACCAAGCTCTCGATCCAGCGCGCCGTGAACGGCGAGCCGAAGGCTTCGACCGTCACCGAGCAGCGCAACTCGGCTCAGCACCCCTTCGCCGCCAATTAGATTGGGGACGGTCCTGGACAGAGTGAGCCTCCGCCCGCACCGCGGGGCCTGCTCCAGCGACTGGCTTCTATCTTCTTAGGCCGATAGGCACGACGACAGACGGGACGGCGCAAGCCGTCCCGTTTTTTTTGGTTCCGCAATCACTCGACGTGGAAGAGCGCGCTCGGGGCAGCGAAACCTGGGCCCTTCAATCGAGCAGCGTTCAAGCATTCCGTACGATCAGGCCGAGTCCTGGCATCGAGGCGGCCTTGTTGACGAGCATGGCAGCACCGCATAGACGACCGTCCTCATGACAAGCTTGCCGTTCACCGCAGCCTATCGCCCGCCCTTTTCATAGCGGCGGCTTGCTTATCTTGCCCAACCGCTGCGTCGTCGGCGGTTGCACTTCATCATGATCCGTCGACCTCGCGTCTGCCCGAGGTCACCGTGTCAGTCTCCCAAGCCACTCAATTCCGCCTCGCCGTCGGGGTCATCGGTTTCGGCGCCTTCGGTCGCCTGATCGTCCGGCATCTCGGGCCGCACATGGCGCTGCGCGTCTACGATCCACGCCCGGCCGAGGCCGATTCCCAGACCTACGGCGCCGTGCGGACGGACTTGATCGCGGCGGCACGCTGCTCCGTCGTCATCCTGGCCGTTCCGGTATCCCGCCTGTCCGATGTCGTGGCCGACATTGCCCCTCATCTCCGATCGGGAACGCTGGTGGTCGATGTCGGCTCGGTGAAGATGATCCCCGTCGAGATCATGCGGGCGGGATTACCGGCCGGCGTCGAAATCCTGGGAACCCATCCCCTGTTCGGCCCGCAGAGTGCCGTCGGCGGGATCGCGGGACTGAAGATCGCGGTGTGCCCTGACACCACGGGACGGCACGGGCGTCGTGCTGCGGCTTTCCTCCGGACGGTGCTGAAGCTCAAGGTGATCGTCACGACGCCCGAGGCCCACGACCGCGAGGCCGCGGCCGTGCAAGGCCTGACGCATCTGATCGCGCGGGTGCTCGTCGCCATGGAGCCGCTTCCCACTCACATGACCACGCGAAGCTTCTCACTGCTCATGCAAGCGGTCGACATGGTCCGGCACGACGCCCCCGAAGTGTTCGAGGCGATCGAGCGATCCTATCCGTTTGCCGCTGATGTCCGCCAGCGCTTCTTCAAGCTCGCTGCCCAAGTCGAGGCCGATCTCGCACGCAGAAATCTTTCTGCAGCCGTCGAACAGCCGCCCCTCATGACGGCCCGGACTTCCGCGGGACCGTGAGACGGCCGTGTCATACCAACGAAAAAAGGGGCCGCCTTTCGGCGACCCCCTTCGTCAGATCGATGGTTGGCGTGGACTTAGAAATCCATGCCGCCCATGCCGCCGCCGCCCGGCATCGCGGGGGCGCCGCCATCCTTCTTCGGCGCGTCGGCCACCATCGCCTCGGTGGTGACCAGCAGGCCGGCCACGGAAGCGGCGTCCTGCAGGGCGGTACGGACGACCTTGGCCGGATCGACGATACCGGCCTGGATCATGTCGACATACTCTTCGGTCTGGGCGTTGAAGCCGTAGGTCTCCGAGGAGGTGTTGTCGGTGATCTTGCCGACGACGATCGAACCTTCCACGCCTGCGTTCTGGGCGATCTGACGGATCGGGGCCTCAAGCGCCTTCAGCACGATCTTGATGCCGGCCTGGACGTCCGGAACATCGCTCTTCAGCGCGGCGACCGCCTTCTTGGCACGCAGCAGTGCAGTGCCGCCGCCCGGGACGATGCCTTCCTCGACAGCCGCGCGGGTGGCGTTGAGGGCGTCGTCGACACGGTCCTTCTTCTCCTTGACCTCGACCTCGGTCGCGCCGCCGACGCGGATCACCGCGACGCCGCCCGCGAGCTTGGCCAGGCGCTCCTGCAGCTTCTCGCGGTCGTAGTCCGAGGTGGTCTCCTCGATCTGCGCCTTGATCTGCGAGATCCGGCCCTCGATGTCGGTCTTCTCGCCGACGCCGTCGATGATCGTGGTGTTCTCCTTCTCGATGCGCACCCGCTTGGCGCGGCCGAGCATGTCGAGCGTCACGTTCTCGAGCTTGATGCCGAGGTCCTCGGCGATCATCTGGCCCTTGGTCAGGATCGCGATGTCCTCGAGCATCGCCTTGCGGCGGTCACCGAAGCCCGGCGCCTTCACGGCCGCGACCTTCAGGCCGCCGCGCAGCTTGTTCACCACGAGGGTGGCCAGCGCCTCGCCCTCGATGTCCTCGGCGATGATCAGCAGCGGCTTGCCGGTCTGCACCACGGCCTCGAGCACCGGCAGCATCGCCTGCAGCGACGACAGCTTCTTCTCGTGGATCAGGATGTAGGGATCCTCGAGCTCGGCGACCATCTTCTCCGCGTTCGTGATGAAGTACGGGGACAGGTAGCCGCGGTCGAACTGCATGCCCTCGACGACGTCGAGCTCGGTTTCGGCCGTCTTGGCCTCCTCGACCGTGATCACGCCCTCGTTGCCCACCTTCTGCATGGCGTGGGCGATCATCTCGCCGATCTCCTTGTCGCCGTTGGCGGAGATCGTGCCGACCTGGGCGACCTCGTCGGAGGTCGAGACCTTCTTGGCGCGCGCGATGATGTCCTTCACCGCGGCGGCGGTGGCGAGGTCGATGCCGCGCTTCAGGTCCATCGGGTTGATGCCGGCGGCGACGTACTTGGCGCCTTCGCGGACGATGGCCTGGGCCAGCACGGTGGCGGTGGTGGTGCCGTCACCCGCGATGTCGTTGGTCTTCGAGGCCACTTCGCGCACCATCTGGGCGCCCATGTTCTCGAACTTGTCGGCGAGCTCGATCTCCTTGGCGACGGTGACGCCGTCCTTGGTGATGCGCGGGGCGCCGAAGCTCTTCTCGATCACAACGTTGCGGCCCTTCGGGCCCAGCGTCACCTTCACCGCGTCGGCAAGGATATCGACGCCGCGCAGCATCTTATCGCGGGCGTCGGCGGAGAAACGAACGTCTTTCGCTGCCATGGTTTGCCTCTTGTGGTTGGGTTGGACCCCAAGGCCTCAGGTGGCCTCAAAGGGTTGGAACGGGCGATCCGATCAGGCGGCGACGACGCCCATGATGTCGGATTCTTTCATGATCAGGAGGTCCTGACCGTCGATCTTGACCTCGGTGCCGGACCACTTGCCGAACAGGACGCGGTCCCCCGCCTTCACGTCGAGCGCGTTGACGCGGCCCTGCTCGTCGCGAGCGCCGGGACCGACGGCGACGATCTCGCCTTCCTGCGGCTTCTCCTTGGCGGTGTCCGGAATGATGATGCCGCCCTTGGTCTTCTCCTCGCCCTCGATGCGACGGACGACCACGCGGTCGTGCAGCGGACGGAACTTCATGAGCTGCCCTCTTGCTTCAGGTCTGCAGTTGGCGTTGATGCGGCGTGCGCGGCCGCTCCCAAGCCCGACTGTTAGCACTCTGTCTTGGCGAGTGCCAATGACGGCGGCGAGTTAGCTCTCGTGCGGCTCGAAGTCAAGACTGTCGCACCCGCGCGCGACGGCGAGATGACCCGGCATCGGCCCTTATTTCCCCTAGGATAACGCGCCCTCATGCTGAGCCTCCACGGACCCGAAGGCGCGGTGACGCCTGAACGCGGCGGCCCGATTCCCGGCAATGCCGTCTGGCTCGATCTGAACGACCCGAGTTCCGAGGAGGCCGCCGCCGTGGAAGCGGCCACCGGCCTGCGCGTACCGTCCCGGGCCGCACTGTCGGAGGTGGAATCCTCCAGCCGGCTGCGGCGCGTGAAGGGCGGGCTGTCGCTCTCGACGCCGATGATCACCTTCGAGCGCAGTGATTCCCAGTTGAAACCGCTGGGGTTCCTCCTGTCGAAGGATCACCTCGTCACGATCCGGTTCCATGACATGCGCGCGATCGACTCGTCGGAGAAGCGCATCGCCGACGGCGACGGCAGCGTGACGCCGAGCGAGATCTTCCTCGTGATCCTGGAGGAGTTGGTCGACAGCCTCGCGGACGCCCTGGAGGACATGGCCTCCGAACTCGACACGCTGTCCACGCGGATCTTCGACTTCGATGTCCGCGGCGCCGACCGCCGTCGGCTCGAAAGCCCGCCGCCCCGCCGCCGCGACCTGGCGCTGCGGCGGATCCTGCGCGGCATCAGCAACCGTGGGAAGGTTCTCGGGAAGATCCGCGCGAGCCTGCTCGGCCTGGAGCGGATCGTGCCGTTCGTGTCGGCCGCTTGCGAAGGGCTCGGCCTGCCCGGCGACGGTCGCTTCGAGACGATCCGGCGCGACATCGACTCCCTGGACGAGTTCGAGACGCGGCTTGCCGAGAACGTTCAGTTCCTCCTCGACGCCACATTGGGGCTCATCAACATCGAGCAGAACAACGTCTTCCGGGTACTGACGGTGGTGTCTGTGGTTGGTGTGCCGCCGACGCTGATCGCCTCGATGTACGGCATGAACTTCAAGCACATGCCGGAGCTGGACTGGGCCTACGGATATCCCTACGCCCTCGCGCTTATTTTGATCAGCGCTCTCGCTCCAATTGTATATTTCCGAAGCCGCGGGTGGTTCTGATATTCGTCAGCTTAAAAGGCAAAAGCTGTCTTTAATACAAATCTAAGCCTCTGCCAATCAACTATTACAATTTACCTTGATTGAATATTTCATTTGACGCGCTCTCAATGCAGGCTTCGGTTTCAAAGACTGTCGAATTATATAAAATTTAACCCAATCTCGGCCATATGCTCGCAGGAGCAGCGTGGGCACCGATATGTTCAAGAGAACCGTCTATAACGAGGCGCAGGCCAAGCTTGACGCCCTGGACCGGTCGTTGGCGATCATCGAATTCTCGATGGACGGGCAAGTCCTGAGTGCCAACCACAACTTTTTGCACCTGATGAAGTACACCCTTGCGGATGTACAAGGCAAACATCATCGCATCTTTGTCGAACCGATGGCTGCCAAGTCGCCAGAGTACACGGAGTTCTGGTCGAAGCTGAAGGACGGTCAGTACGTCACCGGTGAATTCCTGCGGATCGACAAGAACGGCACGGAGGTCTGGCTGGAGGCGACCTACAACCCCGTCCTCGACGCGCGCGGCAAGCCGGTGAAGGTGGTCAAGTTCGCGGCCGACATCTCGGCCAAGAAGAACGATATCGATCGGCTGATGTCGATGATCGACAACATGCCGGTCGCGGTGATGACCGCCGATCCCCGCAACGAGTTCAAGATCAACTACCTGAACGCGACCTCGCGCCGGACCCTCGGGCCGCTGGAGCAATGGCTGCCGATCAAGGTCGACGAGATGCTCGACCACTCCTTCGACGTGTTCCACAAGAACCCGCGTCACCAGCGTAACATGCTGGCGGATGCGAGCCGGCTGCCGCACCGGACCAAGATCAAGGTCGGGCCGGAGACCCTCGATCTGCAGGTCACCGCCGTCAACGACCGGAAGGGCAATTACATCGGACCGATGCTGACCTGGGCCGTCGTATCCGCGCAGGTGAATATGTCCATCGACGTCAGCCGTGTCGTCGATGCCGTGGGTTCGGCGATCCGCGAGATGCAGCATTCGGCCGAGGGGCTGACGCAGTCGGCCGATTCCGCTCGGCAGAAGGCCTCGTCCGTGGCGGCGAACTCCGAGCAGATGAACGGCGCGATCCAGGAGATCTCGGGTCAGGTCGGACGGGTCTCCGAGCGCGCCCGCCAGATCGCGGTGCAGGCCGAGACCACGGACGCGACGATGCGGCAGCTCGCCGAGAACGCCCGGGAGGTCGACGCGGTGGTCGGCATGATCAAGTCGATCGCCGGGCAGACCAACCTCCTGGCGCTGAATGCCACGATCGAGGCCGCGCGGGCGGGCGCCGCCGGCCGGGGCTTCGCGGTGGTGGCGAGCGAGGTCAAGGCTCTGGCCGAGCAGACCGCGAAGGCCACCGGCGAGATCACCCAGCAGGTTGCGGCGATCCAGAGCGCAACCGGCGAGGCGGTCGGAGCGATCGAGATGATCACCGCCGCCGTCGCCGAGCTCTCGACGCTGACCCTGGCGATGGCGAGCGCTGTCGAGGAGCAGGCGGTCTCGACGCACGAGATGTCCGGCAATATCGGCGGCGTTTCGCAGGCCGCCAATGCCACCGGTCAACTGGCGGAAGCTGTCCTGGGAGTCGCCGAGAGCCTCGCCGGACACTCAGCGGATCTCTCGGAGAGTGTCACGCGGTTCATGAAATCCGCCTGACCTGGAACACGCGCGAGCCGCGGCGTGAAACGCGCACGCGGTTTGCAACGTATCGGCGGTTCGGACTGTCCGGATGGAGCTGAACCGATTCCCCACGCCGTCATCACGCTCCGCAGCCTCACAAGGTCTTGGCGGACAACCCTCATCGCCGTGGCGTCCTGCGCTCCGGCTTTCGCATTGGCCGAACCGGCGGGCCTGGAACCGCCGCCCGGCAGCGTGGCGATCGCGCGTCTCGCCGCCCGGGGCGTGCAGGTCTATGCCTGCATCGCTGCCGAGAACGGCCCGGCCTGGGGCCCCGCCAAGCCCGAGGCCGAACTCGTCCAGCCGGATGGAAGCACGGTCGGGCGCCACTTCGAGGGACCGGTCTGGGAGGCGCAGGACGGATCCCGGGTGCTCGGTACCGTCATCGCTCAGGTGCCCGCACCGCGACCCCAGGCGGTCGCGTGGCTGCTACTCTCCGGCCGGACGTCCGGAACCGGGTTGCTCGCCGGAACGCAGTATGTCCTGCGCAGCGACACGGTCGGCGGTGAGAAACCGCAGGGCGTCTGCATGCCGGGCCAGACGGCGCGGGTGCCCTACAGCGCGACCTACACCTTCTATCGCTGACGTCTCGCGGCGCTCGTTCACACGGCCCCACCCGCGGCGAGGCGATATTTCGAACAGTCACGCGCGCTCCCGTCAATCCCGCGCCAGCTGCGCTCGGCCGATGGTGAAGACCCGTCCATCCCCGAGCAGATGGGCCGTGAACCCATTGGGGAATAGGCCGTCGATGGCCCGGTCGCGGACGTTCAGCCCGCCCGCGTAGGCACCGAAGGCGGGCATCACCAGGCGGGTGCCGTCGGTGACGAAGCAGCGGCGGCGGACCGCCCGGCCGCGCATGGCGACCTTTCCGCAGGGATGGAGATGGCCGGCGATCTCACCGGGGACCGGTTTGCCGCTCGGCTCGTGACGCAGGATCAGGCCGCCCAGGGTTAGCGCGTCGGCGTAGCGGCCGCCGACGCCCTCGCTGACCGCCGCGTCGTGATTGCCCGCGATCCAGACCCAGTCCCGGCCCTCCTGCAAAGCCGACACCATGGCTCGGTCGCCGGGCTCCATCCGCTCCGGGCCGCGGACATCGTGGAAGGAATCCCCGAGCGCGACCACGCGCGCCGGATCGTGGCGCACCACCGCCTCGTGGAGGCAGGCGAGGGTCTCGCGGGTGTCGTAAGGCGGCAGGAACTGGCCGGTGCGGGCGGCGTAGGACGACCCCTTCTCCAGATGGAGATCGGAGACGATCAGCGTGCGGTGCTCGGGCAGCCACACGCCGCCACACAGATCGAGCACCAGGGTCTCGCCCGCCAGCAGCAGGGTCGGGTGCTTGTGAGTCTTCTCGAGTCTCAGGCCGGCCGCCAAGATCGCATCCTCGGTCTCGATGGGGGAGGGCGGATCGACGGTCAGGACAAAGCTTCCTGAAGAAGCTCCGCCTCGGCCTCGGCCAGGATCTCGTCGGCCCCCTCACCGTAGACCCGTTCGCGCCCGATCTCGAGCATCACGGATACGGAGAGCGGCGAGACTCGATCGAGAGCCTTGTGGATGATTCGCCCCTGAATGCGCTCTAGCATCATGCCGAGGCGCCTCACGTCGAGGAGTCCGGTTGCCGCATCCTGTCGCGCGGCGCGCAGCAGGAGATGGTCGGGCTGGTGCTTGCGCAGCACGTCGTAGATCAGGTCCGTGGAGATCGTGACCTGGCGACCGGACTTCTTCAAGCCGGGATGATGGCGCTCGATCAGGCCGGCGATCACCGCGCATTGCCGGAACGTGCGCTTCATCATCGCCGATTCATCGAGCCATGCCTCGAGGTCGTCGCCCAGCATGTCGACCGCGAACAGGTCGCCGATGAAGTCGGGGTCCAGCGCGGCCCGCTCCGAAACATCGCGGGTCGTCCAGATCGCGATGCCGTAATCGTTGGCTGCGAACCCGAGCGGGCGCAGGCCATCACGCTCCATCCGCCGTGTCAGCAGCATGCCGAGCGTCTGATGCGCCAGCCGTCCCTCGAACGGAAAGGCCGTGAGGTAGTGCCGCTTGCCCCGAGGGAAGGTCTCTACCAGCAAGTCGCGCTCGCCCGGCAGCACGGAGCGGCGGCGCTGCTGCAGCAGGTACTCGCCGATCTGCTTCGGCAAGCGATCCCAGGCGAACGGGTCGGCGATGATCGCCCGGACCCGCTCGGCCAGGAAGGTCGAGAGCGGGAATTTCGCACCGGCATAAGAGGGAATCGCAGGATCGGTCCCCAGTGGCGCGCGGGTCACCAGGGCCTCGTCCTCGGCCAGGCCCTCGAAGCGCAGAGTCTCGCCCGCAAACAGGAACGTGTCGCCGATCGTCAACGTATCGGCGAACTCGTCCTCGATCTCCCCGAGCACCCGGCCGCCCTTCGGCAGGACTGTGCCGGGCTTGCCGCGCAAGGTCCGTCCGAGCCTCACCCGGACCCGCGCCGCCTCGACGATCGTGCCGACATTCATGCGGTAGGCTTGCGCCGTCCGGGCATCGCGCACGCGCCACAAGCCGTCGGGCCCACGCAGGATCTTGGCGAAACGCTCGTAGGCACGCAGGGCGTAGCCGCCGGTCGCGACGTAATCGACGACCTGTTCGAACGATTCCCAAGTCAGGCTGGCATAGGGTGCTGCGGAGACGATTTCGTCGTAGAGGCCGACCGGATCGAAGGCGTCGGCGCAGGCCATACCGAGCACGTGCTGGGCGAGCACGTCGAGGGCGCCGAGCCGCGCGTCCGGGGTGTCCTGCGCGGCCGCCTCGACGGCATCGAGGGCCGCCTGGCACTCCAGCATCTCGAAGCGGTTGCCGGGTACGAGATAGGCCTTCGACGGCTCGTCCATCCGGTGGTTGGCCCGTCCGATCCGCTGCATGATCCGGCTCGCACCCTTGGGAGCCCCCACGTTGACCACGAGATCGACGTCGCCCCAATCGATCCCGAGGTCGAGGGTCGCGGTGCAGACGATCGCCCGCAAACGTCCCTCCGCCATGGCGGCCTCGACCCGTCGCCGCTGCTGCGCGTCGAGGGAGCCGTGATGGATCGCGATCGGCAGCGCGTCCTCGTTGAGACGCCACAGCTCCTGGAACGTGTACTCGGCCTGGAGCCGGGTGTTGACGAAGACCAGGGTCGTCCGGTGCTCTTTGATCAATGCGTAGATCGCCGGCATCGAGTGCCAGGCGGTGTGCCCCGAAATCGGCAGCGACCGTCCGAGATCGAGCAGGCGCAAGTCGGCCTTGGCGCCGCCTTGGACGGTCACGAGGTCAGCCATGCAGGGTTCTGCGCTGCCTTCCTCCCCTAAGGAGGCGGGTAGACCGGCCGTAAGACGGGTTCGGGAAAGCGAAGCGCCGCCGGAGACGTCCCGACCGGCTTCCTCTTCTGAGCTGTCGCTCGGCTCCTTTTTCCGATTGCTGCGCAGGGTACCTTTCCCCGCACAGGGAAGAGGAGGCTTCTGCACCTGCGGCACCAGATACTTCCGCAGCTCATCCGGCTCGCGCACGGTGGCGGACAATCCGATCGCCGCCAGATCCGGGGCGAGGCGGTGCAGCCGGGCGAGCGCCAGGGAAAGCAGATCCCCGCGTTTCGAGGTCACGAGGGCGTGCAGCTCGTCGAGGATGACGCAGCGCAATCCCGCGAAGAATTCGGCGGCGTCGCGATGGGCGATCAGAAGCGCCAGTTGCTCGGGCGTCGTCAGCAGGATGTCGGGCGGGCGGCTGATCTGGCGAGTCCGCTTGTGCGCCGGGGTATCGCCCGTGCGGGTCTCGACGCGCACCGGGAGGCTCATCTGGGCGATCGGCGCGTCCAGGTTGCGGGCGATGTCGACCGCCAGGGCCTTGAGCGGCGAGACGTAGAGGGTATGCAGGCCTCTTGAAGCCTTGGCCTCGGCTTTGGTGGCCCCCCGTTCCGAGAGGGCAACCAGGCTCGGCAGGAATCCCGCCAGCGTCTTACCGGCCCCGGTCGGCGCCACCAGGAGCGCCGACCGGCCCGCACCGGCGATCCGAAGCAGGTCGAGCTGGTGCGGACGCGGCGTCCAGCCACGCGCCGCGAACCACGCCCGGAAGGCCTCCGGCAGGATCTCGGATCGATCGCTCAGGCCAGGGCCATCAGGAAGCGGTCGATCAGTTCCAGGGCACGCTCGCTCATCGGGCCCGGGTACCGGGCGAAGACATGGCAACCGCCGGGATAGATGGCGGTGTGGCCGCCATTGCCGGCGGCGGCCCAGCGCGCAGACATGTACAGCGTGTCGTCGAGGAGCGGATCCGCGGTCCCGATGGTGAACAGGGCCGGCGGTAGTCCTTTCAGGTCGGCATAGATCGGCGACACGTCCGGACGTCGCCGGTCGATCCCCTCGCGGACGTAGCCGTCGGCGAACTTGGTGAGATCGAGGGTGTTCACGACGAGGCGCTCGTCACCCCAATTGCGCACCGACGGGGTCAGGCCGAGATCGTAGAATCCCGCGTTGAGGTTGGCGCCCCGGAACGCGCGCGGCTGGTTGTGCCGGTCCCGCAAGCGCAGCAGCACCATCACGGCGAGATGCGCGCCGACCGATTCGCCGCCGATCGTCAGCGCATGGATGCCGAATTCCGCCCGTCCGGGTCCCGCCAGCCAAAGGGCGGCGGCCTCGCAATCGAGCAGCGCGGCCGGATAAGGATGCTCGGGGGCGAGGCGGTACTCCACCGACAGCACGACGAAGCCGCAGGCGTCGGCGATGCGCTCGAGCCAGGGATCCTGTTCGTCGGCTGCGCCCCAGACCCAGCCGCCCCGGTGGATGTGGAGATAGGCGCCGCGCACCTTCGTGTCGGCCTTCGGGCGGATCACGCGGAGCTTGAGCGGCCCGCTGGGCCCCTCGATCGTCATCCATTCCGCCCGGACGCTGTGCGGCATCGCCGGGGCCGCCTTGGTCCCGGCGCGACGGCGGGCACGAACCTCCTCGATCGGAAACGACCAGGGATCGGGCAGGGCGGCGTGCGCCGCGACGATCTCGGCATTGAGCCGAAGCGTCTCGGGATCGATCGTCGCCGGGTCGAACAAGGCGTGGTCGATCATGTTGGGTCTCGTCCCGTCGGCGCTGTCCCGCGGCCATTCCCGGCATCTTGGCGGGACGGCTCTCGCTTGCCATCTCGGGTCCGTGGGTGAAACCCGCTAACGCCCGATCCGGGATCCGGTTTCGACGCGGTGTTGTGTGCCGGCCACGGTTCCGCCCGTTTCCTCGCCGATCCCGACCCTTTCTGGCTTCATGAGGACGCGATGCTCGTCGATCACGACCGGCGCCGGCAAGGCGCTCCGCCGCCGAACGCCGCATACGGGGCTGAGACCTACCAGCGGCGGCCCTCGGCGCTGCACCGATTCCTGGGTGGCTCGCCGGCCGGAGTCTTCCTGCGCCTGCTGTTCCTGTCGGTCCTGGTCGGCGCCTTCATGTCGATGCTCGGCCTGACGCCTGGCCGGCTATTCTGGCACGTCTACGACTCGGCCCGGGCGCTCCTGGAGATCGGCCTCGCCTCGCTGCACGATTTCGGCGGCTGGATCGTCGCGGGCGCCGTGGTCGTCATCCCGCTCTGGCTGCTCTCGCGGCTCTTCGCGACGTCGCGCTGACCGGACCGCGCATGGTCCGGCTCGGCTATGGTCGCGGCATGACGCATCCGCCCACCGCCCCGGTCCTGCCGACGCATCGCCGCGTATTGGCACTGGCCCTGCCGATGACGCTCGCCAATGTCACGACGCCGATGCTCGGCTTCGTCGGCGCGGCGGGGATCGGCCGGCTCGGCGATGCGGCCCTGCTCGGCGCGGTTGCGCTGGGCGCCGTCATCTTCGATGCCATCTTCTGGTCGTTCGGGTCCCTACGCATGGCAACCGCGGGACTGACCGCCCAGGCGGTCGGGGCCCGGGAGGGCATCGAGGTCGACCGTATCCTGGCCCGAGCGCTGATGGCCGGCGCCGCGATCGGCCTGAGTTTGGTCGTGCTGCAATGGCCGATCGCGCACGCCGCCTTCGCGGTCAGCGGCGCCAGCGAGGCGGTGACGTTGGGGCTCGCGACCTACTTCCTTATCCGCATCCTGTCCGCGCCCTTCGTGCTGGCAAGTTATGGCGTGCTCGGCTCGGTGGTGGGGCGTGGGCGGACCGATCTCGGTCTGCTGCTGCAGGTGGCGATCAACCTGATCAATGTCGGGCTGACGCTCGCCTTCGTGCTCGGCCTCGGCCTGGGGCTCGCCGGCGCAGCGCTGGCGTCGCTCTGCGCGGAGGCGGCCGGGCTGGGGCTCGGCCTGATCGTACTGGCGCGGCTCGGATCGCGACCGTTCCGGGTGCCGCTGCGTGATCTGCGGGACGCCGCCGCCCTGCGCCGGACGCTCAGCGTCAATCTCGACGTGATCCTGCGCACCCTGGCGCTGATCACCGGCATCGTGCTGTTCTCGGCGCTCGGCGCACGCCAGGGCGACATGGTCCTGGCGGCCAATTCCGTCCTGTGGAATCTGTTCCTGATCGGCGGCTTCTTCCTCGACGGCTTCGCCACAGCGGCAGAAACCCTGTGCGGACAAGCGGTTGGCGCGGGGAATGCGGACGGGTTCCGGCGGGCCTCCGCCTTGAGCCTGCGCTGGTGCCTGAGCTTCGGGATCGGGGTCAGCCTGCTGGCGCTCGGTGGGGGGCCGGGCTTCATCGACTTCGTCACCACGAGCGCGCCGGTGCGCGAGACCGCCCGGGCGTACCTGCCGTACGCCGCGCTGGCGCCGTTCGCGGCGGCGGCGCCATTCGCCTATGACGGGATCTATATCGGCGCGACCTGGACGCGGGCGATGCGCAACCTGATGGCGGGCGCGCTCGCGATCTACTGCGCGGCCCTGGTGCTGGTGCAGGTGTTTGGCCTCGGCAATGCCGGGCTGTGGCTGGCCTTCGTGGCGTTCCTGGGTGCCCGCGGCCTGTTCCAGGCGGTGGCGTTTCCCCGCCTGTCCCGCGCCACGTTTCGTGGATCGACGAATTCTGCAGATGGGAATCCGACGCCAGCCTCCGCGTAGTCTGCGAAGCGTAAGCCGCGGCGCCCGAAACCCAGGTCGTTCTTCGAAGAATTGCGGTCCGGGCGCGCGGCCCGGCTCAGCGCGGATCCTTCCAGGCCGTGGCGGCCGGCGGCGCAGCCCGGGCGACCGTCCCGGTTGTGCGCGGGATCTCTGCCTCGGCGCGGCGTTGGGGCGCCCGGCGGATGCTGCCGTACCGCCGGCCCCTACGGAGGTGGCGGCGTCCGCGCTCGCTGGAATGGCCGACGAACCCGCCGACCACGGCGCCGGCGACCGCCCCGATCGGGCCGCCCACCAGGGCGCCGGCCACCGCGCCGGAGCCGACCCCCAGGGTGGTCCGGCTCTGAGCCCGGGCCGGATCGGGCGCCCCGGCCAGGACCAGGCCGGCGAGGACGAAGACAGTCGAGAGAGCGCGCATGAGACTGGATCCCGGGATCCAAGGAATGAACCCGGGCCGCCTTTAGCCGTGAGAACATGACCAAAGCACGGCTGGATCCAGCACCGCCCCGGACCGTATCAAACCACGCGCGGACTCACCGATGGCAGGACATCGGGCGTGGCGTATCGAACGTTCTGCTCTAGGGTGCAGTGCAACGAAGGCCAGCCGGGGAGCGGCCGCAGGAGGGAGATGCCCATGGCCACGACGACGGACCTGCGCCTGCGCCGGAGCGTGCTCTACATGCCCGGGTCGAACCAGCGGGCGCTCGACAAGGCCAAGACCCTGCCGGTGGACAGCATCATCCTCGACCTCGAGGACGCGGTCGGCCCCGAGGAGAAGGAGCTCGCCCGGGAGCAGGTCTGCGCCGCGGTCAAGAGCGGCGCGTACGGCAGCCGGGAGTTGGTGATCCGGGTCAACGCCCCGCAGACCCCCTGGGGCGAAGCCGACCTCCACGCCGCCATCGAGGCCAAGCCCGACGCGATCCTGATGCCGAAGGTGTCGTCCTCGGCGGTTCTGGAGAGCATCGCCGACCGGCTCGAATCCCTCGACGCCCCGGAGGGCATCGCCGTCTGGGCGATGATCGAGACCCCGGCCTCGATCCTCAACATCCAGGAGATCGCCCGGGCCAAGCGCGATCCGCGCATGCGCCTGACCTGCCTGGTCCTGGGCACCAACGACCTCGCCAAGGACACCTGGGCCAAGATCGTGCCGGGCCGGGTGCCGATGCTGCCCTGGATGATGATGGCGCTCGCCGCCGCCCGGGCCGAGGGCCTGGCGATCCTGGACGGCGTCTACAACGACATCGCGGACACGGAAGGCTGCCGCGACGAGTGCCGCCAAGCCCGCGACCTCGGCTTCGACGGCAAGACCCTGATCCACCCGACCCAACTGGAGCCGGCCAACGCCTCGTTCGCGCCCACCGACGAGGAGGTGCGCCGGGCCAAGCTGGTGATCGAGGCGTTCGAGCGCCCGGAATACGCCAAGCGCGGCGCGATCAAGCTCGAAGGCCGCCTCTACGAGCGCCAGCACCTCGGCGTGAACCGCCGGGCCGTGACCTGGGCCGAGGCGATCAGGGCGAAGGGGTTCTGAGATCGGGCGTCCGACGCGGGTCCCGGCCCGCGTCGAGATCGTGGTGGGCGTGTCCCGGGGCGGGCGGCGCAGCCCGCGTCGGTACGCGCTTGAACGGACGCGCGGCGCTTCCAAACGGGATACGCGGGTTGCACGGTTCCCCTCTCGAGGGCCGATCCTCCATATCTGATCACCCGCATCGTCATTCCGGGGCGCCGCTCGGCCGATCGCGGCTCGGACGACGGCAATCGACAGCGATTCGCCTGGCAGCTCGGTGCACGCCCTCCCAAAACTCATCGGCCGGCGCGGCGAGCCCCGGCGGATCCTGGGTGCGCGCGTGGACGATTGACCCATCGCCGTTAACATGGGCGTGTCATGGGAGAGGTCTTTAAGCCTAGCGTGACAGAAGGACCGTGACGGTGCCTCGCCTGCCCGTGCACGCCCGTGCACTCCCGAATCGATGGCCCCGGCGTGCCGTACGGCCCGGCCCGTACCTCTGGGCGGCCCTGGCGCTTTGCCCGGCCACGGCGCGTGCCGACGACCTCAGCGCGCTGTTCGATCACAACACCGTCGTCTCGGTCGGCGGTTTCGCCGGCGCCGGCCCGCGCTTCCAGGGAAGCCGGGCGGCCGGGCTCTGGGGTTTGCCCTACCTGTCGTTCCGCAAGGCCGACGAACCCCGCGACTGGTGGTCCCCGGACGACGGCCTCGATGCCACGCTCGTGGGCGAAGGCCCGGTCCAGCTGGGTGCCGTCCTCGATTTCCGGGAAGGCCGGTCCCGCCGCGACGACCAGCGCCTCGCCGGCCTGCCGCACTTGCCGGCCACGGTCGGGCTCGGCCTATTCGGAGAGGTCTGGCCGGTCCCCGATACGTTCAGGCTGCGGGCCGAAGTCACGCAGGGCGTCCGCGCCCATGACGGGATCATCGCCAAGCTGGCGGCCGACTGGGTGGGCCATTTCGGACGGTTCACCCTCAGCCTGGGCCCCCGTTTCGTGGTCGGCGATGCCGCCGCCATGCATCTGGATTTCGACGTCCCGGTCGCCACGACGCTCGTGAATCCCGTCCTGGCCCCGTACCGGGCTTCGGCCGGACCGCGTTCCGCCGGAGCGACGGCGACGCTGAGCTACGATTGGTCCGACGCATGGCAGAGCCTCGGCTATGTCCGCTACGACCGGCTGATCGCCGCGGCGGCGGCGAGCCCGATCGTGCGCCGCGTCGGCACCGCGAACGAACTTACGGTTGCGGTCGGGGCGATCTACTCATTCCGCATGTTTCCTTGAACTTGGACAAAGACCAACGAGCGGTCTTCTTCTTGATCACATAGATCACGCGTTCGTGAGTATCTTCCGCCAAACGATCACGGGCCCGTGATGACTGTGGCTGATCGGGCACGGTCGAAGAAAGTTCATGTTTTAAGCTGCCGCCGCGGGATTGTTTCCGAAGTTTTGCGCTACTCACTCTCCCTATCGAGCGGAGAGCACCGTTGGCACGCATACTTCTGACGGGCGGGACCGGGTTGATCGGCGGCGCCGTGCTTCACCAGGCCCTCAGCCGCGACGACGACGCGAGCTGGGTCTGCCTGGTCCGGTGCACGAGCGTGGAGCAGGGGCGCCAGCGCATCGCCGCGCGCCTGGAGCGGTTCACCGACGCGTTCACGGCCCAGCGCCTGGTGCGCAAGATCGAGATCGTGCCCGGCGACTTCACCCGGGCGGACCTCGACATGGATCCGCGGCTCGACGCGTGCACCCACGTGCTCCACCTCGCCGCCGACACCTCGTGGTGGGGCGGCGAGCGCGTGTTCCGGACCAACCATGACGGCACCCTGGCGCTCGCCCGCCGGGCCCGGGCCATGCCGGGATTGCAGCGGTTCCTGCATGTCGGAACCGCCATGATCTGCGGTGCGGGCGCCCCCAGCCTGGTGGAGGAGGCGGCTTATCCCGATGCCGACGCCCAGCACATCGTCGGCTACACCGAATCGAAGGCGGCGACCGAGACATCGCTCGCCGCGCTATTCCCCGACCTGCCGATCGTGGTGGCGCGCCCATCGATCGTCGTCGGTCATGCGACGCTCGGCGCCGCGCCGAGTTCGAGCATCCTCTGGGTCCTGCGCGCCGCCGACGCCCTGCGCTTGCTGCCCTGCAGCCCGGAGAGCTGCGTCGACATCGTTCCGGCCGACTGGGTCGCCGAGATGCTGATCGGCCTCCTCGCGAAGCGTGAGCTGAACCACACCCTCTATCACCTCTCCGCGGGCACGGCCGGGCGGACCCGCTGGGCCGACGTGATCGCCGCCTTCGAGGCGGCGGATCCGAGCGACGGGGTGCGTGCCTTCCAGCGCTTCGATCTCGAGCGCGACCACGCCCGGTTGCGCAAGCGCTTCGCAGAGGTGTTCGGCCTGAACGACGCGTCCAAGCGGGCGATGCTGCGTGCCACCCGCGCCTACTACGCCTTCTGCGCCCTCGACCTCACCTTCGCCAACGACAGGCTGCTCGAGGACGGGTTCGCGCAGGCGCCGTCGCTCGCCTCGTATCTTCCGGTGTGCCTCGCGAACTCGGGGACGATCGTGGAGCAGTTCGCCGACGACATGGAGATGTTCGCGCCGAGCCCCGGCGCGGAGGCCGTGCATCCGGACCGGCCGCTGGCGGCGATCGCGTGAATTTCGCCGGCGATCTGGACTGACGAGACGCGACGGCGCAAGTCTTTGATCCGACGATGGTTCTGGATCCCGGGCTCCGCTTCGCGGCCCCGGGATGACGAAGCTGCCTTCAAAGCGGCTTCTACAAAGACCAGGGGGCGCCGGACAGGCGGGACGGTTCGATGCCGACAGCTGCTGCAAACACCTTGCAAGGGCTGGGTCTCGTCCCTTTGGGAAGCCGGGTTCCCCTTTCCCGACCCGCTTTGCGGGCCATCCTCTTCCGCACCGGGGTGAGGGTGCGCGCCTGGGTCCGCCGGTTAATCTCATGCGGCCCGCGTTTCAAATATTCGATCCCCATTCGCGCGCCGCTCGACGGATCACACATGGGATGAGACACTATTCGACCGGCCGAATCGGACCGTGTCGAACGCATGGATCCTGGGCGCGCGGCCGCGATCGGAGGCTCACGCCATGAGCAGCGCGAACCCAGACATCCCGGCCCCGGTGAAGGGCGGGCTGGTGGCCTACCTGACCGTGGACGGCGCCTTGAGAGCGGCCGAGTTCTACGGGCGCGCCTTCGGGGCCGAAATCGTCACCGCGATGCCGGCGGACGACCAGGGCCGGACCATGCACGTGCACCTCCACGTCAACGGGTCGTCGTTGATGCTGAGCGACGCCTTCCCAGAGCATGGCCACCCGCTGCAGGCGCCGCAGGCGTTTTCCCTCATGCTGATGGTCGAGGATATCGACGCGCGCTACGCCGAGGCCGTCGCGGCGGGCGCGACCGCCTTGATGCCGCCGGCCGAGATGTTCTGGGGCGACCGCTACGGCCAGTTGCGCGATCCGTTCGGGATCATCTGGGCCATGAACCAGCGCAAAGGCTGACGGCCCGCGCGCGCGATCCCGAACCCGCCCACGCTTCCGAGCCCCGCCATGACCGATCCGACCGGGCGCGACCTCGTCCTCACGCGCAGCATCGCCGCATCCCCGGCAGCGCTCTACCCGGCCCGGACCGAGCCGGATCTCCTGAAGCGCTGGTTCGCACCCGCGCCCTTCACGGTCTCGGAGGCCGAGACCGACCTGCGCACCGGGGGCGCCACCCGAATCGTCATGCGGGCGTCCGACGGCTCGGAATTCCAGAGCGCGGGTGTCCATGAGGCCATGGGCTTCCACGAGGGCTGGGGCCGCTGCGCCAATCAGCTCGCCGAACGCGCCGCCGAGTTGTAGGCCGCGCGACGGGTCCAATCCCCCGGGACGGAGGTCTCGTCATGGCGAAGACGGTCAGCACCTGCCTTTGGTTCGCGGACGACGCGGAGGCGGCCGCGCGGTTCTACGTGTCGCTGGTGCCCGGCTCCAGCCTCGGGCCGATCCTGCGGGCGCCCGGACCCTGGCCCGGCGGCGCGCCGGGCGCCGCGATCCTGGTGGCGTTCACCCTGGGCGGCCAGAGCTTCCAGGCGCTTAACGGTGGCGTCCCGGCCGCGTACGGCACCGCCGCGTCGATTGCGGTGTCCTGCGCGGATCAGGCGGACGTCGACCGGCTGTGGGACGCCCTCACCGCGGAGGGCGGGGCGGAGATCCAGTGCGGCTGGCTGCGCGACCGCTGGGGCGTGCCCTGGCAGATCGTCCCGGAGGCCCTGCCGCGGCTGCTCGCAGATTCCGATCCCGCGGTGGCGGCCAGGGTGTTCGCAGCCATGCAGACCATGGTGAAGCTCGACGTCGCGGCCCTGGAGGCGGCCGCCGCCGCGTCTTGAAAGAGGGCCTAGGCGGCCGCCCCGTAGCGCGTGCGCTGGGTGCGCGCATCCCGGGCGGTCACCGCGACGTGGCCCGCCTCCTCCAGCCCTGAGAGGGCACGCAGCACCAGGGCGTGCTCCACCGCGAAGGTGCGGGCGAAGGCGCGGCTGTCGCCGGGCAGGCCGAGGGAAAGGGCCGCGAGCAGCCCGGCCTCCAGCGGCATCATCCCGGGATGGGCCGCCGTCACGCGGTCGAGGGCGGCGACGAACGCCGCCTCGTCCAGGGGACGGTCCGCGGGCCCGCTCACGCGGCCGCGCGGGCCTGCAGGGTCACGAGCACCGATTTCGAGGTCGGCGTGTCGCTCTTCTCACCGAAGGTCGAGAGCGGCACCAGCACGTTCAGCTCCGGGTAGTAGCCGGCCACCGCGCCCCGGGGCATGTCGAACGGGACGAGGCGGAAATCCTCGGCCCGCCGGGTCACGCCGTCGGCATGGAGGCCGACGATGTCGACGCGCTCGCCGATCCGATCGCGGATCTCGGCGAGGTCGTCCGGGTGGGCGAACAGCACCTTCCGCTCGCCGTAGACGCCGCGGTAGCGGTCGTCGAGGCCGTAGATCGTGGTGTTGTACTGGTCGTGGCTGCGGAAGGTCTGGAGAACGTAGGTGTCCGCGGATTTCCGGGCAACCTGATGCTCGGTCTCGGCCGGCAGGGCGTCGGCGGAGAAGTTGGCCCGGCCCGTGGCGGTCTCGAACACCCGCTCGGCGGCGAGGTTACGCAGCATGAAGCCGCGCGGCTTGCGCACACGTGTATTGTACTCCGCAAAGCCCGGGATCGTCGCGGCGATCGCCTCGCGGATCCGGTCGTAATCGGCCGCCAGTCCGGCCCAGTCGATCGCGGCCGAACCGACGGTGGCCTGGGCCATGCCGGCGATGATCGCGATCTCGGAGCGCAGCTCCTTCGAGGCCGGCTTGTTGATGCCGCCCGAGCCGTGGACCATGCTCATCGAATCCTCGACGGTCACGATCTGGGTCTTGCCAGCCGCATTCCGGTCGATCTCGGTGCGGCCCATGCAGGGCAGCAGGTAGCCGATGGCGCCCGGCACAAGGTGGGCGTGGTTGAGCTTGGTCGCGATGTGGACGGTGAGGCGGCAGGCGGCGAGCGCCTGCGCCACCACGGGCGTGTCCGGCGTCGCGCGCAGGAAGTTTCCGCCGAGCCCGATGAAGGCCTTCGACGTGCCGTCGCGCATCGCCCGGATCGCCGCGAGGACGTTGTGGCCGTGCCGGCGCGGCATGGCGAGGCCGAAATGCCGCTCCAGCGATTCGAGGAAGGCCACCGGCGGGCGCTCGTTGATACCGACCGTGCGGTCACCCTGGACGTTGGAATGGCCGCGCACCGGGCACAGGCCGGCCCCGGGCCGGCCGATATGGCCGCGCAGGAACAGCAGGTTGGCGATCTCCCGCACGGTCGCCACCGAGTGGCGGTGCTGGGTCACGCCCATGGCCCAGGTGGCGATCACCCGCTGCGCGCCGAGATAGACATCCGCCATGGCGGAGATGTCCTCGTAGGTCAGGCCCGACTGGTCGAGGATTGCGTCCCAGGCGGTCGCCTCCACGGCGGCCCGGTAGGCGTCGAGACCCGCGGTGTGGTGCTCCAGGAAGGCCCGGTCGAGCAGCGACGGTCGCCCGGCCGCGAGGGCCTCGGCGTCGCGCGCGAACACGATCTTGGCGATGCCCCGGAAGGCCGCCATGTCGCCGCCGGAGCGCGGCTGGAGGTAGTGGCTGGCGATCGGCTGGCTGGAGCCGCGCAGCATCTCGACGGTGTTCTGCGGGTCGGCGAAGCGCTCCAGCCCGCGCTCGCGCACGGGGTTCAGCACCACGACCTGGGCGCCGCGCTCGGCCGCCCGGCGCAGGTCGCCGAGCATGCGCGGATGGTTGGTGCCGGGATTCTGGCCGACGCAGAAGATCGCGTCCGCCTTCTCGAAATCCTCCAGCAGCACCGTGCCCTTGCCGATGCCGATGGCGTCGATCAGGGCGACGCCGCTGGCCTCGTGGCACATGTTCGAGCAGTCGGGAAAGTTGTTGGTCCCGTAGGAGCGGGCGAACAGCTGGTAGAGATAGGCCGCCTCGTTGGAGGCGCGGCCCGAGGTGTAGAACTCGGCCTGGTCGGGGGTGTCGAGGCCGCGCAACGTCACGCCGATCTCGGCGAAGGCCTCGTCCCAGCTCACCGGCAGGTAGCGGTCGCTCGCCGCATCGTAGCGCATCGGATGGGTGAGGCGGCCTTCGCCCTCCAGGGCGTAGTCGCTCCAGCCGCGCAGCTCGGTGAGCGTGTGGCGGGCGAAGAAGGCGGGCGGCGTGCGCTTGTCGGTGGCCTCCCAGGACACCGCCTTCACGCCGTTCTCGCAGAACTCGAACGACGAACCGTGCTCCGGGTCGCCCCAGGCGCAGCCCGGGCAATCGAACCCGTCGGGCTGGTTCGCCTTCAGCAGCGCACGGGCCCCCGTCAGCGGAGCACGCGAGCCGAACAAGTGCTTGCCGCAACTCTTCAGAGCACCCCAGCCGCCGGCGGCGGATGAGCGCTTGGGAGCCCCGTCAGGCTGGGCCATGAATTGTCCTGGATGTTCTCATGAAAGCGAGTTGGCTCGCCAATTCGCAACCGCGAGATAAGCGGCTTGGGATACCGCTCACAATGGCGTGCAGGCGCAGGCCCCTCATGCATGGGGCACAGACTAAGTCTCCGCTCGGCAAAGCCTTTCTAAACTGGCGGGTGCGACCAGCGGCGGTCGACCGGGTCGCCGGCAATTCGAAGCCCCGCACGCCGCCCTGGCATGCGGCGACCCGGGCGCGATGACGGAGTGCGTGTGGGACCGGCCCAGGCCGACGGCGGCTCAGGCCGCGCGGGCGAGATCCGCAGCGCCCCGGCCGACGACCTGGCTGAGCGAGGCCAGCCCGTTCGCGGCCATCCGCTGGACGAGGCCGGCCTTGATGCGATCCACCAGCCCTGGCCCGTCATAGACCAGCGCCGAATAGAGCTGGACCAAGCTCGCACCGGCCTCGATCTTGGTCCAGGCGGCCTCGGCGGAATCGACGCCGCCGACGCCGATCAGGGGAAGCGTGTCGCCGACGCGGAGGCGGGTCTGGGCCAGCATCCGGGTAGCCGGGCCGAACAGCGGCCGGCCGGAGAGGCCGCCGGTCTCGCGGGCCAGGGTCTTCTCCCGTAGGCTCTCGGGCCGGGCCACCGTGGTGTTCGAGACCACCAAAGCCTGGACCCCGCGCTTCAGCGCCGTGGCGCAGATCTCGTCGAGGGCATCCAGCGCGAGGTCGGGGGCGATCTTCAGGAGTACCGCCGCCTTGGCGCCGGCCGCGTCCCGGGCTTCGACGGTGCGGGCGAGCAGTTCGTCGAGGAAGGCCTCGCCCTGCAGGTCGCGCAGGCCCGGCGTGTTGGGCGATGAGACGTTGACGGTGACGAAATCGACCAGGGGCGCCAGGGTCCCGGTGCAGGCGACATAATCGGCCAGCCGGTCGGTGGAGTCCTTGTTGGCCCCGATATTGACCCCGACGAGGCCGGGCCGGCCAGCCCGGGCCCTGAGCCGCGCCGCCACCGTCGCCAGGCCTTCGCTGTTCAGGCCGTAGCGGTTGATCACCGCCCGGTCGGCCGCGAGGCGGAACGCTCGCGGCTTCGGGTTGCCGGGTTGCGGCCGCGGCACCACGCCGCCGACCTCCACGAAGCCGAAGCCGAGGCCGAGCATCGCGTCCGGCACCCGGGCCCCCTTGTCGAAGCCGGCCGCGAGGCCGACCGGATTGGGGAAACGGCGCCCGAGCAGATCCACGGCGAGGCGCGGGTCGTCCGTGGCGGGCTTACCCGGGGGCAGCAGCGCGAGGGCGCGCAGGGTCAGGTCGTGGGCGCTCTCGGCATCGAGGCGAAGCAGCAGCGGGCGGACCAGCGGGAAGGCGGCGGCGATCATGCGCGCGGGAGTCCCGCCGGCAGGACATGCTGCCCATCCGGCCCGAGGGGCAGATCCTCCACCGACACCACCGCCGTGAGCGGCAGATCACCGTAGAGGTGCGGGAACAGAGCGCCGCCGCGCGACGGCTCGTAGACCAGGGCCGCGCCCAGGGTCTCGGCCTCCACGGCGATCAGCAGCAGGTCGGCCTGGCCGGCGAAATGGCGGTCCGCCGTCTCGGCGGTCTGCGCGGCGGTGGAGAAGTGGATGAAGCCGTCGGCCCGGTCGACGGGCGCCCCGGTGAACCGGCCCGCCGCCTCGGCCTCGCGCCAGGGCGCACGCGGACAGATCTTGTAGATGAGCGGCATCGGCATTCCCTGGAAAGCGCAGGGTCCATAGCCCATCGCTCCGGGGACCGGAACCAGGGCCGAAGGAGCGTGCGCGCCGATCAATCCCACCGGTCTTGTCGCCGGAGCCGTTTCGAGGCGGCTGCACGGCAGACCGGAGACCAACCCCGTCATCCCGCGGCCGCGAAGCGGAGCCCGGGATCCGGAGATACATGCCGCGCAAGGTTGAACTCTCGGCGGTTCTGGATCCCAGGCTCGCCTGCGGCGCCCCGGGATGACGGGGTGGATCCTGGATACGGCCTCGGACATGCGGAATCCGCAGCAGGCCTGTCTCCGGACGACACGCCCACCGAAGACCGCGCCATCCGCCGGCAACACACGGAAACCAGATCGATTCCAACGGCGATTGCATTCTGTAGGTTGTAGTTCTACTTTCCTACGACTAGGCTGAGCGTCACAGAACCGTGTCCGAAACGGGTCACTCGGGCCGGCTCGTGGCGGTCTTCAATATACCGCGCTCCTCGGGTGATTTCAGTCCGAATCCTCCGGGGAGACTGCCTCTGTGCCTCCGCGGCAGCCGGCAGCCGGCTGGCGAGACGGGGGTGCCGGCCCGCTCACGTTGAGCCTTCGAGCCCGACATGCTGTCTCACGAGCAGATCTGGAACGCCATCGACCGCCTGGCGGAGCGACACGGCTACTCCGCCTCCGGGCTCGCCCGCCGCGCGGGCCTCGATGCGACGAGCTTCAACCGTTCCAAGCGGATCGGCGCCGACGGGCGCAAGCGCTGGCCCTCCACGGAATCGGTCTCGAAGGTGCTGGCCGCCACCGGCGCAAGCCTCGACGAGTTCCTGCGCCTGATCGAGGCCCGGGAGATCCCGGCCCGCACCATGGTGCCGCTGATCGGCCTGACCCAGGCCGGGGCCGGACGCCTGTTCACCGATGAGGGCATGCCCACCGGCGGGGCCGGCTGGGAGGAGATCGAGTTCCCCGACCTGGGCGAGGAGCGCGCCTTCGCGCTGGAGATCCAGGGCGATTCCATGCAGCCGCTGTTCCGCGACGGGGACGTGCTGATCGTGTCGCCCACCGCCAGCGTGCGCAAGGGCGACCGTGTCGTGGTGCGCCTCCACGGTGGCGAGGTCCTCGCCAAAGAGTTGCGGCGGCGCACCGCCCGGACCGTGGAGCTGGTCTCGCTCAATCCGGAGCACGAGGACCGGGTCCTCAATATCGGCGAGGTCGCCTGGATGGCCCGGGTGATGTGGGTCCGGCAATGAGAGTCACCGCGCTCCGGGGTTGAATCCGTCCCCCTTGGCCGCGCCGCGGTTCGCCGCTATCGCGGGCCTCGCCGCGGGTTTCCCGCACCCGCTCAGCTCGGACGCAGGATGACGCAGCCCGGGACGGATCACGGCGAGGCGGGCGGCCCGCTCACGGCGCAGGCCCGCGCACTTCTCGATGCGCTGCCCACGCCCAGTCTTCTCGTCGATGCGCAGGGTCGCGTCCGGTACGCCAACCCGGCCTTCGAGCGCCTGACCGGTCATCCGGCGCAGGCGTTTGCCGAACGCGGCCTCGAGCCGATCCTGGCGAGCCGCGGGTCGGCGCCCGATCTCTCGGGCGACGCACCGCAGGAATTCCTGGCGCAGCGGTCGGACGGGACCAGCTTCTGGGCGAGCCTTACCTTGGGGCAGCTCCCCGGGAGCGATGCGACGATCGGCCAGATGCTCGACGTCACGGCACGGCGCGAGGCCGAGGGGGCGCTGGCTCTATCGCGGCAGCGCGAGGCCCTGGGCTTGCTGACCAACAGCGTCGCCCACGAATTCAACAACTTCCTGCAGATCCTGATCGGCTACATCGACGGGCTGAAGCGCCGCCTGGGCGACCGGCCCGAGCCGTTCATCCAGCGGGCGCTCGTCCGCTCGGCCGACGCCACCGAGCGGGCCGCGATCCTCACGCGCCAGCTCCTGGCCTATTCGCGCCGGATCGCCCCGGACGTGCGCGCCGTGGACCTCGATGCCATCGTGGCGGAGCTGGCGGAACGCCTCGCGCCGGACTTCCCGGCCGGGATCCGCCTCGTGGTGAACCCGACGCCGGGGCTGCCCCGGGCGATCAGCAACCCGACGCAGATCGAGTTCGCCCTGCGGCATCTGGTCGCCAATGCCTGCGAGGCCATGCCGGCGGGCGGGACGCTGACGCTCTCCACCTTCCGGGTCGATCCGGGCGACCGGGCTCTGCACCAGCCGGGGCCCGGCACCGTGGGGATCCAGGTCAGCGATACCGGGCCGGGCATGTCGCCCGAGATGCTGGCCCGGGCGCTCGCGCCGTTCCAGACCAGCCACGAGGCGGGACGGGGCGCGGGCCTCGCCATCGTGCACGGCCTGATGAAGCGCCAGAACGGCACGATCACCCTGGACAGCCAGCCCGGCGAGGGCACCCGGGTGCGCCTCGGCTTCCCGGCTGCGCCGGACCGGACGCTGCACTGACGCGACGGTCGGCGACAAACGTCATCACGACGCCGAGAGGCGCGGACTAAAACCCGCGCTGAGCCGTCACCATATAGTCGTCGGCGGCTTCCGCCACTCGGTTCTCGTCCTCAGAGGCGCGTACATGCTCACCCAATTCTCGCGTCGTCGGCGCACGGCCGCCTTCCTGGCGCTCGCTGCTGCCTTGACCGTCGCGGCGCCCGTCGCGGAAGCCCGTCCGGGCGGCGGCGGGTCCTTCGGTTCGCGCGGCTCGCGGACCTACACCGCCCCCTCCGCGACGCCCACGGCGCCGGGCGGCGGCTCGACCATGCAGCGGTCCCAGACCGCGCCGTCCCCCGGGATGTCCAATCCCGGGATGCAGGCGCCGGCCGCGCCCGGTCGTCGCTTCGGCGGCGGCTTCTTTGCTGGCCTGCTCGGCGCCGGCCTGCTCGGCGCCCTGCTGGGCGGTGGCTTCTTCGGCGGCCTCGGCGGCCTCGCCTCCATGATCGGCCTGCTGTTCCAGGTCGGCCTGGTCGTGCTGGTGGTGATGCTGGCGGTGCGGTTCTTCCGCCGCCGCAGCGAGCCGGCCGGCGCCGGCGCGCCCTACGCCCGCTCGACGCTCGATGGCGGCCCCAACCAGGGCGGCCCGAATTTGGGCGGTCCGATGGGCGGCGCGGCCACCGGCGGCTCGTTCGGCGGCCAGCGTCCGGTACAGACCCGCAACGTCCAGATCGGCCCGGCCGACTACCAGGCGTTCGAGCGCCTGCTCGGCGACATCCAGGACGCCTACACCCGTGAGGATCGGGTGACGCTGGGCAACCTGGCGACGCCCGAGATGGCCGGCTACTTCGACGAGGAGCTGCGCAACAACGCGGCCCAGGGTGTGGTCAACAAGATCACGGACGTGAAGCTGCTGCAGGGCGACCTCGCGGAATCCTGGGGCGAGGACCGTACCGACTACGCCACCGTGGCGATGCGCTACGCCCTCAAGGACATGATGGTCGACCGCGCAAGCGGCCGGGTCGTGAAGACCGAGCCCGCCCCGGAGGCCGTCGAACTCTGGACCTTCCAGCGCCAGCCCGGCCGCGGCTGGGTGCTCTCAGCGATTCAGCAGACCCGCTGATCTGGGATTTGCCGTCCCGGCCTTTCAGGCCGGGACGCGGTTATCGAACCGGCGCCGTTTCCGCGGCGCCGGTTTTTTTGTTTTTTGGGCAGATACCGGATCAAACGGCCCGGCGGCTGTAAATCCAACCCCGTCATTCCGGGGCGCCGCAGGCGAGCCCGGAACCCAGGACCGCTGACGGTGCAAGGTTTTCCCGGACCTGCGGTTCTGGGTTCCGGGCTCCGCTTCGCGGCCCCGGAATCACGGGGTGGTTGCTCGAGCGGGAGCGAAATGTCTGGACGCGTGGCCGGCAGCCTTACCGTCCACGCTCCGCGTCCCACAGGTTGGCCAGGGTCACGAACCCCGCCACCGGCACCTCCTCGGCCCGGGCCGTCTCCAGGATCCCGGCCGCCGCCAGCAGGGCGCCGGGCTCGGGGCTCAGGGCCTTCAGGCTCTGGCGCAGCATCTTGCGGCGCTGGCCGAACGCCGCCCGGGTCACGGCCTCCAGGGCGCCGGCCCGGCAGGGCAGGGGCTGCGCCCGGGGCAACAGCCGCACGACGCTGGACGTCACCTTCGGCGGCGGCACGAAGGCCAAGGGGCTTACGTCGAACAGGATGTCGGCCTGCGTGCGCCAGCCGCACAACACGCCGAGCCGGCCGTAATCCGCCCGGGTCTCTGGGCCCGCGACGATGCGCTCGGCGACCTCGCGCTGGAACATCAGCACCGCCTGGTCCCACCAGGGCGGCCAGGCCGCGCCGTCGAGCCAACCGGTGAGCAGCGCAGTCCCGACGTTGTAGGGCAGGTTCGCGACGATCCGGACCGGGCCGGTCCCGATCAGCGGCCGGGGATCGAACGCGAGGGCGTCGGCGTCCACGACCTCCAGCCGGCCGGGATAATGCGCCGCGATCTCGGCGAGCGCCGGCAGGGCGCGGGGATCGCGTTCGATCGCCACGACCCGGGCCGCGCCCTCGGCCAGCAGCGCGCGGGTCAGGCCGCCGGGCCCGGGGCCGACCTCGACCACGGTCACGCCGTCGAGCGGCCCCGCGGCGCGCGCGATCCGGCCGGTGAGATTAAGATCGTACAGAAAGTTCTGGCCCAGCGCCTTCCTGGGCTCCAACCCATGCCGGGCGACGACATCGCGCAGGGGCGGCAGCCCGTCTCCATCGTTCACAGCTCGTCCTCGGCGTCGAAATGCTGGGCGCCCGTGGCGCGCGGCCGCCCGGCATAGATGCTGAACGGGATGATGTCGGCGCCGCCCGGGCCGGGGCCGGTGCGGGCCGCCTCGGTGTCGGCGAGCCGCCGCGCGAGCCGCAGGGCGGCGATCAGGCTGTCGGGTCGCGCCACCCCGGTCCCGGCGATGTCGAAGGCGGTGCCGTGGTCCGGCGAGGTCCGTACGAACGGCAGCCCGAGGGTGACGTTGACGCCGTCGTCGAACGCGATGGTCTTGATCGGGATCAGCGCCTGATCGTGTGTCGGCGCGAGGGCGACGTCGTAGGTCGCCCGGGCGCGGGCGTGGAACAGGGTGTCGGCGGGCAGGGGCCCGCGGATGTCGATCCCGGCGGCCCGCAGCCGCGCCACCGCGGGTGCCAGCACGTCACGGTCCTCGTGCCCGATGGTCCCGGCCTCGCCGGCATGGGGGTTGAGCCCGGCGAGCACCAGGCGCGGCTCGGCCAAGCCGAACCGGTCGCGCAGGTCCCGGGCGACGATCCGGGCGGTCTCCTCCACCAGTTCCTGGGTAAGCAGGCCCGGCACGTCCTTGAGCGGGACGTGGATCGTCACCGGCACGACCGCGAGATCCGTACTCCAGATCATCATCACCGGACGCGGCGGCGTGCGGCCGGGGGCGACGGACAGGGCGGCCAGGAACTCGGTGTGGCCCGGATGGGCGAACCCGGCCCGGGTCAGGACGAACTTGGCGATCGGGTTGGTGACCACGGCACCGGCGCGCCCGGCCGCCACGAAAGCCACCGCGGCGGTGATCGACTCGATGACCGCGCCGGCATTGCCGGAATCCGGGACGCCGGGCTCGGCCGCCACCGTCGCGCCGCTCGGCAGCGGCACCACGGGCAGCGCCCGGGGAAACACCTCGGCAGCGGTCTCGGGATCGACCTCGGCCACCGGGACGGGCCGGTTCAGCCGGTTCGCGAGGCGCTCGATGAAGTCCGGGTCGGCCACGAGGAAGAACGGCGGCAGCGGATCCGCGCCGCCCCGTCCGAGCCAGGCGCTGAGGGCGAGTTCCGGGCCGATCCCGGCCGGGTCTCCGAGGGTGAGGGCGAGCGGCGGCATCGGGGGTCTATAGCGCCCGTGGGGCGGGGGCGCATCCTCTCGGGGCAGATCTCCGCTTCATCGCGGGAGGATGGCGGCAGACGCGTGTTTCTCTCCGCCTCAGCGGGTTACGAAATCGACCGTGCGCGAGACGCGCTTCTCTCTCCTGTCCCTTGTGGAAAGGAGGTGGAGGGCAGGGGTGGTTCCGGATGAGACGCAGCGCGGCGTCCCGGGGCCGCGCAGCGGAGCGCGGGATCCAGAGACGCCGACGTGTCGTGCTCCTGCACCGATAGCGGTTCTGGGTTCCGGGCTCGCCCGCGGCGCCCCGGAATGACGGCGCGGGTCATCGGATCTGGGGATCACTCTGCGAGAGATGAATCGTCCACCCCGGCTAACCCGGAGCCCTTGCGGGGAGGGGACCTACGCCGTCCGCACCAACGCAAGCCAGCAACGCGTTTGCGCGGACGGCGCGTTTTCCGGTGCGGAGCCTGCCGCGACCTAGGCTCTACCCGAAAAACCCCAGCACACTACCGCACGGTGGCGATGCCGTCCGCGGTGGTGGCGGTACCGACGTTCTGGCGCAGATCCGCTTCGCCCAGCGTCTTCAGCTCGAGGCGGAGCAGCACGGTCTGGTTGCGCTCGCGGACACCGGTCGCGGTGGCGATCGGCGAGTTGATGTAGTTGATCGAGATGGTCGTGCACTCGTCTTGGTAGCCGCCGCCGAAGCTCGCGCCGGAGAGGTAGAACCGGCCCGGGTTCTGGTAGGTGGGCACCGTGCCGATCGGGTTGGCGAGGTAGGCCGAGAGGGCATCCGTGTAGGTGTTGCGGATGTCGAGGTAGTGGGTCAGGTCCACCAGCAGCGAGCCGGAAACGAACCAGTTCGGCGTGATGTTGTAGGTGGCGCTGGCGGTCACGCCCTCGCGGTAGTGGCTGTAGCCGAGCAGCGGCTGCGCCTCGTAATACGAGTAGAACGCCGAGACGGTGAGCGGCAGGAACGGCGCGAACCGCGCCGTGGCGCCGGTCTCGAGCCGGGCGACGTGGAAGTCGGACTGGTCGAACCGCGCCCGGGTGATGAACGTGATGTTCTGGTTCGGCGAGACCTGGAACCGCCCGACGAAGTCGGAGCGCCGGGTCTCCAGGCCGGAATCCAACCCGACATTGGCGATGTCGCCCCGGCGGAACGAGTTCACCCCGGCGAGCTGGATGGACTCGCCGAACATCACGTTGGTGTACCAGCCCGAGGGCGTCACCACGGAATACTGGCCGCCGAGATTGGTGCGCACGCCGCCCTCGACCCGGTCGTAGCCGGAGAACTTGTCCCACTCGAACAGGGAGGTGTCGTCGAACACCAGGCTCTGGGCGTCCTCGTTCGGCAGGCGGCCGATCCGGGTCTCGGACGGGCGCGCGATGATCTGGCCGATCGGCTCCAGGGTGTGGACGCCGAGCGCACCGAAATTGGCGACGAACGGGTAGCGGTAATCGAGCCCGACCGCCGGCATCACCCGGCCGGCGAAGCCGTCGTCGATCTTGGCGACCTGGGGGGCGAGGTCGTTCTGGTAGCCGGAGAAGCTCGGGTTGGTGAAGAACGCGTCGGTGCGCAGATACGCGAACGGCGTGAACTTCTGCCCCCAATCGTCGATGAAGCTCCGGCGCCAGGACAGTTCGGCCGAGGCGCGGGTATTGGTGCCGGCGAGCCCGTCGATGGCGCACAGGCCGCGCTGGAACACCGTGCAGGTTTGATAGAGCGGGAAGCTGACGCCGTTCACGCTCGGCGAGAACAGGTAGCTCGAGGTGCGCGGCAGACCTTGGAACTGGGTGGTCTCGCGGGTCAGGCTGGTGATGTTGGCCTGGAACCGCACTTCGCCGCCGATCTCGGCCGGGCCGTTGACGCGCTTGTCGTAGTCGATCACCGGCGCGACGATCGGCTGCTGCTTCTGCCAGTCGAAGCTCGACAGGCCCTTGAAGTAGTAGCCGCGCGCCTCGAACCACGACCGGTCGCCCTGTCCGACCAGGTAGGCCGTCGAGGTCGCCTCGCGGAAATAGTCCGTGGTGATGTTCTGGTTGCGGATTCTATAGTTGTCGAGGAACCACTTGTCGGTGACGCCGACGAGGTCCCAGCCGGTCCGCCAGCGGTCGTTGATGTAGAACCGCCCCTGCGATTCCACCGAGCCGCGGAAGTCGCGCTCGCCGGCCCCCAGCGGGCTCGGGAGGAACGCCGACGGAGTCGTCTGCGAGATGCCCGACAGGCGGATGTTGTAGAAGCCGTTGTCGATCCGCTGGCGGAACTCGGCCTGGCCGAGCACGCCCTGGCGGCTCAGCAGGGTCGGGGTGATGGTCAGATCGTAGTTGGGCGCGAGGTCGACGAAGTACGGCAGCGACACGCCGCGGCCGAGCGCCGTGGTCGAGATGAAGCGCGGCGTCAGGAAGCCGGTCTTGCGCTTCACGGTCGGATCCGCCGCCTCGAAATAGGGCAGGTAGGCGACCGGGATCCCGGCGATCTCCAGGGTGGAATCGTCGAAGTAGATCGTGTGGGTCTTGTTGTCGTGGATGATCTTCTTGGCGCGGATCTGCCAGAGCGGCGGCGTCTCCGGGTTGTCCTTGCACGGCTCGCAGGCGGTGTAGCTGCCGGCCTCGAAGCTGGTCTGCTCGCCGTTCAGGCGCTCGGCCCGGGGCGCCGAGAACCGCGTCCGCACCGTCTCGGTCCGCCGCTCCACGGTCTGCTGGCCGCGGAACGCGTCGACGAAGCCGGTCTTGAAGTCGTCGGTCAGCTCCATGCGTGCGCCGGTCACGACGCCGCCATCGGCCTCGGTGAGGCGGACGTTGCCCTGGGCGAAGACCCGGCCGGTGCCGCGGTCGTAGCGCACGCTGTCGGCCTGGAGGGTCCGGGGACCGAAATGCAGCTCGGCGTTGCCCCGCGCGGTCACGGTGTTGTGGTCGTTGTCGTAGATCAGCTCGTTGGCCTCGACGAGCAGCTTGTCGCCCGGCTTGCCGAGCTTCGGCGCAGCCATCCCCTGGGCATGCGCCGAGACGCCCCCGGCCAGCGGCGCGGCGAGTGCCAGCGCGGCCAGGAGGGCCGTCTTCCGCAGGATGTGGGCAACCTTACGCAACGCGCGACCCAACCCCTGTGACGTGATCCGCCACCAACCTCACACACCCGTCTCCCGTCCCGCGATGACTCACGGGCGTCAGCCGTCTTCCTGGTACAGAAGCGTAAGCGTACCGAGAAGACTGCCTACCACGGCGGGGAACCAGGCCGCCACCGGTGCGGCGACGAGTCCGGAGGCGCCGAGCCCCTCCATGACCTGTCGGACCACGTAGAGAGCGAAGCCCGCCGCGACGCCGCCGAGGACGAGTTTACCGACCCCACCAAAGCGGAAGAACCGTAAGGAAACGGTTGCAGCCACGATCACCATGGCCAGAAACAGGACCGGCCGGGCCCACAGGACATCGTACTGAAGACGGTATCGGGTGGCGTCGAGACCGGCCCGCTCGGTCCGCGCGATGGTTGTGGGAAGTTGCCAGAAAGGCACAGATTCCGGGGGGGTGAAGCGCTGCCGGACCTGCCCGGGGTCCAAGTTCGAGGCGATCAGGTAGGTGTCGAACGACTCAGGCGGCGCGTCCGGGGCCAGCACGCGGGCGTCCGACAGCGCCCAGTAGCCGTCGTGCAGGGTGGCCTGGGCGGCCACGATCTGCTCGGCGAACTTGCCGGCCTCGTCGAAGGTGAAGACCGAAACGCCCGCCAGGGTCGTGGTGCCCTCGATGGCGGTCTCGGCCCGGATGATCGCCTCGCCGTCCAGGCCGCGCTGGCGGATCCAGAGATCCTTGCCGGACCCCGCCTTGGTCGACTTGGCGAAGATCTTGGCCTCGATCTCGGTGGAGCGCTGCTTCAGCAAGGCCGAGACCGGGTTGTAGATGCCGACGGCCACGGCCCCCAGCGCCAGGGCCACGAAGAAGCCGGGCTGGAGGAACTGCCAGGCCGAGATCCCGGCCGCGCGCGCGACCACCAGTTCCAGCTTGCGCGAGAGCTGCAGCAGGGCTGCCATCGAGCCGAACAGCACCGCGAAGGGCAGCACGCCCTCGGCCACCGCCGGGGTTCGGTAGAGCGAGAGCAGCGCCATCAGCCCGGTGGAGGCGCCCTCGGCCTCGCCGGCCCGGCGCAGGAGCTCGACGAAGTCCAGGGTGTAGACCAGCGCGAACACGGTGACGAACACACCGAGCACCGTGCGGGCGAACCGGGCGGCGAAGTAGCGCCCGAGGGTCGGACCGATCAGCATCGTGGGCTCAGCGTGCCGGGGCGAGGCGCGGGGCGCGGAACAGGGCGCGCACCGCGCCCGCCACCGCGGCATTGAAGGCGCGCACCCGCGGGCCGAAGAAGATCAGCAGGCCGGACAGCGCGATCGCCAGGAGCGGGACACCGTAGATCGCCGCCACCGCCCCGGCGCTGCGCGCGGCGGCGCTCACCGCGGCGAAGCCGGCGATTCGCAGGGCGACCACGGCCAGGATCGCCCCGGCGACCGCGAGCCCGCGGCCCTGCCGAGTGGTGCGGGGATCGCCGAGCGCCGCGAAGGCGATGAACACCAGGGCCAGCGGATAGAGGCAGGCCGACAGCCTATCGTGCAGCTCGGCCCGGAACCGGCCCTTCTGCAGCTTGTAGTAGCCCTCGGTCTGGTCGGGGAACAGCAGCTGCGAGGTCGAGCGCTCGCGCGGCTTGTAGATCGTGTCGGCATCCGGGGGCGCGAAGGCCGCGAGGTCGATCGTGTAGCGCTCGAAGGTCAGGATCGAGGAATCGCGCGAATCTTTCTGCTGCTGGTGGACGCTGCCGTTCTCCAGGACGAGGAAGCTCTGCCCGTCGATGTCGACGGCGTTGCCGCGGTCGGCGAGGTAGACCTTGGTCTTCCCGGCCTCGCGCCGGTCCTGGATGAACAGGCCCTTGAGCACGCCGCCGGGCCCGCGCTCGCGGAAGTGGAAGGTGATGCCGTTGTCGAGCTGGGTGAACTGCCCCTCCTTGACGACGTTCGCAATGAAGTCGCCCCGGACCCGGGTGATCACGTCGCGCAGCTCCTGGAAGCTCGCGGGCATCACCACCACCACCAGGAACCCCACCAGGAAGCTCACGATCAGCGCGAGCGTCAGGAACGGCCGCAGCAGCGCGCGCGGCGGCATGCCGGCGGCCGACATCACGATTAGCTCGGAATCGCCGTTGAGCTTGTTCAGCGCGTACACGGTGCCGATGAACAGCGCCACGGGCGCGATCACCACCACCAGCGTCGGCAGCGACAGCCCGGTCACGAACAGGAAGACCAGGAGGGTCTGGCCCTTGGCGGTCACCAGATCGAGCTCGCGCAGGGCCTGCGTCAGCCAGATCGTGCCGGTGAGGCCGATCAGGCACGCGAGGCTCGCGCCCAGAGCGATCCGAAAGATGTAGCGCTCGATCTGCCTCATTGGCCCGGCAGTTCCGCCCGTCCTCTCGCGCCCTCATGGGCCAGGGAACCGACAAAAGGGGCGATTCCAGGGCTGCTGCGTCGCGTTGCGTTTGCCGCCTCAGCGGCTACACAAGGCGGATCACGCCTTGCGGCATGGCCCAAGCGTGGGAACGGCTGCGGAACATTGGGCAGGACGACGGGTATGGCGGACGGTATCGAGATCGGTTTCGGACCCCTGGAGCAGAGTGGCCAGGGCCCGGGGGGAACGGGCGATCTCGTGGTGTTCGTCGGCGACGACCTCGCCCTCGGATCGGCGGCCCGGGCGGCGCTCGGCGCCGCGGGTGCCGACCTCGTGGCGAAGGCCGCGGCCTCGGAGAAATTCAAGGGCCGCTCGCTCAGCGCCATGAGCCTGCCGACGCCGGCGGGCGTCAGCGCCGACCGGCTCGTCGTGGTCGGGCTCGGCTCCGAGAAGGACCGGGCCAAGACCGACTGGCCGGCGCTCGGCGGCTTCACCGCCGGCAAGGTCGCGGGCCGGGCGGCCCGGGTGGTGCTCGACTGGCCGGGCACGAATGTCAGCGCCGCGCAGGCCGGCGAGTTCGCGCTGGGCGCGCGCCTGCGGGTCTACGCCTTCGACCGCTACAAGACCAAGAAGAAGCCCGACGCCGAGGACAAGAGCGGCACCACGCTCACCCTCCTGCTCGCCGAGCACGGCACGGCCTCCCGCGAGGGCGAGGGCGCCCGGACCCTGTCCGAGGGCGTGATCCTGGCGCGCGACCTCGTGAACGAGCCGCCGAACGTGCTCTTCCCGGAAGAGTTCGCCCGGCGCGCCTCGGAGCTGTCGAAGCTCGGCGTCGAGATCGAGGTCATCGAGCCGGCGCGTATGCGCGAACTCGGTATGGGCGCGCTGCTCGCGGTGGCGCAGGGCTCGGTCCGCGAGCCGCGCATCGTGATCATGCGCTGGAACGGCGGCCCCGCCGGCGAGGCACCGGTCGCCTTCATCGGCAAGGGCGTGGTGTTCGATTCCGGCGGCGTCTCAATCAAGCCGGGCGGCGGCATGGAGGACATGAAGGGCGACATGGGCGGCGCGGCCGCCGTGGTCGGCGCGCTCCACGCGCTTGCCAGCCGGAAGGCCCGGTGCAACGTCGTCGGCGCCATCGGCATCGTCGAGAACATGCCGGACGGCGGCGCCTACCGCCCGTCCGACATCCTGACCTCCATGTCCGGCCAGACCATCGAGGTCATCAACACCGACGCGGAGGGCCGCCTCGTGCTCGCCGACGTGATCACCCACGTGGTCCGTAGCGCCAAGCCGAAGGCGATGGTCGATCTCGCGACGCTGACCGGGGCGATCATCGTGGCGCTCGGCCAGGACATCGCCGGGATGTTCTCGAACGACGACGCGCTGGCCGCCAACATCAACGCTGCCGGCGAGGCCACGGGCGAGAAGGTCTGGCGGATGCCGCTGATCCCCGCCTACGACAAGGCGATCGATTCCAAGTTCGCCGACATGAAGAACACCGGCGGCCGCCACGGCGGCGCCGCCACCGCGGCCTCGTTCATCAAGCGCTACGTCGAGGAGGTGCCGTGGGCGCATCTCGACATCGCGGGCGTGGCGATGTCGTCGAACGCCAGCGAGATCAACCGCAGCTGGGGCGCGGGCTGGGGCGTGCGCCTCCTCGACCGGCTGGTGCGCGACCATTACGAGGCGCGGTGAGGCGGATCATCTGTCTGAGCCGCTCAGCGTCGGAGATGCCGTCGTTTGGTCTATGGACGGCAGCCTGACAGACCCATTTTGTCATTCCGGGGCGCCGCAGGCGAACCCGGAACCCATAATCGCCGATGCGGCCAGGTTTCCATCGGTCGGTGGCTATGGATCCCGGGCTCCGCTGCGCGGCCCCGGGATGACAAGGTGGGTGCCCAGGTGCCAGCATGATCCGGACGCCGGCAACGGAACGATCGTTTGATAGGGGCGCGCCCTGTGCAGTCCGTTGCGCGTGACCAGACCCATGCGTCTGTGGCCGATCTGAGAAAGATGCTCCTGGCCGCAGCCCCGATCCTGGCCGCGCTCGCGGCGCTGGCGCTGGTGACCGTCACCGGCTTCAGCCAGCGCTCCGCCGTGCCGGAGGCGTTCGAGCCCTGGATCTACGGCTACTTCATCGCCCGCTATCCGCTCTTCGCCTTCGCGCTCGTCTACGGGATGGCGCATCTCGCGACGGTCGCGGCGGGGCCGGGGCCGGCCTCGGCATTCCGACGGATCCTGTTCGCGTCGCTCGGCACCGCGGCCCTCGCTGTGATCGGTCTCTACCCGACCTTCGGAGGCCTGATCCTGCGCGGCGGCTACGCCACCGGCGGGATGGCGTTCCTGACCCATCAGCCCCTATGGCTGGCCTACGGGCTCGGCGCCGGCGTCGCGGCGGCGATTTTCGGCGGCACCCTCGGCCTGTTCGCTCTGGCCGCCAACCGGCCCCTGCGCCCGCGTCTGCGGCGGATCGGGGCCGGATTGCTGGCGTACCTGGCCCTCTGGTTCGGCGCCGGCGTGATCGGGCTCGCGGTCCCGCTGGGGTTCGGATCCTGGCCGCTCCGGGGCCTGCGCCTGCCCGAGGCCGGCCTTGCCGCGCTGCTCCTTTCCGTCGCCGCCCTGCCGCACGCCGCGCTGACGACATTCAGCCGGCTACGTCGAACCGCCTGACGGCGGCGCCTTGCTAGTGGCGGTGGGTTCGCCCACAGTCGGGGGGTTCTGCGTAGGGACGAGACCCGACCGTCGAGAGTCGGGCTCGCGGGAGACGACGCGATGCGCGAGGCCAGCGTAATCGAGCACGGTGCGACGGCACGCACGCACGGGTCCGAGACGGATCCGGCGTTCGCACGGCTTTCCCCCCGTCCCTGGCTCGCCGCCTATCCGCCGGGGGTCCCGGCCGAGATCGACGTCGACAGCCTCGGTACGCTGGTCGACCTGTTCGAGACCAGCGTCTCGGCCTTCGCCGACCGCCCGGCGATGCTCTGCTTCGGCTCGACCCTGACCTATGCGGGCCTCGGCAAGCAGGCGCGCGCCCTGGCGGCCTGGCTGCGCGCCCAGGGGCTGGCGAAGGGCGACCGCGTCGCGATCATGCTGCCGAACGTGCCGGCCTACGCGGTGGCCCTGTTCGGTGTGCTCTCGGCCGGCGGGACGGTGGTCAACGTCAACCCGCTCTACACGCCCCGGGAATTTTCCCAGCAGATCAACGATTCGGGCGCTCGCTTCCTGATCGTCCTCGAGAATTTCGGCGCGACCGTCGCGGCGGCTCTGGCCGACGTGACGCTGGAGCGCATCCTCCTGGTCGGCCCCGGCGACGGCCTCGGGCTCAAGGGTCAGGTGATCAACCTGGCTAGCCGCCACGTGCGCAAGGCCGTGCCGCCGTTCCAGCTGCCCGACGGGCTGGCGCTGCCGTTCACGACCGCCCTGCGCCGGGGCAGCGGCATGCCGCACGCCTTGGTGCCGGTCGCGCCGGAGGATCTGGCGTTCCTCCAATACACCGGCGGGACAACGGGCGTGGCCAAGGCGGCGATGCTCAGCCACCGCAACATCATGGCCAACGTCGAGCAGTCGCAGGTCTGGTTCAACTCGAAGGATCCGAGCATCCTCCGCTGCGCCGTCACGGCCTTGCCGCTCTACCATATCTTCGCGCTGACGGCCTGCTTCTTCCAGTTCATGCGCAACGGCGGGTCGTGCCTGCTGATCCCCAATCCGCGCGACTGCGACGGCATGGTGAAGACCCTCAGCCGCCACCGCTTCACGTGCCTGATGGGCGTGAACACGCTGTTCAACGTGCTGATCAACCACCCCAAGATCGGCACGGTCGACTTCTCGAACCTCGACTTCGTCGTCGGGGGCGGGACGGCGGTGCAGCGGCCCGTGGCCGAGCGCTGGAAGGCGCTCACCGGCAACACCATCCTGGAGGGCTATGGCCTGTCGGAGACCTCCCCGGTGGTGAGCGCCAACCCGCCCGGCATGACGGAGTTCTCCGGGACGATCGGGTTCCCGTTCCCGTCCACCGAACTCTCGATCCGCGACGCCGCCGGCAAGCCGGTGCCGCCGGGCCAGCCGGGCGAGATCTGCGTGCGCGGGCCCCAGGTGATGCGCGGCTACTGGAACCGGCCGGATGAGACCGCGCGCGCGATGACGCCGGACGGCTTCTTCCGCACCGGGGACGTCGCCGTGATGGAGCCGGACGGCCAGATCAAGATCGTCGACCGGATGAAGGACATGATCCTCGTCTCGGGGTTCAACGTCTATCCGAACGAGGTCGAGGAGGTGCTGGCGGCCCATCCGGCGGTTCTGGAATGCGCGGTGGTCGGCGCGCCGAGCGAGGAGACCGGCGAGATGGTGGTCGCCCACGTGGTGATGAAGGATCCGGCGGTCTCCACCGACGCCCTGCGGGCGCATGCCCGCACCCAGCTCACCGGCTACAAGGTGCCCCGCCGGGTGGTGCTGCACGACGCCTTGCCCAAGACCAATGTCGGCAAGGTGCTGCGCCGGGTCCTGCGCGACGAGACGCCGCCCGGCTGAGCGTGCCCGCGGCGGATCGTCGTCGGCCGCGCACGTAACCGCCTGCCCCGATCGCCGAATGGTGAGACTGCGGCGGTTGTACCCCTGTCGGCGCAGACCGATCTGTGGGCTGTTCGCGCGGGACAGGCGAGGAGAAGCGATGTTGATCCGGAGCAGGCGCGGGTGGGAGATCCCGGAGACCGAGGCCACGCCCGAGGCCGTCTTCCTGAATCGCCGGGCACTGATCGGAGCCGCCGCCGGGCTGGCCGCCGGATCCGTCCTGGGCGGTCGCTCCGCCTTCGCGGCCGCCGGTGATGCGGCGCTCTACCCGGCGCCGCGCAACCCGGCCTACACGCTGGACCGGCCGCTGACGCCGGAGCAGTTCAGCGGCGCATACAACAACTTCTACGAGTTCGGCACGTCCAAGACGGTGCTGCCGGCCGCCAACGCCCTCAAGACCCAGCCTTGGACGCTGAAGATCGACGGCCTTGTGGAGAAGCCGTTCGAGATCGGCGTCGAGGACCTGATCCGGAAGATCGGCCTTGAGGAGCGGCTGTACCGTCACCGCTGCGTCGAGGCCTGGTCGATGTCGGTGCCGTGGACGGGGTTTCCCCTGTCGAAGCTCGTGGCGCTCGCCAAGCCCGGCTCCGGAGCCAAGTATATCCGGTTCGAGACCTTCATGGACAAGGCGATGGCACCGGGCCAGCGCGCGTTCTACTATCCCTGGCCCTACACCGAGGGTCTGACCCTGGCCGAGGCCGGCAACGACCTCGCCTTCGTGGTCACGGGCGTCTACGGCAAGCCGCTGCCGAACCAGTTCGGCGCGCCGATCCGCATCGCGGTGCCGTGGAAATACGGGTTCAAGTCGGCGAAGTCGCTGGTCAAGATCTCGTTCACCGCCGACCGACCCAAGACGTTCTGGGAGGGCCTGCAGGCCTCGGAGTACGGCTTCTGGGCCAACGTGAACCCGGCGGTGCCGCATCCGCGCTGGAGCCAGGCCTCCGAGCGGGTCCTGGGCACCGACGAGCGGGTGCCCACGCTGATCTACAACGGCTACGGCGAGCAGGTCGCCGGGCTGTACAAGGGGCTGGAGGGCGAGCGGCTGTTCCTATGAGGGACGACTAGATCCCAAATGGCCTGGGCGCCTTGGTGGGGTTCTCAGGGGCGAAGCCCCTGAGACTTGCAGGGCGGAGCCCTGCACCCGCAAAAGATCGACGATTTTGTGAAACCGGACCTATCATCGACCGCGCAAGGGCCGGTCAGTAGGTCCAGCGCTGCGCCTTCGAAACCAGGAAGTCGCGAAACGCCTGCACCCGGGCGACCGAGCGCATCTCCTCGGCGTAGACCAGGTAGCTCTCGAGGCTCGGCATCTCGGTGTCGCGCAGCACCTGGGTGAGCTGCTGGTCGCCGTCCACCGCGTAGTCGGGCAGGATGCCGATGCCGGCGCCGGCTTCCATGGCCCGTTGGAGCGCGCCGATGTTGTTCACCGTCAGGTGGACGCTGCGCCGGTCGCGGCCCTCACGCCCGGCATCGGCCAGCCAATGGGCCGCCAGCAGGTAGGAGGGCTCGTTGCCGCCGAACGAGACCAGGCGGTGGTTGTCCAGTTCCTCGATGGTCTTGGGCTCGCCGAAGCGCTTGACGTAATCGACGCTGGCGAACGCGTGGTAATGCACGGTGAACAGCCGGCGCTGGATCAGGTCCGGCTGGGCCGGGCGACGCATGCGGATCGCCACGTCCGCCTCCCGCATGGCAAGGTCGAGCTCCTCGTTGGTCAGGATCAGCTCGATCCGCACATCGGGGTAGAGGTCCAGGAATTCGCCGACCCGTTGCGACAGCCACGAGGTGCCCAGCCCCACCGTAGTGGTCACCTTGAGGTCGCCGGTCGGCCGCTCGGAAGTCTCCACGAGGCGCGCCCGGGTGTTCTCCAGGCGCAGCTTCATGTCCCGGGCGGCGCGGAACAGCAGGTCGCCCTGCTCGGTCAGGATCAGGCCGCGGGCGTGGCGGTGGAACAGCGGCGCCTTCAGCTCACGTTCCAGGGCGCTGATCTGGCGACTGACCGCCGATTGGCTGAGGCCGATATCGTCGCCCGCCTTGGTGAAGCTGCCCGCCTCTGCGACGTTCAGGAAGATCCGGATCTTGTCCCAATCCAAGGCGAGAACCCCCACCACCGCGAATCCGCATTCGATGCGCGGCCCGCGCCGGGCCGGTGCTGCATCAGGCGTAGCACCGGGCGATCCGCACGCGGCCGACGCCGCGCGGACGCGGCCGGCGCTGCTGGGGCATGCAAGGTTTGCAGCCCTGCCCGGTCAGAACCCCTATGCGCCCGGCGCATGGTCCGACGCAAGGGTTCAGATCGCGAAGTTGTTGACAGGACTTTGGTCCAAGAGCGCCGAAGCCTTGGCGCTGCGTGGTCTCACTCGGCGGCAGCGGCCTGGATCGGGCTCTCGCCGATCTCCAGGTTGGCGAGGAACTTCTCGGCCTCCAGGGCAGCCATGCAGCCCATGCCGGCAGCCGTGATCGCCTGCCGGTAGACGTCGTCGGTCACGTCGCCCGCAGCGAACACGCCGGGGATCTCGGTCTCGGCGGTGCCCGGTCGCACCGACAGGTAGCCGCCGTGGCGCATGGGCAGCTGGCCCTCGAAGATCGCGGTGGCCGGCTGGTGACCGATCGCCACGAACACGCCGTCGGCGGGCACGTCGCTGATCTCGCCCGAACGCGGATCCTTGAGCCGGACATGGGTGACCGTCGGAGCCGGCTTCTGCACGCCGCAGATCTCGGCGATCTCCCGGTGCCACAGCACGGTGACGTTCGGGTGCTTGAACAGCCGCTCCTGCAGGATCCGCTCGGCCCGGAAGCTGTCCCGGCGGTGCACCACCGTGACCTTCTTGGCGATGTTGGCGAGGTACAGCGCCTCCTCGACCGCGGTGTTGCCGCCGCCGACCACCACGACTTCCTTGCCGCGGAAGAAGAAGCCGTCGCAGGTCGCGCAGGCCGAGACGCCGCTGCCCTGGAACGCCGCCTCGGAGGGCAGGCCGAGCCACTTCGCCTGGGCACCGGTGGCGATGATCAGCGCATCGCAGGAATAGGTCTCGCCCGAATCGGCCTCCAGCCGGAACGGCCGCTGCTTGAGATCCACCGACGTGATGTATTCCGAGACGATCTTGGTCCCGACATGCTCCGCCTGCAGCCGCATCTGCTCCATGAGCCACGGCCCCTGGATCGCCTCGGCGAAGCCCGGGTAGTTCTCGACGTCCGTGGTGATCATCAGCTGGCCGCCGGGTTGGAAGCCGGAGATCAGCAGCGGCTCGACCATCGCGCGGGCGGCGTAGACCGCGGCCGTGTAGCCGGCCGGGCCGGATCCGACGATCACGAGCTTGGCGTGCGTGTGGGCCATCTCTCTCGTTCCCTTCAGGTCAGTCCGGTCGCGCGGTGCGCAGCGTAAGCCTTGGCGAGCGCCTCGGCTATCACCGGGGTCGCATCGATCGGCTTGTAGGGCAGATCGACTAAGCGACCGGTGAACGGCCGCAGCGCCCCGGCGATCGCCAGGCCGGCGAACATCCGCCGATGCCGGATATAGGTACGCGGCAGGTCGAACAGCAGAACGGGTGCGCCGGTCGCCACCGCCTCGCTGACCATGTTGGCCGAATCGGAGGTGACCACGATCGCCTCGGCGAGCGCCAGCATGGCGACGTAGGGGTTGTCGCCGGTGCCGTCCCAGAGGAAGCCCCCGGTCTCGGCCGTGAGCGTCTTGACCGCGTCGCGCAGCGGGTTGGGCGTGCGCCGGGAGATCGTCACCATCAGCCGGCAGCCCTGGTCGATCAGGCCGCGCAACTCGCCCACGAGGCGCTGCATGTCGGTCTTGCGGTAGCTCAGGTGCCGGCTGTCGCCGCCCACCAGCACCGCCACGCGCGGCCCGTCGAGGTTCGCGAGCCGCGGATCCGGGTTGGCCCGGGCCGCCTCCAGCCGGGCGGCGGTGACCAGGTGCGGCGCCGTCAGGGTCGTGAAGACGTTGGGGCCGCGCAAATCGTCGTAATCCGGCACCCAGATGAAGTCGGCGCTGTCCGCCCCGGTCCGCGGATCCTTGAGGAACGCCGTGAAGGTCCGCCCGTCGGTCGCGCGCCGCAGCGCCCGGAGATACGGCACCGCCCGGCGGCCCGAGGCGATCAGCAGGTCGGGGTAGGGCCCGGACAGGGCGCCGTTGCGGCGGCGCGGGCTCTCGCGCGGGTCGATCGGCCCCCACGGGGCGACCCATCCGAATGGGCCGGCGGCCGGGACCTGGCGGATCTCGAACGGGACCCCGAGGGTCTCGGCGATGCCGACGCACTGGTTCTCGTCGCCGGCCTTGCCGTCGGTGATGATCCAGGCCCGGGCCTGCGACAGTTCGGGAGGGGGCTCGCGCCGCACGGATGTCTGAGCCGGCGGGGCGGGCGTCGCCTCCGGCACGTCGATGCTTCTCATCGGGAACGCCTTACACCGCGGGCCGGGCCGGGGCTAATTCCGCGGCAGGGCGCGGGCGAGCCACTGGGCGTAGATGTCGGCGATCGCCGCCAGCCGCCGCGCCTCGAAATCGGGGGCGTACCACGCGCCGCCGTAGCTCGACGGGGTCGCGGTCATCTGCGGGTGACGCCCGAGCACCTGCCCGTTGCGGCCGACGAGAAGCGCCTCCCCCTCCAGGTAGTCGGTCTCGAAATTGCCGCCCCGGCCGCGCATCGCGCCGCCGCCGACATAGGGGCGCAACGACAGCGCCGTCACGACCACCACCAGACGCGGTCCGGCGCCGCCGATCCGCCCCGCGAAAGTCTTGCGCAGGGCCGCGCTCAGGTCGGCCGCGAGCGCGTCGGCCTGGAGGCCGGCGCCCTTGTCCCGCAGGGGCCGCACGTCGACCCGGACGTCGGAGAAGGTCGCGGTCGGCGGAAAATCGCCGGCCGCCGAGGCCGGCACCAGCCCGCACAGCAGGAGGAGGCCGGCGAGCCAGCTCCGGGCATACGCGCGCATCGCGCTCAGCCGCCGAACTGGACGCCGACGACCTCGTACGACTTACCGCCGCCCGGCGTCGTCACCTCGACCGTGTCGCCGACACCCTTGCCGATCAGCGCCCGCGCGATCGGGGACGTGATCGAGACCCGGCCCGCATGCACGTCGGCCTCGGGCTCGCCCACGATCTGGTAGGTCTTCTCCTCCTCCGTGTCGTCGTCGACGAGCTTCACGGTGGCGCCGAACTTGATCTTGTCGCCGGACAGCTTCGCGACGTCGATGATCTCGGCCCGCGCAATCATGCTCTCGAGTTCCATCACGCGTCCCTCGTTGTGGGACTGAGCCTCCTTGGCAGCGTGATACTCGGCGTTCTCGGACAGGTCGCCGTGCGCGCGGGCTTCGGCGATGGCCGCGACGATGCGCTGGCGCTCCACCTGCTGGCGGTGCTTCAGCTCCTCCTCGAGAGCCGCGAAACCGCGCACCGTGATCGGAACCTTGTCTATCGTCATCGTCTCGCGCCACAATGAAGAGGCCCGGCCGAGAGTGAAGCACTCTCCCCGGGCCACGAAGTTAAGTCAGCGGGACCCTGAGGCTCAGGCCGCAAAGTATTCTTGCAAGGCGCGAACCTGGAGATCGCCTTCTAGATAGGCCTTGATCCCTTCGGCCGCAGCCATCGCGCCGGCTAGAGTGGTGTAATACGGCACCTTATGCAAGAGGGCCGCGCGGCGGAGCGAGCGCGAGTCCGACAGCGCACCCGCGCCCTCCGTCGTGTTCAACACGAGCTGGATGTCACCGTTCTTGATCGAGTCGACCACGTGCGGCCGGCCCTCCAAGACCTTGTTGACGCGCTCGGCCGGCACGCCGTTCTCGACCAGGTATCTCTGCGTCCCGCCGGTGGCCAGGATCGAGAAGCCGAGTTCCGACAGCAGCTTCACGCTCGGCAGGATCCGGGCCTTGTCGGCGTCGCGCACCGAGACGAACACGGTGCCGGAGCGCGGCACCTGCGTGCCCGAGCCGAGCTGGCTCTTGGCGAAGGCCACGCCGAAGCTGGCATCGAGGCCAATCACCTCGCCGGTGGAGCGCATCTCCGGTCCGAGCAGGACGTCGACGCCGGGGAAGCGCGCGAACGGGAACACCGCCTCCTTGACGGCGATGTGGGCCAATTCCTTGCGCTTGAGGCCGAAGCTCGCGAGCTTCTCGCCGGCCATCACCCGGGCGGCGATCTTGGCGATCGGCTCGCCGATAACCTTGGCGACGAACGGCACGGTGCGGGAGGCGCGCGGGTTCACCTCCAGCACGTAGATGTCGCCGTCCTTGATCGCGTACTGTACGTTCATCAGGCCGCCGACCTTGAGCGCCAGCGCCATCGCGGTGGTCTGGCGCTCCAGCTCGGCGATGGTCTCCGGGGAGAGCGAGCGCGACGGCAGGGAGCAGGCGGAATCGCCGGAGTGGATGCCGGCCTCCTCGATGTGCTCCATGATGCCGGCGATGAACACGTCCTGCCCGTCGCAGACGGCGTCCACGTCGATCTCCACGGCGTCCGACAGGTAGCGGTCGAACAGCAGCGGGTTCTTGCCCAGCACCGTGTTGATCTGCCCGGTCTTGTCGTTCGGGTAGCGTGCGACGACGTCGGACGGGATCAGGCTCGGCAGCGTGCCGAGCAGGTAGTCGGCGAACTGGCTCTCGTCGCGGATGATCGCCATGGCGCGGCCGCCCAGCACGTAGCTCGGGCGCACCACGAAGGGCAGGCCGAGTTCGGAGGCGATCAGCCGGCTCTGCTCCACCGAGTAGGCGATGCCGTTCTTCGGCTGCTTCATCCCGAGCTTGTCGAGGAGGCGCTTGAACTGGTCGCGGTCCTCGGCGAGGTCGATCGCGTCCGGCGAGGTGCCGAGGATCGGCACGCCGGCAGCCTCCAGGGCGCGGGCGAGCTTCAGCGGGGTCTGGCCGCCGAACTGCACGATGACGCCGTGCAGCGTGCCGGCCTGCCGCTCGGTCTCGATGATCTCCAGCACGTCCTCGGCGGTCAACGGCTCGAAGTAGAGCCGGTCCGACGTGTCGTAGTCGGTCGAGACCGTCTCCGGGTTGCAGTTGACCATGATGGTCTCGTAGCCGGCCTCCGACAGTGCGTAGCAGGCGTGGCAGCAGCAATAGTCGAACTCGATGCCCTGGCCGATCCGGTTCGGTCCGCCGCCCAGGATGATGATTTTCTTGGCATCCGTCGGTTGCGCCTCGTCGACGACCGTGCCGGCGAAGGGGGCGACGTAGGTCGAGTACATGTAGGCGGTCGGCGCCTTGAACTCGGCCGCGCAGGTGTCGATGCGTTTGAAGACCGGACGGATGTCGAGCGCCCGGCGCTTGGCCCGGACCTCGGATTCCTCCAACTTCGCCAGCACGGCGAGGCGCGAATCCGAGAAGCCGGCGGCCTTGAGCTGGCGGAACGCCCCGGGAGTGCCCGGCAGCCCGTGGGCCTTCACCCGGTTCTCCAGGTCGACGATCGCCTGGATCTGCTCCAGGAACCACGGATCGACCTTGCAGGAGGCGTGGACCTCCTCGTGGCTCACGCCGAGGCGCAGGGCCTGGGCGATCTTGAGCAGCCGGTCCGGCGTCGGCACGCCGAGCGCCGCCTTGATGGCGTTGTGGTCGTCGCCGCGGCCGAGGCCCTCGATCTCGATCTCGTCGAGACCGGTCAGCCCGGTCTCCAGCGAGCGCAGGGCCTTCTGCAGCGATTCCGCGAAGCAGCGGCCGATCGCCATCGCCTCGCCGACCGACTTCATGGCGGTGGTGAGCGTCGGCTCGGCGCCCGGAAACTTCTCGAAGGCGAAGCGCGGGATCTTGGTGACGACGTAGTCGATCGTCGGCTCGAACGAGGCCGGGGTCGCGCCGCCGGTGATGTCGTTGGCGATCTCGTCGAGGGTGTAGCCGACCGCGAGCTTGGCCGCGACCTTGGCGATCGGGAAGCCGGTGGCCTTGGAGGCCAGCGCCGAGGAGCGCGAGACGCGCGGGTTCATCTCGATCACGATCATCCGCCCGTTCTCGGGGTTGATCGCGAACTGCACGTTCGAGCCGCCGGTCTCGACGCCGATCTCGCGCAGCACCGCCAGCGATGCGTCGCGCATCACCTGGTATTCCTTGTCGGTGAGCGTCAGCGCGGGGGCGACGGTGATCGAGTCGCCGGTATGCACGCCCATCGGGTCGATGTTCTCGATGGAGCAGACGATGATGCAGTTGTCCGCCTTATCGCGGACGACCTCCATCTCGTACTCCTTCCAGCCGAGCACGCTCTCCTCGATCAGGACCTCGTTGGTCGGCGAGGCGTCGATGCCGCGCTCGACGATGTCGAGGAACTCCTCGCGGTTGTACGCGATGCCGCCGCCGGTGCCGCCCATGGTGAAAGACGGGCGGATGATCGCCGGCAGGCCGACCTCGGCCAGCGCGATCAGGGCCTGCCCGAGGGCGTGCTCGCTGTAGCGCTTGCGCCGCTCGGATTCGCCGGACTGCCACTTGCGCTCGAAGGCCGTGATCGCCCCGGCGCGCGCCTGCGGGTCGGCGTTGGCGGCCTCGATCCGGGCGATTTCGGCCAGAAACTTCTCCCGGTCGGCCTTCTTGGCCGCCGAGGCGTTGGCGAGCGCCGATTTCGGGGTGTCGAGACCGATCTTGGTCATCGCGTCCCGGAACAGGCTCCGGTCCTCGGCCTTGTCGATGGCCTCCGCGGTGGCGCCGATCATCTGCACGCCGTACTTGGCCAGCACGCCCATCTTCTGCAGCGACAGGGCGCAGTTCAACGCCGTCTGGCCGCCCATGGTCGGCAGGATCGCGTCGGGGCGCTCCTTCTCGATGATCTTGGCGACGATCTCCGGGGTGATCGGCTCGACGTAGGTCGCGTCCGCCATGTCCGGGTCGGTCATGATCGTCGCGGGGTTCGAGTTCACCAGGACGATGCGGTAGCCCTCCTCACGGAGCGCCTTGCAGGCCTGGGTCCCGGAATAGTCGAACTCGCAGGCCTGCCCGATGATGATCGGTCCCGCACCGACGATGAGGATCGAGGAGATGTCGGTGCGCTTGGGCATCTGCGGCCTTTTCAGGCCAAGCGCGCCCGATCGGGCACGGCTCGGATCGGCCCTGCTCCCGGACGCGCGTGGCGGGATTGTCGTTGAGCGCCGCGTTTACACGGCGGATCGGCGCATTGGAAGGCCGTGCGCGTTCGGCGATGGTGCGGGGCGTTGCAGGCGGGTCCGCGGGCCTCACGCCAGATTCAAATAGTTCTGAAGTCTTCGCCTGTTGGCGAACGGCATTGCCGAGTCGTTTCCGGCTCCATAAAGCTCTTTCGATCGACGGGTCCGTCGATTGAAACGATAACAATTCGAGATTGACGATGATCAGGGAAACGTTCAGCGCGGCGATGCTTCTGCTCGGCGCGGCAGCCGGCGCACGGGCGACGGAAGTCTCCGTTAAGACGCTCAACAACGGCCCGAGCGGGATGATGGTCTTCGATCCGGCCTTCGTGAAGATTCAGCCCGGGGACACGGTCCGGTTCGTGCCGGCCGACAAGGGCCACAACGCCGAACTCATCAAGGGCATGGCGCCCGAGGGCGCGCCGACCTTCAAGACCGTGGTCGGCAAGGAGGAGGCTGTGACCTTCGACACGCCCGGCCTCTACGGCTTCAAGTGCTCGCCGCACTACATCATGGGCATGGTCGGCCTGATCGAGGTCGGCGACAAGCCGGAGAACCTCGAGGCCGCAAAGGCGGTCCAGCACGGCAAGCTCGCCGCCAAGCGCTTCGAGCCGCTGTTCGAGAAGGTGCAGTAGGGGTCCGGCGGGGGCGGCCCGTTGTCCCCGCTCAGAATCCGGCGTGAAGCGCGGCGAGCGCCCGGTCGATCGACAGGTAGAAGATTCCGAAGGCGACCAGGGCGGCGGCGGCGAATTCGAGCGCGACGTTCGAGAGCGTTTGCGCCCGGCGCAGCATCTCGCGGCCGAAATACAGGGACACCCAGGCGAACGCGAGCACGGCCGGCATCGCGAACAGGTAGGACACCGTGCTCTCGACCCGGTCCAGGCCGGCGGCGGGATCGATCAGGGCGCGGATGTTGCGCACCCAGGGGGCGTAGACGGCGGCGTAGAGCGCGGTCGCCCAGGCGAGGCTGGCCGCGACACCGAGATGGAACGTGAAAGTCCGGTGCAGGCGGGAGAAGTCGTCGCGCGCCTCGTCGATGGTCATCCGGCAATCCCCCCGGACGGAACCGCCATGTGCGGCCCGTCGATGGGTTCTATAAGCCGCCGGAATTCGCGGATTTTGTGACCCCGGCGCGGCCTGAATGGGATCGCGCCGACGCGGACCGATCAGGCGTCCTTCGCGGTCTCCGGCGCACCGGAGCGCATCAGCGCGACGAAGCGCTCGAACAGGTAGTGGCTGTCGCGCGGGCCAGGCGAAGCCTCGGGATGGTGCTGCACCGAGAAGGCCGGGCGGTCGGTGAGGGTGAGCCCGCAATTCGAGCCGTCGAACAGCGAGACATGGGTCTCGACCGCGCTGGCCGGCAGGCTCGCGGGATCCACCGCGAAGCCGTGGTTCATCGAGACGATCTCGACCCGGCCGGTGGTCTTGTCCTTGACCGGGTGATTCGCCCCGTGATGGCCCTGACCCATCTTCAGCGTCCGGCCGCCGAGCGCGAGGCCCATGAGCTGGTGCCCCAGGCAGATGCCGAAGGTCGGCACCTTCTCGTCCAGCAGCTTGCGGATCACCGGCACGGCATAGGTGCCGGTCGCCGCCGGGTCGCCGGGACCGTTGGACAGGAACACCCCGTCGGGCTTCAGCGCCAGGATCTCCTCGGCGCTGGTGGTGGCCGGTACCACGGTGACGTCGCAGCCGGCCTGGGCCAGCAGCCGCAGGATGTTGCGCTTCACGCCGTAATCGATCGCCACGACCTTCAGGCCCTCGCCGGGCGCGCGCTTGCCGTAGCCGTCGCCGAGCGCCCAGACGGTCTCGGACCATTCCGAGTTGGCGCGGCTGGTCACCGGCGGCACGAGGTCGAGGCCCTCCATCGGGGCGAGGGCCGCGGCCCGGGCCTTCAGGGCCTCCCGGTCGAACCGGCCCTCGGGATCGTTGGCGATCACGGCGTTGGGCATTCCGCCGTCGCGGATGCGGGCGGTGAGCGCCCTTGTGTCCACCCCGGTGATCCCGACGATGCCGCGGGCGTCGAGCCAGCCGTCGAGATGTGACGACGACCGCCAGCTCGACGGCTTGGTCACCGCCGAGGCGATCACGGTGCCGCGCACGCCCGAGGCCGGGGCCGCCTCGAGGCTCTCCAGATCCTCGTCGTTGGTGCCGACATTGCCGATATGCGGGAACGTGAAGGTGACGATCTGCCCGGCATAGGACGGGTCCGTCAGGATCTCCTGGTAGCCGGTCATCGCCGTGTTGAAGCAGACCTCACCGTCGGCGACGCCGGTCCGGCCGATGCCGAAGCCCTCCAGGATGGTCCCGTCGGCCAGCACCAGCAGGGCCGTCGCGACGGGCTCCGCCCAGGGCTCGGGGGCAGCGGCTTTGGAGCCAGCGGATTTGGAGGCCTGCGCGGCGGCGTCTTGCAGCATCGGGTCGGTCTCGCTTATGTCCGGCCGAAGGCAGGCACCGCGATGCGGTACGCTCGGCTGGCGGCATGATCGTGTGCGGCGCTCTTAGCGAGCGGCCCGCGATCGGGTCAATGTGGCCGTGCGGCCGACGAGGCTCAACACCCGCAAAGTGCAGGCCAGCCCCCCGTTTCTCCCATCAAAAGGTTCATCGAGATGCTGCGCGCCCGCCTCACCACCGAGATGAAGGAGGCCATGAAGGCCGGCGACAAGGACAAGCTCGCCACCGTGCGGATGATCCAGGCCGCCCTCAAGGACAAGGACATCGAGGCTCGCGGCCTCGGCAAGGAGCCGGCCTCCGACGAGGAGATCCTGTCGCTGCTCCAGAAGATGATCAAGCAGCGCACCGAATCGGCTACGGTCTACGAGCAGGGCGGACGCCCGGAACTCGCCGCCAACGAGCGCTCCGAGATCGCGATCATCGAGGCGTTCCTGCCCAAGCAGATGGACGAGGCCGAGATGAAGGCGGCGGTCGACGCCGCGATCCTCGAGACCGGCGCCGCCGGCCAGAAGGACATGGGCCGCGTCATCGCCGCCCTGAAGGGCACCTTCGCGGGCCGGATGGATTTCGGCAAGGCGAGCGGGCTGGTGAAGGCCGCGCTGGCGGCGAAGGGCTGAGACCGAGGCGCCGGCTCTCCCCACAATCCCCCGCCTGATCGAACGATCGACCGCCCGGGCGGGACTCGGACCGCCCGGGCGCGCTATATCCAACGGTCAGGCAGTCGATCCGCAGGCCCCGTGCGCTATCCGCCCCACATCCTGGAAGAGATCCGCGCCCGGCTGCCGGCCTCGGCCGTGGTCGGCCGACGGGTGCAGCTGAAGAAGGCCGGCCGCGAATGGCGCGGCCTGTCGCCGTTCAACGCCGAGAAGACGCCGTCCTTCTACGTGAACGACCAGAAGCAGTTCTATCACTGCTTCTCATCGTCCAAGCACGGCGACATCTTCACGTTCCTGATGGAGACGGAGGGCCTGAGCTTTCCCGAGGCCGTGGAGCGGCTGGCGAGCGAGGCCGGCGTCAGCCTGCCGGCGCCCACGGAAGATACCCGCGTCGCCGAGAAGCAGCGCGCCGGGGCTTTCGAGGTCATGGAGATGGCCGCGCGGTGGTTCGAGGACCGCCTGCGGGCCGGGCCGGGCAGCGAGGCGCGGGCCTATCTCGAACGCCGGGGGCTCAAGGACGACACGCAGCGGGCCTTCCGGCTCGGCTACGCGCCGAACGAGCGCTACGCCCTGCGTGACCACCTGGCCGGGCAGGGGGTCGACAAGGCGCTGATGGTCGAGCTGGGCCTGCTCGCCGGCGGCGAGGATGTCTCGGTCCCGTACGATTATTTCCGCGACCGGGTGATGTTCCCGATCACTGACACCCGCGGCCGGGTCGTCGCCTTTGGGGGGCGGGCGCTCGCCAAGGAGGTGCGCGCCAAGTATCTGAATTCGCCCGAGACGCCGCTCTTCCACAAGGGCCGGACGCTCTACAACCTCCACGGCGCGCGCAAGGCCTCCCACGAGCGCAGCTCGATCATCGCGGTCGAGGGCTACGTCGACGTCATCGCCATGACGCTGGCCGGCCATCCCGAGACGGTGGCGCCGCTCGGCACCGCGCTGACCGAGGACCAGCTGGCCTTGCTATGGCGCCACGCCGACGAGCCGATCCTCTGCTTCGACGGCGACAAGGCCGGGCAGCGGGCGGCCTTCCGGGCGCTCGACATCGCCCTGCCGGCCCTGGAGCCCGGCCGCTCGCTTCGGATCGCCCTGCTGCCGGGCGGTCAGGATCCCGACGACCTGCTGCGCTCGGGCGGTCCCGGGGCGATCGACCAGGTGCTGCAGGCCGCGCTGCCGCTGTCCGAGCTGCTCTGGCGCCGCGCGCTCGAATCGGGGCCGGCCGATACGCCCGAGCGCCGGGCCGGCCTGACCCAGACGCTGCGCGCCACCGTCGCCACGATCCGCGACGAGACCGTCAAGCGCTACTACCGCGACGACATCGAGGAGCGGCTGCGCAGCCTGTCGCCCCGGAACGCGCGGTCCAGCGGGCCCGGGTCCGGGCCGAAGGGGCAGAACCGCCGCTTCGTCCGCCCGGGCGAACCGGTCTCGCCGCGGATCACCGGCAGCCCCAGCGCCTCGATGACCGCCTCGGCGGGCTTCTCCGGGGCGGCGCCGGTGCGCGAGGCGGTGATCGCCGGCACATTGCTGGTCCACCCGGAGATGCTCAGCGATTTCGGCGACGAGGTCTCGGAACTCGACTTCGAGCACCCCGACGCGCGGGCGCTCCTGTCGGTCCTGGTCGCTTGTGCCGCAGAGGATGGACAAACGAACGCGGACCTGTTGCAAACCCGCATCACACGGGCCGGTCTCGGAGAGGCGGCGGAGCGGATTCTGGCGCTCGCCCGGTCCCGAGACCGGATTACGCTGTCCCCGCACGCCGATCCGCAGCAGCGCGCGGACGCTCTCAGACAGGCGATGATCTTGCACCGGCAGGCTGGCGCGCTACATAGCGAACTTCGCGAAGCACGGCAGGCGTTCGAAGACGATCCGACCGATGCCGGGTGGGCATGGCTCTGCGAAGTCAAGGCGAGGCTGGAGACCGTCATCGCTGCCGAGGCTGAAGCCGACAAGCCGGTGTCGAACGACTCGACCGCCGCATGACGGCCGTGCGATGGCGGTGGCGACGGGCCGAACCCCGCGTTAGTTAACAATTGGTCAAGCCTCGGGCTTGCATACGGAACCCGACGACTCAAGGCGTCCGGAGCAATCCGGGGCCACTCGCAAGTATCGCGGCGCCGACGGCGTGGAGCGGCCTTACTCAGGCCCCCGCAGCGCGCCGCACCCGAAACAATAGGCTGATCATGGCGACGAAGGCAACGGAACGGGACGAGACGGACGCTGCCCCCGAGCAGCAGACCGACGGGCCGCTCCTCGACCTGACGGATGCTTCGGTCAAGCGGATGGTCAAGCTCGCGAAGAAGCGCGGCTACGTGACCTACGAAGAGGTCAACGAGGTCCTGCCGGAGGGCCAGTCCGACCCTGACCAGCTCGAGGACGTGCTCTCGCAGCTGTCCGAGATGGGCATCAACGTGGTCGAGGCCGAGGAGACCGACGAGGCTGCAACCACCGAGAAGGCGGCGAACGGCGCCGACGGCGAGGAAGAGGAATCCGAGGGCGGCGAGGTGGCCGAGGTCGCGCCGACGCGCGCCGTCACGGTCGCCACGACCACCAAGGAGCCGACCGACCGCACCGACGATCCGGTGCGGATGTACCTGCGCGAGATGGGCTCGGTGGAGCTCCTGTCCCGCGAGGGCGAGATCGCGATCGCCAAGCGCATCGAGGCCGGCCGCGAGGCGATGATCGCGGGCCTCTGCGAGAGCCCGCTAACCTTCCAGGCGATCATCATCTGGCGGGACGAGCTTGTGGAGGGCAAGGTCCTCCTGCGCGACATCATCGATCTCGAGGCGACCTACGCCGGCCCGGACGGCAAGAACGCGCCGCAGATCGCCGAGGGCGAGAGCGAGGAGAGCGCCGAGGAGGCCGAGCCGCCGGCGCCGCCAGAGGGCGGCGACGACGAGGACGACCTCGAGAACAACGTCTCGCTCGCCGCCATGGAAGCGGAGATCAAGCCGCGGGTCCTCGAGACCTTCGACGCGATCGCCGCGAATTACCGCAAGCTGCGCAAGTTCCAGACCGAGGGCGCAGACCGCAAGGCGGCCGGCGAGAAGAACAGCCCGGCCCAGAACCAGAAGCAGATCGAGCTGAAGGACAGCGTCGTCGCCGACGTGAAGTCGCTGTCGCTCAACAACAACCGCATCGAGGCGCTGGTCGGCCAGCTCTACTCGATCAACAAGCAACTCATCGGCCACGAGGGCCGGCTGATGCGCTATGCCGAGAGCCACGGCGTGGCCCGGGACGAGTTTCTGCGCCACTACCAGGGCTACGAGCTCGATCCGAACTGGATGGAGCGCGTCGGCACGCTAGGCGGCAAGGGCTGGAAGAACCTGGTCGAGCGCGGCTCGAAGCAGGTGACGGAGCTGCGCGCCCAGATCCTCGACCTCGCCTCAGAGACCGGGCTGGAGATCGGCGAGTACCGCCGCATCGTCAACATGGTCCAGAAGGGCGAGCGCGAGGCCCGGCAGGCGAAGAAGGAGATGATCGAGGCGAACCTGCGCCTCGTGATCTCCATCGCCAAGAAGTACACGAACCGCGGCCTGCAGTTCCTGGACCTGATCCAGGAGGGCAACATCGGCCTGATGAAGGCGGTCGACAAGTTCGAGTACCGGCGCGGCTACAAGTTCTCGACCTACGCCACGTGGTGGATCCGGCAGGCGATCACCCGCTCGATCGCCGACCAGGCCCGCACGATCCGCATCCCGGTGCACATGATCGAGACGATCAACAAGATCGTCCGGACCTCCCGCCAGATGCTGCACGAGATCGGCCGCGAACCGACCCCGGAGGAGCTGGCCGAGAAGCTGGCGATGCCGCTGGAGAAGGTGCGGAAAGTCCTGAAGATCGCCAAGGAGCCGATCTCCCTCGAGACACCCATCGGCGACGAGGAGGACAGCCACCTCGGCGACTTCATCGAGGACAAGAACGTCGTCCTGCCGATCGACGCGGCGATCCAGTCGAACCTGCGCGAGACCACGACAAGGGTGCTGGCGTCGCTGACCCCGCGCGAGGAACGCGTGCTGCGCATGCGCTTCGGCATCGGCATGAACACCGACCACACCCTCGAGGAAGTCGGCCAGCAGTTCTCGGTGACCCGCGAGCGCATCCGGCAGATCGAGGCCAAGGCGCTCCGCAAGCTGAAGCACCCGTCGCGTAGCCGGAAGCTCCGGAGCTTCCTGGACAACTGAGCCCCGTCGCGGCCCCCGCGGCGCCTCCTCCGACCGCGTTGCCAGGCGGCTGCTGCGCGGCCCCCACCTTGGCGCCATGCTCGAACGCCGCCCGCCAACGCCCGGATTGCCGACGGCCTTCGCGGACGGCTCCGAAGCCGACGACGTGCCCTTCGGCGCGCTCCAGCCCTCGGTGGGCATCCGCGACTGGCTGTTGGGCGAGGGCGCCCGGCTGCAGAAGGCCGAGGACATGCTGTCCGGCCTCGCCGAGCGGCTGATCGCTATCGGCGTGCCGGTGGATCGGGCCTCCACCGCGATCGACACCCTGCACTCGGAATATGCCGGCGTGGGCCGGGTCTGGACCCGGGACGGCGGCACCAGCGTGCGGCTGTTCCCGCACGGGGGCCGCTCGCAGGAGGCTTATCTTAACAGCCCGTTCCACACCGTCCACGAGACCGGCGAGTGGCTGATCCTCGACGTCGCCGAGACGCCGGACGATGCCTACGCGATCATCCCGGACCTGAAGGCCGGCGGCTACACCCACTACGTCGTGGCGCCGCTGTTCTTCACCAACGGCACCAAGAACGGGATCACCTTCGCGACGAAGGCGCCCGACGGGTTCGGCGAGGACGACATCGCGATCCTCCGCTTCGTCATGCCGGCGCTCGCCGCCGTCGCAGAGATGCGCGTCCTCAACAAGCAACTCGACCACGTGCTGCGCCTCTATGTCGGCGACGAGCCGCACCGGGCGATCCTGGCCGGCGACATCCGCCGCGGACAGGTGACGCGGATCCGCTCGGCGATCCTATTCGCCGACATGCGGGACTACACCCGGACCTCCGCCGACATGACTCCCGAGGAGGCGGTCGGACTGCTCAACGTGTTCTTCGACTGCCTGGTGCCGCCGATCGAGCGTGAGGGCGGCGAGGTCCTGAAGTATCTGGGCGATGGCTTGCTGGCGATCTTCCGGGAATCGGGCGACGATCTCGGGGGGGCCGCCAAGGGGGCGCTCACTGCGGCCCAGAACGCGCTGGCGGCCCTCGACGAGGCCAACGCCCTGCATCAGTTCTCGGTGCCGGTGGCGGCGGGAATCGCGCTCCACCACGGCGAGGCCGCCTACGGCAATGTCGGCTCGGGCTCCCGGCTCGACTTCACGGTCATCGGCCGCGACGTGAACCTCGCCAGCCGGATCGCCCGGCTGAACCGCCAGCTCGGCGAGCCGCTGCTGATGTCGAAGCCGTTCGTGGACTTCCTCTGGGGCGATCCGATCCCCCTGGGCGAGCACGTCCTCGACGGCTTCCGCGAGCCCATGGCGGTGTTCCGCCCGAAATTCCTGCGGCCGCGTGCGCCGAGCTGAGAGTTTTCGCAAAATGTCACAGGACTGATAAATTCGCCCCCATACGTAACAATGACATCAGTGCCGTTTAGAACCTCTGTGCTTAGCCGTGTGACGCGGATATTTTTCCGACTGCCCCAGCTTTTAGGCTCTCCATAATCGAAAGATCGTAGACCTGTGCTGGGATTATCCCGATCCAGGCACCGACTCGGCCATCTTGACTAGAACTGCGTTCGCCAAGGCTGCGGTCCGGGTGAGAACCTCGTCTGGAACTTCCGGCAGGTCGAGTATTTTCAGGCACGCCGCCGCGCAGGCCTTGTGTTGCGCCGTGTGATAAGCGTGAATTGAAAATTCTTCCAGCAATCCAAAATCGTAAACCCAGGGCATTATTGCGATGCCTTCTTTTGGCGCCTTGAGGGACAGTCCGGACTCCGCATACCGGTATCCCGCCGCAAACTTCTCCTTGCGTCTGCAGTATTGGCTAGCGCTGTGGCGTGCCTCAGCCCGTGCCGGACAGACGGGAATCATGCGATCGTACAGCTTCAGGACTTTTTCCGCGGGCTCATTCAATTTCTCCATGAGCCAGGCAGCGTTCAATAAACTGATGTATACTTCTTCCTTCCAATACCCGAGGCTGCTTCGCTTCAGATAACAATCCAGTGCCTTGAGATCTTCGCCGACATCGCGATAAGATCGCGCGAGATAGAACGTGTATCGCGCGATCATGAATGGGTCTTTTTCAGCAGCTAACGCTCTTTCCAGAACCGCCAAATCTCGTCGTTCCGACGACCGATCGCGATGACGAGCTCCATCGTCGCCGCGACGCATGGCAAGCGGCAGCTTGGGTGTTGGCGGGTCCTTTTGGCACTCCAGAAATTCATGCACGACGCCTCGATAGCGCCAATTTTTATTATTTTTAACCAGTTGTATACGCCAGTATTCTGTATTTTCATCCAAAATCGTCATCATGTACCCTGCCGCAATGAGCTTCGGCATCGAGAAATCATTGGGAATTATCAATTGATCGTCGGCATCGATGATCAAACTATATGCGGCGTGCGGGCGCGCTAATTTTAAAGCCTCGGTGCGGTTGAAGGCGAAATCGACCCAGGGTCTCTCCACAAGCGTACCGGGCATGTCTGCCATCGCTGCGCGGATGACATCCTGTGTTCCATCCGTCGAGCCGGTATCGACAATGATCCAATGGTCAATAACGGATCTCACAGAATCAAGACACCTGCGAATAACGTGAGACTCATTCTTGACGATCATGCAAAGGCAAATTTTTTGACCAAAACTATTCATGCCAATACACCCAAAGAAAATTTCGTTACATCGCCTCTTATCGTGCTGCGTCTTTTGATAGCGCAAACCTCTTCGTCACCCAATCTAGCCCCCCGCATTAAATTTACTTTTTGATTTTCATTATTTATATAGCGTTATAAATGGCGAAATTATTCAAGTACTTTTCCAAAATTAACGACTATTTCTTGTGGTAAATTCATTGAATATTACTGATTATAACTCAAAAAAATTAAAATATTGGGAATCGCTGACGCAGGTATGCCGGCATGCACGCTCGTGCCGCGGACGCCTTCAATGATCGAGCATGGCGCATATCGCTCAACCGGCAAGCGACGCGATCAGAATTAGGCCCTGGGCCGGAGATCCGATCGGTGACTGCGCCACCAGGAATGTTGCATCCCAGACCGCGGCTCGCCGTATCAGGCTTGACCCGCGGGGCCTACGCGATCAGATCTATCGCTGTTCCAGGGAGATCCCCGGCAAGGGGCTGAGAAACCGCTGGCACGTCCCCCGGACCTGCGGCGCGGAAATCCTTCGAACCTGATCCGGCTCACACCGGCGTAGGGATTGGACCGCGGCCGCCTGAATGGCAGGTCACCGCTTCTCACCGAAGCAGACGGCCCGATCTTCGCGACGGAATTCCGCGGAGATGACTTTGGCTTTTGACCGCCCCGTTTCGCCGATCGGACGCCGCCGCCTCCCGGGCGGCTTCGCCGCGCAGGCCTCGCTGCCGGCGCGTGCCGATGTCGCCGTCGTCGGCGGCGGGTTGATCGGCCTGTCGATCGCCTGGCGGCTCGCACGCGCCGGCCGCGCGGTGGTCGTCATCGAGCGCGACACGATCGGCGCGGGTGCGAGCCTGGCCGCCACCGGCATGCTGGCCCCGGCCGCCGAGCACGAGCCGGGCTCCGATCCGCTGCTGCCCCTCGCCCTCGAATCGCTCCGGCTCTGGCCGGGGTTCCGCGACGCCCTCGAAGCCGAGACCGGCCTGCCGATCGATTATCGCGCGGACGGGACCGTCGTGGTCGCCATCGGCCGCGACGAGGTCGAGCGCCTGCGCTTCCGCTACGACCTGCAGCGCCGCTCGGGCCTCGACGCCGCGTGGCTCCCGGGCACCGAGGTGCGGCGCCTTGAGCCCGCCCTGCGGCCGGCCGTCACCGCCGGAATCCATTGCCCACTGGATCACCAGGTCGATCCCCGCCTCGTTATGGCGGCACTGGCCGAAGCCTGTCGGCGTGCCGGCGTGACGCTGGTCGAGGGCCTGGCGGTGAGCGGGCTCGACTGGTCCGGCGGAACGGTGACCGGCATCCGGGCCGGCGACGAGGCCGTGACGGCCGATACCGTCGTGCTGGCCTCCGGCGCGTGGAGCGGGGAGGGCGGCCTGCTGCCCGAACATCTCGCCCTGCCGGTGCGACCGCTCAAGGGCCAGTCGATGGCCCTGCGCACCACCGCGCGCACCGGCACGCTCAGCCGGATGATCTGGACCGAGCAGGTCCACATGGCGCCCAAGAGCGACGGCCAGCTGATCGTCGGCGCAACGGTCGAGGATTGCGGCTTCCGGTCGGGCATCACCGCCGGCGGCCTCTTCGCCCTGCTCGAGGGCGCGCGCCGGGTGCTGCCCGGCATCGAGGAGATGGAGGTCGAGGCCGTGTGGGGCGGCTACCGTCCGACCTCGGACGACGACGCGCCGATCATCGACACGCTCGCACCGGGCCTCCTCGTCGCCACCGGCCATCACCGCAACGGCTACCTGCTCGCCCCCGTGACGGCCGAGGCGGTCGCCGAACTCGTCACACGCGGCGCGCTGCCGGAGATCGCACAGCCGTTCACTCGGGCGCGCTTCGACCGACGCGAACCCACGAGGGCCTCGGCATGAAGCTTCTGGTGAACGGAGAAATGCGGGATCTCGCGGTCGAGACCATCGCGGCCCTGTTCCGGGCCGAGGCCGACGAGACCGGTATCGAGAGCCCCCAGGGCATCGCCATCGCCCTGAACGGCCGCGTGCTGCGCCGCCGGGACTGGGACGAGACGCCGGTTGCCGAGGGCGACCGGGTCGAGATCGTCCGCGCCATGCAGGGAGGTTGACCATGGACCAGACCGTCACGCCGCTGCGCCCCGAGACCGAGGCGGATCACTTCACCATCGCCGGGGCGGAGCTGTCCTCGCGGCTGTTCATCGGCACGGCCGGCTACCCGACCCAGGCGATCATGCGCGACGCGGTCGCGGCGTCTGGGGCCGAGGTCGTCACCGCCTCGATCCGCCGGGTCTCGCTCCAGGGCCACGGCTCGGACACCGTGCGGATCCTCAAGGGCAAGCGCTTCCTGCCCAACACCGCCGGCTGCGAGACCGCCCGCGACGCGATCATGACCGCCGAGCTCGCCCGGGAGGCTCTGGACACCAACTGGATCAAGGTCGAGGTGATCGGCGACCGGGAGACCCTCTATCCCGATGTGGCCGAGTTGATCGAGGCCTGCCGGCATCTGGTGGACGAGGGCTTCGTGGTCCTGCCCTACTGCAACGACGATCCGGTCGTCTGCCAGCGCCTGGAGGATCTCGGCTGCGCCGCGATCATGCCGATGGGCTCGCTGATCGGCTCCGGCATGGGGGTCGCCAACCCGGCCAATATCGAGCTGATCTGTCGCCGCGCGAGCGTACCGGTGATCGTCGACGCCGGCATCGGCACCGCCTCGGATGCGGTCATCGCCATGGAGCTCGGGGCGGCGGCCTGCCTGATCAACACCGCCATCGCCAAGGCCGACGACCCGGTGCGGATGGCCCGGGCCATGGGCCGCGCGGTCGAGGCCGGGCGCGATGCCTATTGCGCCGGTCGCATCCCCCGCCGCGGCCGGGCCGATCCGTCGAGTCCGCAACTCGGCCTCGTCGGCTCGTGAGACCGCTGCCGTCGCGGCTGCTGGCAGTGACGGACCGGCACGGGCACGCCCGGCCCCTGGCCGACACCGTGCAGGCGGCGCTCGACGGCGGCGTCCGCTGGATCTGGTTCCGCGACCGCGACCTCGACCCGGAGGCGCGGCGCAGCCTCGGCGCCAGCATCGCCGCCAGGGTCCGTGCGGCGGGCGCGTTCCTCACGGTCGGCGGTGACATCGCCCTGGCTGAAGCACTCGGGGCGGACGGCGTGCATCTCGGTGGCGGCACCGGGCCGGAATGGATCACGGCGGCCCGCGCGGCCCTCGGACCGAATGCGCTGATCGGGATCTCGGCCCACGCACCCGTGGAAGTCGAGGCAGCCGCCGGGGCCGGCGCCGACTATGTCACCCTGAGCCCCATCTTCCCCACCGCCAGCAAGCCCGGCTACGGCCCGGCCCTCGGTCCGGAGGGCATAGCGGCGGCCCGTCGTGCCGGCCTGCCGATCGTCGCCCTCGGTGGCGTCACGCCGGAGCGCATCCCGCTCTGCCAGGATGCGGGTGCAGCCGGGGTCGCCGTGATGGGCACGCTGATGCGCGCCGCCGGGCCCATGGCCGCCGCCCGTCGCATCCTGGCGGCCTGGGACGGGTGCCAGCCCTAACCGTCCGTATGGCGCATCCCGGACGCGGCGTCCCCGGATGAACCCACGCGGAGCGGTCGCCAGCGCCGCGAATGTATGCCTCACTCCGCGCCCGATTCGGAGCGCGGGGGTGATGTTGCGGGCAGACCGATCGTCCTTCGGCTGGCGCTGGCTTGGCCGTTCGCTCGCGTTGCGCCGGGGGCAGGTCGCCCGGCTCCTGATCGCGATCGCGGCGGGATACGGCGCCGGGCTGGTCTTTCCGGTCGCCACCCAGCGCATCGTCGACGCGATCGTGGCCGGGCAGGCCGACCTGCACCTGCTCGGGCTGGCGCTGCTCGCACTCCTGTCGATCGCCGCCGAGGTCGGGCTCACCGCGTTCCGGGGGCGCCTGATCATCGCGCTGGCGGTCTTCCTCGACCGCCGGATCTCCCGCCGCGTCTTCGCCCACCTGCTGCGGGTGCGGATCGACGGTGCCGCCTTTAAGTCCGGCGAGGTCCTGAACCACTTCCAGCAGATCACGAAGATCCGGGACTTCGTCCTGCATCAGATCCCGAACACGGTGATCGATGCCGGCGGCGCGCTCGTCGCCTTCGGCCTGGTCCTCTACTACGACGTCGCGGTCGGGGCGGCGCTCGCGGTGGCGGCGCCGCTGATCGTGATGATCGCGAGCAACCAGATCAGCGGCATCTGGAAATCCGCGAAGGCCTATTACCAGTCGATCAGCGTCCGTGACGGCACACTGGCCGAGAGCGTTAACGGCCTGGCCACCGTGAAGTCGCTCGCCCTCGAAGCCGGGCGGATGCGACGCTGGATTACGGTGACGGACAACACGCTTGCCGAGCTGAGCGGCGTCATGGACCTGCAGCGGCGCTACGGGCTCCGGTCCCAGGCGGTCTCGCGGGCGATGACGCTGCTGGTCATCGGCGTGGGCTGCTGGCGGATCTATGGCGGCTACCTGACCGTCGGCGAGTTTTTGGCGATCCAGGTGGTCGCGGCCCGCATCACCGGCCCGCTTCTCGGCAGCGCCGACATCCTGCGCATGGCCCAGGAGGTGAACGTCGCGATCCGCGAGATCGGCGGCTTCCTCAGCCTGCCGCGCGAGCAGGCCGGCCGCCATCCGCCCCTGCGCCGGATCGGTCCCGGCGGCATCTGCCTCGACGGTGTCTCACTGACCTATCCGGGTGCGGCGCGGCCGGCGCTGCGGGATCTGAGGGCGACCCTGCCGGAGCGCGGCATCGTCGCCATCGTGGGACGCAACGGCTCGGGCAAGTCGACCCTGCTGCGCATCCTGCTCGGCCTGCAGCGCGACTATACCGGCCGGGTCGAGATCGGCGGTGCCGACCTGCGGGATTACGATCCCCGATGGCTGCGCGGTCAGATTGGTACCGTGGATCAGGATACGATGCTGTTCTCCGGCAGCGTGCGGGAAAACCTCGCCACGCAACGACCGGATGCGGCGGCCTTCGATGCAGCCCTGCATTTCGCCGGGCTGCGCGGGCTCGTCGAAACCCTGCCGGAAGGCCTCGAGACGTCCCTGGGCGAGGGCGGCCGGACCCTGTCGGGCGGCCAGCGCCAGCGGCTGTCGATCGCCCGTGCGGTGATCCGCAACCCGCCGGTGGCACTCCTCGACGAGCCGACCGCCTTCCTGGACCCGGAAGCCGCCCTCGCACTGGAGCGCAACCTCACGGCCTGGGGCCGCGAGCGGCTGCTGATCCTCGTCACCCACCATCTCGCCGCGGCGCGCCAGGCCGACCGGATCCTGGTCCTCGACGACGGCCGCCTGCTCGGCGACGGGCGGCACGACGACCTGCTGCGAACCGTGCCGCTCTACGCGGCTTTGTGGGAGGATTACACGCGCGCCGTGGTCAGGAGCGCGGACCGGGCCATCGAGCCGGCCACCTGACCTTACCGGGCCGGCCCTATTTGGCCGTCGGGCCGTAGGGCGGGCGCGGGATCGCCCTGTGGGCGGCCCGGAGCGCGGCCGACCAGCGCTCGCGCAGGTCGTGGAAATATCCCTCGCCGGCCTCGATCCGGTGGTTCACCTCGAGGTCGAGGCCGTTGCGGCGGGCGACCGCGATGTCGATCGGCAGGCCGACGCCGAGATTCGACCGCATGGTCGAATCCATCGAGACGAGGCTGACCTTGAGGGCGTCGTAGAGGTCGCTCTCGAACTTCACCGCCCGGTCGAGGATCGGCTTGCCGTACTTGTGCTCGCCGATCTGGAGGAAGGGCGCGTCGGTGCTGCACTCGATGAAGTTGCCGGCCGAGTAGATCAGGAACAGCCGCATGCCCTCGCCGGCGATCTGGCCGCCGAACAGCAGCGAGATCGAGAACCGGATGCTGGCCGCCTCGAACCCGTCCCGCTCGATCGCCCGCACCCGCCGGATGGCGCGCCCGATGAGCTGCGCCGCCTGGAACATCGTGGGCGCCTCGATCAGCTTCTGCGGCGGCTCGCCGTCGTCGCTGGGCACACCTTCCTGAAGCAGGCTCAGGACCGACTGGGTGATCGACAGGTTGCCGGCCGAGGCCAGCATCATCACCCGCTCGCCCGGCACGTTGAAGTGGTGGAGCTTACGGTAGGTCGAGATGTCGTCGAGCCCCGCATTGGTGCGGGTGTCGGCGACCATCACGAGCCCCTCCTCGACGAGGACACCGACGCAGTAGGTCATGGATCTCGGGCTCTCGCGGGGTGGGTTTCCGGCTCTCGCCGAGCCGGCGGCCCGCCCATCAGGGAAACGGGCGATGGATCAGGCGAAGAATCAGGCAGGGAATCAGGCAGGGACTCAGGACTGTGCGGCGTCCCTGCCTTGCTCGACGCGGAGCTTGACGTCCAGTGTCTCGGTTCCGCCACCGGTGCGGCTGCCGCGGATCGGCGCGGCGCCCAGATAATCCAGCCCGCAGGCGACACGGATCGTGCCGTCGGACGGGGTGTCCTGGTAGCAGGCGTCGAACGCCACCCAGCCGAGATCCGGCACCAGCGCCTCGGCCCAGCCGTGCGGCGCCTCGACATCGGCCTGGCCGTCGCCCCGGGCGCGGTAGCCCGCGACGTAGCGGGCCGGGATGCCGAGGTGGCGGGCGGCGGTGATGAAGACGTGGGTCAGGTCCTGGCAGATGCCCTTGCCGGCGGCAAATGCCGTGGCGGCGGGCACGCCGTTGGCGGCCGGCCCCGGCTCGTAGACCACCGTCTGAGGAACGGTGTCGCGCAGGCGGTGCAGCACCGAGAGCGGCTTGCTGTCGCCGTCGGTGGCGACCCGCTCGGCGAAGACCTGCAGTTCCGCGCTCGTCGTGCAGAGATCCGTGTCCCGCAGGTAGAACTCGTCGGGCAAGCGCTCGACCGTGCCGCGGACAACCCCGTGGGTATCCTCGGTGTCGACTGCGCCGGTGACCCGGATGGTCAGCGCGTCGGCCGGCGCGTCCGGGGTGAACCAGTGGACGATGTTGCCGAACCCGTCCTCGCGGGCGGTCAGCCGCCCGTCAATGGAGGTGTCGATCCGCCAGGTGCGGACATATTGCCCGTCATGGTCCCGCGGCGTCAGGCGCATGACCTGGACGAGGCCGCGGGCCGGGTGCTCGTAGGTGTAGATGGTCTCGTGGACCACGCGGATGCGCATGCGCCGGGCCTGTCTGTCTTTCCGATTGCATCAGCCCGAACCGGTCTCGCCGGCGCTCGGGCGACGATGATGCGTCGTCATACGCTCGGCGCATCGCCCCGGATCCGACCCCCGGGACGATGCGCTACCCGACCAGATACTGCTTCGCGATGGCTTCGCCCACCTTGTTGTTCTCCACGATGAACGCCTCGACGAACTCGTGGAGCCCGGAGTTGAACACGCGGTCGATATCCTCGCTGTCGAGCTTAGCCAGCATGTTCCCGGCCAGACGCTGGCTCGGGCCGCGGCGGCCGTAGGCGTCGGCGACGAGGTCGAGATACTCGACGATCACGCTGTAACAATTGGCAAAGGAGCGCGGCATCTGCTTGTTCAGCATCAGGAGGTCCGCCACCAGCAGCGGCTTGACGCTCTCGCGATAGACCCAGTGATAGGCGTTGAAGGCCGACACCTCGCGCAGGATCGTGGTCCATTGGAAGTAGTCGAGGCTGCCGCCGACCGTCTCGTTCTGCGGCAGCAGGATCTGGTACTTCACGTCGAGGATGCGGGCGGTGTTGTCGGCCCGCTCGATCGCCGTGCCGAGTCGGGTGAACCAGAACGCGTCGTTGCGCAGCATGGTGCGGAAGGCCGAGCCGTCGAAGGTCAGCGAGACAGTCTTCACCCAGTCGAGGAAGCGGCTGAACTCGTCGCGGCTGAGCTCCTTGCCGGCGTAGTTGCGCAGCTCCAGCCAGGCGCCGTTGATCGCGTCCCACATCTCGGTGGTGAGCGCGGTGCGCACCGAGCGGGCGTTCTCGCGGGCCGATTCGATGCAGGAGCGGATCGACGAAGGATTGTGCGGGCTGAAGGCCAGGAAGTCGCAGACCGTGTCGGCATTCACGACACTGTAATGCGGCTTGAACAGGTCCGGATCACCGGCCGAGGCGAGGGCGGATTCCCACTCGTTGGTCTCGCCGCCACCATAGCTGGTCGGCAGCGAGGCGAGCCGGTGCGCCGCGTCGAGGATGCGCGCGACGAAGTCGGCGCGCTCCACGTAACGCGAGAGCCAGAAGAGGTTGTCGGCAGTCCTGGAGAGCATGGTGTGCGAACTCGGATCGGCTCGGCGGCAGGCGGCGCGTCTGGCAGTGTGGAAGCGCTGGGGACCTTAAGCGTCGAGCACCCAGGTATCCTTCGTACCACCGCCCTGGCTGGAATTGACAACCAGGGACCCCTCTTTCAGCGCGACGCGGGTCAGCCCCCCGGGCACGATGCGGATCTGGTCAGCGCCGTTCAGCACGAACGGCCGCAGGTCGACGTGGCGCGGGGCGACCCCGGAGGCCACGAAGGTCGGGCAGGTCGAGAGCGACAGGGTCGGCTGGGCGATGAACCCGTCCGGGGCATGCTTGAGCTTCTTGGCGAAATCGTCGATCTCGCGCTTGCTCGCATGCGGCCCGACCAGCATGCCGTAGCCGCCCGATCCGTTGACCTCCTTCACCACCAGCTGGGACAGGTTGTCCATCACGTAGGCGAAGGACTCCTTCTCACGGCAGCGATAGGTCGGCACGTTGTGCAGGATCGGCTCCTCGCCGGTGAAGAACTTCACGATCTCCGGCATGTAGCTGTAGACGGCCTTGTCGTCCGAGATGCCGGTGCCCACGGCGTTGGCCAGGGTCACGGAGCCGCGCTCGTAGGCGTTCATCAGGCCCGGCACGCCGAGGACCGAATCGGGGCGGAACACCAGGGGATCCAGGAAGTCGTCGTCGAGGCGGCGGTAGATGACGTCGACCCGGCGCGGCCCCTCGGTGGTGCGCATGTAGACCACGTCGTCCTTGGTGAAGAGGTCGGACGCCTCCACCAGCTCGACACCGAGCTTGTCGGCCAGGAACGAGTGCTCGTAGAAGGCCGAGTTGTAGCGGCCGGGGGTCAGCAGCACCACCGTGGGGTCGCGCGTGGTGGAGCCCGGTGCGAGGCTGCGCAGGGTCGCCAGCAGGGCGTCCGGGTAGTTCTCGACCGGCGCGACCCGGTGCTTGGAGAACAGGTCCGGGAACAGCCGCAGCATCACCTCCCGGTTCTCCAGCATGTAGGACACGCCGGACGGGATCCGGGCATTGTCCTCCAGGACGAAGAAGTCCTTCTCGCCGGTGCGGACGATGTCGATGCCGGCGACGTGGACGTAGAGGTCGTGCGGGACCCGGAACGAGCGCATCTCCATCCGGTAATGGGCGTTGCGGTAGACGAGGTCGGCCGGGATGATGCCGGCCTTGATGCATTCCTGCGCGCCGTAGACGTCCTTCAGGAACAGGTTGATCGCGGTCACCCGCTGCTTCAGCCCGCGCTCGAGGAAATCCCACTCCGGCTTGGTGATCACCCGCGGGATGATGTCGAACGGGATCAGCCGCTCGGTCGATTCGTTGTCGCCGTAGACCGCGAAGGTGATTCCGATCCGGCGGAACAGCAACTCGGCCTGGCTGCGGCGGGTGTTGAAATGCTCGGGCGGCGTGGTCTCGAGCCAGGTCTTCAGCTTGCCATAGGCGTCGCGGACGGCGGCCGGGTCGGCGGCGCCGTTGCCGATCCCGTTCATCTCGTCGAAGGCCGTCAACGCCATTCCGATTCTCCCTAACGCTCCCGCTCTTCAGGCAAGAGACGCGCCACCCAGCAGGGCTATACGCGCGGGCACCAACGCTCAAGTCGGCCGGAAGATCAGAACAGCTTGAGGCCTTTCAGGCTGGCATGTCCGTTTCGACCCAGGATGATATGGTCGTGCACTACAATCTTCAGTGGTGCCAGCACCGACACGATTTCGCGAGTCATCGCGACGTCGGCCGTGGACGGACTGGGATCGCCCGACGGGTGGTTGTGGGCCAGGATGATCGCGGTGGCCGAGAGTTCCAGGGCCCGGCGGGCGACCTCCCGGGGATAGACCGGCGTGTGGTCGACCGTGCCGCGGCCCTGGACCTCGTCGGCGATCAGGTGGTTGCGCTTGTCGAGGAACAGGATGCGGAACTCCTCGCGCGCCGCGAACGCCATGGTGGCCCGCAGGTACTCGCTCAGCGCGCTCCAGGAATTGAGCACCGCGCGCTCGCGCAGCGCGCCGCGGGCGAGCCGCCGTCCCGCCGCTTCGATCAGCTTGAGGTCGGCGGCGACCCCGGCGCTCACGCCCTCGACCTCCATCAGCCGGGCCGGCTCGGCGCTCAGGACCTCGGCGAAGCTGCCGAACCGTGCGACCAGGGCCTTGGCCAGGGGCTTCACGTCCCGTCGGGGGATCGCCCGGAACAGGACGAGTTCCAGAAGCTCGTAGTCCGGCAACGCCTCGGCTCCGGCTACCGCGAACTTCTCCCGCAGGCGGTCGCGATGGCCGTGGAAATGCGGCGGCTCCTTGGCGACCGGCGCGGCGCTCGCGGGGAACAGCCCGGCCGCCCCGTCGTCCGCAGCCATGGCCGGTCAGGCCGCCGGGTTGATGGGCTGATGCAGCCCCTTCGGCGAGACCGTGAAGATCTCGACGCCGGTCTCGGTCACCGCCACGGTGTGCTCGAACTGGGCCGAGAGCGAGCGGTCCCGGGTCACCGCGGTCCAGCCGTCGCCCAGGACCTTCACGGCCGGGCGGCCGAGATTGATCATCGGCTCGATCGTGAAGAACTGGCCCGGCTTCAGCGGCACGTCGTAGCTCGCCTCGACGTAGTGCAGGATGGTCGGCGCGTCGTGGTAGATCCGCCCGAGCCCGTGGCCGCAGAAGTCGCGGACCACCGAGCAGCGCTCGCTCTCGGCAAACGTCTGGATCGCCCGGCCGATATCGTTGGTCGATCCGCCCGGCTTCACCGCCGCGACGCCGCGCATCAGCGCCTCGTAGGTGATCTCGCACAGGCGCTGCGCCTTGCGGGGAACCTCGCCGACATAGGCCATCCGGCTCGAATCGCCGTGCCAGCCGTCGAGGATCAGGCAGCAATCCAGGTTGACGATGTCGCCCTCGCGCAGGGGCTTGTCGTTCGGGATGCCGTGGCAGACCACGTGGTTGATCGAGGTGCAGATCGACTTCGGATAGCCGCGATAGAGCAGCGACGCGGGATAGGCGCCGTGATCCATCGCGAAGGTGTAGGCGAGCTTGTCGAGCTCCTCGGTGGTGACGCCGGGCTGGGTCGCCTCCATCAGCAGATCGAGAGCCTCGGCCGTCAGGCGCCCGGCCCGACGCATGCCCTCGAATCCCTCCGGGCCGTGGATCGGCGGCTCCGGCGCCCGGCGCGTACCCTGCGCGGTGGCCTGTTCCTGTTGCATCGTCGAGACTTTTTGCGGCGTCGGAGAGCGGGTGTCCTGCATATGTACGGTGCGCGGCGCGGCAGGCCAAGCCGCATGCGCGGAACGGCGCGCGGACGCGCGGCGGGGGAGGCTTGCGCGGGCCGCGGGGCTGGCGGCATAAGCGGGATCATGGCGCCCGGGGATGCCCGGGCAGATTCGCCCCGTGGACGGGTCTGGGGCAGGCGAGGGCCGTATGGCAGGCAAGGCGGTACCGCACTTCCACAACGAGCCGGGCGTCCCGGTGGTCGCTGTCGGGGTGAAGGAATTCATGTGCATCGGCGCGCTACCGCCGTTCGATCACCCGCACGTGTTCCTCGACATGGGCGCCGACACCGAGATCATCTGCCAGTACTGCTCGACGCTCTATCGCTACCGTGCCGGCCTCAAGGCCGACGAGGCGGATCCGCAGGCCTGCGTCTGGCACGACGCGGCCACGGTCGCCGCGGAGTAGCACACCCCACATTGCCCACGGACAGTCGAACGCCCTTGGAAATCGGGATCGTCGGGGCCGGGATCGGCGGTCTGACCGCCGCCCTGGCGCTGTCGGATGCCGGGCATTCCGTGACGGTGATCGAGCGCCGCACCGGCTTCAGCGAAGTCGGGGCCGGGATCCAGGTCTCCCCGAACGCCAGCCGGGTGCTGGCCGGCCTCGGCCTCTCGACGGCGCTGCGCCGGGCCGCGAGCGAGCCGCCGGCGGTCGAGGTCCGCGCCCTCGACAGCGGCCGGAGGATCGGCGGCGTCAGCCTCGGCGGGCCGGCGCAGCAGCGCTTCGGCGCGCCCTATTACGTGATCCACCGGGCCGACCTCCAGACGCTGCTGCTCGACGCCCTGCGCAGCCGCCCGGCGATCCGGCTGATGATGGGCCGCGCGATCACCGGGCTGGCCGAGACCGGTGCCGGCGCCGTCCTGACCGCCGAGAGCAGCAGCGGCGGCGCGCAGGCGTTGCCGTTCGACCTCGTGATCGGCGCCGACGGCCTGCGCTCGCGCCTGCGCGGTCATCTCGACGCGGCTCCGATCCGGCCGGGCCGCGCGGCCGCATGGCGCGCCCTGATTCCGAGCGAGGCGGTGCCGGAGGCGCTGCGGGCTCGGCCACCGGCCTGTGGCTCGGCCGCGGACGGCACGTCGTCCACTACCCGGTGCGGAGCGGGCGCTTCCTCAACGTCGTGGCGGTGGTGCCCGAGGCGGTGGGCGACGAGGATTGGGGCCGCCTCGGCGAGCCCGCCGTGCTGCGCGCCCATTTCCGCGGCTGCGCCGGGCCGCTGCGCGACCTGCTGGGCCTGCCCGATTCCTGGTTGGTCTGGTCGCTCGCCGACCGGGCCGTGGCCCATCCGATGGCCTCAGGCCGGGTCGCGCTGATCGGCGACGCCGCGCATCCGGTCCTGCCCTACCTGGCCCAGGGCGCGGCCCTGGCGATCGAGGACGCCGCCGTGCTGGCGCGGTCGCTGACCGACCACGCGGACGTCCCGGCGGCGCTCGCGGCTTACGCCACGGACCGCACCGCCCGGGTCCGGCGGGTTCAGAAGGCCGCCCGCGCCAACGGCCGGACCTACCACGCCGGCGGCCTCGTGGGCCTCGCCCGCAACGCCGTGATGGCCCGCCTCGGCCCCGACGGCATGCGCGACCGCTACGCCTGGCTGTACAGCTGGACGCCCCCGGCTTGATCGCGTGCCCCGTCGCGGCTACCGAGGGGATCATGCGGACGTGGCGGAACCGGTAGACGCACGAGACTTAAAATCTTGCGGCCGCAAGGCTGTGCGGGTTCGAGTCCCGCCGTCCGCACCAACACTGGGCAGGTTTCGGGGTACCCGGCCGAACCGGTTGGGGTATTATCCGGGGTCACAGCAAAAGCTGCGTGATGGCCGGCGCTCATGCCCCTTGGGACTTCGATCGCCCGCACGCTGCCAAATGATCTGCGAGCGACGCCGCTCCGGGATCCGAGACCGAGCTTCGAATCAGGCTTGATGCTCAGTGGCATGACGATCTCGCCCGAGAAAGAATTGAAGCCACCAGCAGCAATGCCGATTTGGCGCGTGGACGATCCCTGCGATGGCAGGGGGAAACGATTTGGCCCTGCTGCACGCCCAACGGGACTTGAACCCACGGCACGCCATCGTTGGCTCGTTTGCTAGCGCCCGCGCCGCGACTGTTATGCTATCATGCGCACAGCCCTTGCAGTCCTCGCCTTCGTTGTTGCTGCAGATAGGGCACAGGCTCAGACGATCCAAAAGGCTATAGAGGCCAGGCAGTTGCAGTCCGCGGGATCCGGTGCGTCGATTCAGGCCGCGATGGGTTCGTGTGCGAGGCGGAAGCAGACGGTCGACGCCTCCGGCTGGATGCGTCCGGGCTCGGCGGGACGACAGATGCGATGGCCGAGAAGCTGATCGGCCCGTGCAATGGGGTCGCGTCGCTTGCCAAGCCCATCTGCACCGTCGATGTGGCGTTCACCCCGACCGGCTCTGGCTTCGAGGCTGTGGTGACGATCATCAAGACGTCCGAGATCGAGGTCACTGCACCGCGGCGGCGACGACCGGGAGGCTGCAGTAGCGGCGCGCACCGGCGCGCGGCCGCGCAAGGACACCCGAGCCCGGATCCTCGCCGTGCTCACGAGAGAACCCGCAACCGCCAGGCAAATCGCTGAACGTGTGGGGATCCGAGGAGGGGACCGGGGCAGGGAGGCTACCCTGGGGCTGGCGCGCCTTGAAGCTGAAGGCCTGGCGATCAGGGAGGAGGTGCGGCGGCAGTTTCCGCGCTGGCGGGCAGTTCCGGCCGTTCTCGCCGCGCCACGATCCGACAGCGATCCCGAAGCGTGACCTCGTGCTTCGGCCACAGCTCGCACGCGGTCTCGAACGCGACCCGCGCCATGGCGATCGGATAGATCACCGCGAGTTGCGCCTCGACGCAGCCGCCCGTTTCCTTCCAGACCTCGATGGTGAAGGGCACGCCCGGCGGGACCGGTGTCGTCGGGCGCGCGGGCGGCGGCAGCGTGATCGCGGCCAGACACAGGTGCTCGTATTTCCGCGCGGGCGGCGAGCCGGGCGGGCGCTGGTACCGGCACGAGGCCGTCAGGATGCGCAGGATATCGAGCGTCGACACATCCGGCCCGAACCGCTCCCGGAGGCTCGCGACCGAATACCGGCCGGATCGCTTGCAGGACGAGCAATCCACGTAGACCCGCCCGGGCAGAACATCCCGCAGAGACCCCACCGCCATCGCCTCCGTTCTGGAACGAAAGCGGAACATGCCAGATCCGGCCGCGCGGTTCAGCGGGGCGCGAACTCGGCCGGCGACACGGTGGTGGAGAGCTGTGGATCGCGTTGAAGAACGCCAGCGCTATCAGGCGCTTCGAGCGCCCTTCGGCCTTGCCGTCTGTTCAGCGCCTGGGAGGGTGCCGCGCATTCTTTCGGCTGCGCGCCGTCCTGGATGGCTTGCCGGAAGTCGGGCCTCGGGTAACCCTACCGGGATGCGCACAGCCCTCGCCGCCCTCGCCTTCGCCGCCGCCACCGGTGGGGCCAGCGATAGGGCCTACGCATGGGACGCCTGCCAGGCGATCGCGCTGCGCGACGTCCCGGCCATGGAAGCGCCTGACGCGATCCTGGAGAAGGGCGAGCTCGATGGCGGCATCACGCAGTACCGGATCAACAAGGCGACGAAGCGGGCCGTGTTCTGCTCCCACGGCGGCCACTGCTACCCGACCCACCTGACCGTGAAGGGCGAGACGGTCGAGGCGTTGCGCCTCACCAACTGCAAGATCGGCCCGAAATCGAACGACCAAGATGACGAGGAGACCTATTATCCCGTCGACATCATCCGCGAAAAGTTCACGCCAGGGCAGCTGCGTCGGTATGATTCGGAAGACACCCTCGCGCGGATTGGCCTCTGCTCGGCATGCGTCGGCGATGTGGCGAGCCAGTATCTGGACAAGCCGACCTCGCGATGCGGGCTCCTGGTCGAGAGCGCCTTCGAGGGCGATCCGAAAGCGAAAGCTGCCCTCAAGAGCCCTCCGAACGCCTGCCAGAAACAGTGAGGGGCTGTTTGCCCACGCCGGCTGACGCTCCCGCGTTGTGCGCTCGGCCTCGGCTCCATCTGCCCAAGGGGCAGACCATTTCTGGGGTCGGTCGATCGCGAAGGCGACCGCTTCATCGAACCACCCTTCGCCGAAAGCGTTCTAGCCTCGCAATGGGGAGGAAAACCGAATGAAGGTGATTTCAGCGGCCGTCTTGGGTCTGGCACTGCTGGGCAGCGTGGCTCCGGCCTTCGCACAGCCCTATGGCGGGCGCGACTACGATCGCGGCGACTATGGCTCCCGCGACAGGGGCTACGGAGATCGCGGGTATGGCGACCGGGGCTTTGGCGATCGTGACCGACGCGATTACGATCGGGATAACGACCGAGGATCGCGAGGCCAGCGTGGCGACTACGCTTTCAACGAGGCGGAGTATCTGCGCTGTAACCCGGACGTGCGCCGGGCGGTCATTGGTCGAGCAATCAAGTCCGGTCTGGAACACTACCGGAAGGTCGGCATGGCGGAAGGCCGTAAGCTGAGCTGTTGATCGAGAGGCGTCGGCACGGTCCTGAGTGACCGGCCGCGAAAAGGCCCGCGCCGGCGAACCGGGCGGGCTTCTCCGATCCAACGCCGCTGGGGATAAGCCTCAGACCCGGTGAGCATCAATCGCAGATGCACACAAAGGAAAGCCCGCCGCGGCGCTGAGCCGGGCGGGCTTTTCTCAACCGAATTGAGATCTTCAGATCTTCACGGCCTCGGCGGCCATATTGGACTGCAAGGCCTCCGGGAGATCGGCGAAAGCGTGGTACCCGGCAGCCTGCGCGGCAACATCGAGTGCGCGATCCGCACTCTCAGCCTTACCCGTCCAAAGCACTGCCCTGCTGCTCTTCTGCCTCACCTGAAAGATGGTCATGGGTACCTCATGCCAAAGCGTTCTGCTGTTAAAGCGGCACCCGCCTAAGTCGGTTCCACGGATCGCCGTCCAGACGCCCGCCGGCGGGGATCGCGCCAATCCTACCGATCATTAGGCGACCTACGAAAAAGCCCCGCGCGGCGGCTGCCGGCGGGGCGAAGGTTGTGACCTCGAACTCGGGGGAGTCTGAAATCGCGTCGGCCATACCCTGGATGCTGACGAAGATAACCTCGTCATGGCGCCGCACCCACCATGTCTCGGATGCGGGCACACTCAATACGACCGACTTGGTAGGGGCTTTTAGAAGCCTCCTCGGCCTCCATACCCATATCCGTGGCCGTAACCCCGGCCATAACCGCGACCGTAGCCCCGCCCACCGCCGTAGCCGCGGCCATACCCTCTCCCATAGCCATAGCCGCGCCCGTAGCCGCGCGGGCCGCCATAGCCGTGGCGGTGACCGCCGAAGCCGGGTCCGAAGCGGGGCCCCCCGTAGCCATACTGGATCTCTTGCACCGCAGAAGCAGCTTCCGGTACGGCTCCGATGCCGATCTGAGCCGCTGACGCTTGCATGGGTGCGATAAACAAGCTGGCTGCGAACAGCCCAGCTGTCAGTGCCGGTACTTTGAACAAACGCTTGCTCCTGGCCACATCCCCAGGTTGAGGCGGCGGCTTTGACCAACCCGAGAGCGGCTCATACCGTTCCCGTCGCTCGCCATCCGCTGCTCGTGAGGTTCACCGCACGGTTCTTGAAAACTTGCGCCGCACGGCCGTGCGGGTTCGAGTCCCACCGTCCGCATCGAGGGCTGTTTCGATTGCAACGCCTCCGACCAACGGCGTGGCTGCACCAATCATCCTCGCGCATCTCTCCAGCGTAGGCGGCAGCCCTGTGGACAGGTTCTTGCCGATCCACCGGCTCCCCCCTGTCGCAGGCGGGACGGAACATCGCGCAGATTCGTTTCAGACAGCCGAAACCTTCGCGAAGAGCAGAAGAAGCAGCACATCCAGAAATGATTAACTTTAAAGTGTTTATCATTTCTAAACAATACCAAATACAATTCTTACAACTCCTGCTCAATTGACTATTTTTACTCCACAAATTCTCGCTTCAGTCGTATTATGTGGTCTGACATTTCTGCGGTAGCCTGAACCGATGACGCGCACCTGCTCCTGAGCGGCGGCGCTCGCTAAGAGCTTCGTTAAAGCTTCATCACGAGATTGGAGACCCATCGGATGTGGCTCCGGCACCACGAGCCGGTCCCGATCAGGCATTTGCCAACACCCATGAGCTGCCACGTACTTTGACGGGCGCGGGAGATCGGTTTAGAGGTGATCGTGCACGACAAGCAATAACCATGCCGCTGGCAGCGTCGCCCGGCTGGTCGTTCACGCTGAAAGGGCATTGGGGCCTCTTATGAGTTTGGTGCAACGGCTGGAAGTGCGTCAGGGCCAAGCCCTGGTAATGACGCCGCAGCTCCTGCAAGCGATCAAACTCCTGCAACTGTCGCATCTCGATCTCGCCGCCTATGTCGAGACCGAGCTGGAGCGGAACCCTCTTCTGGAACGCGCCGAAGCCGAGGGACCCGCGACCGGTGACGCTGAAGCGGCCGGTCCGTCGAGCGAGGCCTCAGGCGAGTCGTTCGACGCATCAGATCCCGATTCGTGGCAGCCGCCGGAGCTCAATCCGAGCCGCGGTGAGATCGAGACCGATTTCGACGCGCGGCTCGACAACGTCTTCCCCGACGACGCCCCCACGCAGGTCCAGGAATCCTCCGCGGGCGACATGCTCTCGTTGACCCCGCCGCCCTACGGCAGCAGCGGCGGCAGCTTCGATTCCGAGGCGCCGGATTTCGAGGCGGCCCTGACGGCCGAGATCTCCCTGCGGGACCACCTCGCGGGCCAGCTCGAGCTGGCGACGCGGGATCCGGTGGAGCGGCTAATCGGCGGCTTCCTGATCGACGCGGTCGACGAGGCCGGATACCTGCGCGAGACGGTGGAGGGCGTGGCCCAGCGCCTCGGCGCGGACGCCGACACGGTGGCTCGGGTGCTGACCCAGGTCCAGAGCTTCGACCCGCCCGGCATCGCCGCCCGGGACCTCGCCGAGTGCCTGGCGATCCAGCTGCGCGAGCGCGACCGGTATGACCCGGCGATGCAGGCCCTGGTCTCCCGTCTAGACCTCGTGGCCAAGCGCGATTTCACCGCCCTGCGCCGTCTGTGCGGCGTGGACGATGAGGATCTCGTCGAGATGCTGGGCGAGATCCGAAGGCTCGATCCAAAGCCCGGACGGGCCTTCGGATCGAGCGCCGTCGAAGTGCTGATCCCGGACGTGTTCGTGCGCGCCGCCCCGGACGGGTCCTGGCTGGTCGAGCTCAACAGCGAGGCGCTGCCGCGGGTGCTGGTCAACCAGAGCTACTATGCCCGGGTCGTGCGCGGCGCCTCCGCCGAGGGCGACAAGGCTTTCCTGTCCGAGGCGCTGCAGAACGCCAACTGGCTCACCCGGTCGCTGGAACAGCGTGCCCGCACGATCCTGAAGGTCGCCACCGAGATCGTGCGCCAGCAGGACGGGTTCTTCGTCCACGGCGTCACGCATCTGCGCCCCCTGAACCTCAAGACCGTGGCCGAGGCGATCGGCATGCACGAATCGACCGTGTCCCGGGTGACCTCCAACAAGGCGATCGGGACGAGCCGCGGCACCCTGGAGATGAAGTACTTCTTCACCGCCGCGATCCCGGGCGCGGCCGGCATGGCGGCCCATTCGTCGGAAGCCGTGCGCCACCGGATCAAGCAGCTCGTCGACGGCGAGACGCCGGACGACGTGCTCTCCGACGACGCGCTGGTGCAGAAGCTGCGCGGCGAGGGTGTCGACATCGCCCGCCGGACCGTAGCCAAGTACCGGGAATCGTTGCGGATCCCGAGTTCGATCGAGCGCCGCCGCGAGCATTACGCTCACGGCTCGGCCCATCACGGGGCTCTGGCACTGCGCTGAGACTCTGCGGGACGGCCTTGCGCCGCGCCGCCGTCCGGCTCATCGGTCGCGCGCCGAATCACGACGCCCGGACCCGCGATGACCCCGACCGCCCAGCCACCGCGCAGCCTCACCGCCATCGTGCTCGCGGCCGGAAAGGGCACGCGGATGCGCTCGGACCTGCCGAAGGTGCTCCACCGGGTCGCCGGGCGCAGCATGCTGGGCCACGTGCTGGCCGCCGTGCGAGCGGCGGGCGCCGGCTTGGATCGCCGTGGTGGCCGAGCCCGGCCGCGACGACGTCGCCGCCGAAATCGCCAGGGGCACCCGGCGCGCAGGTCTTCCCGCAGGCCGAGCGGCTGGGCACCGCCCACGCGGTGCTGGCCGCCCGGTCCGTGCTCGAAGGCCCCGACGACGACGTGGTCATCGCCTTCGGCGACACCCCGCTGATCAGCGCCGAAACCTTTCTCCGCCTTCGCGCGCCCCTGGCGGAGGGTGCAGCGGTTGCCGTCCTCGCGTTCGAGAGCCCGACCCCGACCGGCTACGGCCGGGTGCTCACCGAGGGCAGCCGGGTCCTGGCGATCCGCGAGGAGAAGGATGCGAGCCCGGCCGAGCGGGCCGTGACCCTGTGCAATGCCGGTCTCATGGCCTTGGGAGGTCGGCACGCGCTGGCGCTGCTCACGCGCATCGGCAATGACAACGCCGCCGGCGAATACTACTTGCCCGACGCGGTGGCGCTCGCCGTCGCGGACGGGCTCTCGGTCACGGTCGTGCCCGTGGACGAGGCGGAGGCGCAGGGCGTCAACGACCGGGTCCAGCTCGCCGTCGCCGAGGCCGCGATCCAGGTCCGGCTGCGCCGCAGCGCCATGCTGGGCGGCGCTACGCTCGTCGCGCCCGAGACGGTGTTCCTCAGTCACGACACGATCCTCGGACGCGACGTGGTGGTGGAGCCGCACGTGGTGTTCGGGCCGGGCGTCCGGGTCGCGGACGGCTGCACGGTGCGGGCCTTCGCGCACCTCACCGATACCGTGCTCGAAGGCAGCGTTCGCATCGGGCCGTTCGTGCGCCTGCGTGGCCATGCCGTCCTCGAGACCGGCGCGGAACTCGGCAACTTCGTCGAGCTCAAGAACGCCCGGATGGGCCCGGGCGCGAAGGCCGCACACCTCACCTATCTCGGCGACGCGGAGGTCGGCGCGAAGGCCAATATCGGCGCCGGCACGATCACCTGCAATTACGACGGCGTGCTCAAGCACCGGACCACGATCGGCGCCGGCGCCTTCATCGGGTCGAACTCGGCCCTGGTAGCCCCGGTCACGGTCGGGGAGGGCGCCTACGTGGCCTCCGGCTCGGTCATCACCGACGCCGTGCCCGACGGCGCCATGGCGATCGCCCGTGGCCGACAGGTGGTGAAGCCGGGCTGGGCTAAGCTGAAGCGGGCGGCGCTGCTCGCCGAGAAGGCATTGCGCGGGGGGCGTTGACGCCCGCGGATCCGGGGCCGGCTCTCGATCCGCTCAGTCGTGCGATTGTTGATTGCGACCGATGTCGGTCGCCCGGCATTTTTGGCTCGGGGCGGCGTCCCTCGGCTGCCCCGAAGGTAGCGGACGTTCCGTATCCGCCGCATCTCAATTGATCAGGCAAAGAGCCAGCGGCCCAGATGATTGTAGTAAGACCTGTCCCAATTTTCATAACAACGTCACACCATTGACCGGAGGCATGCTGAGCGCATGCCTGCAGGCGGGTGTCGGGATATGTGTGCTGGGGCGACGCTCCGATCACGGCATGACGACCCGCGGGCGATCCCGCCTGTCCGTTCACCACGTTAAGGTGGCCGTTCAGCCTCCGACCTTTGCCGGTCGCGCGAACCATGGTCCGCCCGTCCCGGAAGCCGCCCCTCGATTCGGTCGCGCTGGACAACCGCCGACGCCCCGGCAGGGAGAGCTTGACCCGACAGCGATACCCTGCGGAACGGCTGCGCTTGACGCACATCGGCGCAGCTGGGACACGGCCGCCGCCCTTCCGGACATCGACCCGCACGATGCTGCTCAACCGCTTGTTTCCCGTCTGCGCCGTCCTGGCAGCGGCCACGGCCTATTTCGCGCCGGACGTGTTCCTGCCGGTGCTCCCGCACGTCGCAATCTTGCTGGCCGTGATCATGTTCGCCCTCGGCGTGACGCTGACGCCCGCGGATTTCGGCCGGATCCTGGCCCGGCCCGCGCCGGTCGTGGCCGGGGTGGTCGTCCACTACCTCGTGATGCCTGCCGCCGCCTGGGCCATCGCCCACGCCCTCGGCATGGGCACCGAGCTCACGACCGGCATGGTGCTGGTCGGCAGCGTCGCCAGCGGCACGAGCTCCACCCTGATGGTCTACATCGCCGGTGGCGATGTCGCGCTGTCGGTGACGATCGCCACGGCGTCGACGCTGGTGGGTCTCGTGGCGACGCCGCTGCTGGTGCGCCTCTACGTCGACGCCGCCGTGCCGGTGGACGTGGCGGGGCTCCTGGCCAGCCTCGTGGAGATCGTGGCCGCGCCGGTGGCTCTGGGGCTGGCGCTCAACCGGCTCGCGCCGCGACTCGTCGGGCGCATCGAGCGGGCTCTGCCCGCCGTGTCGATGATCGCCATCCTGCTGATCATCGGCGCCGTCGTGGCCGGCAGCGGGGCGAGCATCGCGGCCGTCGGCCCACTCGTGCTGCTGGCGGTAGTGTTGCACAACGGAGCCGGTCTGGTCTGCGGCTACTGGAGCGGGCGCCTGCTCGGCTTCGATGAGGGCACCTGCCGAACCTTGGCCCTGGAAGTCGGCATGCAGAATTCCGGCCTCGCGGCGGCGCTGGGCAAGCTCTATTTCTCGCCGCTGGCCGCCCTGCCGGGCGCGGTCTTTTCCGTGTGGCACAACCTGTCGGGCTCGGTACTCGCCAGTCACTGGTCGGGACGGAACGCAGCCATCGTCACGCGCGGGCCCGCGCCCTCATAAAAGAACCGCCGAGGCGACCGCGCACATCAGCATCGATTCGGCCGGGGCTGGCCCTGCGCGGCCCTGATCCGGTACACGTGACGCTCGGCTCGGCGGTGAGCGAACGGCCCGGAGCTTGCGCGGCGCGTCCGCGCGCGGCCACCCGGGCGTCAAAGCGAGAGACATCCCATGTGCGGCATCGTCGGCATCGTCGGGCGCGACGCGGTGGCGGGGCAGGTGATCGAGGCCCTGCGGCGGCTCGAATACCGCGGCTACGATTCCGCCGGCATCGCCACCCTGGAGCACGGGCAGCTGGCGCGCCGCCGCGCCTCGGGCAAGCTGGTCAACCTGGAGGCTCGGCTCGCGCAGGAGCCGCTCACCGGCATGATCGGCATCGGCCACACCCGCTGGGCGACCCACGGCCGGCCCAACGAGACCAACGCCCACCCGCACGCCACCAAGCGCCTCGCCGTCGTCCATAACGGCATCATCGAGAATTTCCGCGAGCTGAAGGCCGAGCTGGAGGCCGACGGCATCGTGTTCGAGAGCCAGACCGACACCGAGGTCGTGGCCCAGCTGGTCAGCCGCAACATGGACCGGCAGATGAGCCCGGTCGACGCGGTCGCCGCCGCCCTGCCGCGGCTGCGCGGCGCCTTCGCGCTGGCCTTCATCTTCTCCGGGGAGGAGAACCTGCTGATCGGCGCCCGCCACGGCGCGCCGCTCGCGGTCGGCTTCGGCCAGGGCGAGACCTATCTCGGCTCCGACGCCCTGGCGCTCGCCCCGTTCACCGACGCCATCACCTATCTCGACGAGGGCGACTGGGCGATCCTGACTCGGGACAGCGCCGAGATCCGCGACCAGTCCGGCGCCCGCGTCGAGCGCCCGCGCCAGAAGATCGCCACGCAGGCCTACCGGATCGACAAGGGCGAGTACCGCCACTTCATGGCGAAGGAGATCCACGAGCAGCCCGAGGTGGTGGGCCGCACGCTCGCCCACTACGTCGACATGGCCAACGGCCGAGTGATGCTGCCCGAGGCGCTGCCGTTCGACTTCGCCAAGCTCAGCCGCGTCTACATCACCGCCTGCGGCACGGCGTTCTATGCCGGTCTCGTAGCGCGCTACTGGTTCGAGCAGGTGGCGCGCTTACCCGTGGAGATCGACGTCGCCTCCGAGGCCCGCTACCGCGAGGCGCCGCTCGAGAAGGACGGGCTGACGCTGGTCATCTCGCAATCGGGCGAGACCGCCGACACCCTGGCCTCGCTGCGCTACGCCAAGAGCCAGGGCCAGCACACGCTCAGCGTCGTCAACGTGCCGACCTCGACCATCGCGCGGGAATCCTCCGTGGTGATGCCGACGCTCGCCGGCCCCGAGATCGGCGTCGCCTCGACCAAGGCGTTCTCGTGCCAGCTCACCGTGCTGCTGTGCCTGGCCATCGCGGCCGGCCGGGCGCGGGGCACGCTGGACGAGGCCGGGGAGCGCCGGCTGGTGGACGCTCTGATCAAGGCGCCGGGCCTGATGGCGGAGGCGCTGACCCGCGAATCGGAGATCGAGCTGCTGGCCCGGGACGTCGCGAAAGCGCGGGACGTGCTCTATCTCGGCCGCGGCACCAGCTACCCGATGGCGCTGGAGGGCGCACTGAAGCTGAAGGAGATCAGCTACATCCACGCCGAGGGCTACGCGGCGGGCGAGCTGAAGCACGGTCCGATCGCGCTGATCGACGAGAGCGTGCCGGTGATCGTGATCGCGCCCCACGACGCGGTGTTCGAGAAGACGGTGTCGAACATGCAGGAGGTCGCCGCCCGGGGCGGGCGGATCGTGCTGATCGGCGACGCCAAGGGCGCGGCCGAGCACGGGCTCGACACCATGGCCACCGTGACCATGCCGGACCTCGACCCCACGGTGGCACCGATCGTGTACGCGGTGCCGATCCAGCTGGTGGCCTACCACACCGCGGTGTTCATGGGGAAAGACGTCGACCAGCCCCGGAACCTCGCCAAGTCGGTCACCGTGGAGTAGCCGCACCGACCAACAGGGACCCCGATGACCGAGAGAGACGCCGCCGCGATCCGCTGGCTCGAAGGACAGGAGGGCGCCATGCTGGCCCTGCTCGAGGAGCTGGTGAACATCGATTCCGGCTCCTACGACAAGGCCGGGGTCGACGCGGTCGGCGCCCGCATCGCGTTCTTCCTGGCCGAGCACGGCGTCTCGGTCACCACCATCCCGGTGGAGGATTACGGCGACGCGCTGAAGGCGCAGGTCGCCGGATCCGGCGGCGCGAACCGGCCGGTCGTGCTGATGGGCCACCGCGACACGGTCTTCCCGAAGGGCGAGGTCGCCCACCGGCCGTTCCGGATCACGGAGGGCCGCGCCTACGGGCCGGGCGTCGCCGACATGAAGGCCGGGCTGGTCATGAACGCCTTCGTGCTGGCGGCCTACCAGCAGGCCGGTGGCGCGCCGGTGCCGCTGGTAGGCCTGTTCACGAGCGACGAGGAGATCGGCTCGCCGGCCTGCCGGCCGATCATCGAGGAGACCGCCCGCGGCGCCCGCGCGGTGCTCAACGCCGAGCCTGGCCGGCCGTCCGGGAACGTCGTCACCGGCCGCAAGGGCGGTGTGTTCATGCACATGGAGGTCCACGGCAAGGCTGCCCATTCCGGCGGCAACTACGCCGACGGGCGCAGCGCCATCGGCGAGCTCGCCCACAAGATTACCGCGCTCCACGCGATCACCGATCTCGACCGTGGCATCACGGTGAATGTCGGGCTGGTCTCGGGCGGCCAGTCGGTAAACACCGTGGCGCCCCGGGCGACCTGCGAGATCGACCTGCGCTACGTCACCCCGGCGGACCGGGACGCGGCCATGGGCCGGATCGCCGCGATAGTGGACGGTGCGACCGTGCCGGATACCCGGGCGCAGCTGACCATCAAGGGCGAGTTCCTGCCCCTGGTGCAGGACGAGGCCTCGCGCGCGCTGTTCGAGACCTACGCGCAGGTCAGCGCGCAGCATGGAGTCCGGATCGAGGGCGAGTTCGCCGGCGGCTGCGCCGATTCCGGCTTCACCGCGAGCGTCGGGTGCCCGACGCTGTGCGCGGTCGGGCCGGTCGGCGGCAAGGCGCACTCGCCCGAGGAATATCTGGAGGTGGCGAGCCTCGTCCCCCGGGCGCGCGCCATCGCCGAGACGGTCTCGGCGATGGCGGCCTGAGGCGTCTTCTCCCGGGCCGCGATCACCCCTCCACAAGCGCCAGCGCGGCGTCGGTGTAGCGGCGGCCGCTGACTGCCTCCGGCGGCATCGCCGCGTCGATCGCGCTGAGGTCGTCCACGCTCAGCGTGATCTCCGCGGCGGCGGCGTTCTCTTCGAGGTGCCGGATCTTGCGGGCACCCGGGATCGGCACGATGCCGCCGCCCCGGTGGAGCACCCAGGCCAGGGCGAGCTGAGCGGGCGTGACGCCCTTGTCGGCCGCCATGGCGGCCAGCGCATCGAGCAGAGCCTGGTTGGCCGCCAGGTTCTCGGCCTACCTCGCCTCCGGCCGGCTGGTCCGCGTGCTCGCGGATTGGTGCCCGCGCTTTCCGGGCTTCTTCCTCTATTATCCGAACCGCCATCTGATGCGGCCGGTGCTCCGGGCCTTCCTGGATTTCGTCCGGGCCGAGGGCACCATCGATCGACAGCGCCAGCCGGCGACGCCTTAGCTGCGCACCGCACCGACCAGCCGCCGCAGGAATCCATCGAGGGCCGCCTTGTCGATCCAGCGCAGCACGGCGACGAGGTCGTGGTCCGGATCGACCCAGATCACGTTGTTGCCGGCCCCGAGCGCGCTGAACGCGGACTCCGGCAGTTCGGGCTTGGCGGTCGGACCGCGGTTCAGCCACCATAGGTAGCCGTAATTCGCGAGCGTCGGCGACGGCGTCAGCATCGCGCGGTTCCACCGCTCCGACAGGAGCCGGCGTCCGGCCCAGACGCCGCCGTGGGCGATCAGGAGCCCGAAGCGCGCATGGTCGTCCGCGCCGATGAACAGGCCGCCGCCCCAATGGCCGCCACCGGGCACCGACTGGATCCGGGCCCCATCGATCTCGACCCAGGCGTTGTCGTAGCCGTGCCACGCCCAATCGTGGGACGCACCGATCGGCTCGAAGATCCGCGTGCGCAGCACCTCCGGCAACGCGCGGCCGAAGCGGCGCATCAGGCAATACGCCAGGAGGTTCACCCGCACGTCGTTGTATTCGTAATGGCTGCCCGGGGCCTGGAGCGCGCGACGCTCGCCCTTGCGGCTGTTGTCCGCCCCGGGACCGATCTGGCGGAAATGATCGACCTGGTCGGACTTTCCGAACAGCGTGCCCTGCCACTCGCTCGATTGCTGCAGCAGGTGCCGCCAGGTGATCGCGCCGTTCCGCGGACCCTCGAGGAGAGGATCCGGGACGCTGTCCCGAACGGGCGCATCCACGTCCGGGATCAGCCCGTCATCGTGCGCGAGCCCGGCCAGGACGGCCAGATAACTCTTCGCGATGGAGAAGGTCATGTCGGGGCGCCGTGTATCGCCCCAGGCGGCCACGCGTCGGCCGCCCTTCAGGATCACGCCGGCCGGGCCGCCCCGCGGTCGCACCGGCCCGCCGATGTCGCTCCAGGGCCCGCGCTCGTTCCACTCGACCAGGCCGACATAGCGTCCGTCCGGGTAGTAGAGGCTGCGCGGCCAAGGGCTCTCGTTCGCCTCGGCATAGGCGATCGCCTCGGCCAGGGCCGCGGCATCGAGCCCGGCGGCCTCGGGCCTCAGGGTCTCCCACGTCTGCGTCGGACAATACGGCTCGGTCCCCTGCGTCACGCCCGTTCTCCCGTCGGCACCGGGTGGTCATAGCACCGACGGACCGGCACGCATGCGCCGCGCCAGGGCGTTCCCGGGAACGTCCTGGCGATTCGCCCCGGATGTCAGCCCGCGGCCCGGTAGCGCTCCGCGGGTTGGACCTGGCCGAGATTCGGGATCATCGCGGTCCGCGCCCGATCGTACGCGTCCCACTGCGCGGCGTCGGGCAGGGGCGGGATCGTCACCGGCTCACGGAGGTCGAAGCCGACCAGGGCGGCGTCCACCAGGGCGCCCGTCTCCATCACGGCCGGTAAGCTGTTCACGTCGAGTCCGGCGCGCTCCCAGATCTCGGTGCGGGTCGCCGCCGGCAGGACCGCCTGGACGTAGACGCCCTTCGGCCCGAGCTCGGCGTGGAGCGCTGCGCTGAGATACTGCACGAAGGCCTTGGTGGCGCCGTAGACCGCCATTCCGAATTCCGGGACGAAGCCGACCACCGAACCGATATTGATGATGGCGCCTTCACCGGCCTCGGCGAAGCGCGGGGCGACCGCAGCGGCGAGGCGTGCCGGAGCGGTTGTATTGAGGGCGATCAGCGCCGCGACTTGCTCGGGATCCTGGCCGACGAAGCTGCCGGTGAGCGCCGCGCCGGCATTGTTCACCAGCACGCCGATCCGGGCATCCGTGCGCAGGCGGGTCTCGACGGCGGCGAGGTCGGCCGGACGGGTCAGGTCGGCCGGGAGGATGTCGACCGCGACGCCGGCCTCTCGGCGCAGGCGCTCGGCCAGCGCCCCCAGGCGGTCGGCGTCCCGGGCGACCAGAACGAGATCGTGGCCGCGATGGGCGAAGCGGTCGGCATAGACCGCACCGATGCCCGACGAGGCACCGGTGATCAGGATGGCAGGCTTGCTGGACATGGGCTCGATCCTTATCCTTTACATGATCATCATCATGTATCACAAACATGACGATGATCATGTAAAGGGTCAAGCGAGCCGCGTTCCGCGGGCGTGAGATTGCGCACATGAAGGTCGACGGCGTGCCGAGTGCCGGCGCGCCGCGCAGCTTGGCGGACCGGTTCCCGGATCCGCCCGACCGGCTGAGCTCGGCAGCCAGATTGCGTTCATCCCGGCCCCGTCGCGCACAGACCAGCGCCGAGATCGATCGGGTCGCCCTGACCAGGCCTTACCGGTGAAACCGCGCCGCGCCGCCCGGATCGGCGGCGGTGAGCGGCCTCCTCCTCGGCCGCTTGCGCCCCGGCACCGCATCGATCAGGTTTCCGATGTCCCAAGGGTCCCGCATGCGGATCTCGAGCGAGGAACCGCTTCGACCGTGCAACTCCTGATCGTCGACGACCATCCGCTGTTCCGTGACGCCCTGGCGGCCACGATCCGCCTCGCCCATCCGGACGCCGTCCTGCACGAGGCCGACGGGATCGAGGCCGCCTGCGCGGTGCTGGCCGAGAACCGCGGCATCGACCTGACGCTCCTCGACCTGTCCATGCGGGGGGTCACCGGCTTCGACGGCCTGATCACGGTCCGGGCCCGCTTCCCGCGCATCCCGATCCTGATCGTGTCGGGCCACGAGGACCCGCGCATCGTCCGGGAGGCCCTGCAGCACGGAGCCGCCGGCTTCGTGCCCAAGGCGATGGACAAGAGCACCCTGACCCGGGCGATCACCGAGGTGATGAGCGGCGCATTGTTCCTGCCCCCCGGCTTCGCAGAGGCGAGCGCGCCGTCGCCGCATGCCAAGAAGGCCCCCCTGGCCGAGCGCGTGGCCCGGCTCACGCCGCAGCAATTGCGGGTGCTGATGATGATCCGCCAGGGCAAGTTGAACAAGCAGATCGCCCATGAGCTTCACGTCGGCGATTCCACCGTGAAGGCCCATGTCTCGGAGATCCTGCGCAAGCTCGAAGTGATCAGCCGGACGCAGATCGTGATCGACACGGCATCACTGGACTTCGACCAGATTCACAACACGCAACCGGCCTGACACCGCGCATTCCGCCGTCGAAGCCGGCTTTGCGGCAGGGAGCCGCCGGGGATGCGCGCCGCGTGAAAGCCGCGACAGGCACCCGGACGTAACGCGATGGCGCCGGGCCGGGCGCATCGTCCTCAGGAGGCGACGCGTTCGACCAGAGCGCGGACATCGACGCGATCCATCGGCTCCGGATCCACCGAGCGGTGAATCGACAAGCCCTCGATCAAGGCATCCAGGGCCTTAGCCACGTCGGCCGAGAAATGTTGCCGGAGTGCCGCACGGCTCTTCTCCATCCAGTCCTGCATGACGCGGCGCAGCGGCGGGTTGCGGGCGGCGAAGGCGTAGAGCTCGTAGCTCAGCAGCATGGTCCGCGGGCTCGCCCAGCTGTCGTCCACGATGAGGTCGACCACGGCTTCGAACGCCTCGGACCGATCCGCGGCTTCCCCCAGCCGCTCGGCGAAGCGTGTCGAGACCGTATCGGCCAGCAAGGTGAACGCCTGGGTGAGCAGCTCGTCCAGGCCGGAGAAGTGATAGGTCATCGAGCCGAGCGGCACGTCGGCCGCAACCGCGACCCGGCGATGCGTCGTCCCCGCGACCCCGTGCTCGGCGATGACGTCGAGGGTCGCCTGCACGATGCGGGCGCGGCGGTCCGGGTCGTAACGGCGCTGGGACGAGGGCACGCGGGGCTCCTGCACGCGATTTCCAGACGAGATCCCTGGACGAAATTTCTGGGCGAGATTCGTTGGCAAGATTCCCGGACGGGCGGGAATTGGCATTCGCGTCCGATGCGTACATATGTACGCATCGTTGGACCGGACCGGAAGGGCTGGCCGGGACCGAGCCCGCATCGCTGCGGAGCTTGAACGGGGAGGATGCCGATGCGGACCGAGCGGGACAAGATGCTGGCGGGGGAACTCTACGACGCCCTCGATCCCGAACTCGTCGCGGGCCGCATCCGGGCCCGGGATCTCTGCCAGTTGCTCAACGCGTCAGGCGAGGCCGACGCGGATCACCGCCGGGACCTGTGCCAGCAGATCTTCGCGGCCGGCGGCGATACGGTCTGGATGCAGCCGCCGTTCTTCTGCGATTACGGCTCGAACATCGAGCTCGGCGAGCGGGTGTTCTTTAACTTCAACTGCGTGATCCTCGATGTCTGCCGGGTGCGGATCGGAAGCTTCACGCTGTTCGGCCCATCCGTTCAGATCCTCACGCCCCTGCACCCGTTCAACGCGGCCCTGCGCCGGGTCCAGGAATTCGGGAAGCCGGTCGAAATCGGGTCGGACGTCTGGGTCGGTGGTGGCGCCCTGATCCTGCCGGGCGTCACCATCGGGTCCCGCACGGTGATCGGCGCCGGCAGCGTGGTCACGCGCGACGTGCCGGACGGGGTCCTGGCCGCCGGAAATCCGTGCCGGGTCATCCGGCCGATCAGCGACGACGAGCGGGAGCATTACGCATCCGCGCCCTGACGCGGAGTAGCGATTCCCGCGCGCGAGACCGGATGGCGCGCGGCGCGTGCCATCCGGTCCAACGAATTCACGCGCCGAGGCCGCCGACGCAGAGATACTTGGTGTTTAGGTAATCCTCGATGCCCTGGTAGGAGCCCTCGCGGCCCAGGCCGGATTCCTTCACGCCGCCGAAGGGCGCCACCTCGGTGGTGATGATGCCCTCGTTGATCCCGACCATGCCGTATTCCAGCGCCTCGGCGACCCGGAAGGTGCGGCCGAGGTCGCGGGTGTAGAAGTAGCAGGCCAAGCCGAACTCGGTGTCGTTGGCCATGCGGATCGCCTCCGCCTCGTCGCGGAACCGGAACAGCGGCGCCAGCGGCCCGAACGTCTCCTCCCGGGCCACCGCCATGTCTGGGGTCGCGCCGGTGATCACGGTCGGCTCGAAGAACTGGCCGCCCGACGCGTGGCGATGCCCGCCCGCGACCACCCGGCCGCCCTTCTCGACGGCGTCGCGGATATGGGCCTCGGTCTTCTCCACCGCGGCCATGTCGATCAGCGGCCCCTGGGCGACGCCCTCCTCGATGCCGTTGCCGACCTTCAGGCGGTTGGCGGCCTCGGCCATCTTGTCCGCGAAGGCGTCGTAGATCCCGTCCTGCACCAGGAAGCGGTTGGTGCAGATGCAGGTCTGGCCGGAGTTGCGGTACTTGGCGAGCATCGCGCCAGCCACGGCCCGGTCGAGGTCGGCGTCGTCGAACACGATGAACGGCGCGTTGCCGCCCAACTCCATCGAGACCTTCTTCACCGTGTGAGAAGCCTGCTCGAGCAGCACCTTGCCGACCTCGGTGGAGCCGGTGAACGTGATCTTCTTGACCAGCGGGTTGCCGGTCATCTCACCGCCAATGGCCCGGGCCGAGCCAGTGAGGATGCTGACGGTCCCGGCCGGGAAGCCGGCCTTCTCGCACAGCACACCCCAGGCGAGGCCCGAGAGCGGGGTCTGCGAGGCCGGCTTGATCACGATCGGGCAGCCGGCGGCCAGCGCCGGGGCGATCTTGCGGGCGATCATCGAGGACGGGAAGTTCCACGGGGTGATGGCCGCGACCACGCCCACCGGCTCCTTGGTGACCAGGATCTTGCGGTCACCCCAGGGGGAGGGGATCACGTCGCCGTAGACGCGCCGCGCCTCCTCGGCGAACCACAGCACGTAGGCCGCCGACATCGCGACCTCGCCGCGGGATTCGGTCAGCGACTTGCCCTGCTCGGCGGTGAGGATCTGCGCCAGATCCTCCTGGTTCTCGGTGACCAGGGCGGCGAGCTTGCGCAGCAGCACGGCGCGCTCGTTGGCGGTCTTCGCGCGCCAGGCCGGATAGGCCGCGTGGGCGGACTGGATCGCCCGGCGGGTCTCGTCGGCGCCGGCGTTCGGCACCCGGGCGATCACCGCGCCGGTGGCCGGGTTGGTGACGTCGATCGTGCCGGACCCGGCCTTCGACCATTCCCCGCCGATCAGGCAGGATTCGACCAGGAGGCTCCGGTCCTTCAGGGTGAAAGTGTCGGACTCAGGCATTCAACGGTTCCTTCGGCGGCTGCGGCCTGTCTGGCTGAGACAGATCCGTCCGCGGCTTGAGGGGCACGCTCTGGGCCGTATTCCTCGCCTGCGCCTCGGCTTTTGTCTCGAAGACATGCGGAGCCAGATCGCGGCTCGCCAACGAGGCACCGAGTTTTAATCGCAAGAACGCGCTCGTCGTGTAGCGCGAAGCAGTCTCGTAGTACCGGTTCTCCAGATAAGCGATCGCCGAGAAATAGGCATCGCTCACTGTCGGGTCGATCTCGAATCCATCGTAATTGGCGATCAGGTGGACCTTGCGACCGATTTCCTGGCAGGCGCGCTCGTATTCGCGGCGCACCAGTTCGACGTCGTCGATAGTCCTGACCTGGAAGCCTTCGAGGTTCGAGAACAGGATGTTGCGTTCCCGGTCGTAGCTGATCCGCTCAGACAGGGAGAGCCCGAGGAGCCAGGGCTCCAGCCCCATGACGGCATCGCGGAACAGCCGCGGATCCATGGGCTTCGGGTCCTGCACGATCGGCGTGAATCCCATCTGCCCGAGGATGTCCCGCGCGATGTCGACCCCGGGGGCGACCTCGGCCAGCTCCATGCCGGCCTTGGTCCGGCGGAACACGCAGCGCTCAGTCACGTAGAGCACCGGCTGGCCACGCTCGGCCGCGTAAGCGCCCGAGAAGGTCACCTGCTCCACAGCGGCGATGAACTTCCGGGAGCGTCCCTCGGTGACGATCCGGATGCCGTCGCCCTCGACGACCACCTCCAGCCCGTCGGCCGTGAAGGTGCCGGCGAACACCAGGCTCTTGGCGTTCTGCGAGATGTTGATGAAGCCGCCGGCGCCGGCGAGCCGCTTGCCGAAGCGGCTGACGTTGACGTTGCCCTCGGCGTCGCATTGCGCGAGCCCCAGGCAGGCGAGGTCGAGGCCGCCGCCGTCGTAGAAGTCGAATTGCTGGTTCTGGTGCAGCACCGCCGCCGGGTTGAGGGCGGCGCCGAAATCGAGCCCGCCCTGCGGCAAGCCGCCGATCACTCCGGGCTCGGCGGTGAGCGTCAGGTATTTCAGCACCCGCTCCTCGGCGGCGACCGCCGCCACCCCCTCGGGCATGCCGATGCCGAGATTGACCACGCCGCCGGGGGGCAGCTCGAAGGCGCAGCGCCGGGCGATGACCTTGCGGGCATCGAGCGGGATCGGCGGGATCCGGTCGAGCGGCACGCGCTGGCGGCCCGTGAAGGCGTGGTTGTAGGGCGTGCCGTAGGTCTGACGGTGGTTCTCCGGCTGGCTCAGCACCACGCAATCGACCAGCACCCCGGGTACCTGCACCTCGCGGGGCGCGAGCGAGCCGGCCTCGGCTAGGCGCTCGACCTGGGCGATGACGAAGCCACCCGAGTTCTTGGCCGCCATGGCGGCAGCGAGGTTGTCGAGGGTGAGCGCCTCGCGCTCCATGGTGATGTTGCCGGCCGGGTCCGCCGTGGTGCCGCGGATCAGCGCGATGTTCACCGGAAAGGCCTTGTAGTGCAGCCAGGACTCGCCGCCGAGCTCGACCACGCTGACCAGGTCCTCGCGGGTCACGGCGTTGAGCTTGCCGCCTTCGAGCCGCGGATCCACGAAGGTGCGCAGCCCGACCTTGGTGATGTGGCCCGGCGTGTGGGCGGCGATCTCCCGGTAGAGATGCGAGACCACCCCGAGCGGCAGGTTGTAGGCCTCGATCTCGCCGGCGATCGCCATCTTCGCCAGCTTGGGTACAAGCGCCCAGTGACCGCCGACGACGCGACGCACCAGCCCCGGGATCGCCAGCCGGTTGAGGCCGCGCTCCTTGCCATCGCCGGGCGCGGCGGCGAACATCAGCCCGAGCCCATGCGGGCCCTGGCCGGCCTCGAACCGCCGGGCCAGGGCCAGGATCAGCTCATCCGGCGTACCGATACCGACGAACCCCGAGACCGCGACCATGTCGCCGTCCTGCAGGATGGCGAGCGCCTCGTCGGCGCTGACGATCTTGTTCTTCAGGCTGCCCATGCGGTTATCCTCGGAGCCTGGAATTGAGAGCGCCGCGCCAAGCGCGGCGATCATTCGACCGGTCGATCCTACCCACCGCCCTCATCCTGAGGTCCCCGGCGATCGCAGACCGCCGGGCCTCGAAGGAGCCCTCCAGGGATCGCAGCGATTTCTGGAGGGCTCCTTCGAGGCGGCCGCTGCCCGACCGCACCTCAGGATGAGGGAGAGCTTTGGATCGACCGGCGATACAAACCCGCAAGATGGCGCGAGATCCGCGCGGTTTCCCTCCCCCTACTGCGGGGGAGGGTGGGCCGGCCGTCAGGCCAGGTCGGGAGAGGGGAGCGCGGTATCCAGAGAAGTCGCGCCGGAAGCCCCATCCACTACTGTCGCGCTGCCTCTCTCCCCTCCTGCTGCGCAGGGTACCCTCCCCCGCAGAGGGGGGAGGGGGATAAGCGGCGCGCCTCTCATCCACGAACGTGCACCCGGCAGCTCCCCTGTCGCGGCGCATCACCCTCCCCACGCGCACCCAGCCAATCGGCGATGCCGGAGCCCAGCAACTTCTGCGCCTTGCCGCCGACGAAGACGCCGACATGGCCGCCGGGCAAGCCGAGCTCGGTGTAGTCGTCGGTGCCGATCTTGTCCTTGAGCGCCTGCGACGTCGCCGGCGGGATGATGTGGTCGTCCTGGGCGAAGACGTTCAGCACCGGGCAGGCGATCCGCTTCAGATCGACCGTGCGGCCGCCGAGCACGAAGGTGCTCTGGACCAGCTTGTTGTCCTGGTAGAGATCCTTGAGCCACTGCTTGGCCGCCTCGCCGGGATGGTCCGGCCGGTCGGCGATCCACTTCTCCATGCGCAGGAAGTTCAGGAACTTCTTCTTGTCGTCGAGGGCGTCGAGCAAGTCCAGGTTGTACTTCGTCATGGTCCGCATCGGCGTCATCATCGAGAACACCGAGCCCATGAACGCCCCGGGCAGCGAGCCTTGCGCATCGATCAGGCGGTCCACGTCTTCCGGCGACAGGGAGCGGGTCCAGACGTTGATGAAGCCGTGGCCGGCCCGGGACTCGCGTGTATCGGCGTGGAAGTCGATCGGCGTGATCGTCAGCACCATCGCGTTGACGCGCTCCGGGTACAGTGCCGCGTAGCAGGTGGTGAAGACGCCGCCCTCGCAGATCCCCAGCAGGTTGATTTTTTCGCGCCCCGCCGCTGCTCCGATGAAGGCGACGCATTCGGCGAGGTAATCGTCGACGTAGTCGTCGATGGTGACGTAGCGGTCGGCCCGGCCGGGATTGCCCCAATCGACCACGTAGAGGTCGAGGCCGAGATTGAGCAGGTTGCGGACCAGCGAGCGGTCCTCCTGCAGATCGGCCATCGTGTAGCGGCCGATCAGACCGTAGACGATCAGCACCGGCGGCAGGCCCTTGCTCTCGGCAAGCGGCCGGTAGCGGTAGAGCGAGACCTTGTCCTGGCTCCAGACCAGGTCCTTGGGCGTGGTGGCGATCTGCACGTCGGCGTCGCGCACGTCCGCGAACAGCTTGGCACCCGCACTGATGCGGCGGCCGAGCTCGGCGACCTCGGCCATCATCTCGGCGGGGTTGAGCGGGAGCGGCGTAGTCGGAGCCTTCGGGGCGGCCCGGTCCGCTCCCCCCTTGTCGGCCATGCCTTCGCCGGCCATGCCCTTGTCAGCCATGCCCTTGTCAGCCATGCGCGTCCTCCGTTGCCGGCGCGGCGGTGCCGTTGGCCCTGGAGGCCCGGGCAGCCTCCCGGCGCTCCCGGCGCAGGGCCCGGACTTCCCGGCGCAGCTCGGTCAGGCTCTTTTGCACGTCGTCCAGTTCGGCCCGGGTCGGCTGCCCGTAGAAATCCGACAGGAAGGCCGAGAGGTCCTGTTGGGCGAGCCGCAGGTCGGTCGATGCCTTCAGCACCACCCGCTGCGAGGCCAGGAACGCCTCGGAGCGCTGGACATCCAGCAGCACCGCGTTGGCGGTCTCGGTCCAGCGGGTCATCATCTCGCGGGCGGAGCTGAAGCCCTCGCCGCGCTCGGCTCGGTCATTGGCCTCCTTGGCGAAGGTCCCGGCCGCCCGGGTCCAGGCCTCCAGCATCACGGCCTGGTGCTCGGCCTGCGCCCGCCGCAACGCCGCCCAGGCGGTGAACAGCGCGCCGTAGCGCCGCTCGGTCTGCCACAGGTCGGCGAGCTGGGGCCCCTCGGACATCCGCGTCAAAGCCGCGTCGAACTCGGCCGAGCCGCCGAGCCAGGCCTGTGGATCGAAGATACGCGCCAGCACCGCTCCGGCGGTCGGGTCCGGCGCTCCGGCGCCCCCCTGCAGCGATGTGGTCAAAGTCTGCGACAGGGCGGTCGCCGAAGCCCAGGCCTGGGCGAGATGACTCTGCGCCGTGGCGAGGCTGGAGAGATCGGTCTGCGGCGGGGTCGGCCACGAGAAGCCCGGCGCGGCCCCGGGGGCGAAGAAGCCGGCGCCGGCACGGGTCCAGAACTCGCCCATCGCCTTGAACGCGTCGAACTGGTCCATGACGGCGCACCTCCTCGCGGTTCTCCGGCCTCCTTGGCGGGCCGGTTGTCGGGCCGTTTCAGGCCGCCGAGCGCGCCTCGCCGAGCGCCTCGCTGTAGATCGCGTAGGCGTCGTCGTAGGTGACCTCGCGGGGATTGTTCACGAGGAGCCGCGTCTGCTTCATCGCGTCGGTGGCCATCCGCTCCAGATCCTTCTGCGCGACACCGACCTCCGCGAGCGAGGCCGGGACCTTGCAGTCGCGGCAGATCGCGTCGAGGCTTTCGACGAAGCGGGCGGCCGCCTCGGCCGGCGGGAGATCGGCCGCCGCCGGATCCAGGATCGGCGCCAGCTCGGCGTAGAGCGCCTCCGCGTGGGACAGGTTGAAGCGCATCACCCCCATCAGCACCAGGGCGTTGGAGAGCCCGTGCGGCACGTGGAAGATCGCGCCGACCGGATAGGCCAGCGCGTGCACCGCCGCCACCGGCGCGTTGGCGAAGGCCATGCCGGCGAGCATCGAACCGAGCAGCATGCCGGAGCGCGCTTCGAGGTTGCGGCCGTCCGAGCAGGCGGTGCGGATGTTCGCCGAGAGCAGGGCCAGGGCCTGCTTGGCGAGCTGATCCGAGATCGGGTTCTTCTTGTTCTTGCTGGTGAACGCCTCGATGGCGTGGACCATGGCGTCGATGCCGGTGGCCGCGGTGACGTGGGCCGGCAGGCCCAGGGTCAACTCGGGATCGAGTACCGCCCAGTCAGGCAGGAGTTTCGGCGCGACGACGCCCTTCTTCTCGGTGGTCGGCGTCGTGACGATTGAGATCGGCGTGACCTCGGAGCCTGTCCCGGCGGTGGTCGGCACCAGGATCAGCGGCAGCCGGTCGCCCTTGGCCAAGCCGACGCCGTAGATCGAGTCGAGCGGCTCGTCGGACTTCGCCAGGTAGGCCACCAGCTTGGCGGTATCGAGCGCCGAGCCGCCGCCGATCGACAGGACGAGATCGGTCCCGAGTTCCCGGGCCCGCTTGGCCGCCGCCTCGATCACCGTGGAGGGCGGGTCGGCGACCACGTCCTCGTAGACGTCGATGGCGATGCCGGCCGCCGCCAGCGCTGCCTCGGCGGCCTCGGTCAGGCCGGCCTTGCGCACGCCCTTGTCGGTGACCAGCAGAACGCGCTTGGCCCCGAAGGTGCCGACGATCTCCGGAAGTTTCTTCGCGGCGCCGGCCTCGAACAACACGTTCGGGGTTGTCTGGAAGGTGAACGGGTTCATCGCGCTGCCCTGTTGTTGTGCCGGGATCGATTCTGCGACGGAATCACTCGGCCGGCTCGAAATCCTTTACCTTCTCGCGCAGCTCCTCAACGAGAACACGCGTGTTCTCCGAGTAATCGATCGGTACCGCGACCAGGTGCACGCCGCCTTCGGCAAACGCCCGGTCCAGGGTCGGGACCAGGTCGTTGACGGCCTCCACGCGGTGGCCCTTGGCACCGTAGGCCTGCGCGTAGAGGACGAAATCCGGGTTGCCGAAGGTCATCCCGTAGTCGGCAAACTTATCGACCGCCTGCTTCCAGCGGATCATCCCGTAGGCCGAGTCGTCGAGGATCAGCACGACCAGGTTGAGCTTGAGCCGCACCGCGGTCTCCAATTCCTGGCTGTTCATCATGAAGCCGCCGTCGCCGCACACCGCCATGACGCGGCGGTTCGGGTAGAGCATCGCCGCCATCATGGCGGAGGGCAGGCCCGCGCCCATGGTGGCGAGCGCATTGTCGAGCAGCAGCGTGTTGGCGACGTAGGTGCGGTAGTTCCGGGCGAACCAGATCTTGTACATGCCGTTGTCGAGGCACACGATCCCGTCCTCCGGAATCACCCGCCGGACGTCGCGCACCAGCCGCTGGGGCGTGACCGGGAAGCGGTCCTCGCCGGCCCGGTCGGCGATGTGGTCGAGGATGTGCTCGCGCAGGTGCAGCAGGGCGCCGGCGTTCGGCAGCTTGCCCTCCAGCTTGTCGGCGAGGAGCTGCAGGGTCGGCCCGAGGTCGCCCACCACCTCGGCGTCGGGATAGTAGACCTGCTCGACGTTGGCCGGCATGTAGCCGATGTGGAGCACCTTCTGGTCGGCCTGGCCCATGAAGAAGGGCGGCTTCTCGATCGTGTCGTGGCCGATCGCGATGATCAGGTCGGCCTTGTCGATCGCCTCGTGTACGTAGTCGCGCTCGGAGAGTGCCGCGGTACCCATGTAGAGGCTGGTGCCGCTGGCGACCGTGCCCTTGCCCATCTGGGTGGTGAAGAACGGGATCTGGGTGCGCCGGACGAAGCCGCCGAGGTCGCCCGTGGCGCGCGGCCGGCTGGCGGCGGCCCCCAGCATGACGAGCGGCCGCTTGGCCGCGAGGATCATGGCGGCGGCCCGCTCGATCGCGGTCGGGTGGGCGACCGGGATGTCGATCGGATGCGGCGGCACGACGTAGGCCTCGGCCTGCTCGGCGGCGATGTCCTCCGGCAGCTCCAGCAGCACCGGCCCGGGACGCTCCTCGGTGGCGACCCGGAAGGCGTCGCGGACGATCGTCGGGATCGAGGAGGCCGAGACGATCTGCCGGGCCATCTTGGTGATCGGCTTCATCGAGCTGATCACGTCGACGATCTGGAACTTCGCCTGCCGCGAGGACAGGATGCCCTTCTGGCCGGTGATGATGATCATCGGCATCGCGCCGAGGTGGGCGTAGGCCGCGCCGGTCGAGAAGTTCAGGGCGCCCGGGCCCAGCGTCGAGAGGCACACGCCCGGCCGGCCGGTGAGACGGCCGTGCGTCGCCGCCATGAAGCTCGCCGCCTGCTCGTGACGGGTCAGCACCAGCTCGATCTTGGAGGTACGGAGCGACTCGACGACGTCGAGGTTCTCCTCGCCCGGTATGCCGAAGATGCGGTCGACGCCCTCGTTCTCCAGGGCCGCAACGAGTAGATCTGAGCCCTTGGGCATGTGATGTCCCACTGATGCGGCGCCCGACGGCGCCGTCCGGCCCGGCCCGATCCACACGCCCGATCCACCGTCTGCACACCGGTGATTCGCACGGTTCGGATCGGGACGGACACCCTTCGAATAGGCGACCGGTTAGAGGACTGGCCTGTAGTGTGGTCAAGGGCCGCCGAGGCTGAAAGGTCACAGAGCGGTGCCAATCCTATCGTGTACGTGAATGAGGCCGTCTGGGACCGACCGAGTACGGTCAAGGTTGTCGCCTACTCGGTTCGGCGGGGGATCATGGACAAGGTGCCAAACGACGAGACGCGGGCCGCGACGTTGCTTCCGGCCGGCGACGAACCGACCGAGGATGTCGTGCTGGCGCCGCTCGCGGACTTCCCGCGGATCGATCTCCGGGCCGGCGTCGAGCCCTGGGACAAGCGCCGGCAGGCCGGCAAGGCGATGCGCGCGAAGGTCCCGCACCAGGACCACGCGGCCCTGCGCTCGGAGCCGGATCGCCCCGATCCGGTCGGCCTGATCGCGGCGGCCCATGAGGGTCGGCAGGCGCATCTGATCCCGCTGCGGGTCGCCAGGATGGCGACGAGCCCGTTCGCGTTCCTGCGTGGCGCCGCCCACGTGATGGCCTGGGACCTGTCGCGCGGTCCGCGCAGCGGCATCGACGTGGTCATGAACGGCGATGCCCATATCGACAATTTCGGCCTGTTCGGCACCCCGCAGCGCGACATCGTCCTCGACCTCAACGACTTCGACGAGGTCACGGTCGGCCCGTGGGAATGGGATTTGAAGCGGCTCTGCGCCGGGATCACGGTCGCCACGGCCGATGCCGGCACGCCGGCCGAATCGCGCAGGGCCGCCGTGATGGCCGCGGTGTCGGGCTACCAGCGCACGATGCGGCGCCTGGCGCCGCAGGGCTCCCTTGAGGTCTGGTACCAAACAACCCGGGCGGATTTGGCTGAACTCGGCGGGATCCGGATGGATCCGGAGGCCCGTTCGGTGGTGCGCCGGTCGGTCGAGAAGGCCCGCCGCAAGAACAACCGCAGCCTCTTGGCCCAGATGGCCGAGCGGCGCATCGACGGCGGTTGGCGCTTCCGGACCGACGCGCCGATCCTGACCCCGGTCGACGAGACCACCCGCCAGCAGGTCGTCTCGGGGCTGGAGCGCTACGCCGAGACCCTGCCGCGCGAGCGGCGATTCATGCTCGATCGCTATCAGGTCATCGATGTCGCCCATCGCGTCGTCGGGGTCGGCAGCGTCGGGACGCGGGCCTATGTGGCGCTCTTGTGCGGGAACTCCGATCGGGACGCGCTCTTCCTGCAGGTCAAGGAGGCGGTTCGCCCGGCCCACGGCCCCTACCTGCCCGGGATGCCGGAGCCCTATGCGGGCCACGAGGGCGAACGGGTCATCTACGGTCAGCGCCTGCTGCAAGCGGTGGGCGACCCGCTGCTCGGCTGGACCACCATCGAGGGCCGTCCGTTCTACGTGCGCCAGATGAAGAACCTGAAGGGCGCGATCCCGCTCTCCGACATGTCCGGGCCGTCGCTCCTGACCTTCTCTTACGCCTACGGGGCTCTCCTGGCCCGGGCCCATGCCCGCACCGGAGACGCCGCGGCGATCGCCGGCTATTGCGGCCGCGGCAAGAACCCGGACCTGCGGGAGGCCCTGGCCGACTGGGCAGCCTCTTATGCGGAGCGCAACGCCGAGGATTTCCGCCTGTTTCGCGCCGCGATCGCCGACGGGCGGCTGGAGGCTGCCGACGATCCTTGCCTGTGATGGACCTCTGAAGGCGCGCGCCGCCTCTGTTCGGCGCACCCGGTGCGCCGCGCGCGATTCTTACGGGACGAAGCCGAAGTCCAAAAGGAATCGCGCTCACAGCATCCCGAAGGTCGGGGCTTCGTTGGCGAGGCGCACCAGCAAATCGCGCAGCCAGCGATGGGCGGGATCGCGATCGTAGGAGGCGTGCCACAGCATCGACACCACCACCTCGTCGAGCGCCACCGGCACCGGGCTGACCGCCAGGGAGAGCGTGCTGGCGAAGGAAGTCGCCAGCCTCGCGTGCATGGTGGCGATCACCGGCGCGGCGCGGACCATGAACGGCACCACGAGGAAGCGCGGCGTGGTCACCGCGAGGATGCGCGAGCGCCCCAGCGCCGCCAGCGCGTCGTCCACGACTCCGTGGGCCGTCTCCCGCAACGAGGTCAGGACGTGCGGGAAACGCAGGTAGTCATCGAGCCCGATCGGCGGCTGGATCCCGATCAGGTCGGCGTTGAACAGGACCACGTAGCTGTCGCGGTAGAGCAGCCGCTGCTTGTGATGCAGTTGCCCCTCGGTGAAGAACCCGATGGCCAGATCGACCCGGTCGGCATCCAGCTCGTCGAGGATGCGAGCCCGCTCGACGGAACGCAGCAGCAGCCGGATCCCCGGCGCGTCCCGGCGCAGCTGCGCGATTAGCCGGGGCCCGATCAGGACCTCGACGCTGTCCGGCAGGCTCAGCGTGAAGCTGCGCTCGACGGTGGCCGGATCGAACCGCTCCTCCCGGTGGACGAGGGCCTGGATCTGCCGCAACGTGGCCCGCAACGGCTCGACCAGTTTCAGGGCCCGCGGCGTCGGCCGCATCCCGTCGGGCGCGCGCGTGAGCAATTCGTCGTCGAACAGGCGGCGCAGCCTGGCGAGGCTCGAACTCATCGCCGACTGGCCGACGCCGATCCGCGCCGCCGCCCGGGTGACGCTGCGCTCGTCGAGCAGCGCATCGAGGGCGACGAGCAGGTTCAGGTCAATCCGGCTGAGGTCGATATGGTCGATGGCCACGCGCGCTGCGCTCGGTTCGAGGTCGGGTCCCCTCCATAGCAGAGCGCGGCCGTCACGCCGGCACCGGCTCCCGCGGCTCGGTGTGGTCGAACAGGCGCGGCGGAGCGATCTCGTTCCTGGCGCCCATCCGCTCGATCAGATGGTCGGCCACCCGCAGCGCGTTGGCGATGATCGTGAGCGTCGGGTTCACTGCGCCGATCGACGGGAAGAAGCTCGCGTCGGTGACGTAGAGGTTGTCGAGTTCATGCGCCTTGCAGTTCCGGTCCAGCACGGAGGTCGCCGGGTCGTCCCCGAACCGCAAAGTCCCCGCCTGGTGCGCGGTGCCGCCGATCGGGATGTTCTTGCCGAGGTAGAGCGAACGGTCGAACAGGTGCGGGTGCATGTCGGTGAAGCTGCAGATCTCATGCAGCTTGCGCCGCAGCCGCTTGTGCGCCTCCACGTTGGTCTCGGTGAGGTCGAGATGGACCTTGCCATCCTTGTAGTAGACCCGGTTCTGGGCCAGCGGGACGTCCTCCGAGGTCAACCAGAAATCGACGGAGTGCTTCGCGATCCAGTCGAACGGCTTGTTGGGAAACCATTGCAGGAAGCCCGGCAGCCCCTCGCCGTGGATCTGGGCGCCGTCGGACTTGCCGACCATCTGGATGTGGCCCAGCGGGAAGTCCCAGTCGTCCTTCCGGTCCGGGTCGCCGAAGTAGAAGTCGTTGAGACCGAGCGTCTTCTGGAAACGGGTCGGGTTCGGCACCTTCGAAATAGCCAGCACCGTCGAATTGTTGTGGCGCATGTAGTTGCGCCCGACCTGTCCGGAGCCGTTGGCGAGGCCGTCCGGGTGCCGGTCGCTGGCCGAGCGCAGCAGCAGCAGCGCCGAGGAGAGCGCCCCGCAGGCCACGACGACGAGGTCGGCGGAGGCCTCGAACGGCGCGTCGTCGCGGGTGCCGGCCACGCCGGTCACGGTACGACCGCTGGGGTCGGTGACAAGGCGCTCGACATAAGTACGCGTGAGCAACGTCAGGTTCGGGCAGTCGCGCAGGGCCGGATCGACCACCATCGTCTGCGCGTCGGACTTGCCGTTGGTCGGGCAAGGGAAACCATCGAAGGATTCGCACTTGATGCAGGGCGAGGTCGACACCGCGCGTCCGTCCTTCTCCACCAGCCGCACGCCGACTGGCAGGTGGAACGGGTGATGCCCGGCATCCTTCAGGTTGTCGAACAGCTGCTGGATCCGCGGCTCGTGGGACACCGGCGGATGAGCGTAGGGCTTGCGCGACCAGGGCTCGGTCGGATCCTCGCCGCGCTGGCCGTGGACGTGGAACAGCTCCTCGGCGGCCTGGTAATGCGGCTCGAACTCGTCGTAGCCGACGGGCCAGGCGGGTGCGATGCCGTCCTCGTGGCGGATGTCCGAAAAGTCCTTTTCCCGGAGCCGGAACAGGACCGAGCCGTAGAATTTCGAATTGCCGCCGACGTAGTAGTGCAGGCCCGGCTGGAAGCTGGCGCCGTCGGAGGAGTACCAGGTCTCCTTGGTCTGGTAGTAGCCGTCGACGATCACCGCCTGGCTGTCCCAGTTGCGCGGCTCGCGCAGCAGATAGTCGCCGCGCTCGATCAGGAGGATGCGCTTGCCGGTCTGCGCCAGGCGCCACGCCATCGTCCCGCCGCCAGGGCCGGATCCAACGACGATCACGTCGTAATGCTCACCCGGCATCAATTCTGTCTCCGTCCGGACGGATCGTCCTGGCAAGCAACTCTTGAGCCCGAATTCGGATCGCGCCAAGGCGATGTTTTGCGGGGCGGCGCCGCGGATGCTGCAACCGGCGGTTAAGCGCTTTTCCCAACGCGACCTTCAGGTTCACCTGCGATCCTGCACCGAGCCGGCCTGAAGCCGGGGAGGCATCCATGGTCGTCAAGGATATCGCGCTCGTGCTGGCGCTGCTCATCGCGGCAGCCCTGGCGCTCGGCCATTGGCGCGCCCGGCGCGGGCGACCGGACGAGGCCGAGGCCGAGCGGCTGCACGACCGCATCTGGCGGATCAGCGAGAGCGAGGACCGCTACCGCGCCCTGGTCGCGGCCACCACCGAGGTGATCGTCCAGCGCGACGCCCGCGGCCGCATCACCTACGCCAACGACGCGTACGCCCTTCTCTTCGGCCGACCGGCGATCGACCTGCTCGGCGCGCAGATCGATCTGGAGATCCTGGAGCGGAACGCCGTCGAGGTCGGGGAGGACGGCGTGCGCCGCATGGAGGCGCAGGTCCGCTCGGTGGACGGGCAGGTGCGCTGGTTCGCCTTCGTGGAGATGCCGGTCGCACACGGCGACGCGATGCACTGGCTGCGGGCCGGGCGAGACGTCACCGCCCGGGTCGAGGCGCTGCGCAGCCGCGACGCCGCCCTCGAACGCGCCGAGGCTGCGAGCGTGGCGAAGTCGCGCTTCCTCGCCACCGTCAGCCACGAGATGCGGACGCCGCTGAACGGCATCCTCGGAATGGCCGACCTCGTGCTCGGCACCGCCCTCGACCTGGAGCAGCGGACCTACGTGGAGGCCGTGCGCACCAGCGGACAGGCCCTGCTCGGGCTGATCGACGGCGTGCTCGACTTCTCGCGGATCGAAGCCGGGCGCCTCGACCTCGCGGCCGAGCCGTTCGACCTGCCGGCCCTGGCCGAGAGCGTCGTGGAGCTGCTGGCCCCGCGAGCCCAGGACAAGGGCATCGAGATCGCCCTCGACGTCACCGAGGATTTTCCCCGCGCGCTCGTCGGCGATGCGGATCGCGTCCGGCAGATTTTGATCAATCTCGCCGGCAACGCCATCAAGTTCACGGAGCGCGGCGGCGTCGGCGTGAGCCTGACCTTCGCCCGCATGCCGGGTGGGGGAGGGGAGGTGGTCCTGGCCGTCTCCGATACGGGCCCTGGCATCCCGGAGGAGCGCTTGCCGGTCCTGTTCGAGGAGTTCGAGCAGGGCGACGGCAGCGCCAGCCGGAGCCACGAAGGCACCGGCCTGGGCCTCGCCATCACCCGCCGCTTGGTCACCGGCATGGACGGACGGATCGAGGCGGATTCGCGCCTGGGACGCGGCTCGACCTTCCAGGTCGTCCTGCCGCTGCCGGACGCCGAGACCGAGCGCGCCGACCCGGTTCCCCTGCCGCGGCTCGAGGGACGGCGCTGCCTGATCGTGGCCGACTCGCCCTACCAGGCGCCGTACCTCGCCCGCAGCCTGTCCCGGGCGGGCGCCGCGACGGTGATCGTCGGAACCCTGGACGACGGCCTCGACGCCCTGTCGGGCGCTGCCTTCGACGCGGTGTTGGCGGACCGGGCGCTGGGCGACGCGGCGGTCCGCCAGATCGCCGACGCCGCGCATGCCTGCGGGGTGCGCTGCAGCCTGGTCCTGCTGTCCCCCTTCGACCGCCGCGGCTTCGGGGCCCCCGGCGCGGCGGGCTTCGACGGATACCTGATCAAGCCGGTCCGGGCCCGCTCGCTATTCGAGCGGCTGCTCGCCCCACCGCCGACGGTCGAATCCGCCGCGATCCCGGCACCGGCCCCGGTCCGGACGGGAACCGGCCAGCGGATCCTGCTCGCCGAGGACAACCCGATCAACGCCCTGCTGGCGACGCGTGCGCTGGAGCGCCTCGGCGCCGAAGTCGTCCATGCGGTCGACGGCGTCGAGGCGCTGGAGCGGCTGGCGACGGCCGGCCCGTTCGATCTCGCCCTGATCGACATCCGCATGCCGCGCCTCGACGGCCACGAGACCGCCCGCTGCATCCGGGCTGCTGAAGCCGCGGGCGAGGGTCCCCGGTTGCATCTCGTCGCTCTCACGGCCAATGCCGGCCGCGAGGACGAGATCGCCGCACGCGAAGCCGGCTTCGACGATTTCCTGGCCAAGCCGCTCAATCTGAAGCTGCTTCCGGGCCTGTTGGAAGACCGGACCGCGCAGGCCGCCTGACCGGGGTACACCCGCGTTGACAGGAGGGCGCAGGCCGCGCCAACAGGACGACCATGTCGACAGCGCCCACCACGCCGCCCGCCCCGCGTTCATCCAGCGGCGCCCTCGCCGCCTGGGGCGTCGCGATCCTCATGATCGCCACGGTGCTGCTCGGCGAACTGCTGCCGGCCCGCCACCCGGCGCCCGCGCGCTCCGTCGCCGACGACCCGGCCTGCCTGGAATGGACCGACGGCTGCCGGGTCTGCCAGCGCCTCGCGGAGGGGCCGGCCTGCTCGCTTCCGGGCATCGCCTGCCAGACCGGCACCCCGCACTGCCTGCGTCACCGCGACGGGTGAGGGCGGGCTCGCCGGTCCTCCGCTTCGCGCCGAGCCCGAACGGACGGCTCCACCTCGGTCATGCCTATTCGGCCCTGCTCAACGCCGACCTCGCCCGGCGAATGGGCGGCCTCTGCCGCCTGCGGATCGAGGATATCGATCCCGTCCGCTCGAAGCCGGAGTTGGTCGCGGCGGTTGTCGCCGACCTCGCCTGGCTGGGCCTGACCTATCCGGAGCCGGTGCGGCACCAATCCCGGCACATGGGCGCCTACCGGGCACTGCTCGATGGCCTGATCGGCCGGGGCCTCGCCTATCCCTGCTTCTGCTCACGCGGGCAGATCCGCACGCAGGCCGCCGCCCAGGCCGGACACCCGCACGACCCCGACGGAGCGCCGCTCTATCCGGGAACCTGCCGCGGGCTCGATCCAGCGATCGTGGCCGAGCGTCTTGCCGGGAACGCGCCGCATACCTGGCGCCTCGACATGGAAGCCGCCCTGCGCCGCGGCGGCGACCGGCTGGGCTACACCGCCTTCGACGGATCCGGCACGCAATGGGTCCAGGCAGATCCAGCGCGCTGGGGCGACGCCGTAATCGCCCGCCGGGACGTACCGACGAGCTACCACCTCGCCGTCGTTCACGACGACGCGGAGGAGGGGATCACCCACGTGGTGCGCGGCCAGGACCTGGAAGCGGCCGCCGACCTGCACGTCCTGCTTCAGCACCGGCTCGATTTACCGGTCCCGCGCTACCGCCACCACCGGCTGATCCTGGATCCCGGGGGAGAGAAGCTCGCCAAGTCGCGCGCCTCGCAGAGCCTGGCCGACCTGAGGGCTGCGGGGGTCACGCCCGAGCAGATCCGGGCGCGGCTCGGGTTCGGATGACGGACGCCCAGCTCGTTCAGCGCACGGCGGCGTCGCGCTGCGCCAGCGCCGTAGCGCTCTTCGATTTGAGCATGGTCGCGTCGATCTGCTCGCGCTGGCGCTTGAACTCGCTCAGCATCCGCCCGTCGAGCTCGCGGCCGCGGGGCACGCGAATCTTCATCGGGTCGACGAAGTGGCCGTTGATGATCACCTCGTAATGGAGGTGTGGCCCAGTCGAGAGGCCGGTGGAACCGAGATAGCCGATGATCTGCCCCTGGCGGACCCGGACACCCTCCTTCACGCCCCGGCCGAACCGCGACATGTGGTTGTAGGTCGTGACGTAGCCGTTCACGTGCTGGATCTCGACCCGGTTGCCGTAGCCCGAGGTCATCTCGGCCCGGATCACCACGCCGTTGCCCGCCGCGGCGATCGGCGTCCCGATCGGGTTCGCCCAGTCCACGCCGGTATGCAGCTTGGCATAGCCAAGGATCGGGTGGCGGCGGTAGCCGAAGCCGGAGCGCATGATGCCGTCCGGGATCGGCTTGCGCAGCAGGAACTTCTTGAGGGAGCGCCCCTGGTCGTCGAGGTAATCGATCGTGCCGTCGTCCGGGGACTGGAAGCGGTAGACCTTGCGGGTCTCGCCGCCGAGCGTCAGCGCCGCGTAGAGCAGGTCAGGCCGGTCGGCGGAGGCCTCGTCGTCGTAGGTGTAGAACACGTCCAGCCCGTCGCCGCTGGCGATGCGGCGCTGGAAGTCGAGGTCGTAGCTGAACACCCGGACGATGTCCTCGACCGTGGCGCGCGGCAGGTCGTGGCGCGCGGCCGTCTCGTAGAGGCTCTGATACAGCCGCGGCCCCGAGCCCGAATCCTCGTCCTCGTCCTCGCCGGCCTCAGCCTGCGGCTGCGACTTGGCGGACGGGGCGTCCTCGGTCGGGGGCGTCACCGAGACGAAGGCGTTGCGGTCGTTGAGGGCGGCGATGCCCTCGATGCCGCTCTCGCCGTACAGCACCACGCGGGTGACCTGGCGCGGATCGCCGGGACGCGGGCCCGGGGCGACCTGCACCCGCATCTGCTGCCCCTCGGTGAGGGCGCCGGTGCGGCTCTTTCCGCCCAGCGCGGCGACGATCGCGCGGATCTGCTCGTCGCCGGCCATGCCGGTGGCCTTCAGGAGTGTCTCCAGGGTGTCGCCCCGCTTGAACGCGACGTCGCGCTCCTCCACGAGCGGCGCCTCGTTCGGCTTCAACTCGACCTTGGCGACCTTGGTGACGTTCTCGGGGACGACCAGCACCTCGATCGCCTTGAACGGGTTGGTGTCCTTGGCGGCGGCCGCCTCCGCGTCGCCGCCGGCGCCCTGCTGGAGCGTGCGCGACAAGAGGATCTGAGGGGCGATCGGGATGGCGGCCCGGCGCCCGGCCTCGGCCGCGATGCGCCGCTCCTCCTCGACCTGGGCGGTGACGTCGTCGTCGGTCAGGGCCGGCGCATTCGGATCGATGGCAGCGTCGGCGAGGTCGCGCTTGACCACCGTGACCTCGGCGCCCGGTGCGTCGGCGGCGGCATCCGGCGCGCGCTCCAGGGGCTCGTCGGAGACGAACTTCATCGGATCGAAGCGCGGCAGATCACCGGCATAGACGCCCGTGGTCATCGACAGCGGGGCGGTGATCCGCACGAAGGCCTTGGCCTTGATGATCTCGCGGTCCCCCAGCCGCACGGTGACCGGCGCGCGAAAGCTCTGCTTGGCGGAGGCGATCATCAGGTTGCGAACGAGCCGGTCGCCCTTGCGGGCGATGTTGGCGCCGCTCTCGCTCGGCTGCGGGCGCGCCATGATGGTGGCCTTCTCCGGGATCGCCGCGAAGGAGACATCACCCTGGAGGGATACGTGCAACGCGGCGGCGATCAGGCCGGCACCGGTAAGACCGGTCAGCGTGCTAGCGCAGAGCCAACGCAAATTGACCGCGCGGCGATCGATCTGGGTCGCGTCGGCGCCGAGGAGATCGAGGGGGGCCTGAGCGCCGCGCCCCACGCCAGGGGCGAGGGCGGCAACATCACCGATCTTGAGTCGCTCGCGCTTCACTCGAAGGCCCCGGATAGACGACGGCGCATGGGCCTCCCGCCAGCCTGATGATCCACGGCCGGGCCGATCGCCATGCCGCCCGTCCCATTCATGTACGGGCTGCTCATCTCGGGGCGTAGCATGTCCAGATTGAGGCGTCGCGCACGCCAGGGACGGAAGGCCAAGCAGCGCCTTCTAGCAAGCAGCGCCTTGTTTGAGAGACATGGCGCCGGGGGAGGGGAGGGGAGGGGGGGGTTCGCCCGACGCTCAAAAACTCACGACCCGGTGTTGACGGCGGGGATTGAGCTGCGTATACACC